>JAEUUP010000078.1 GCA_016787525.1 Saprospiraceae bacterium | reverse complement strand
ATTTTCATCAAGTTCACCACTTTTAAAAATCTCTTTGAGGTGATAAGTAATAGTATGTGATTCTACTCCAAACAGTTCAGCCATACGTTTTTGGCTCAACCAAAACGTTTCATCTTCATATAAAATCTCAATCTTTACTTTGCCCTCTGAGGTTGTGTAAAGTAGAATGTCATTAAATTGTGGTTGCTCTTCCATTGGTATAGCTATTTGATTTTAAATGATTTATTTTATTACGTACTAAAGTGGTAAAGTCTCGAATTTACTACGACTATTCAGAAATGTACTTATCCAAGATAATTTCCAATAAATCGGCGGTGGTTATATTTTGGTCAATAGCTGTTTTCTTTAACCACTTTACCACGTCTGGACGTAAAGCCGTAGTGAATTTCGCACGTCCTATTGAATTTTCCTTGATTGGTCGCCCTATGGTTTTAGTTGTAGGTAGTGGCTTTTTTGTAGCTGTTGCAATAGCCTTTGTCGCTTCGGTCTCACTCGCCAATGGCTCTGTCAAATTGTTCGCTATTTTCAACTGCTCAATAGCAAGTTTCAATTCTTCTTTTGCTTCTTCTTTTGCTTTATTGATTGGTGTTACTCGCTGTTTTGTCATCGGATTTAACCTTTTATAGTTTTGATAATTTCGTTTATAAACTCTGAAAAATTGGCTTTTGCGCTGTCATTACTGAGGGGGTTGTATAGGCTTGTAATGGTATCAGCATCTTTGTACGTGGTAAAGTCGTGAAGTTTACAATTTAGCACGTCAAACGGTTCTGTTTGCCTTATTGCTTCAATATCCTGTATCAAAAAGTCGTTGGCTCGGCTTCTATTCCGATATTGGTTTATGAATCCGTACACCCTCAATTTTCTTTGCTGTAACTGCCTAATTTCTTTGATTTGAGACACAAAATTTAAATAGTCATAAGTTGCTGTCAAATTGCCAAACCCTGCCACAAATGGAATAAAAAGTACGTCCGTAAACATTAACGCTCTGCTAATTTCTTGCTGCATTACGTCCGTATCGTCGTCTAATTTTCCTGCTGCATCAATCAAAACAATGTCGAAACTTTGGTCTATTTCACCAATGCTTTTTTGAAAATCTGTCACTTTGAATTTAAAAACTGTGAACGGTTCGGGTGTGTCCTGTGGATATGCTCTTTTGTCTATTTGGCGCAAATTGTAGATAGTCGCCTGTTTGTCAAGATCAATAACGGCAACACGCAAATTCAAAGGGTCGCTACCTAATGCTGTGGCTGTCATGGTCGTAAGTAAGCTCTTACCAACGCCCCCCTTTTGGTTGCCAAACATGATGATTTTAGCCATAATATTTAATTTTGGTCACAAATGTAATATGTTTTTTCAAATCGTTCTAAAGTGTTAAAATTCAAGACTTCACGACTTTATCACGTATTAAAGTGATTTAACCACTTAATTTTAACTAAAAAAATCGTAGCTTTTTTTAAAACACAAACATCACTAACTTTTCGTTTTTTAATCGCTTTTTCTCGTTTGGGTGACTCCGAAAAACTTGCATTTTGTTTATGATGATTACATCAAATAACCGATTAATAACCAAATTAATAGTCAATTTCAGGTCAATTAATTCTTTATTGAGTGGCTGAAAAAACTCTTCGTGTTCTATAATTTACTTCAATTTTATTTCAATTAATTATCGTTTTCTTGGTCAATTTTAGGTCAATTAATTTTGCTCTTAGGGTGACTCCGAAAAACTTAAAAATTGATTTTGAGCCACGTTCTAAAATCGCCCTCACTTACTTCTGTACCATTCAAAAACGCTTTACCATTCTCAAAAGACGTGTTTTCAAATTGCAATAAGTAAAACCCTACATAAGTCCAGCCACAACATGAACCACGTTTTAGAAATTCATGTATTTCATTGAATATTTTACCCTGTGCATAACTGAGGGGGGCGGCTTTGCATTTAATTTCAAGTAAAGCGAATGTTTGCCGCTTATGGTTTCTCAAAATCGTATCAATATCAATGAAAGTAAAACCGTCATTAGCTTCGACACGAAATTTATACATAAAATCTGAAAACCCCTCGTTACCTGTGAATCTCGTTAGACGTTCCGTTCTTGAAAAATTTGTCATAGTTGTTACTTTTATATTTTTACGGACACAAAAACCTATAATAATATATTGTAGAAAAAAGTGTCTGAAAAAAACGTTATAACTAATTGATTATCATTTATTTGCATCGTTTTTAAATGCGTCACATTTGACCCTGTTTTTGCCCTGAATTTGACGCATTCTCGGCGGTGGTTTGATGCTCAAATGTGGCGTTTTGCATAACAGATTTAAGAGTCAAACGGTGTCCAATATTATAAACGGTTCGCTTGCCGTTGGTCAATTCCTTTCGCTCTGTGTCCACTTCAAACAGCTCTGCAATTCTTAATTTGGCTTCGTTTAGTTCTAAACGCCTTTTCGATGTAGATACAAGTTTTATCAATTCGCCAGCCGTTAGCCAGTTTCTGCGCTTTGCCTTTTTGAAGTCTTTGATAGCTTCAATAATCCTTTTTGAATTTAAGGCTCTTATTCTTTCACCATTGGTCAAAGTACCATTTTCAAGACTTCGCAACTCTGAAAGCGAGATAATACGGTTTTTCAATAGTGTGTACTCGCTTTCTTTTTGAACATTGACCAACATAGAAACCACCTTGTTTGATGTGATTTCAGAAACGCCAAACGATGCGGCTTTTAAATCAAAGTACCGTCCTGTGATGCTTGGTAAATGGTCAATCACTGAGGGGTGGCTTTTCTTTAATTCTTTGGCTTTGCCGCTTAGTTCTTTGTGAGGTGTAATTTCTGTTTTTATAGCTTCCTTTAGTTCATAGTCGCTCGTTTGTTTATAGGCGATTTCAAGGCACTGTTTTTTGTTTTGAGCAAAGATTTTAAGGGCTTCGGTCTTTTGCTCTTTGACCGTCTCTTTTTTGTTGCTCAAAATGTCGGTTGCTTCTCGGTCATGGTCAAAGTCGCACCACTGAGGGGGGCATATCTCAAATGTTTGGTCGTACTGTTGTGCTTTCCACGCTTTGCCGTACATGGTCAAACGTTTCTCAATACGTTGGTTGTGATTGTAGATAATAGTTGTGAGTTTTGGCTTCCATTCATTTGTATTTTCATCGAAAAAGACAAAGCCTAATTCGTCAAATGTCTTGCGTCTAACCTTGTCTGCTTTGTTGGGTAAACTGTTGAGGGTTTCGCATAGTGAAACGGCGGCGTTTATTGCACTTTCAAGCATTTCTAAAGCGTTTCGGCTATCTTTCAGACTTTCGGGTGTCTCAATATTCTTTTGCTCAAAATCGCTTAAAACCGTCTCAAATTCGGTTTTTGTCATGCGTTTAAAAAGGTCAACGTTTACGTTTTTGTTTACATCGCCCTTTAGTCTTGGTCGTGCTGAAAACTGAGTAATTGTACGGCTGTCAAGGTTGCCAAATATTGCCAGGTTCTCAACGGCAAAATTCAATGATACGCCAGCCGTCAAAATATTCGTACCTAAAAAAACACGGTTGTCAGTTGGCACAGCTTCACCCTTTACAATGGCTTGATAAGTAGGGTTTTCGACGTTGTAAGCTGCTTTTTGACTGCTTAAAATAGTCGCTGTATCGAGGTTATATTTTGAGTTTATGACCTCTGAAACCGTCTCTAATACTTTGACATCGTTGAGTAAAACAGCTGCTTTATTACTGCCTTGCGCTGCCTGTGATGCGTACTGAGTAATGGCATCAATACGGCTTTGAGGGTAGGCTTTTAGCTGCAAATTTTTAGTTTGCTCTTTGGTCAATGACACTTTACAAAGGGTAAAATTCAAGGCTTCTTTAATTTCTTCAGGTACAAACTTTTCATTCAACTGCGCACCTATACACATTTCAAAATTTGGGGTCGCTGTCAGTCCTAAAACTCGTTTTGCTTTTGGCATAAGGTCAAAAACCTTTGCTGTTACATCGCTTCTGAAACTTGTATCATCTGT
>JAEUUP010000072.1 GCA_016787525.1 Saprospiraceae bacterium | reverse complement strand
AATCCCTGTGAGACCTAATCGATCGTTTGAACGTAAACGAAAACATAAGCTAAAATTTTCAATGAACTTGCGACGATGTGTATAAATAACATCATTCTTTCACTAAGTTGACAGCATTAACTTTAAAAGTATCCGATACGTACCCCCTCAGTATGATAAACACAAAAATTGTCAAAGAACCAAAAAGGTTTAGGCAACCACAGAAGTGCCTAAACCTTTTTTATTGAAAAGCCAATTATTCAACTATCACAGCAAAGTCTCCACTTTTTAGAGGCGACACACTACTTTAGCCTTAATCCAATTCATAATCGTTCCATCTCGATATTCAAACGGCGCATCACACCCACTTTAACGTCTTGATCTTCCAACACAATGGTCCGATAACCTTCCGCTTTGATGACGAGCGTCAATTTTCCACTCGTCGGTACAACAAATTGATAGCGACCGTTTTTATCACAAGACACCGTGAGGTTCAAAGATTCAATAAAAATTGTCACAATACTGAGGGGGGCCTCCGTTGCTTTATCCGTTATCTTACCAGAAAACCCTGTCGGCTTCACACCACGCACATCCGCTAAAAGAGTTGACCAAACAAACTTTTGAGCCAGTGACTTATTATTACAAAACACAGCTTGTCCGTCCGACAACATAGCCATCACTCGGGCTTTAAGGTCATTATTTGCTTCGATTTTAGCACTCGTTGCATCGGGTTTATTCTCAAATTCATCTTTCCATACTTGATGTGCAGCGTCAAACGATGCTTTTTTCTCTTCCAATTGAGTCAGAAAGCTGAGAGGCATGTATCCTTTTTCCATCAATTCAGCTTTGTGCATTCTAACATAAGGCACCATTGCCGACATCAAGCTCCGAACATCACTTCCACTGTTGGCATTTAGCTTTTCATAAAAGGATTGACCCATTTCAGTGTAGTTGGCATCCAAAATAGTCTTGTCACCTTGATAAGCTTCTGAGACATAACCCTTTAAGCGCACGTAAAAAGTCAAAGCATCAGACTTTTCAGCCATTAAGCTCTTGCGCAATTCCTTGATAGGCGCGCGTCGAGCCGCAAAATCATCCATCGCTTCAATACTACTGATGAGAGCCAAATTATCAGTAATAAACGCTACCGAATACTTGCTTTTGTAATCACTAAACTCTTTTAAAAACTGTTGGCACAACAACCAAGCATTGCGACAAGTCGTGTACAACTCCGATTGTGTACAACCATAAGTGGAATTAGCCATTTTCATTTAATTTTAAAATGTTAGACAATATCTGTTACTGACTCGAACTGTTTAACTTTATACAAACAGAGAACATTTTTTTGTAGAAATTTCTCTAAAAAACACCTTTAATTTGCATTAAAGCCTAAAAACTCTTTTAAAACTCAAACCCAATACAAAATATTGTACTAAAGTTTCAAAACAATTCCTTAGTTTTCTAACCAATAACATGAGTTTAATACCAAAATCAATCAGACTTTCACCCTTTTTATACAACTCTGCACCTCATTTATAAGCTACACTTTCCTATTTATACAGTTCAACAATCTATATAAACCCTAATCTTATTCTATATGAAAAGGCATTTATCTTTTATAAACCCTAAGTTTATCTTATCTGAAGAAACGATATTCCACACAAAGAAGAAACCCATCCTATACAAACCCTAAGCTCATCCTATATGAACAGGCAATCTTCCTATATAAACCCTAAGTCCTTCTTATATGAATAGGCAATCTTCCTATATAAACCCTAAATTCATCTTATATGGACAGGTAACTCATCCTATATGAACCCTAAGCTCATCCTATATGGACAGGTAACTCATCCTATATGAATCCTAAGTTCATCCTATATGGACAGGTAACTCATCCTATATGAACCCTAAGTTCATTCTATATGAACAAGTGACTCATCTTATATGAACCCTAAATCCATTTTTCAGTTTGATACCGACCTTGAATAGTGTTAACCAGATTTAGGAAAATTTAAAATTTCCCCAAATCTACATCATTGAAAATCAAATAATCCCGTTGGGGGAAGTTTAAAAGTTCATCCAACGTTTTAGCACTTTTTTATGTCGGCATCAAAGTAACTGCACCAACCCGATTTAGCCTTCAATCCAACGTTTATAAACACCCCCTCAGTATAATAGCTGATACAATCATTTACGGAAAGCAAAACAGAGTTGTTACACCTATAAAATATTTTTTTAGGCTCAATGATGGTTTCATGTTGCAGATGTTCTTAAAACCCGTAGGGTTGGCAATTTGGTAGAAATAAAGCACCCTGTTTGTTTTCAATGCCGTAGGCATGGCATTTTGTAAAGAAAATAAGCGATTAAATCTTTTATAATGTCATGCCTACGGCATTCAATAACCATATTTATTGCTATTTTCTACCAAAATGCCAACCCTACGGGTTTTAAGAACATCTGGAACTCGAAACCATCATTGAGCCTATTTTTTTTAAGAATTATGCGCGTTAAAAATTAAAAAGCCCCATCGGGTTCAAAGAACTCCTTTGGAGGCGACATATTGGTAGCCACAAAGCAGAAGATTCAGTGAGAGAAATTGAAAAGGGAAAGGCATTTTTACAAGACAATGAAGCCAACAAATGAAAGGAGCGACCAAAAAGAAAAGCGACCCCTCAGTATGAAAGGTCGCTTTTGCTCGATATACCCAACTTTTTAGAAACGGAACATAGGTCTATCCGCATTCCAAATACCAAAAGGAATCATAATCAAGATGACCAAGGTCGCAATCAAGAACCAAAAGAAAGCTGTACGGAACTTGCCTGCATCACTGATTTGTTTTTTAGCCCTAATACTACCCACTTGCGCGATAACGATGCCCAACACCGTACCAACAAAGTGTTCCATACCAAAAAAGCGCAACTCAGCGACTTTCATAGAGCCTTTGACATCCGCCATAAAGGTTTGAACGGTCGGACTGACACCAAAGTAGAGAATCAAACCCAACAATAATTGCAAATGCAATGAGGCGATGAAAAAAGTATTGACTTTCTTGTCAGAAACTAACCATTTACGTCCAGAAGTAAAGCCTTCATAGTTTTTATAGATGGCATAAACAGCCATAATCAAAACAACCCAACGCAACCATGAATGAGAAATAAGGAAAAAATTATACATTGATAATCAATTTTTTATGTAAATCAAACTTGTTTAGTTGGGCGAAAATAAGACACAGCGCTTACATTTTTACTTTTCGTTTCTTATTTATAATTTTATAATCTAAAAACCACACTATATAAACAGGCTCTTGTGGGCAATGGGCAAACAAAGACGTGATGAAAACAGTTATATGTCTTAAATATGATAATTTGCGGAAACATTTGTCTTGTTTTGCCGTTTCTAAACTATTTTTGTCATTTCATATGAAACACTTTGATTGTCAAACCATATTTATATCGAGTTAATGATGATGTATCAATACCGCTTTCTCAAACTACTTGTCTGTTTTTTACTGTTTTTCACTTCTATTCATGCCCAATACGCCCCGAAACGAGAGATGCGGGGAGTCTGGATAGCCACAGTTTTGAACATTGACTTCCCCTCAGTAACAACAACAAACTCATTTGTGCTAAAAGAGGATTGGATAAGGCTGATAGACAAACATAAAGCTTTAGGTATCAATGCGCTCTATGTCCAAATCAGACCGATGGCAGACGCACTTTACAAGTCCGACCTTGTACCATGGTCACGTTTCTTAACAGGACAAGCAGGTGTGGGACCCGATAATGGTTTCGACCTTTTATCTTTTATGATTCAGACGGCACATGAACGGGGCATGGAGTTCCATGCATGGCTCAATCCATACAGAGCTTCGATGGACAACCCCTCAGTAGCGACCTTCCCCGACAACCATATCCTGCGCGCTCACCCAGATTGGTGTTTATTCTACAACAAACGCTATATCATGAACCCTGGATTGCCACAAGTGCGCAACCATATTATGGACGTGGTTTCCGAAATCATCAGGAAATACGATGTAGATGCCATACACTTCGACGACTATTTCTATCCCTACAAAAATGGCAACGAGCAACTCAACGATTATGCGACCTATGAGATGTATCGGGGCCCATTTACGAACATAGAAGATTGGCGACGGAACAATATTGATTTGTTGATTTATCATTTATCAAAGCGCATCAAAGAAATCAATCCGCGTGTTCAGTTTGGTATAAGCCCTTTCGGCGTATGGCGTAACGGCTACAAAGACCCAACAGGCTCTGACACCCGCGCTGGACTGACTTGCTACGATGATTTATATGCCGATGTTCGTAAATGGTTGAAAGAAGGTTGGATAGATTATGTCGTGCCGCAAGTGTATTGGACATTTGGTTTCCAAATAGCCGAACACGAACGCATTGTACGGTGGTGGTCGGACAATTCAAATGGGAAACCCGTCTATGTTGGTCATGCCGCCTACCGAGTTGGGCAACCCAACAACAAAGAACAAAATTGGGGCGACCCGAATGAAATACCCCGCCAGATTCAATTATCTCGCTCGCTAAAAAATGTGAAAGGCTCTGTTTATTTTAGTTCTAAATCTCTAATCAATAACGCCTTGGGTGTCAGTGATAGCTTGCGCCTGAACTATTATCGCTACCCTGCCCTCACACCTGAAGTCATCAAAGATACCACTTCACTGGCTTGCGAGCCACCTGAAATCAGAGCCATCACCTCTGAGGCAAATGGGCGCGTGATGCTGCGTTGGAAACCCAGTTTGATGACCACGCGTCGGCATCCATTCCAATATATAGTCTATCGTTTCCCTTGGGGGCAAGTTGATTTTACTAATGGGCGCAACATCATTGCCATCATCCCACACGATGCTAAGATGCCGAATGAATTAACCTTTTACGATGCGCACGGCAATACAACCAATCTGTACGCCATAACAGTGTCCGACTGCAATTCACACGAGACACCTGCGGCAGATGTAGTCACACTCAACACAAAACCACTGCCCATCCCTAAAATTGAAACAGGACGTAAAAAAGTAAAGTGGTGGAAAAGCTTCTGGAGAAGAGCTTTTGGGAAATAAAGGAGAGTTTGAGAAAATAGATTGCCTGAGACTTGGGTGATATGGACGCTGTGCGTTTATTTGACTAAGCACTCGGTTCATTTATAGTGAATCGCATAAAAAAAGTGAAAAATACTGAGGGGGGTATTTTTCACTTTTTTTATAAATCATTGATTTCAGACATTGAGAAGCAACGACATCAGTGCATTCTATCGCCACGAACTTCCAAGCTATTCATGATTTCGACTTCATAATCCAGATATTCTTTCCAGCGAGCCATTACTTTTTCTTCGCTATCGCCGTATTGTTTAGCCAAATCAATAAACATACGATAGTGACCCGCTTCTGATACCATAAATTTGTAGTAAAAGTCCTTTAAATCATTGTCATTGATGTACAAAGACAGCAACCTAAACCGTTCACAACTGCGTGCTTCAATCAAAGCACAAATCAATAACTTCTCAATCAGGCGTTCGTTCCGATTACCAGACTTATTTTCAAACTTCAATAGAGCATTGACATACTCATCCTTGCGTTGACGACCTAATTGCAGACCCCGCTTATCCAATTCAGCCAAAACCAAGCGAAAATGTCCCCACTCTTCGGTCACTACGGGAGCGACTTCGCGCACCATATCAATGTATTCAGGATAGCTTTGGATGAGAGAAATACAAGAGGTCGCCGCCTTTTGCTCACAATAAGCATGGTCAGTCAAAATATCTTCCAAACTGATTTCAGCCAGATTGACCCAACGCGGGTCAGTGGGCAATTGTAAACCCAATACTTGTTTGTGGTCTTCACTAACTATTTTGTGTCTCACTACTTACTTTGTTTTTTCAAATAATTAATAAACGCTTTACGCACATCAGAGCGAGGATCGTTAGGGTCTGTTGGCTTATCAATATTTGAGATAGCAGGATTCTTTTCGTTGAAGAAATCGAAATTCGTTTCACGGCCACTCAGTAAAAAATCATTGGTCGCGCAGTGATAAGTCTTAGATTCATCTAAAGGTTGACCATTGATTTTTAACGTTTTAGAAGCATCGTCATAGCTGATCTTATCCCATTGCAAATAACCACCACGTCCTTTCGACAATAAACCAGCCAATAAGACTTTTCTCAATTCAGAACCTTTAATATCGAACTCGACAACCTTGCCACCAAAAGGCATAACACGCACAATATCCGCTTGTGTGATTTTACCTTGCACTTGGTCGTCAATACGAATCGAGCCAGAATTGAAAAACGAGCAATCCACAGGTTTTTTAGCAGATTCCGACAACGACTTAGCAATAGCAGCACCCAAATTGGTTTGAGTCAGACGAATTGAAGCCTCACGTCCGTCAAGAGCTTCAGAAACGTCAGCAATGACTTCGTTGGGTTGGAAACCTTGTTTTTCAAATGCTGCTTGGCTGATGTCTTCCCATTTTTTCACAACAGATGCGACAGTCGGCTCGTCAGCCATTTTATCATCAATTTTCACTAATTCTGATGAAATAGTCACTTGTTTGGTTTTCAATGAATAAGAGCAGCGATGCACATAAGCCGTTTTGGCATTAGCGTCAGCTTTGGTGATAACCGTTTTGCCAACCACATGACGCATATTATTGTGTTCATGCCCACCCATGATGAGAGATACTGAGGGGTTCTGTTTTGCCAACTCCTTATCTGTTTCGATGGCAACGTGAGTCAAACCAACAACAACATCCGTTTGCTTTTTCAGTACCGAATCAATGATATTTTGTGAACGTTCAAACAAATCACTGTAATGAATATAGTCTTTTTTATTAGCATCTAACACAACACTCCACATACCCAATTTGCACGATTCACCTGAGTTGCCATCTTTTATAGTGATGATTTTGTATTCATCAAAAAAGTCGGTGCTGCCTGTTCTATGAAAAGGTTCAATATTCTCCCCTTCTTTGTGGAAAGCATTTGAAGAAATCCACTCAAACTTCGATTCATCCATGCGGGCTTGTAAATCAACATAATCAAGGTCAAATTCATGATTGCCAAAGCAAACCAGATTGACACCCGTAGCGTTCATCACGTCCACCATTTGGCGGCCTTTGATGCTTTTTCCTTCATATTTCAAAGTACCAATTACTGAGGGGGATAAAAAATCACCAGCTAAAACAGTGTAGGTATTTGGGTTTTCGTTCAAAAGTTTTTGGCGCAAAGCCGCTACCCTTGCCATCCCACCCGCTTTACCATTTTCAGTAGGCGAGATTTCATATACATCATTGAGTTGCAAGAAAATCCATTCGACCTTTCCATCTGCTTTACCATAAGTCGTTTGAGATATTTTAGAGGTCGAACAAGCCGAAATCATTACTAAAATAAGGCTTAGAACAGTCAATGTACGCATCAATTTCATATTTGATTATTTATATGATTAGTAAAAAATGATTGATTTCGGCAAATGTAGAAAAGTTGGCTTAAAAACAAAAGGAGAAACCATACGGCTTCTCCTTTTTATCATTGAAACACCAAAAGATTATTGTTTTGGTGCTTCTTTTTTAGCTTCAGCTTTAACTTCAGCTGGTTTTGCAGCTGGTTTTACCATTTTTTTAGCAGAAGAAGCAATAGCAACCATCTCTGTACCACATTTTGGACATTTGCCAGCACCATCGCATAAAGCATCACCTTTTGGACATTTGTAAGTCATTTTAGGCATTTTTGCCGCCATAACAGGTTTAGTAGCTGCTTTTTTTACTTCTGCTTTAGCAGTAGCGGGAGCAGCTTGTGCTGCTGTTTTTGTTGCGTCAGCTGCTTTTTTTACTTCTGTTTTAGCAGCAGCGGGAGCAGCTTGTGCTGCTGTTTTTGTTGCGTCAGCTGCTTTTTTTACTTCTGTTTTAGCAGCAGCAGGAGCAGCTTGTGCTGCTGTTTTTGTTGCGTCAGTTGCTTTTTTTACTTCTGCCTTTGCCGTAGCGGGAGCAGCTTTTGCAGCTTCAGTTGTTTTTTTAACTTCTGCTTTTGGTGGAACTGTTGAAGGAGCTTGAGCAGATACTGTTGCTACACCAAAAATACTGAGAGTCAATACGATAAGAAAGTTTTTCATTGTTGAAAAAGAATTTAATAGTTAAAAAAATAAATACTTACCCTTAAATAGGGTGCAAATATATTTACTTAATCATAAATTAAAACTTTTTATTTCTCTTTATTTTCTCAGTAAACAGTTCAATCCACATTCTCCTAACACAATAAATTGATTGTTAAACCTTTAGTCCTTATTTTTCTTCTTTCAATTCAACTGTATTAACCTTTCCAATGCGCTCAAGGCTTGACCAGATTTGAGTGCCTCATCTGCTTCTGCAATACAATCTATCAGCGAAGTTTGAGGCTTGATACAATGAATCGCAATGCCCGCATTAGCTGTTACAGCATCCACTTGAGCTTGCGTACCTTGCCCCCTCAGTATAGACATGAAAATAGTGCCTGCTTCTTCAACTGTATCTCCTCCAAATAGTGATTCTTGGGTCAACTGTTTTTTGCCAATACTAAGGGGGGATAAAGTCGCTTCAAAATGATTCATTTTCACCTTGAAATCGCCTGTCAAACTCACTTCGTCATAGCCATCGAGTGCATGAACAATAGCGAATTGCTTGTTCGGAATCTGCTGAAAAATATATTGATACAAACGCGCCAATTCCAAACTAAACACACCCGACAATTGATATTTGGGTTGTGCAGGATTGACCAAAGGTCCAAGCATATTAAAAAACGTCTTGACACTCAATTGTTTGCGAATAGGCCCAACTGTTTTTAAAGCTGGATGAAAAAATGGGGCATGAAAATAGCAAATATTGGCTTTGTCCAATTGGCGTTTCAATTTATCCGTATCGTTTGTAAACTGGTAGCCCAAATATTGCAACACATCAGACGAACCGCTGTTCGATGACACGCCTACGTTGCCATGTTTTGCCACTTTGTAGCCTGCACCTGCTAAAATAAAAGCCGAAAGTGTCGAGATATTGAACGTATTTTTGCCATCGCCGCCTGTGCCACACACGTCAATCGCTTCCACGCCCTCCAAATCAACAGGAATGCACAATTCCAACAAAGCTTCACGAAACCCTTGCAATTCATCAACTGAAATTGGACGCATCAAATAAACTGTGATGAATGATGCAATCTGCGCCTCATTGTACTTACCACTCGAAATATTGACTAAAATATCTTTGGCTTCGGCTTTTGAGAGTTTTTTATGCTCAAATAATTTACCTAATATCTGTTTCATAATTAATTGATTTTTAGTTTTTTGGAAAAATACTGAGGGGTACTAACTCTTGATTTCTTCAAAATCAGCATCTTCAATATCCTCGTTGTCGTCATCCTCATCATCATATTCGTCATCAAAATCATCATCATCGAAGCCATCAAAATCGCTTCCGTCATTGATTTGTGTGATAAAGTCATAATTGCCTTGACCAACACTTTTGTTCAACGTGTTCAATACTTTTTGCACGTTGTCATAAGGACCATTGATGAATAGAGGTTTGCCATCTTTGCCAAACTCTAACTCAATCAATTCAATGTCTTCGGTGTCTTCTTCCAAAATCATTTGGCTCAGAGTCCAATCTTTATTCGGTTTGAAGCCCAAATCTTCGGCGTAGGCAATTGCACCATAAATAATATTGTGCGCTAAAGTGTATTCTATCGGCTCTTTACCACCATGAGGACTGAATATTTTATCCAAGTAATCCTCATATTCATAATCGGCTTGGTTGAAAAGTACATTTGTATTTTTCAATCCTAAGCAAAAAGTATCAAGTAGATAAATACCCAAAGTCATATTACCCGAATTGTGACGACGCGCAACAGCAATCGTGCTTAAACCCGATCCTTCCCAGTTTGGGCTAATCCAACATTCTGCAATCGGCAATTTGCGCGCGCGACCTGTCAGAATGTAGTTCTTGGGCGACATCTGCTGCTCTGGTGCAGCTGGTTTTTTCTTATTTTTCTTTTTATTTGACATAAAAAGGTTCTTATCGTTTAAATTATAATACTATGTTAATATCAGATAAAAAGCCAACGTCAAAATATCGTAGGCTAATTTCCAAAGCAAATATCTACGTTTAGCATTTATTTCCAAACTTATAAAAGGCGCATATTTAAAACACATACTCAATCGCTTCACCCTTCGTTGTTTTAGTGGGTTGCAAAAAGTCGCGCAAAATCTGCTTGCCATAATCTGTCATAATGCTTTCGGGGTGAAATTGAACCCCTTTCACATCGTATTCGACATGACTCAACGCCATAATGACCCCCTCAGTATCAACGGCTGTCACCTTCAATTCGGCAGGCAAAGTTTCTTTCACAACTGCCCAAGAATGATAGCGACCCACCATAATCTCGGACGGCACATTTTTAAAAATCGCTTCGTTTTTATCCACAACCTTCACAGGCGTAGCGATACCATGATACACCTTGGGCAAATTGTACAATTCGCCACCAAAGGCTTCTCCAATGGCTTGTTGCCCCAAACACACACCGAAAATCCGCTTTGTAGGTGCATATTTTTTTATCAATTCAGGCATAATACCCGCTTCGCTTGGCAGCCCCGGACCCGGTGACAAAATGATACAATCGTATTCGTCCACAGCTTCCAAACTGATTTTGTCGTTGCGGAATACTGAGGGGGTCTCGCCTACCAATTCAGTGATGTATTGGACGAGGTTGTAAGTGAAACTATCGTAATTATCTAAAACAAGAATTTTCATAACTAATTGATTTTAAAGATTTTAAGATATTTTTTCAGCCGCCAACAACGCCACCTTCAACGCGCCCAATTTGTGATTCACCTCTTGCAATTCCGTTTCTTCAACACTCGAAACGACGATACCTGCGCCAGCTTGACGATACAAAACATTGTCTTTCGATAAAAATGAACGAATGACGATGGCGTGTGTCAAGTCCCCATTGAATCCGATGAAACCAATGCCGCCGCCATAAAAATGGCGATTTGTCATTTCGTACTGGTCAATCAATTCGATAGCCTTGTATTTGGGTGCGCCACTCAGCGTGCCAGCAGGGAAAGTGTCGGCAAAAACATCAATCGGATTCACGTCGTCGCGCAATTCACCTTCTACTTTTGAAACGATGTGAATGACGTGACTAAAGAACTGAATATCACGCAATTCTTTGATTTTCACAGATTTACAATGTTTGCCTAAGTCATTGCGAGCCAAATCTACAAGCATGATGTGTTCCGCATTTTCTTTAGGGTCAGCGGCTAAAGCACGGGCTGCGCGAGCATCTGTTTCGTCGTCGCCTGTGCGTTTGTACGTGCCTGCGATGGGGTTTACGCCAGCTATGCGATTTTTGACGACCAGTTGTTGCTCAGGCGATGAGCCAAAAATTTTGTAAGTGCCGTAGTCGAAATAAAACAGATAAGGCGAAGGATTGATGGAACGCAAAGCTCGATAAACTTGAAATTCGTCGCCCGAAAAGGCTTGTGAGAAATTGCGAGAGAGGACTATTTGGAAAACATCGCCAATTTGGCAGTGGTGTTTGCCGATTGTGACCAATTTTTTGTAATCTTCATCAGTCATATTCGTTTTTTCTTCCCCCCTCAGTATAAAGTTGAAAGTTGGGACGCTTTGCGTATTCAAAATGGTTTCGAGGCGGTCAATTTCGGATTCCATACCATCATTAGCAAGGTTCTCAATGATGGTCAATTCGTCTTTGAAATGGTTGATAGCGATGACAAAACGGTACAAAGCATAGTGCAAATCGGGCAAATCAGTGCTGCGTTTTGACTTATCCAACACCATCGTATCGAAATATTGCACCGCATCGTAACTCGTATGTCCGAAAAAGCCATTGATTACTGAGGGGTTAGTTGTGTCTGTTTCAAACTGACTGATAAAATTTTTGAACTCTTGCAAAACGGCAGAGTTGGGCAGAGTCTGAATGTGTTTTGTGCCATCGGTAAACGTTTCAGCCACTTGATTACCTTGAGCGACAAATCGGGCGATTGGCTCAATGCCGATGAATGAAAAGCAGTTTTCAGCACTCCGAAAATCTGTGGACTCCAACAAAACTGACTCGGTGTATTTGTCGCGCACTTTGAGGTAGATGCTGACAGGTGTGAATGTATCTGCCAGATGTTTCCGAACAACCGTTCTTAGTTTTATTTTATTTTTCATTGATAATAAATTGATTTTTAGTTTTTTATTTCAGTTTCTTTATTGATTTTGCAAGCCAAAGCCCAATAATCGTTACCATTGAACGTAAATTCGCCTACTATACTGAGGGGTGTCTTTTTCGCATGAGCGCGCATCGAACGCTCGTTTTGTTTATTGATAAAAGTGATGGCAAACGGAAAAATCGGTGCATAATAATTCTGAATGGCATCGAATAATTTTGTCAAAATATCGCCGCCTCGAAAGGCTTCGTCAATACAAACGGGTCCATATTGGATTGAGTTTTCTGTTGTTAATTCCGAATCGCTCAAACGAAAATGTGGTAAAGTCGCTTTCATAATTTGAATAATCGCCCATTGGTCGTAGTAAGCCCATTCACTCGTCAAAGCATAAGCCGCCAAATGTCCATCATCGGCTAAAGCAATAAAAACACCACTTTTTGCAACTAATTCTACAAATTGCTCAGGCGTAACTTTCATTGTCACAAAGCCTTTGGTCTGCTTTTCTTCTTCGGTCAAATTACTGACGTGGTATTTTTCTTGCAAGGCTAAAATCGCCTCAATGTGTTCTGTTTTTGCTTGTAAAATGGTCATTTTGTGAATTTCGATTTAATTATTGGGTGAGCTACGAATTACACGAATTAACAGATTTTACGAATTGAAAAAGAGTTTAAATAGTCCGTTGACTCGTCTTATTCTGTAATTCTTAGCTTATTCTTGCCTAATGTCAAAATGCAAAAACGGCTTGCTGGGTTAAGACCAACAAGCCGTTTTTGATATGAATACAATTTCAGAAACAAATACGGTGTGCGCTCAACCCTTGAGAGTTTGAGTGTGCCACCACCAATTGTTTGTTTGAAATTTCTGATTCATTGTCTTCTTTTTTTAATTATGGCTGCAAAGAAATTTGCTTTTTTTGAAAAAGTCAAAACTTCAATAGATTTTTTTTGAAAATAAATTTAATCATCAATTTTGTATTTCTTTAAACAATATTTGACATTCAAATTAGGAAAAAAACGCCCCCTCAGTATTAACTCTCACAAATCACCCTATCTTCGCTACAAAAACGAGTCGTTTATGTATTTAGTTGTTGATATTGGGAATACGGATATTGTATTTGGTATCTGGAAAAATGAAACTTGGACACACGCCTTTAGGACACGCTCTTTGACCGAAGAGCCTTCTTTTTTCTTTGAAAAATCACTACGCCTACACTTTTTAGAAGCAGGTTTGACTTTGAGCGAAGTGGAAATCATTGTTTTAAGTAGTGTTGTGCCGCCATTAACAGATACGCTCAATACCATGTTGACTGAGCTTTTGGGCATTAAACCCATCATTGTTGCACCAGCTACTTACCCATCTATGATTGTGGATATTGACAATAAAGATGAAATTGGTTCAGACCTTTTTGCTAATGCCGTCGCTGCTTTTACCAAATATCAACGCAATGTCGTTGTAGTGGATTTCGGCACGGCTTTGACATTTACGACTGTTTCGGCTGACAGCAAAATTTTAGGTGTGGCGATTGCGCCAGGACTCAAAACCGCAGTCAAGGCTCTATTTGCCAATACGGCTCAATTGCCCGAAGTTCCTTTGCGTTTGCCCGAATCTGTTTTGGGCAAAAATACTGTCCATGCCATTCAATCGGGTATTCTTTTGGGTTATGAAAATTTGGTTAGAGGTATGATTACACGCATAAGACGTGAGTTGGATGGTGATTGCATTGCTGTTGCAACAGGCGGATTGTCTTCGATTATCAATACTTTAGATGGCGAGTTTGTCGAAATCAACCGCAATTTGACCTTAGAAGGATTGCGCATTATTGGCGATTATCAGAAAGCATCCCCTCAGTAACAACTTTCAATTTTTTCTGAAAAAAGAATAATTTAGTAAAACATTGTCTATCTTTAACTTGTTTTCAGATAAGCAATGGGTTAAAAATTGAAAATAACCCACTATCATTCACTCAACAGTCTTTTTTCATGTCCAAAATAAATGTTTCGGCGGTCAGCTATCTCAACACAAAGCCTTTTTTGTACGGTATTTTCCAGCACGATGTCCAAAACGACATCCATTTGTCGCTCGATATCCCCTCAGTATGTGCGGCCAAATTGGTGTCAGGTGAGGTTGATTTAGGTCTTGTGCCTGTGGCTGTGATACCACAATTGACGACTCCGCACATTATTTCGGACTATTGCATAGGAGCTGTTGGCGCAGTGAAAACGGTGTGTATTTTTTCAGAAGTACCGATTGAAGAAGTGACAGCTTTGTATTTGGACTTTCATTCACGTACTTCGGTTGCTTTGGCGAAGGTTCTGTTAGAAAAACATTGGCATTTGAATCCTATTTTGCTGGATTCTACTGAGGGGTATATTGACAAAATAGAAGGGACAACAGCAGGTGTCGTCATCGGAGATAGAACGATGGGTTTGGCTGAAAAATTCAAATATGTCTATGATTTGGGTCAAACTTGGGAGGATTATACTGAGGGGTTGCCATTTGTGTTTGCAGCTTGGGTATCGAATAAAAAGCTACCCGATAGTTTTATTAAAAAATTCAATGAGGCATTAAAAACGGGTTTACAACAGATTCCACAGTTGATTTACATTCTTCCGACACAGTATTTTCAATTTGATTTGAAAGAATATTTTACTAAAAACATCTCCTACACTTTTGATAAAGCGAAAAAAACAGCACTCGAACGCTTTTTGTCAGAAATAGAAAGCGAAGTCGTTATTGATTATTGCTAATTTTTGCCTCCTTTTGATTGATATTTGTTTTATTTGCAAAACAATGGGCATTAGTGCATCGTCTAAAATTCAATCAAAACAATGTCAAACCAGTTCAAACAACAAATCTCTCTTTACACACTCACCATGATTGCCATTGGGTCGAGCATCGGCGCAGGCATATTTAAAACACCTTCCGAAATTGCTCGTTATCTGCCCGCCGAAGGGTGGGTCTTTACAGTTTGGATTGTTGGTGGTTTCATCTCCTTGTGTGGTGCGTTGACTTTTGCAGAAATTGCTTCCTACCATCCCAAAGCAGGTGGATTTTATGTGTTTCTGAAAGAAGCCTTTGGCGAATTACCTGCTTTTCTGTATGGCTGGACGATGCTTGTGGTCGTCAATACGGGTTCATTAGCTGCTTTGAGTCTCGTTTTTGCTTCTTATTTGAGCTATTTGATACCGATGTCCGACGCTTTGCAAGTCATTGTCGCAGTGTCGGCTATTGTTTTGCTCACGATTATGAATGTCTTGGGTGTGCGTTTGGGTGGTCTTTTTGCCAGCATTTTCACTACGGCTAAGTTGTTGGGTATTTTTATAGTCGTGGCTATTGGTGTTTTGTGGGGCAAAAACGATGTGGCTTTCACGCAACTTACTTGGACTGGCAATGCGCAAAATCTCTCGCTCATTTCGGCTTTTGGTTTGGCTTTGATTGGAACGAACTTCTCGTATGGCGGCTATCAACACGCTACTTTTGTAGCTGCTGAGGTCAAAAATGCCCAACGCATCGTGCCTCGTGCTTTACTTTTAGGCATTTCAGTCGTTTGTTTGGCTTATTTGACCGTCAATTGGGCGTATCTGAAATTATTGCCAATGGCTCAGATGAGTGCTTCGAATAGTGTGGCTTCTGATGCGGTTTCGGTGGTTTGGTCGGTTGGCGCTACGTTTATTGCGTTTTTGATAGTTCTCTCTGTATTAGGCACAATTGGTATTTATATTCTTACTGCACCACGTATTTATTTTGCTATGGCTGATGATGGCTTATTTTTCAAGCAATTTGCTGCGTTACATCCCAAATATAAGACCCCTCAGTATGCCATCATTTTTCAGTCGGTTTGGACGATTTTATTACTGCTTTTTTGGAAAACTTTTTCAGATCTTATCACCTATGTCGTATTCATTGATACGGCTTTTTTCGGTTTAACGGCTGCTACTCTTTTTATTTTTAAAAAACAATTGAAAGAAAATATTGGCGGAGTATATAAAACGATTGGTTATCCAATTACACCTCTGATTTTTATTGCTATGAGTGCATTTATCGTCATCAATACGTTGATCGAAAAACCAGTGCAAGCTGTTGCAGGCTTGTTGTTTTTAGGCGTTGGTGTCGGCGTTTTTTATTATTTTAAAGAAGTCATAAAAAATTGATTTTCAATTATTTAAAATCAACCTATGAAATCGTTCTCATTTAGTATTTTATTCGCAATCGGAATTTCTGTCAGCCTTTTTGGACAAAATAATGGGCTAAAAGACAATATTTCTCATGCCGAAAAACTCTTTGATATTGAGTTGACTGATAGTGAACGTGATTCGCTCATCAGTCAAGCACAAAACTATTTGGCTACGTATAAGATTATGCACGCCCAAAAACTGGAAAATAGTGTGGCATTGGCATTAGGATTCACCCCCTCAATAAAACCTTTAAAACAAGTCGCCCAAAAGCCCAAACCCAATGTTTGGGAAATACCCAAAAATGTGGTTTTGCCCGAAAACAAAGCGGAACTTGCTTTCTATTCCTTGCCTCAACTGGCGAGTTTGATAAAAAATAAAAAAATCAGCTCGGTCGAATTGACTCGTTTTTTCATCAATCGGCTCAAACGATACAGTGATACATTGCATTGTGTGATCAGTTTGACAGAAGATATTGCGCTCCAAGAAGCAGCTCAAGCTGACGCAGACATTGCCAAAGGCAACTATAAAGGTGTCCTTCATGGTATTCCTTATGGCGTAAAAGACTTGTTTTCTGTCAAAAATACGCTGACAACGTGGGGTGCAGCACCATTCAGAAATCAAAAATTTGATGCAGATGCGGCGGTTGTACAGCGGTTGAGGGCTGCGGGCGGTGTTTTGATAGCCAAATTATCAATGGGTTCGTTGGCAATGGGAGACGTGTGGCATGGTGGTATCACACGCAACCCTTGGGATTTGAAACAAGGGTCGAGCGGTTCGTCAGCAGGTTCGGCATCGGCTGTTGCCGCAGGTCTATTGCCTTATGCGATTGGTACTGAAACCCAAGGGTCAATCGTATCGCCTTCTACTCGATGCGGCACGACGGGCTTACGTCCTACTTTTGGTCGCGTCAATCGTGCAGGAGCTATGACTTTGTGCTGGTCGCTCGACAAAGCGGGCCCCATAACTCGGTCGGCTTATGACGCGGCTATTGTTTTCGATGCCCTAAATGGTGGTGATACTGAGGGGGATGTTTCAGCAGTTGATGTACCATTTCTGTATGCAAAATCACCTGTTGACTGGTCTAAAATGCGTATTGCTTACCCCAAAAACCTATTCGATTCTATCAAAAAAGATAGAAATGAATGGCGAACACTCGAAACGATGGAAAAACTGGGTGCAAAACTGATTCCTATGGACTGGAAAATCAAAACACCTGCGCGCATTATGGGTGTCGTGCTGATGAGCGAAGCCGCTGCCGCTTTCGATGAATTGACACGGACCAATCTGGATGACGAACTGACGAGCCAAAGCCGATTCAGTTGGCCCAATTATTTTAGAGCCGCGCGATTTATCCCCGCTGTCGAGTACATCAATGCCAATCGTTTGAGGAGCAAAATGATGCTTGAAGTCCATGATTTACTGAGGGGGTACGATTGCGTCATTATGCCGAGTTTTGAAGGCGATATTTTGCCAATTACGAACCTGACAGGGCATCCTGTGGTCGTCATGCCCAATGGTTTCACAAATGGACATCCGACGAGCATCTCTTTTTTAGGCAATTTGTACGACGATGCGACAATTTTAGCCATTGCCAAAGCCTTCCAAGAGGCTACCGATTTTGACGAGCAACACCCTACTCTGTTCAAAGAGTAAAATTTATGAAAAATGAAGAAGGCACATCAAACCGCCCAAAGATTTAGAGAAGTGCTGTTGAATGGTACTTGGATAGCGAATACCAATTATAAAGCTCAACTGTCGGTCTTAGATTGGAATACAGCTACGACAGCATTACCGTCTTTGAACTCCATAGCTGTTTTGGCACAGCATGTTCATTACTATATCAGTGGCTTAAATTGTGTTTTTAGAGACGGTACTCTTGACATAAAAGACAAATACAGTTTTGATTTTCCGCCCATTGAGTCGTCGGAGGTATGGGTTTCTTTTCTATCGAAATTTTGGATAGATGCAGAAGCGTTTGCCTTTTTGATAGAACAAATGTCCGATGAGCAACTGAATCAAGTATTCATAGATGAGAAATATGGTACATACCAGAGAAACATAGATGGTATGATCGAACACAGTTATTATCATTTGGGACAAATTGTCTTGATAAAGAAACTTTTACAAAATTGACCCCAAAAATAAAATGGCATAGTTTTTGGCAACAATCTATTAGCAAATTGGGCTTTTGTCTTTTGCTATGACCATAACTTATTTTTAAAACCTATTGAGCATATTGTGTGAAACTGATTACCAAGCATTTACTACATTTTAACATTAACCAGACCGATACATCTTTTAAACCTTTCGCTAATCAAGTAAAGGACTCCCTGTTATTAGTGCCGTCTGCATATACCACTTGCTGTTCTCTGGATTCAACGAGTATGACTCTATCATGCCGTTAAGTAATCAGAAATAAGTTTTCGCATGTTTGATACTCACTGTTTTGCGCGTAGCGCAAAAGACGTACTTTGAAAGTTTTTCTATTGAAGCGAGCGATTTTTTGATTAAAAATTAGCCAAAACTTAAAAAAAACAATATAAATACAATGCTCAGCGATGGCGTTTTTCAGCAACCGATCTATCCACATATGTAAAACTGATTTTAAGTAACATAAATTCCTAATTAAATGAGAAAGATTCAACTCACATTGATTCGCAAAGCCCTCATTTGTAGCCTTGTTTATGTTCTGCAACTACTGCCTCAGTATGGGTCGGCACAAGGGTGTTCGGGCATTGCTGGAAAAGTTTTTCAGGACTCAAATTACAATGGCGTTGATGATGATGGTGGTTTGGCTGTAGATGGCATCAAGGTCTATGCTTTTGGCGAATATGGTTTTTTAGATTCAACGCTCACGGATGTGAATGGGGCTTATAGCTTCCCTTTTGCACCCAATGGGCAACGTTATCGTGTCGAATTTAGGATTCCAGACAATAGAAGCCAATTTAAACCGACTTGGATAGGCGCATCGAGTGCTTCGAGTGTGCAATTCACAAGCGCACCCAACTGTGCTGTGAATTATGGCGTGGCGATTCCTAACAACAATCCCCCCTCACCGATTATGGTGGGTAATCGCGTGTGGTCGGATTGTAATGGCAATGGCGTTCAAGACCCCAATGAGGATGGTATTGGAGGGGTTACTGTCACGTTACTCAATGCGAACTGCCAACCCCTCAGTACAAAAACGACAAATAGTAATGGTGACTATTCATTTGAGAATTTGACACCAGAAACTGACTATATCGTCGTTTTTGGGAATGGTCAGATGGCAAATAATTTTTTAACCGTTGGTAGCAAAAACTATGTTTTGACCTCTGCCAATACGGGTTTCGGTATCAACAAAGATGAAAATGACTCTGATGCCGAAATATTTCGTTCGCCTGCATCGGCATGTGCTTATGATGTGCCTTTGGTAAAATTTAGAACGGGAACAGCTGGGTCTTCTAATTTTTCTTATGATGCAGGTTTCATCGAGTTGACATTTAAAGTGAATGCTATAACAGTTACCGATGAATCCTGTTTTGAGAAAAAGGATGGTCAAATCGTTATTGATGCTGTTGCTCAAAATGGTACTTTACAATATTCAAATACGGGTGGACAGTCGTGGCAATTGGGTAATACCTTCAATAACTTAGCACCTGGACGTTATACAATCGTCGTCCGCGTTTTCAATGTTAACTTTGCTTGCAATGGGGTTTATTTGGACAGTGTTGATGTCGTAGCAGCTCCTAAAATCACAGCACCAACCACACAACCCGATTCCGTTTGCCGTACAGAGCGCACGCTTCGTCATGGTGGATTGAAAGCAACTGCTCCCAATTGTCCATTGGGTGGCACGCCGACACTGGTTTGGTATGCAGCTGAATTCAGCACAACGCCTCTCTACACAGGTGGCACATTCGACCCTATTGCGACGGGTTATGTCAACCCCTCAGTAGCAGGCACAACGACATTTTGGGTTCAGTCAAATTGTGGCAATTGTTCCAGCACACGTACACCAGCCGACTTCGTTGTACTCAATATTTCAACGCCACATATCAGCGGCAATATTCTACCATGTCCAAATGAAACTGTCTCATATTCAACAACTTACACACAAGGCAATAGTTACACTTGGTCTTTGCCAGATGGTGGCGGCATTTTTCAAAATGGCAATACGACCCCCTCAGTATCTATTAAGTGGACAAGTGGAGAAGGCACAGGACCCTATCGGGTTCGTGTGGTAGAAACTACGCCTTTAGGTTGTTCTCAAATAACTGAGGTCGTTGTTTATATCAGAAAAGTCAGTTTGATCTGTTTGAGCAATATCAATGTGTCTTTAGAGGCTTCTTGCAGTGTCAAACTTCAACCCAATATGGTTTTGAGAGGTTTGCACATCGGTTCAGAGTTTTACAAAGTTCAATTACTGAGGGGTCAAACAGTTTTGGAAGAAGGCATCGGTGGTGTTCAACTCGACGGTTTCGACCTCAATGGCGTTTTTTATGATTTGACAAAAAGTGGTTATACATATAAAATAATCGAACCTTGTACGAATACTGCTTGTTGGGGAACAATAAATTTTGAAGACAAAACAGCACCCGTTATTGTTTGTCCTGCCAATATCACCTTGCTGTGTAACCAAATTGCAGACCTAAATAATTTGCAAATCACAGGCGAATTTAATGGTGCAATGAATGCACAAGCAGGCGGTATTTCAGGTAGTGTGACAGAATGTTCAAAATACGAACAATTCTATTCGGATGCAGGCTCAGTAACAGCTTGTGGCGGCGGTATTATCACCCGTACTTGGACAGTTAAAGACGTTTGGGGGAATATATCATTGCCTTGCACACAAACGATTACCGTTTTGGCTGCTCCTGTTTTTTCACCCCCTCAGTCATTGCCTACTGTTATTTTAGAATGTCAAGATGTTTCAGCAACAGACAAAGCTGCTATTTTAGCGGGAACGGATGTGGATGCGTATAAACTTGACGGTTGTGGACTATCCACACGTCTAAAATCTGTAAGTGAAATTGCGACTTGTGGCAATACGTATAAAATTATCCGTCAATGGGAAGTGATTGATATGTGTCACACACCCATGATTAAAGGCCCTGTGGAGCAAATCATTCAAGTTATTGACAAAACGGCACCCGATGTATCCATTACTTATCAAAATTACGCCCTTGATGAAGATTCATATTGTTGGAAAATGTACCAAAACGGTACAGATATGGACATGTCCCAAGCCACTGTAAAGCCATTTTTGTTAAATCCAGAAACTCAAAAAGCAGGTGCAATCATTGAGTTGACACCACTTGCCAATAGTCAGGTGTGTGGCATGGCAGATATTCGGTTTACTATGCGAGCAACTGACGAATACTGTAGTAATGGTTCTGTGACTTATTCAAGTTCGGATAGTCGCATACAGTTCAATGGTTCAGCAAGGCTAACCGCTTCGGGTGGTCAAACGGTCATTGTAACAGGTACAATAATGGAAAGCCAAGGTACTGATTTTATAGTATATGTCACAGATGCTTGCGGCAACGTGACTAAGCAAGAATTTCATATCAATATCATTGACAACGTGTCTCCACAAGTTGTCTGTGTTGAAGAAACACGTGCAACTCTAGGTTCTGATGGAAAAGTTCGTGTTTTTGCTTCTACATTTAACAATGGTTCAAGAGACAATTGCGGCATCGAACGCATCCATGTTCGTCGGATGACAAAAGGTATTGAAAATGTGTGTAGTGCAGATATGATTGATACAGACGACTGTTTTTACGATTATGTTGACTTTGATTGTTCCGATTTAGGTCGTACCGATGTCATGGTTATTCTGCGTGCTGTGGATGCGGCAGGAAATTACAGCGATTGTATGGTCAATGTCACAGTTGATGATAAAACGAAACCTGTTTGCACCAATCAACCAACTATTTATCGTCGTTGTACGGATGACGACATAAATAATTACAAAACCCTATTCATTGAACCTGCTGCCTACGACAATTGTGGTGTAACAGTAAAAGAGGTATCAGATGATAAAGAATTGGTCATCACTTGTGGTGAGGGCACCGTCATACGCACTTGGACTTTTGAAGATTGCGCAGGAAATACGACTGCTTGTACACAAAAATTGGTGGTTAAACCTGTAAAAGGGTTTACTGTCCCAAGGATTGCTGACCAAACAATGCAATGTAGCAGCATTGATATCAACGCTGTGATGGAGGCTGACAAACGTGCCATTTTATCTTATCCGAGTTTAGACAGACACGGTTTCAACTATGACCAATACAAAACATGCAGCGCACCCATTGTAGAAACCGAATATTGGAAGTATCACAGTACAGAATATTGTCAAATCTATCGTATTCGCTACACTATTCTCGACCACTGTGATCCTCACTACAACTATTCGTTAGGACAGGAAGGTGAAGCATGCGGCATTATGTATAATCCTTCAAATGGTTTTCAATATGGTTTGCCAAACGCCAATTGTACCGCAATCACAAGTGTCAGTGCGGATGGTCAAGGCAATAAACACATTATTGTTTACGAACGTTTTATTTATATTGACGATATAACACCACCCGTTTCCACTCTGCCAATTGTACCCGATAAATGCACCACTTGGGACGGTGTTGCTCAAGTGATTAATACAGGTTGCACCTTCAATTATCGCGAAATACTGAGGGGGTCGGATGATTGTGGAAACGGTACGGCAGCAGCAGACCCTACAACTCTACAATTTACATGGCGTGTAGTGACTAAAGATGTGCCTAATATTGCACCCAATACCGAAATTGCCGTTGGCAACTCTGCAATCATCAATCTTACAAATTTAACTTTTGGCAAATACACCATTTGTTATCGTCTGACAGACCTTTGTGGCAATATTTCGCAAGAATATTGCTACGATATTGAAGGGGCAGATTGTAAAGCACCTGAAATTTTGGTTCACAACAAAGTCGTGTCATTGGCAGGGCAAACTGGTGACCCAAGTTCAGGAATGGCAAGATTGACTTATGACGACATCAAAAACCGTATTACTGACAACTGTGATGGAGATTTAACCAATGACATTCGTGTCACTATTGAAAAAGGTGGTGAAACACCTGCCACGGCCCCCTCAGTAAATATCGGTACAAAAACACTGTCTTTTGACTGTTCGGAGCTTGGCTCGCAAGGTGTACGTGTCTGGGCTGTTGATAAAGCAGGTAACTGGACATACGCCTTGACAACGATTACAGTTCAGGACAACAACAATATCTGTCACCGCGTATTTGTATTAGGTACAATTCGTACAGAAAGCAATCAAATTGTGAACAATGTAACAGCCGTCGCTACTGTGAATGGTGCTGTTGTAGCAACAACACCTGTTTCACAAGGTAGTTTCAATATGTCATTGAATGCTTCAGAAAATGTACAAGTTCGTGCCGTCAAAGACAATAATGACGACTTCGCCCAAGGTGTAACCACATTCGACATTGCCAAAATCAGTCAGCATGTTTTAGATGTTGACAAATTGCCTTCACCCTACAAATTGATTGCAGCTGATGTGGACAAATCGGGTGAAATTGATGCAATGGACATGTTGTATATGCGCCGTTTTATCTTGCGTATTGCACCAAGTTTACCTGCTGGAAATTTCCGTTTTATTGATAAAACATACATTTTCCGCAATCCATCGAATCCATTTGGTGAAGATTTTCCAGAAGTTATCAATATTCCTCAACTTAATGGCAACACTTCTGCCAATTTTATTGCTGTCAAATTAGGTGATGTCAACAACACTTATGCGGCTTTATCGCCACGCAGTTCACGCACTTTGACATTCACAACTGATGATATTGACCTCGTTGCTGGTAAAGAATACACTATCACTATTGCTCTAAACAATGAAGATGCCACGGCTTTCCAAGGCACGTTTAACTTCAACGGTGCAAAAGTCAAATTGGTTAAAGCGGGTGATTGGAGCAACTTTACACACAATAATTTCGGTATATTCAATAATGCTGTCACGACAAGTTGGAATGGCAAACCACAAGGTGCTGCCGAGGTGATGACCATTCACTTTGTTGCCAATCGTTCAGGCAAGTTGAGCGATGTGTTGAGCATCAACAGCGCATTGACACCTGCCCTTGCCAATGATGCGATGGGCAATGAAATGAACCTCCGATTGGCTTTCGATACAGGAAAAGTATCGGGTGGTGAATTCGCCTTGTACCAAAATCAGCCCAACCCAATGGCAAACGAAACCACCATTGGCTTCAATTTGCCAAAAGATGGCTCGGCACGATTGACCATCACAGCTACCAACGGCAAGGTTGTGAAAGTGATAAATAACACCTACAAAGCAGGTTTCAACAGCATCAGTATTCAAAAATCTGATTTAGGAGCTAATGGCGTTTACTACTATCGCTTAGATACTGAAACCCACAGCAGTACTAAGAAGATGATTTTACAACAGTAATTCAACAAGTCCCCCCTCAGTATTTTTTCTAAACAAGTGAGTGAGGTTGTGCAACAGCCTCGCTCATTTTGTTGATGATGCTGTTTTTTCGGATAAAAGTTTATCTTTGTCCAAAATTCTATGACACAATTTTGAGAAAAATAAAATTATGACCAAACAAGAGAAAGCAGACAATATTGCACGCATATTAGACGAATTATACCCCACAACGCCCATTCCTCTCGAACATGCCGATGCCTACACCTTGTTAGTGGCCGTTTTATTGTCGGCGCAATGCACCGATGTTCGAGTCAATCAAGTGACACCGCTTCTTTTTGCAAAAGCTTCAACACCTTTTGAGATGGTGCAACTGGATGTATCTGATATCAAAGACATCATCAGACCTTGTGGTTTGTCGCCTCGAAAATCACAGGCTATTCACGATTTATCCACGATTTTGATAGAAAAATACGCTGGCGAAGTCCCTCAAAGCTTTGAAGCCTTAGAAGCTCTCCCTGGCGTTGGACACAAAACGGCGAGTGTGGTCATGTCGCAAGCTTTTGGCGTACCCGCTTTTCCTGTTGATACGCATATTCATCGTTTGGCTTGGCGTTGGGGATTGAGCGATGGCAAAAATGTGGAACGTACTGAGGGGGACTTAAAAGCCTTATTCCCACGCGAAAGTTGGAATAAATTGCACCTACAAATTATTTTTTTTGGACGTGAATACTGCCCTGCACGCAGTCACGATGCTCAAAAGTGCCCCATTTGTAGCAAATTCGGAATAGAAGAACTGTTCAACAAATAATATTTTGTCTATTACTTTGTGACTCAGATTTTTTTTTCTTTTTTTGTTCATTAATCAACTTTTTTGAAAAACTAAATTTCTAAACCAGTCATTTTTAAAATCAAATCAACCAAATATGGCTAATTTATGGGTAAAAAAACCTCTACAACAATTGTTAGCGCAAGCATCAAGTGAAGGAGGTTTAAAAAGAACACTCGGTGCATTCAATCTCGTAGCATTGGGCATTGGTGCTATCATTGGCGCAGGGCTTTTTGTGCGAACAGCTGCCGCCGCATCAGAAGCAGCTGGTCCAGCTGTTACATTGTCGTTCGTCGTCGCAGCAGTAGGTTGTGCTTTTGCAGGTTTGTGTTATGCTGAGTTTGCTGCAATGATTCCCATTGCAGGTAGTGCCTACACGTATGCCTATGCAACAATGGGCGAATTTGTGGCGTGGATTATCGGTTGGGCATTGGTACTCGAATATGCCCTCGGAGCTGTAACCGTATCAATTGCATGGTCAGAGTACTTGAATAAATTGTTAGGTGGTGCGATACCTTACGAATGGTGTCACTCCCCAATGGAAATGAATGCCGACGGGGTGCATGGTATTTTGAACCTGCCTGCTATTGTCATTCTCTTGCTTTTATCTATGCTTTTGATAAAAGGTACTGAAGAATCAGCTTCTGTAAATGCCGTGATTGTATTTATTAAAGTAGCTATCGTATTGATTTTCATTGCCGTAGGCTTCCAATTCATCAATGGTGCAAACCACACACCTTATATGATTCCAGAAGGCACAGCAGGACATGAGGAGTGGAACAAATGGGGCTATGGTGGTATCTTAGGCGGTGCAGCCATCGTATTTTTTGCCTTCATTGGTTTCGATGCGGTGTCAACTGCCGCACAAGAGGCGAAAAATCCTGCTAAAGACATGCCTATCGGTATCTTAGGTTCTTTAGCCGTTTGTACGATTCTTTATGTCCTTTTCGCACACGTTTTGACAGGCGTGGCAAACTGGACAGAGTTCAAAACAGCTGGTAAAGAAGCGTCTGTTGCTTTCGCCATCTCTAATCACATGCCAGGTTACGATTGGTTGGCTACGGCTGTGACAGTGGCTATTTTAGCAGGTTTCTCGTCTGTTATTTTAGTCATGTTATTGGGTCAATCACGTGTTTTCTATTCTATGTCAAAAGACGGTTTGATTCCGCCTGTTTTCTCAGAATTGCATCCAAAATTCCGCACGCCTTACAAATCTAACTGGATTTTGTTCGCATTTTCGGGTATTTTAGCAGCATTCTTGCCAGGTAGTATGGCGGGTGATTTGACTTCGTTTGGTACTCTATTGGCTTTCGTTTTGGTAAGTTTGGGTGTTTGGCTCATGCGTCGTTCTGACCCAGACCAACCGCGTCCATTCAGAACGCCACTCGTTCCACTTGTTCCAATTCTCGGTGCAATTATCTGTTTTGCGATGATTATCGCTTTGGATAAATACACTCTGATGACAGCTCTCGCATGGATGGCATTTGGCTTAATCGTCTATTTCGGATACAGTCAAAAAAATAGTAAATTGCAGTAAAATATCGCTGTTTTATAAATGAAAATAAGCCACAGAACCTATCAGTCTGTGGCTTATTTCGTTTATAAATTTTCATCTTTTCCGTCTAAAAAAGATAAATCCATTCTTTTCGTATAAAAACTCAAGGGTTTCGATGGTCGAAAGTTCTGTTTTATCACCAATTTTAGCCACCACATAAGTAGGTTTATCTACATCTCCCCCCCTCAGTAACCAATCATTTTCTTTAAAATACTTTGGATTCAAAGGCTGGCGCAAACGGCTGTAAAACAAATGCGCATAACTTTTGAAGCCATAAGTACGCACATAGCAGTCTTCCGATTGTTTACTTTCATAAAAATCTAAAGCCGCACGTTGCGAATAACCCTCGATATTGCCAACATAAAAAAACAAGACTAATTGTACAAAAACAGCCGTTGACAAAAACAAATGAGATACCCCCCTCAGTAAACCGCGCATTTTTAATACAATTGGGAAAGCCAAACTTGTTGCCACTAAAAACAAACCAATTATCGCTTCCCTACCCGACCAAAATACTTCGGCATCCATATTTTTTTGAGCAAATAAATCTTTAGATGCCAATGGTTTAAGTATGTCAATATTTTGCCCAATGAAAGGCACAGCAGCTACTATCAACCCCAATAATATGCCTACGATGCCGATCGTCCATTTCACCCAAGGAGTCACTTTAGTATCTTTTTCAAAATAGCTTTTGAGTGTCAAAGCCGATAAAAATGTCAAAGGCAAATAGCACATAGAACTGTAATGCACAATTTTGGATTGCACAAGACTGAACAAAATCAACACCACCCAAAACAAGGTCTTCATCCAACGCGAAAAATCTACGTTTTCACCGAAAAAATTATACCCCCTCAGTATGGCACGTAAGGCGAAGATAGAAGCAGGAAAACAACCAAAGAACAATACCACGAAATGGTAGCCGAAAAAACCACCATGACCCGCATCTTCTGTTTTTGCTAATCGAATGGTGTAGGTGATAAATTCATTGACAAACCAAGTTCCGTTTTTTAGAATTTCAACACCGAACCATGTCAAAGCTGTCAGCAAAGCCACGCAACCAAATACGAAAAAACGTTTGAACTTCGCAAAACTTAACTCCTTGAAAACCAATAGCTTGAAAAACCATGTGAGTGCGACTATCAAAAAGCCAACAGGACCTTTTGTCAAAACAGCTAAACCTGAAAAAATGCCTCCGATGATGAGCGCAGTGCGGTGTGTAAGGAATGAATCACTAAGTAAATCTTCGCTATGCTCTTTTTCTGATTTTACTAAAAAAACGAGTGATAGAAAAATGAACAGATTGAACCACGGGTCTATGATGCCCGATTTGAAATACAAATGTGGCAAAATTGACCCCAAATAACTCAAAACCCAGAACCAACCAAAGGTTTTATCATAGAGATTTTTGCCCAAATTGTACAAAACAAGTAAGGTCAGAATGCCACAAACGGCGTTTGGAAAGCGAGCGGCATATTCATTGATGCCGAAAATATGCATGGAAAGGGCTTGAAACCAGATAAAAAGTGGTGGTTTTTCCCAAAAAGGACTGAAATTGATTTGTGGACGCAGATAATCGCCTGTCGCCAGCATTTCTCTGGCACATTCGGCGAAATTGATTTCATCCCAATCAAATAAGTGAACTTGACCCAAAAATGGTAAAAACAGAGTCCCTGCCAACACTGCAATGATGCCATAATTCCAATCTATTTTCCCCATTTTCTCAACTGATTTAGCAAGGCACGAAAATCTTTAGGCAGCTCTGCTTCAAAACTCATGGGTTCATTACTGAGGGGGTGCTTGAAAGTCAGTCGAAAAGCATGCAGCGAGGTGCGTTTTATCAACGGCGTTTCTTCATCTGTGAATTTACCAACTTTGAATTTATTTTTTATATCATGTCCGAACAAAGCATTGCGACGACCATACAATTGGTCAACAGCTAAGGGATAACCTAAACTTTGAAAATGCACACGAATTTGGTGCGTTCGCCCCGTCCGAATATCGGCTTCGACAAGCGTAAAGTGTTTGAAACGCTCCGTCACTTTGAACAAAGTGAGCGATTCTTTGCCTTTTTTGGCGACTATCATCTTGCCTGGGATGGCTGGATGCTCGGCGATGGGTCGGTCAATCGCGCCTTCATCTTGGTGCATGACACCATCTAAAAGTGCTAAATAGACTTTTTGTGTTTCGTGATTTTCAAATTGCAACGACAAATGCCGATGGGCTTCTTCATTTTTGGCAAAAACGAGAATACCCGATGTTTCGCGGTCGAGGCGATGTACGATAAAGATTTTACCAAAAAGTTGGGTCAAATCGGCATAAAGGCTGGGTTTAGTAGGGTCAAATCGGTCTGGAATGGTCAACAACTGTGAAGGTTTGTTGGCAACGATGATGTGATCATCTTCAAATATGATGTCGGGTTTTGTCATTTCTACTTTTTAAATTGATGAATTTTGAGGCAAAAATAGATGTATTGACGGTTAATTTTTGATGTTATTTGTTTTTGATTGAAAGAAAATTTTAAATGAGTAATTTATTTACAAACAAAAACGCCCCTCAGTACATTGATACTGAGGGGGTAGTTCTCTCATATATACTCGTTGATTGTTTTCTATTCGAAGATGACTTTCTGTGTAAAAGTCTCTTTACCATCTGATATTTTAATAAAATAAATGCCTTGTGGCGTATTTTCAGTCGTTAGTGTCGTAAAATTCTCACCTTCTTCATAGTTCAATTTCATTGTTCTAACCGTTTTTCCAAGTGCATTTATCATTGTCAAATTATATTCTTTGGTTTCGTCAGAAATGAAACGAATATTAATGACATCATGTGCAGGGTTTGGATAAACAGAGAATTGTTCAACTTTAATAATATCGGTTGTGCCAATTTTTTCCGATAACTCGATACCACGTGCAGCAAAAGCAGCCCCACTTGTTTGCACCAATAAACTGTAACAAGCTGCTGTTGAAAATGCCCCCGCATAACCTTCCACTCTCACATAATATGTTCCACCTGCGGTAGGAGTGTTGTAAACAATGCTTTCACTGCTTGTACCGCTTAGTTGCGATACAGCAACTTGAGAGCCGATAGCTGTATTGGTTGATGATTTAGATTTGTATAAACGTAAATCGTAGTCAGCTGGTAAGTTTGTTAAGGTCACTTTTATCTTTGGCGAAGCGGTTGTTGTTGTAAATTTGTAATAATCAATATCTGTTGAAGAGCCAATTTGTGAACTTTTTGCTGTATTCAGAGCGATAACAGGACAAGTTGTCGCGCTATTATTGGCTGTTTCGTTATCGTTTGAACAGTTTGAGTATGTAAATGAGGATGTAGCTGTATTATTAGCAGTGTTGGCATCAGTTGTGCCATTCACTGTATTTATTGTTGCTGTGAATGTATGCGCGCCAGAGGCATAGCCCGTAATCGCTGGCAAAGTAACGTTAAGTGACGCATTTGCTGCTAAGCTACCGGTCCAATTATAAGTCGAATTGGCATTGGCATCTACTCTGTAGAGAATTTGAGCAGAAGTTAGCGTATTAGAACCAAAATTCTTCAACGTTACTGAGGGGGTCACACTTGTCGTAGCGATTGAGCCTGTCGGTGCAACTATCGCTGTAATACTCGCATCATTTTGAATACTCACTGTGACAGTAGCTGCAGTTGACGATGTGGTATTGGCACTATTGTCAGTTGCTTTTGCTGTCAAAGAATAAGTGCCAGCAGCTACATTCGACCATGTGAAACCATAAGGAGCAACAGTAGAAGTGCCTAAAAGAGTTGTACCATTGAAAAACTCAACTTTAGTTATCGAGCCATCTTGGTCAGACGCGGTTGCTGCTAAAGTGATGGTTGCAGGGGCTGAAAAGTTTGAACCAGATGCTGGTGAGGTCAATGTTACTGAGGGGGGGGCATTGACACTATTGAGTGGTGATTCGTAGAGACCACGACCATAAGTGGATGCCCGCAATTTGCCTGTTGGTACAAAGATGTCTAACTGTGTCACAGGCACACCTGGCATGCCTGTTGTGAATGCTGTCCAAGTTGTTGTACCTACTGACCGATAATAAACGCCCAAATCTGTTCCACAATACATGTCCCCATTGCTTTGGAAAGCCAGACAATTGGTTGGAATGGCTGGCAAGCCTGTGGAAATGCTTGCCCATGTCAAACCACCATCGGTTGAACAATAGAGTGAATTGCCGCCATAAGTCGCCAAACAAACGTAGATTTTATTGGGGTCTGTTGGTGAAAAACGAACAGCTTGAATGGCAATACCCGCAGGTAATCCTGTTGTTATTTCTGTCCATGATGTGCCACCATTTGTGGATTTGATAACACGAGTACTGGATGAGGCAACGATGTTTTGGTTATTTGAGGGTGCTACATCGAGTCTGAGTATAGTCCCGATACTCAATGCAGAACTGAGAGCAGTCCAACCAGTACCACTATTTGTAGAGCGATAAACATAAGTACCACCTGCATAAAGTGTCGTTGCAGCCACAGGGTCTTGCATCCAAGGTGTGACCCAATCGCCACCTGGAACAGTATAAATATAGCTGAATGATGCGCCTCCGTTGGTAGAACGATACAAATCACCGTAGTAAATGGAAGCGTAAGCGTTGTTACTATTCGTTTTATCAATAAAACACAACATACCATCGCCGCCTAAAACTTCTGAAAATGATGTGCCTGCATTAGTAGTTAAATTTGTACCATTGTCTTGATGACCACCGATTAATATATTTGCGTTGGTTGCTGATTGTCCAAAACCATACATTTGAGCAATTGGCAAGTTTGAGCTTTTGTCCGTCCATGTCGAGCCACCATTACTTGTCGTGAAAACGCCGCCATCGTTGGCCACCCATAGAGATGTGCCTACGAACATCATATCGTGATTGTCGGCATGAACGTAAGGCGCACCGCTACCTGACCAGTGTCCTATGCAAGACCAAGATGCACCTGAAGTCGTTGACTTCCAAACATTTACGCCCCCTGTGTAAATTGTCGTTTTTACTGAGGGGTCAACGGCGATACTTAAATCGTACCAAGCTTGGCCACCAGCATCGTTGCCCGCTGCATTCCAACCAAGGATGTTTGGTGTTGATGATTTTAATGTAAAAGTCAAACCACCATCAATGGATAGATAAAGTCCTTTAAAACCATAATCTGTATTGTTGCCCACTAAACAATAAACATAGTTAGGGTCAAGTGAGGTTACGGCAACAGCTACCCGCATAATACCTGTTGTGGGAATTGAGGTGATTGTTGTCCACGTCGCACCGCCATCGGCAGAGCGCATAAAACCTGTTGTACTATAACCACCTGCGAAAACTACTGAGGGGTTGTTGGGTTGAAACTCCAAATCACGAACTGATTTTGTAGAAGTTTGTGTCCAAGTCGCTCCCGCGTCTGTTGAACGGTAAATCCCTGCACTACCACCCACGATAATAGCTCCGTTTGTGGGGTTTACCAATATTTTAGACAATAAGCGGCGACTACTATTCGCAAACGACAAACCTGTAATAGTCCAAGTTGTGCCACCATCTATTGATTTATAAACGCCTGTGGAAGAAGCATCGCCTGCTTCACCATCGCCTGTTACCAAATACATTGTATTAGGGTTTGCAGGGTCAAAGGCCACATCTGTTGCCCCTAATACAGCAATTGCGTCCGAAATCGGTGTCCAAGAGCTGCCACCTGTCGTTGATTTGAACAAGCCACCTGCGGGTGCACATGCAAAAAGCGTACTCGTATTGGTCGGATGCACACGGATAGCATTCACACGGCCATTGCCACCGCTTACAGGTGTTGTTTTGGGACCGATCAATGTCCAATTAGCACCTGCACGGTTGGCGACTTCTCTTTTTTGTTCTGCAATAGCTCTCGTTAAGGCATTGGAGACCATTTCGATACGGCCACCTGTTTCACGGACACGCGGTTCAATCCAGTTTGACCAGCGTTTGAAATGTACAACACCTTCCATTTCTTTCTCAAATTTGTCAGTAACACGACTCGGGTTTTGCACTTCTTTGCGCAATTCTTTACTGATTTCTTTAATTCTCTCAGGTGAGTACTGACGGTCAAAGGCTTCTTTGACAAGATAATAGTTCGCTCCTTGCTCTTTCAATTCGAGCCAAGTTTGAGCAAAGGTAAGTTTTGCCATCAGCAGCAGCACGATACTTGTAGTCGTTCTTAACATCATAAGTTGGTTACAAAAGTTTAAATGGTTAAAGAGTAAATTACGTTTGCCAAGGACAATGATGGGCGGGTGTTGGCGAGCTGAAATTTATGTTTTTGTGAAATTTATAGTACAAAGTCACCGAAAAAAAACGTTTTAACCAAACTATGAAAGACAGGTTTGTTGCCATAAAAAATATATCCTCGAACAGATATTTTTGCCATTAATGGTTCAAAATATTGATTCACAATTCACTAAACAATAGAAATACAATACAACTATTGGCAAATTGTGACAGCAATTCGCAATATGCATAATAAAATAATACAAAAAAAGAGGTAGGAATCAATTAGTCATAAATCAACAAAAAAAGCTTAGTACGCTCAAAGATGCATACTAAGCTTTTTCCTGTTGAACACCAATGGTTTATCGTTCACTTTGGCTGTGTCCGATTGATAGGCTCAGGTTAGTTCAGGTAACTACCCATGATGATGCCACCACCGATAAGGTCATCATTTTCATAAAAAACGGCTGATTGCCCTGGGGCAACACCTTTGACATTTGCGAAAAACTCAACACCGATTTGCCCCCCCTCAGTATTTCGTAAAGCGGAAACAGTACCGCCATCGTTGTATCGGATTTGTGTTATGGCTTCTTGGCCGTCGTTTATTGCACCATATTTCTGCAAATTTACTTTTCCAACTGACATACCATTGCGCAATAGTTCGCCTATTTTACCCAAAACAACCGTATTCGACTCTGGAATTATTTTTGAAACGAACATAGGCTCGCCAAAAGCCATACCCAAGCCTTTGCGTTGTCCGATGGTATAAAACGGATAACCTTCATGCGTTCCAATAACCTCTCCTTTTGTATTCACGAATTGACCGCCTCGCACCTTTTGCTCCAACTCTGGCACTCTACGGCGCAAAAAACTGCGATAGTCATTATCAGGAACAAAGCAAATTTCATAGCTCTCAGCCTTTTTTGAAAACTCTTCAAATCCTGCATCAAACACATATTCGCGCACTTCGGGCTTCAACATACCACCCAAAGGGAAATGCGTCCGATTCAAACATTCTTGTGTCAAGCCCCACAAAACATAACTTTGGTCTTTTTTTAAGTCCACTGCTTTCGAAATAAACCGCCGACCATTCAGTTCATTGATACGGGCATAATGTCCCGTAGCGATAAATTCACAATCCATCGCATCGGCCCTTTTGAGCAATGAAGACCATTTGATATGCGTATTGCACAACACACAAGGATTAGGGGTGCGACCTGCAATATATTCATCAACAAAATTATCGATGACATAGTCACCAAATTCCTCGCGAATGTCCACAATAAAATGATGAAACCCCATGTGTACCGCAACGGCTCGAGCATCATTGATACTATCAAGACTGCAACAACCTGTCTCTTTTTTTGACCCACCTGACTGAGCATAGTCCCACGTTTTCATCGTAATACCGACAACTTCGTAACCTTCTTCGTGCATCATCATCGCAGTTGCAGTCGAATCAATGCCACCGCTCATGGCTACTAAAACACGTCCTTTTTTACTCATTTTATTGATTTATTGAATAGATAAACGCTTGTCATTTATTTTAGAAACGCAAAAGTACAATAAAGTGTTTACAGCGCAAAAACTTTTCATTTAGGCAAAAAATCATGTATATTTAGAATAAAATTACGAGATTTTAATGATTTTACCCTTTATTTTATTTGCAGAGTAAAACAAAACAACTTAATTTAGCGTCACAATTTAGGAAACATACTCTTTACATAAATTAAACTACACATCTCTACTATGAGAACTTTATTAACCATACTGTTCACTTTTTGTTCAATTTTAGTTTTTGCCGAAGCTCAAGAACATGGTCTAGCTTCTGTCTATTCAGCAACTTTCCAAGGAAAAAGAACGGCAAGTGGTGAGTTATTTAATCACAATAATTATACCGCAGCTCACCAAAAATATCCTTTTGGTTCTTATGTCAAAGTCACTCGAGTTGATAATGGCAAGTTTGTCATTGTGCGTATCAATGATAGAGGACCTTTTGTTAGTAGAAGGGTCACTGACTTGTCGAAAGCCGCTGCTCAAAAATTGGGTGTCATGCATGAGAAAGAAGAAATCGAAGTCAAGCTCGAACTGATGAATCATAATGCCATGAGTGAAATCAGTCAATCCAATAACAAAGATAGCAATAACAACCTTCCAGCTTCCTCTCATTCAAGTCAAAAACATGAGGGTGCAGTAAAGAACAACGAAGAAAAAGCTGTTCTAAAAGAATATAAATATACGCGTACACAACCCAATCGCAATGCCAATTCACAAAAAAAAAATTTGTAGAAGTCTCAATTACTGCCAAATCAAGCCCTACAATTCCACTGGGCTTATTGCGTTTGAATGGTAATAAAGAAGCTAAAAACGGCTTTGCCATTCAGGTAGCTGTTTTATCGAATAAAGATAATTTAGAAAAGAAACTAAACGAATTGAAGCGTCTATTTATTAAAAATATTCTTATCAATTACGAGAAAAACACAGAAGGGCGTTTGGCATATCGCATCTTAATTGGCTCTTTTCCAAATGCAAACGAAGCAGTCAGTTATCAAAAAAACCTAAAAAAGAAAAATGTCACTGGGTTTATAGTAGATTTAACAACTTTGAAGTAGTGATGCGGTACGCTGTTGTTTTTCAGCGTACCGTTTTTTTATCTTACCAATTGACCACTGATACGCATCATATCAATTTCAGCACTTTTAGCATCGTATTTGGCTGTCACAGCCCTTGTCACAGCTGCTTCATAACCTTGTTGTATTTGTTTTAACTCCAAAACAGTTGAGCGACTGAGCCGATAACGCTCCATGGCAATTTCGATGCTCTGCTTTGCAATGCGCATATTCTCTTCTTCCCCCCTCAGTATTTCAACTGCGTTGAGATAATTTTGGTAAGCTATACTCAAAGTCACCTCCAAACTGTATTTCAGTTCATTCTGTCTAATTTTATTGGTTTCGATTTCGATGCGGCTGTTCTCTACTTGCCGTTTCAGGTTGTCACCATCTAAAATAGGATATGTTAATGTGACACCTGCATTCACACCGCCTGTTTGGTTCAATAAAAATAGACCCGCTGTATTGTCTTGTCGTCCCAAAGTGACCGCTGGATTGAATGTCACACGCGGCTTGCGTTGGGCTTCAAACTCTTTCATTGTCAATGTAGCCACACCGCCTTGTTTTTTCAACAATTCCAACGCAAGACTGTTCGATAATGCATTGTTTTTCAATAGACTATAATCGAGCCCTTTAACAATAGCTAACGAATCCTTGACATCGAACACATATTCGCCCCCCTCAGTAATAACCTGCTTCAAAGCCAGTTTTGCCATGTCTATTTGCTGCTTTTGTCGCAACAATTGTGTTTTCTGAACATTCAAATCTGCTTTTGCTTGCAATACATCGAGTTGATTGCCTTTACCTACTTCCAATCGTGTTTGTGCTAAGCGTTCACGCTCTTCGTATAAATCCAATTGTTCTTGCAATCCTTTGTACAGTTCTTGATGTCTGACAATATTGTAATAAGCCCGCATCACATCATAAACAATCTGCTCCGTTCGGATTTTAATATTCAAATCACTGATACCTTGCAATTCTTTCAACCTATCCAATGTATAGTACATTCTTTTGCCATCATATAAAGTCCAAGACATCTGCAAACCTGCGTTGAGGTTATTCGAAATATTTGTTCTTTTTTGCTCTGTACCATTTGCCAGTTTTTGATTCAACAAACCTAAAGAAGGGCTTTCTGTCAATGTCAGATTTAAACTGGGCAAAAAGCCTGCATTCCCTTTTGTCACATTATTTCGCGCTACTAAAGCATCGTTTTGACCTATTTTGATACCAAAATTGTTTCTTATGGCAACATTTACGGCTTCTTCGAGCGAAAGAATGGGTAATTGAGCCATTATACTGAGGGGTATGCTCAATGCAAATATTAAACTTAGTTTTTTCATAAAAAATGGATTCATAAAAAATTATGATAGCTGAATGTTGTTTTTCGTTAAACAATCAATGAGCATCGGCTAAAATGCCCCCTTCTCCTTGAACAGTGTGTTCTTGCACTTGAGGTGCGCCTTTCATTATCTCTTCTTCTGACTTGATTGAGTGCTGGCGCGACAAATAGGAATACATCGCTGGAATGACATACAAAGTCAATGTCAAAGAGAACAAAAGACCGCCGATGATGACAATACCCATACCCATACGGCTTTTCGACCCCGCTCCCAATGCTAAAGCAATAGGCAATGCGCCCAACATAGTGGCAAAAGATGTCATCAGAATCGGACGGAAACGACTGGCGGCTGCATTTATGACAGCTTCTGTCTTATTCATGCCCGTTTCTCGCAATTGATTGGCAAATTCGACAATCAAAATACCGTTTTTCGTCACCAAACCGACCAACATGATGATACCAATTTGTGAGAAAATATTAAGTGTCTGATTGAAAAACCACAATGAAAACACTGCACCACCCAACGCCAAAGGCACTGTCAACATGATGACAAATGGATCTATAAAAGACTCGAATTGGGCAGCCAAAATGAGATAAACTAAAATCAAAGCCAGTATGAAGGCAAACGATGTACTCCCCGAACTCTCTGCAAAGTCACGAGAAGAACCTGTCAACTCCGTCGAAAATGTATCGTCTAAGACCAACTTGGCGATGCGTTTCATTTCTGCTATGCCGTCGCCGACAGTTTTGCCTGGGGCTAAAGCAGCGGAAACCGTTGCAGACTTGAAACGATTGTAGTGATACAACTGAGGGGGATTAGACCGCTCCTCTACTTTCACGATATTGTCTAATTGTACCAAATCACCGCGTTGATTGCGCACGAATAGGGATTTTAAATCTAAAGGTTCGTCGCGATTGGCTCTATCTACTTGCCCAACAACTTGATATTGTTTGCCATTCATATTGAAATAGCCATAACGCAAACCCGAAAGTGACAATTGGAGCGTCTGTGCAACATTCACAACGTTCACATCCAACGCACGAGCCTTTTCACGATCTATTTGAATGTACAATTCTGGTTTATTAAACTTCAAATTGACATCCGCATTCATCAAAATAGGGCTTTTATTAACCTCTTCCATGAACTTTGGCACTTTGTCCACCAATTTTTGGAACTCTGGAGCTTGAATAACGAACTGTACAGGCTGAGAACCAAAGCCACCTGTCTGTATCGTTTGCTGTTGTAAAATAAAACAACGGGCTTCGTTGAAATTCCGCAGCTTACCCAGCAAAGACATATAGATTTCCTGCTGACTCCGCTTACGTTCCTCTGGGCTATTCAGCATCAAACGGACAAAACCGGTGTTGGAACTACCCGAACCTGAAAAACCTGGTGCTGTTACGGAGACTGCAAACTTTCGCTCAGGCACAGAATCGTTGATAAAGTTCACAAGTTTGTACAAGTATCTGTCTGTGTATTCATAAGTCGCACCTTCGGGTGCTGTAATCATGAGGCGCAACCACGAACGGTCGTCCACAGGAGCCAATTCTTCTTTGAGTGTACCGTAAAAATAATACGTTCCTACACCCATAATCGCAAAAACTGGAAAAGCCAACCATTTGTAGCGCATGAACCCCCTCAGTTTGTCGCCATAACTTTTCTCCAAACCCCTGAAAAAAGGTTCTGTTTTCTCATAGAACCACGATTTCTTATCGCCACTTTTTGTCAAATAAGCATTGAGCATCGGTGTCAAAGTCAAAGACACAAAAGCAGAGATGAGAACCGAGCCTGCCAACACAACACCAAACTCTTGAAACAACTTCCCAATGAAACCATCCATGAAAATAACGGGCAAAAACACCGCTGCCAAGGTCACGGAAGTCGAGATGACGGCAAAAAATATCTCTTTGGACCCCACTATTGCCGCTTGAACGGGATTCATGCCACCTTCGACCTTCTTATAGATATTTTCAGTCACCACAATACCATCATCAACAACCAAACCTGTTGCCAAAACAATCGCCAAAAGACTTAATACGTTGATGGAATAATCCATCATGTACATGATGAAAAAAGCACCCACCAACGAAACAGGAATGTCTATCAAAGGACGGAAGGCAATCGCCCAATCGCGGAAAAACAAGAAAATAATCAAAACAACTAAGCCGATGGCAATAAAAATGGTCTCTTTCACCTCCGTAATGGCTTTGCGGACAAAAATGGTATTGTCCACACTCACTTGCAGTTCAATGTCTTGAGGCACATCAGCTTTGAGTTTTTCAACTCTTTTGTAAAATTCATCAGCAATATTGATATAGTTCGCACCGGGTTGCGGAATGACCGCCACAGCGACCATCGCAATACCATTCACACGCAAAATCGTTTCTTCATTTTCGGGACCCAAGTTGGCTTTACCTATGTCTTTGAATTTTATGGTCCCGTTGGCATCCTCTTTAATGATTAACTCCTCAAAATCGCTCACAGTCAGCAATTTACCCACTGTTTTGACCACCAATTCGGAGTTGTTGCCTGCAATTTTACCCGAAGGCAGCTCAACATTTTCTCTGTCCAATGCTTGTTTGACATCAAGTGGTGTCAATTTATACGCCGCCAAACGCTGAGGGTCGAGCCACAGACGCATAGCAAACCGCTTTTGTCCCCAAATACGCACACTCGACACATCAGGAATGGTCTGAACACGCTCTGCAATCACGTTTTCAGCAAAATCAGACAACTCCAATATATTACGTGAATCACTCTTGACCGACATAGAAATGATGGGGTCACTATTGGCATCCGCTTTTTCAACTGTTGGCACGCCATCAATATCTTGTGGCAACGAGCGCACCGCTTGGCTCACCTTGTCGCGCACATCGTTGGCAGCCGCTTCGAGGTTGGCATTGATGTCAAACTCAATGGTGATGTTGGAAGAGCCTTGATTCGACGCAGAACTGATAGATTTGATGCCCGCAATACCATTAATCGCCTTTTCGAGCGGCTCGGTGATTTGCGACTCAATGATTTCGGCATTCGCACCCGAATAGCTGGTCCGAACCGTAATAACGGGTGGGTCAATGCTCGGAAACTCCCGAACACCCAGCGATTGAAAACCAATAACCCCAAAAAGTAGGATTATCACGTTCATAACAATAGCCAAAACAGGGCGGCGAATACTCAATGAAGATAAATTCATAGCGCAAATTCACATTTTGTATAAAAAAATTAATATCAAAGGTAAAAGTGAGAAAAATTTAAGGGTTCATCCTTTTTTATAGCGTTAAACCATTTTATTTAGACGAAAGACACAAAGGAATAAAAAAAAAGTGGACGCTCCATATTGAACCATCCACTTTTTTATGAGACAATAACCCAATCAATTTATAGCCTTCATAGCCACATTTAAACGACTCATAACACCCAATTTGACCTCTTGGGCTTCCAAAACAAGGTCTTCATAGCCTTCTGCTTTGAAAACGAGGGTCAATTTCTCGGCCGTAGGTACAACTGCTTGATAGCGGCCGTTCTTATCGCATGGCACACGCATATTCAAAGAATCAATGCAAAGCATCGCTTTACTGAGGGGGCCCTCTGAAGTCTTATCCGTTGTTTTACCCGTAAAACCCATCGGCTTCAAACCCCGAACGGGTGCCAATAAAGTCGCCCACACAAACTTTTGTGCAATAGTCTTATCATTAAAAAATGCCGCTTGCCCATCGGCTAACATCGCCATCACCCGTTCTTTGAGGTCGTTGTTGGCAACTATTTTTGAGTTTGTTGCATCAGGCGAAGCCTCATATTCTCCTTTCCACGTTTCATACGCCGCTTTAAAGGAAATCTCTTTTTCTTCCAATTGACTCAAAAACGTGGCAGGCATGTACCCCTTCTCCATCAACAACGCCTGATTCGATTTGACGTAAGGCACCATCGCCGACAACAAACCAGAGACATCACTCCAATTGCTCGACCCAATTTTATCGTAGTAAGCCTGTCCCATTTCGGTGCAATTCGCCTCCAAAGACTTTTTGTCACCTTTAAAAACCTCAACAACATAGCCTTTTAGACGCACAAAAAACGCCATTAAGTCCGATTTTTCGTTCAAAAGCTCCTTGCGCAACTCCTTGACAGGCATCGTACGAGCCACAAAGCCCCCCATGGATTCAACAGAACTGATGAGAGCCAAATTATCAGTGATAAACTCAGGCGTGTACTTGCTTTTGTAGGCACTAAACCCTTGTAGATATTGCTGACACAATAGCCAAGCAGTGCGGCAGGTGGTGTAAAGTTCTGCTTGAGAGCAGCTGTAATTAGAAATAGCCATACTCGATGTTTTTAAAAGAATAAGTCTTTGACAGTTTTTGTGGAGATAATATAAAATATGAAGCGAGAATACGTATCGGATACTTTTAAAGTATCCGATACGTACCCCCTCAGTATGATAAACACAAAAATTGTCAAAGAACCAAAAGAATTATTTAATTAAATTTGTTGAGAATCAATTATTTACTATGGTAAACGCACCAAAATATTGTCAGAAAAGACCCTGTTAAGGGTCAAATATTTGTAGAAAAACAAGACAAAGAACGCAATACCGACCTTGTTAGAGGTCGAACTTGTCAAAACTTACGACCTCTAATGAGGTTGAAAAAGGAAGATAGACTCAATTTTTCTACAAATATGAGACCTCTCTGAGGTCTTAAAACCTAACAATACCTTGATACGTTCGCACTAATTATTTACGACCTGTCTTCCCCCCCCTCAAAACCCATGAATTTTTCTTCAAAACCCTCACACTTATCATCAAAGCCCACAAAGCCGTCATCAAAGCCCATGAAATCTTCTTCAAAACCCTGCACGCTCATCATAAAAGCACAGGAAATCTTCTTCAAAACCCTATACACTCATCATAAAAGCACAGGAAATCTTCTTCAAAACCCTATACGCTCATCATAAAAGCCCACGAAATCTTCTTCAAAACCCTGCACGCTCATCATAAAAGCACAGAAAGCCTTCTTCAAAACCCTATACACTCATCATAAAAGCACAGGAAATCTTCTTCAAAACCCTACACGCTCATCATAAAAGCACAGGAAGTCTTCTTCAAAACCCTATACGCTCATCATAAAAGCACAGGAAGTCTTCTTCAAAACCCTACACACTCATCATAAAAGCACAGGAATTCTTCTTCAAAACCCTACACGCTCATCATCAAAGCACAGGAATTCTTCTTCAAAACCCTGCACGCTCATCATCAAAGCACAGGAAGCTTTCTTCAAAACTTGTAATTTTTTTAGAATTATCTATTTTTGCGAAACAAGAGCGTTTTCAAAGTCCCAATTTATTGATAATCAACATTTAGGAAATTTTGAAAATTACCTAAATGTACGTTTCTCGTAAAACAGATAATTCCGATTTCTTTTAAAGAGCGTACAATAACTGCCCAATCGTCTATACATCAGATACGCAAAGTGAGATTCAGTTGTTACAGTTTGGTAAATAATATTTTATTCTTTGATAATTTTTGTTTTTAAAAAGTTTTATTCAGCACAATACTAATTCTACTTTGGCACTTTACGAAAAAGTGGTGTCACTACGTGACAAAGGAGACTCTATTTGTCTGCCTGTTACAAATATGTTGTCGCTAACGCGACATTTTAGACTTGAATTTCGCACAAAATGTCGCGTTAGCGACAACATATTTGTAACAGGCATTCAGAAATAATAGCCTATCGTCACGTAGTGACAACACATGGTCACTAAAATGCAAAGTGCCAAAGAAGAACTAAATAATCGGAGTTATAAAAGCGTGAATAAAAGGGTCGTTAGACCCGACATTTTGGTAGCAGCTAAATAATCGCGGTTATAAAAGCGTGCATAAAAGGGTCGTTAGACCCGACATTTTGGTAGCGGCGGGTGAAGCCCGCCGTGAAAAATTCATCCCGACCTCCCAAGTCGCATAGCGGCGACATATTAACTTGGGCGCATTTAAAATATGTCGCCGCTACGCAGCTTAAATACTGAGGGGGGGCATCTTACGGCGGGCTTCACCCGCCGCTACCAAAATGTCGGGTCCAACGACCCTTTTATGCACGCTTTTATAACAGCGATTATTTCCAACTAAACTCTCTTAAAAAGCTTAATCTGTTAGTGCTGCCTCCAATACAATGATTGCGTAACAAATCAGGGCAACACATCAAAGCATTTTCAGTGTACTAAGACCCCAAAAAGGTCTTATATTTGTAAAAAATGGAGCTTTACTACTTCGATACATTCACCCAGCATAAAAATAAATGAACAATATGAAAGAAAAAGAATCAGAAACGATTTTAGAACAAGGGCCTTTTTATCATGGCACAAAAGCAGATTTAAAAGTAGGAGACTTTCTGACGGCAGGTTTCCGTTCCAATTATCATCCAAACGTCATCATGAACCATATCTATTTCACGGCTTTGAAAAACGGGGCTGGGTTGGCGGCTGAATTAGCACCTGGCGATGCTATGCCCCGTGTCTATTTGGTTGAACCAACAGGAAGCTTTGAAAATGACCCAAATGTAACAGATAAAAAATTTCCGGGCAATCCAACACGCTCTTATCGCAGCAAAGAGCCTTTAAAAATCATCGAAGAAGTAACAGACTGGGTCAGATTAACACCCGCAGAGTTAAAAAAATGGCGCGACAACTTGGCAAAACTGAATGAATCAAATTCAGAAATAATAAATTGACGTAAAATCTCCGAACGCCCGTTCTTATAGAATAGTCCTTTCAGATTGTTTCGTTTGTGCATAAAACACAGGAATACCCAAAAGCACAATACCCAAACCAACCCAACTCGGCTTGACGGACATGCCGAACAATGAAATCGGTGTTTCAAACAACAATAAATTGATGCAAATGAGCGAAGCGATAACAATATAAACAGCAGGAACGATTGGATAACCAAAAGCACGATAAGGTCTTTCGGTGGTCGGTTGCTTTTTGCGTAGAATAAAAATACCGCCAATCGTTAAGATGTAAAACAGTAAAGTAGCGAAGGTGACGTATTTCAATAAGTCGGAGTATTTGCCCGAAATGCACAACAGGCAAGCCCATAAGCATTGCGCAATGAGAGCATAAGCAGGCACGCCTTTGTCACTGAGTTCAGCGGTTTTTTTAAAGAACAAACCATCTTTTGCCATCGCATAATACACGCGAGAACCAGACAACACAATGCCATTATTGCAACCAAAAGTCGAAATCATAATAAACACAGCCATCAAAGTAGCCCCAAAATGACCAAATATCATCTCAGCAGCAGCCGTTCCCACACGCTCATTGGCAGCAAAAGCAATGCCTCTCGAAAATGCATCCGTTCCTTCGGGCGAACCAACGGCTGGCAAGAGCATCAAATAGCTCAAATTGGCCAACCAATACAGCACACTGACCAACAAAGTGCCGAGAAAAAGACTAAGTGGAATATTGCGGCTGGGGTTTTGGATTTCGCCTGCGGTATAAGTGATTGTGTTCCAAGCCGATGAGCTGAAAATAGGACCAATCATTGCCAAACCCAACGCCGAGAGCATCAACGAGAGATTACTGAGGGGTATCATTTCGACTTGACGATTGACCACCGTCACCTTTGCGGCTTGCCCAAGTGCTGCAAGATTCGACTGCCAAGCTGTACTACCCCAACCCATCACCAATCCCAGAAAAATCAAACCTAAAAGTGCGCCTATTTTGGTAATAGTGAAGATGTTTTGCACCCATTTACCCAATTTTATACCTTGAACATTGATATAAGTGAGCAAAACGATGACAAACAGCGCGAGAGCTTGCGTACTGGTGAAAGTATAATCCCCGATTCTGAGCAAAATGTTCTGTTCATTGAAAACAGGGAACAAAACAGCCGTAAATTTGGCAAAAGCAATAGCCACTGCAGCAATCAAGCCCGTTTCGATGACCAAAAAAGTTGTCCAACCGAATAAAAAACCAACCAACGAACCATAAGCCTCGCGCAAATAGACGTATTGACCGCCCGCACGAGGCATCATACCCGCCAATTCGCCATAACTGACAGCAGCAATGATGGTCAAAATGCCCGTTAGAATCCACGTCAACATAATATAATAAGGTGAACCCACTTGTTTGGCAACGCTGGCCGTAACGATGAAAATGCCGCTACCAATCATAGAACCCATGACAATCATGGTAGAGTCAAAAAGACTTAAACTGCGTTTCAATTCATTCATTGATTGTTGATTTTTCGTTTTTACTTATATAAAAATAGCCCCCCTCAGTATAAATAGTGTAAAATATGCTCATTCATGGCTCAATATAGACGTTTTACCCTACATTTGACCTTTTTTAAAAGGTTTTTATCACAAGAAATCTTATCCTAAAATCGAGATTATGAAGATAGTTTTTATGGGTACACCCGATTTTGCCGTCGCTTCGTTGGATATATTGGTAAAAAACGGTTATAATATTGTAGGCATTGTCACTGCAACCGACAAACTGGGTGGCAGAGGTGGCAAACAGTTGTTACAATCAGCTGTGAAACAATATGCTGTGGCAAACCAACTTCCTGTTTTACAACCAGAGAAACTTAAAAACCCCGAATTTGTAACCACACTGAGGGGTCTGAATGCTGACCTTTTTGTTGTGGTGGCATTCCGTATGTTACCCGAAATCGTCTGGACAATGCCCCCTTTAGGAACAATCAACGTGCATGGCTCTTTACTGCCCAAATATCGTGGAGCTGCGCCTATCAACTGGGCTGTTATCAATGGCGAAACAGAAACTGGTGTAACAACTTTCTTTTTGAAACACGAAATTGACACTGGTGATGTCATTTTTAGAGAAAAAATGCCCATTGGTGCAGATGAAACAGTGGGCGACATACACGATAAAATGATGGTTTTAGGCGCAGAAACACTACTCAAAACCGTACAAGCCATTGACAACAACACCGTTGTGCCACAACCACAACCCAACGAAGCAGCAACGCACGCACCCAAGATTTTTCACGAAACTTGCTCGATTGATTTTACAAAAACAGTCGGTGAAGTGCATAATTTTGTACGGGGTTTGTCCCCTTATCCGACTGCTTGGACAATATTCAACGGTCTGAAATTAAAAATCTTTAGAACGACTAAAGAAGTCTTTGACACCCCTCAGTATTCAGAACATGAAGTTGGAAAAATCTTATCGGATGGCAAAACCTATTTAAAAGTGGTTTGTTCCGATGGTTTTATTCACCTATTAGATGTGCAATTAGAAGGTCGAAAGCGCATGTTGGTACGCGATTTTTTGAATGGCTATCAATATGTATCGCTTTAAATCCAATTTTCTCAAAGCTGAATCGTCATAACGAAGTATCAGATTTGATTGAACGATTAAAAATAATAAAAAACCTGACTTGATATGGCAAGAAGAAGATGGGACGACAATGATGATGCCCCAAAAACAAAACTGACCAAAGAATCGTTGCGTGAAGCCTTGCAGATGTACAATTTCATACGACCTTATCGGTGGTCGTTTTGGATAGGCATGATATTACTCTTTCTCTCGACCACGACATTTATGATTTTCCCTTTTTTGTCGGGTCGTATCGTGGATATTGCGCAAGGCAAGCATGATTTCACTTATGAACTCATGGGTAAAACTTATCACTACTACCTCGATTTGGCACGCATCGGCTATTTTATGGCAGGTTTACTGATTGTCCAAGGCTTAGTCTCGTATTTCAGAGTCACCTTGTTTGCCAAAGTCAGTGAATACGGCATTGCAGATGTCAAACAAGCTTTGTATCAAAAACTCACGTCTTTGCCTATTCCATTCTTTGAAAAAACAAGAGTTGGCGAATTGGTGAGCCGCATCAATTCGGATGTTGAAAAACTATACAATACATTCAGCATCACTTTGGGTGAATTTGTACGACAAGTTCTCGTTTTAATATCTGGAATCCTCATTTTGACATTGACAACATGGAAACTCTCGCTCGTGATGTTGGCAACTTTTCCAATTATCGTCGTCGGGGCTATCTTTTTTGGGCGTTTTATCCGCAAAATGTCAAAAGACCGCCAAAGTCAAATTGCCGACACCAACATCATACTCAACGAAACGATGATGGCTATCAACGCCGTCAAAGCTTTCACCAACGAGTGGTTTGAAGTGACACGATTCAGTAAAGCCAATCACAAAGCGGTAGCAACGAGTATGAAATTTGCTTCTTGGCGTGCGCTGTTCGCGACTTTTATCATCGTTGTGCTGTTTGGCGCACTCTTTTTTGTATTGTGGCAAGGCGCGACGATGCTCCAAGCAGGCGAAATAACAGCGGGTGAACTCATCATGTTTTTCACTTACACAGCAATCATTGGCGGTTCGATTGCAGGTTTAGGCAATTTTTATACAGAACTGGTCGGTGCAATCGGTGCAACGGAGCGTGTACGCGAAATTCTGAACACACCATCAGAGGTTGAAGTCAAAAACCACCCTGTTCTGCCTGAAAAGCGTTTGAAAGGTGATATTCAGTTTGACAATGTCAAATTTCGTTATCCGACTCGTGAAGACGTTGAGGTACTGAGGGGGGTCAATTTGAGTATCAAAGCGGGACAAAAAGTAGCTTTGGTCGGTGCTTCAGGTGCTGGTAAGTCAACGATAATGCAACTTGTTTTGCGTTTCCACGAACACCAAGAAGGAACAATATTTGTGGATGGCAAACCAATGAAAGACTATGACATCACAGAATATCGTCAGAACTTAGCTCTTGTACCACAAGAAGTTCTACTCTTTGGCGGCACTATTCGAGAGAATATCCTCTATGGCAAACCCGATGCAACAGAAGCTGAAATCATAGATGCGGCTAAAAAATCAAATAGTTGGGATTTTATCAGTCAATTCCCAGAGGGCTTGGATACAATTGTCGGCGAACGAGGTATCAAATTGTCGGGAGGTCAGCGTCAACGCATTGCCATAGCACGTGCCATTTTGCGCAATCCGAGCATTTTGCTACTCGATGAAGCCACTTCTTCACTCGATGCAGAATCGGAAAAAGTGGTGCAAGATGCCCTCAATTTGTTGATGGAAAACCGCACAAGTATCATCATTGCACACCGATTGGCGACTATTCGCGAAGTTGATAAAATTTATGTCTTAGATGGTGGTCAAATCGTAGAAGCAGGCACCCATGAAGAACTCTCAGAAATCGAGAATGGCATTTATGCAAGTTTGGCAAAGTTGCAATTTGATTTGGTTAATTAGCTGCTTGGCTACTTCGTTATAGGTTGATTCGTTATTGGTTATTGGTTGATGCCAAATAACTAAAGAACGAATCAACCAATTTAGCGAACGTTTTTTTTATATTCTCTAAATACCCTTATAAAAAACTGATTTTCAATTTATTACTTCTCTAATTTATTTTATTTATTCAGCGAATTTTTTTTTGAGTATCGTAATTTCTTACATTTTTTATTGAAGATTCGATAAAAGAAAAATTACCTTTGCTGCTGTTCTTTCATACTCTATTATCGTTACATTTTAAGAAAATCAGACCACATCATGGAATTGACAATGGCAAATACTGCTTCAAATGACATACCTCTGTATGACCCGAACCAAAAGCCAATAATGGATACGGTACAAATAATGAAAAAAATTCCGCATCGTGTCCCATTTCTACTGGTAGATAAAGTCATGGAAGTCAGTGAAACGCATATTGTGACGATTAAAAATGTAACGATGAATGAGCCTTATTTTCAAGGACATTTCCCTGGCAATCCAATTATGCCAGGTGTTCTACAAATTGAGGCAATGGCACAAACGGGTGGCATTTTTATCTTGAGAGACACGTCTGATGAAGAAATTTGGGATACTTATTTTTTAAAAATAGATAATTGTCGTTTCAAAGCCAAGGTTTTTCCAGGTGATACATTGATTATTCGACTCGATTTGATAAACCCAATGCGTCGCGGCATTGCTTTGATGCACGGAAAAGCATATGTCGGCAACAGATTGGTTTCAGAAGCAGAATTGACTGCGATGGTTCAAAAACGTATGTAAAACATCGCAACCAATTAATTATCAACTAAACAACAACCTTTTTACCCAAAGTAAAAAAGAGTACCGTTTACATTACACCCTTTTCAACAGAAGTTGTGGTAAGCTCTGAAACTTGCCACAACAATTTTTTTTATATCAATCTAATTTAAAGCTTTCGACATAAGCGATATAATCTTTCACAGCCAATTTTGCAGCCTCCAAACGCATAGCATACTGAGGGGTCATTTTTCCTTTTTGATTCAAAAAATTGGGTAATGTTTCATCGAAAAACAGGAATGTTTGGATATGTTGCTCAACAGCTTCATCTGACCAAACGTGTTTAGGTTTGCTCAATTGCCTTTTTGCAAGCTCGTAAAAGGTAGGTACAGAGATTAATTTGTCAAGAAGAATCTGTAATCGTTCATCATCAGAAGCAAAAGGTGTTTCCAAAATGCGCTTAAAACCATGTAAAACATTAAATCGCTTGGGATTTTGCTTGTAGTCATTCAGATAAATACCAATATTTTGCAAAATATTATTCGCTTTGTGTGCATCTTGCTTAAATGCGAAATCAGGTTTTTGCACATCAAATTGCTTCAATTCCGTTGAAAATTGCTGATGAAATTGCTGTAAAGAATCAAAATAAGATGGCGTAGGCAAAGCCAAAACACTAAGTTTATCATTCTTAATACTGAGGGGTGTCTCATCAGGGAAAAGAAGAGCATAGTCGCGAACAAAATCCGAAGTGAATGCAGAAAAATCTTTTTCAGCTATTTTATCGCAGGAAAGAATTGAAAAACAAATGGTTATAAAAAAAATTCTTTTTAACATCATTATATCATTTTTTAGTACGTTTCTCACTAATTACTTTTGCGGCTCAATATAAAGTAGGTTTTTAGGATTTGAATAAAAAAACATGCCTTATTTCTGGCTTCCTTGAAACAGCATACCATAAATATAAAATCAAAAAATATGAACGCTCTCGCGCAAACTAGTTTTCAGCTTCCCAACCAAACAGCTTTTTATCGTGGCAAAGTACGCGATGTCTATACCGTTGGCGATAAACTCATCATGGTTGCCAGCGACCGTATTTCGGCATTTGACCATATTTTGCCCAAGCCTATTCCGTATAAAGGGCAAGTTTTGAACCAAATTGCAGCCCATTTTCTACGCTCGACAGAAGATATTTGCCCGAATTGGTTGTTGGACACGCCTGACCCTAATGTGGCAATTGGTTTTGCATGTACGCCTTTCAAAGTCGAAATGGTCATTCGTGGCTATTTAGCTGGTCATGCCGCACGTGTGTATGCCAAAGGTGGACGGAGCTTATGCGGTGTCGCACTCAGTGAGGGCTTGAAAGAGAATGACCGCCTCCCCTCGCCTATCATCACACCTACAACAAAAGCTGCTGTGGGTCACGACGAAGATATCAGCCGTGAAGACATATTAGCAAAAGGCATTGTGTCGGAAGCAGATTATGTTGAATTAGAGCGTTTGACACATGCGCTTTTTCAACGCGGTACTGAAATGGCAGCTGCACAAGGCTTGATTTTAGTAGATACAAAATATGAATTTGGTAAAACAGTAGATGGGCGTATAGTGGTCATTGACGAAATTCACACCCCCGACTCGTCGCGCTATTTTTATACTGAGGGGTATGTAGAAAGACAGGAAAGAGGCGAAAAGCAACGCCAATTGTCCAAAGAATTTGTTCGAGAATGGCTCATTGCGCATGGTTTCCAAGGTTTGGAAGGTCAATTGATGCCCATCATGCCCGATACTTTTGTTGCAGAAACATCCGAACGCTATATTGAATTGTACGAAAATATTACAGGTAAAACATTTGAAAAGGCGGATACTGAGAATATTTTGGAAAGAATCGAGCAGAATATTTTGCGGAGTTTATAAAATACGAAATATTGAGATATAGATTTTTATCGAAAGGTCTATATCTCAATATCACAAAAATTATTATCTAAACCTTAAGGCGATGTTTTTTGAAAAGTACGCCTTATCCACCTTGTTTTGAATCGCTCAATGATGACTAATTCATCATTTGTAATGGTTTCAATATTCAATTTTGGAATTGTATAGAGTTGCCCTTTCAATACTGAGAGGGTCAAAAAACTATCTTGTTGAACAACAAACTGCCCTGTTGAGGTTTGATTATGGAATTGTCGAAAATTAACTTTTCGGTTAAATTCAAAATTATCATGAATCATCAAAGTATCCAAAAGTTCAGATTGTTCGTAAAGAGACCATCGCATAGTTGGAAAAACGCGGCTGTTTGAATCAATCTGCTGACTCATTTCCAATCGCTTCAATGTATAAGCCCCTACAAGCATACAGGAGTCTAAACTTTGAGAAAAAGCCAATATCCTTACCGAAAATAAGATAAACAAAAGCAACCAAAATCGCATAAGCCAAAGTTTTAGTGCAAATCTAATAAACAAATTCAAAAGAATCAAATACTAAATTTGTTTGTCATTTCAACCACATACGCAATATCTTCATCAGAATGAATAGTCGAAATAGGCAAACTTAACTCTGTCTTATGAATTTCTCTTGACAAAACAAAATCTTTCTCATCAATTGCCACACCTGCGTTTCTTGCCCAATCTTGTATGCTTTTTTGGTCACAAGGTGCAATAGGATAGTGAATTTCAGTTTTTATGCCATTCTCTAAGAGGTATGCTTTTAACTTGTCTCGTTCTGGATGACGAACTGGAAAAATATGATAAGCATTCAAAATTCGTTCATCAACCGTTGGGAGGATAAACTGTTTGTCTAAGTTTTCCAAATAATATTGTGCAATTTCATTTTTTCTTGTCGTTATAGCATCTAAATGATTTAACTTTTTGGTTAAAAAACCTGCTTGAATTTCATCTAGCCGAGAATTGTCACCAATATATTCGTTTTTATACTTTATATTAGAACCATAGTTGCGCCAAGCCTTGATTTTGAGATAAAAAGCTTCATCATTTGTTGCAATAGCTCCTGCGTCACCCAATGCACCCAAGTTCTTGGTTGGATAAAAACTAAATGCTCCCACGCCAAATGTACCTGTCATTTTACCATCGAAAGTAGCCGCATGAGATTGCGCGCAATCTTCGACAAGTTCTAAATTATGCTTTTGGCAAAGAGCCATAATTTGATTCATTTCACAAGGTCGTCCATACAAATGAACCAACATAATTGCTCTTGTTTTTGAAGTAATTTTCTCTTCAATTTTTTGACAATCAATATTATAAGTCAAAATATCAGGTTCGACAAAAACAGGAATATGTCCGCAATTGATGATAGCATTGATAGTAGCGATGTAGGTATTTGAAGGCACAATAATTTCAGAACGTGGCTCAAAATCCCAACATTTTAGTGGAATCTCCAAAGCATCTAAACCTGATGCGACACCAATAACATATTTTGAACCAATATATTTAGCAAATTGTTGTTCAAAAATTTCTACGTTTTTTCCTAATATAAACCAGCCTCTTTCCAATGTATCATTGAACGAAGCGCGGTAGTCATCAAAAAAAGGGTAATTCAGAAAATGTAAATTTTCGTATTCAACTTGTCGCATTATGATTTAACTTTTTAGTTAAAAATAAAAAAAATACTGAGAGGGCTTATTCCACCAAAAAACTTGTATTCGGATAGGGTGTATCAATATAATCGGTCACATCATAATCCATAGAAGCTAATACCAACAGGGTTGCATTGTCCGAAAATGAGTGCATGATGTGCCAGTCTTTAGGTTCAATTACCAGCACTTTATTGGGCGCATCTAAAACAAAAGTCTCTTCTTTTTCGCCATCGTTATTGAAGATGGAACAACTCCCACCCAAACAAATCAAAGCCTGAGAAGAACGATGGTGCCGATGGCCGCCACGTCGGACATTCGGGGGAACATTATAAATCCAATACACCCTTTTAATACCAAATGGGATTTGATTTTGGGCAACATTCAAAACGCCTCGCGGGTCTGAAAAATTACGTAATTCGATAATGTGAGCCAATGTGAATTGATTATTTATGATTGGATAATGATTAATTCAAGTTTGTTCCCAAATAGCGGTTTAAAACATTTGTTTTCACAAAACCCCACCAACCTTTTCGGCGGTCTTCATGGAATTGTTTAGAAGACAAAAAGCCTATTCTGTCAAAATCGGGGTCAAAGCTACACAATTTTTGTTGGGCAGCTTTGAGTTTTTGAATATAAGGTTCATAGAAAATAGAACGCACTGCTCGATTCAAAATATACATTTTAGGTGCAAAAACAGCCCCACCATTTTCGTATAATTTGACACCATGAAAATGGAAAAACACGGTTGGGAAATATTTTATATGAAATTTTTTACTCCAAAAATCATTATTATAAAGATTTGAGTATAAATCTTTTATAAAGCCCCAAATATTGCTTTGAGATTCAAGAATAAAGTTTGGCAAAGGCTCTCCTAAATAGACATTGAGGAATTTTGCATTTTCATTTTTATCAAAAAAACCATACTGCTGCACATTCCAAGGGGCTAAGCCACCACCTAAATGACGAAGAACATGTACACCCGCAAAACGAGTAGTCCAATCATCGAGGTATTTTTGGTCACCAAATTTTCCATCTTCAAAACGATTGTAACACCATTCTAAGCATCGTTCACGCCACCATTTCAGCGCGTCAAGCCCCTCCTTAGTATTATCGAAATACATAAACTGTACGCAATATTTTCCTGATAACTTTGACTTGTCATAAGCGGGTGTATAACGATGTTCGGTAATAATGACAGAGCAATTAGATGGTTTTTCATCTATCAAAATTTTTGGATTTTGATAGAAATACATGTCTGCATCAATATAGGTGCAATGCGACAAATTGAATTTTTCTATACAATATAAAATCGTAGAACTTGTGCATGTCCAGCAATATTCACCTCTGGAACGAGTCTGTTTGATAGCCAAAAGTTGCTCATCTTCAAATTCAGTCAATGAAATGACCGTTATATTGGGTAACTGCATGCTGGTCAAAACGTTATAACATTTGTCATCAAATGCAAATACGTAGAGATGTGCATCCCCCTCAGTAACAGCCATCAAAGAATCATAAGTGACTAACCCACGTGCCAAATAGTTGGCATCAAAGAGTGTACAAAAATTGAGCATGGTTATTTTTTTCTTGCAATAATAATATTATCTAAATATAAATCATCATTCTTTGGTAAGATAAATCCTATAGTTGAGCCTAAAATATTAACTAAAGAGTTAAAAAAAAGAGAGGCAATAATATTAGAAATTGGGCTTTTGCGTAGCCCTAAAGTTTTCTTAAAAATATAGACGTTTATCAATTGAAAAATGACTCTTGTATCGTTCAAACTTTTTATATGTATTTCAATCTCAAAGCCATTTTTTTGCAACAAAGAAGTCAATCCAAAAGAGCTATATCGAGCATAATCATAAGGTTGCTCATGTTCGTCCCAAACAAACGGGACAGTTAATAGTAGCTTCCCGCCCTGTTTTACCACCCGATTTATCTCCGTCAAAAACTCGTCAGGCGTAAAAACATGCTCTAACACTTGACTGGTAATGACCGAATCAAAAGTCTCATTTCCAAATGGTATATGCCTACCGTCATAAAAAACGTCTACATCTTCGTTTGTATGGTCGTGTCCTTCTTGTTCTACTTCTATGCCAATATATTTCGATGTATTAAACAAATGTTTGTAAGGTTTTTGACCACAACCTACATCTAACACATCGCCTTTAATATGGTGTGCAACACTCGATACATTTTTATACAACGATTTTCGAGCGAAATAAAATGGGTTGATAAACAATCCTAAAAGGTTAGGGTTGAAGGTCTGTTTTTTTACATATTCTTTTATCATCAAACAAAAATATTGATAGTCAATTATTTACATACATTTTAGAATCAACACTTATCATTCAATCTGAGAAACGAATGATGGAAATAGTAAATTTAAGTATTTTTTAAAGTGCAGAAAAAACCTAAAAATTGACATTCCCGCTGGTTGATTTTATCGGGCGAAGAAAACTCTGCTACAATTTCATAGTGCTTTTCCAAATAGCCTTTAAATTTTGGTAAACTCAAAATATAGGCAGGATATGTTGCCTTATAAACCCTTGGATCAACGATTTGCTTCAATATCCAGTCTTTTTCACGATTGGAAAAAGGCGTTCGGTCTATCCATAAATAGGGAATTTTGTACTTGACTATCTCGTCAAGCCATGTAAATGGACTCTCTAAATATTGTAAAACACTCGATATGATTACAATATTAGGTTTAATTTTTTTTACAGCTTCATCAATGGTGTATTCAAATAATAAATTTTCAGCTTCAAACTCTGTTTTGCCAATATCCACGAAATGTGATTGCTCGACAATACACCATTTTGTATTAGGTAATTTTGTTAAAAAGTCACGGTGTTGAAAATACAAACTTGCCAAAGAACCGCCAAAGTCCAAGACCCGAAGCCCCCCCTCAGTATCTACTATTTTTTTTAACCAAAAAGTTAAATTCTGAATCTCTTTTTTCTCAAAAAACAAAAAACCGTCCCTCTCGAACTCTGCTTCGCCATTTTTTACGGCTCTTGCGGCTGCCAAAACACGAGCTAATATGGGTTTAGAGTCATAACCCTCGCAGTCAGCTGCCGCTGCTTGCCATGTTGAATAGTCGCCAAAAAAGCCCCAGCCTTTTTTGTAGCGATAATACAAATTTATAAGAAATTGATTCACAATACTTTAACTTTGATAGTCTTCTAAACGATTTTGAGCGATAGTATCCCAACTAAATTTTTTAATCACTTCTACACGACCTTTTTCAATCAAAGGCTTTCTTACTGAAGGGTCTGATAGTTCATTTAACTTTTCGGTTAAACTATCTAAATCATAAGTTTTACAAAAGCGGCTAATGATTTTAGGGCGATAAGCTGTCTTTTCATCATATGTACTTGTAGACTCTACAAGGTCATAAGTAGTGGTTGCATCACCCATGACCAAGCACAAACCAGTTGCCACAGCATCCAATTGGCTCGACGATTCACCAAAAGGCCAAACGGCTAAATCGGCAGACTGATAGTATTGCGGCAAAGTCAAATGTGGCTGCATAGGTAAAGTGATACACCCCTCAGTATTTTGTAGATATACACCATCTTCTCCTTCTCCAATAAATAAAGCCTTGATTTTCAATCCTTTGAGTCGTAATTTTCTTATTGCATCTGCGAGTAAATCAGTGCGACGCAGTTTGAGGAATTTACCTGTATAGATACACAAAATCTCGTCTTTTTCAACACCTAATTCTGCTCTAACGCGATTTCTGTTAGCCTCATTCGGTGCAAAAATGTCCGTATCAACGCCCAAAGTTGTCACTTTTAATTTAGATTTTGGAACACCGTAATATTTTTCTGCCACATCAGCTGCATCTGTTGTTACGCAGAAGCATTTTTTTGTGAAAAAAGAAATAAGCGTACCTGCCAAGGTAAAACTCAGAAAAAATAAAGTGCGACGTTTCCAATTGAAATCAATATGAGACTGAGGGGTCGGAAAAAGTGCGAGGTAGGAGGTATGATTTGCGGTGAACAATTTGAACGATTTTGTCATCGTATTTTTTGTCAATACAATACGTAGAGTGTCCCAATCTGAGTGCATAAATGTATGAACAATATCAGGTTGAATAGATCGAATAAGAGTCGTTAAACCTATGATACTGATTCGTTTACGAATTGTCTTGAATGGCAATCTATGTATCGTAACACCATTTGAATTATATGTTTGTTCTTCTACAATCGGCTCTCCTAGATAGGCACTATAAGCATCGCGCCAATACGATTGGTTGTAGTAAACCTGTGCTGTTGACGTGATGAGATGAACCTCATGACCCAGTTTTGCTAATGCTTTAGGTAGTGCATTTTCAAGGTAACCCATACCCTCTGAATACCAAGAAGAAACAAAAATAATTTTCATATATCGCTCCGTATTATTGTTATCGGTTTTTACGGCAAAAATAGGTTTTTGTTTCTGTTTACAAAACTTAGGTCAAGTTATCAACGTCATCAGCTATTGTGTCTCGATGACGTTAGGCACCTCACTTTTTTTTCTTTTTGATGGAGCAACCTATCGCTTTTGTTAAGCTTGGGTCAGGCGATTTTCCAGCCTTGATTGATTCAATAGCATTCTCAACATAATTGATTGTGACACCTTGAGAGTCATCAGGATTGTCATCAATACCACCTATATATTTGACTATCAAATCCTTATCCAATACAAAAACATGTGGGGTGCGGGTTGCACCAAATTTTGGAAACACTTCTTGTTTTTCATCCATAAGATATGCAAACGGATAATTTTGATTCTTAGCACGTTCTTGCATTTTGTCATAACTGTCCGCAGATGCGATTGCTGGGTCGTTTGGGTTGATTGCAACAATTGGATAACCTTGTGGCTCTAACTTTTTATGCAGTTCAATGATGCGCTGCTCATAAGCTTGCGCGTAAGGGCAACTATTGCATGTAAAAACCACGATATAGCCCTTGGCTTGGCTGTAGTTTTTGAGTGACACCATTTTACCATCAGTGTTTTTGAGGCTAAAATCTTCAGCTTTGTCACCAATTTGATAACCTCCTGTAGACGGAACAGTGAAAGAAAAAGTCGTCGCTAAAATGACGAGAAGAGAAAGGTTCAGTAATTTTTTCATGATAGACAGAGTTTAAGAAAATTGAAAGAAAATTAAACTATTGATTATCAATTACTTAGTCAATAAAATTAGCTGTTATCCTTTTTAAGTCTTCGTATTTTTCAAAATTTTGCTCATAAAACTGACGTTTGTTTTTATTGAATATCAGAGTCGCAGGAATCGTACCAGACCACTCTTCATTGATTTGAGGAATCCACGCATTAGGATTTTTTTCTGACAATACTAAAACTTCAGATTTGAGTATATTTTTTTGTAGAAATGGAATGAGTTTAGAATCAATTTGCGATTTAAAATCTAAACTTATGAGTACAATTTTGGCTTTTTTGCCTTGCAAATCCGTATTTAATCGCTCAAAATAGGGTAACTCTGCCACACATGGTGCACACCAAGTTGCCCAAAAATTGACGATAAAGACACTATCACTCGTAGTAGAAAAATATGGCTTAATCTGTTCAAAATTGAAAATTTGTGGTATTGAATCAGCAGACACATATACGCCAACGTCGGCAAGATAAGATACCTCGCCGACGCTTTTTGTATAAAACATTAAAATAAAAAAAATAGCAATGAATATTCCTTTCATTTTATTTAAATACTAAATTTTCAATAATTTTATAGTCTGCTTACTGAATTTAGATTCAATAGTAAAAAAATATATACCTGCTTTTTTCAGACCTAACACATTAGCTTCTAAACGCAAAAGATGATTGCCTTGTTTAAAAAGTTGCGAACGTTGACACACGATACGACCATTTTCGTCGAAAATAGACCATTTTGTAGATAATTCGGGTGCATTGACGGCAATTTTTATATCGGTTGATTCTAAAAATGGATTAGGTTCATTCTGAAAAGCATGTATGTCATTCGATTTATTTTCAAACTCCAAAACCATTTTTCGCACTTCTCCCCCCTCAGTATAAACCAAATTTTCGGTCAAATCATCATTTATTTTAAGTATATCAACTAGCCAAACATCTTTATTAGGCTTAATTTTCAATCTAAAAACGGTTTCATTTGGATAAAACGCTTTGTCTGCTTGGTCGTTCCAACTGAAAGACAATTTACTATTTTGCACAAACTGATTTTGTTCACCAAAATTAGTCAAAACATCCGATTCAAGATTAACAATTGTGTTTTTATCATCATTTGACACCCCCTCAGTACTAAGTAGCCATGTGCCTTGTATGGCAATAAATTTTTCTTTTTTAGTCGTTTTTAGATCAATTTCATACGTTTTATCTTTTTCTAAATACTCATTTTTGACTAAAAGGACTAAATCTGATTTAGTACTTCGATTACTGATTCTGGTTGTATCTCTGAAAGAGTTGTTAACGTCACCTATTTTAATAGTTGTAAATTCAAATGGATTTGGCAGTGTAGTCGTATAAGCATTGAAATAATAAGCTTGAGGAATGCTGTCGATTGGTGGCAGAACTTGTGGCATCACATAAGTTTTAGGAATAAAAACCCAATGAGGAGAACGTCTGAATACTGTATCAATATGTAAAATCAATCGGCGAATGAACAGCATGTCCGCCCCATCAACAGAACCATCGCGATTGACATCGGCAGCAATTAATTTATATGGCGATGTAAAAGTCTGTACACCCAAAACATGCCTAGAAATCAACGCTAAATCAAAAGTCGTAACACCTAACAGAGGTTGGTCATTCTTGGTCGGTACGATTTTAAAAGGATAAATTGAATCGTTGAATGGTGTTGCATTAGGGTATGGAAAAGGTGTTTCGGGTGTTGTTTCCAATGGCATAAAAAGTTCATATGGTACTGGCAAAATAGCACGATATGAATTCTGAAACGCAGCTAAAGTATCGCCCCAACGAGAAGTTTTGAGTAAATATTTAGCCGAAACAGGTTCATCTATAGTTTCTAAAAATGAACGTACATAGATGGTATCATTAGGAATACCCACTACAAAATCAATAGAGTCATTAACTTGTGGTTTGAAAATGTAATTATCTCTATTCGATAGACTAGGTCTGGATTCTGAGCCATCGTGGTGAAACAATTTCCAATCAATATTGCGATTTTGAGCCAAAAAACCGCTCAAGATAAGACTGATAATAAGTAATCTGCTCATTGATGTTACGATTTTATATGAATAGAACGGTTTTCGGAAAGTCGGCTCTTAAAGCCTCTTTAGACATGGTAATAATTTTCTATAAGCAATTTTAAAGCCAAAACACCGCCTTCGTGTTCTAAAATTGTTAAGGAAGCGTTATTTTTTAATAAACTATCTTTTAACAAAACCTTGGAGTTGTTTTCGACGTGTTGATTGATAATAACTAATTGTGGTTCATATTCTTTAAACAATTCTAAGGCTTCCTCATCGCGAAGTGCACCTAATGAGTCAAAACCTGATTCGTATAAAAAATTGAGTGCACTCGCTAAAGCTAATTCATAGCGAGCGATATAAAGTACCCTAATGGTAAACGGCTGAATTTCAGAAAGTTGCATATTTGATATTTTTTTTGAAAATTATTTTTCTAGTTTAAGAATTTATACAAACCCAACTAGGAATAAAATTGTTTTAAAAATTTGTTAAGCTATTAACGGACACTCTGAAAAGATGTAACTTTATGCCTCAAAAATAAAAAATTTAGTTTTTAGTATTTTTATTTAAAAAGCATTGTAACTTATTTAAAATCAAACAGTTAAAATACTCTATTGTTATTAGAAATTTTGGGGAATAACTTTTAAAAAGTAAGCCACCCCCTCAGTATTACCATCAAAATATGTCAGAAAATATAGAAAATACGCAACAACCGCCTAATGCTAAAGAACCCATACACACGTTTCATGAGAAGCGTAAATGGGTGGTATTGAGACGCATTTCGCGTTTTGTTGGTCGCACTCTGGGTATTTTCGTCTTACTTTTTTTATTATTAGCTTCGATCATTCAAATCCCTACTGTTCAGGAATGGGGTATCTCTAAAGCAACCCGCTATTTATCTAATGAGTTAGGAACAAAAGTTGAAATTGGCGATTTTAGGCTCGACTTTTTTGACGAAATCAGTATTGGCAATATTTATATAGGCAACAAAAATGCTCCAAGCGATACTCTCGCAAACATTGGCAGACTGCGTATTGATGTCAATTATTTTGATTTAGTTTGGCAAATCATACAATTAGATGCTATAAAACTCGAAAACACAAAGGTACGCATACGACGAGAAGCAGGGCAGTATGATGACAACTTTCAATTTATTTTGGATTATTTTGACCCACCCAAACCTTCTAAACGCCCCAGCACTAAAAAAGCGACTGATGTTCGTTTTGGTCAAATCCACTTGCGCGATATTGATTTTAGTAGAGATGATAAAGTTCGTGGTCAGCGTATCGATGTGAAATTAAAGGCAGCTGATATTCACACAAATATCATCAATTTGCCCAATCAAATCATGGATTTAACCAGAGTAAATCTGCACAGCCCATATGTCCATATTCAAGAGTCTGTTGGGAATCCGTTACCGCCACGGTCTCAAAAAATCAGTTTGTCTGATAATAATAATATATCGCCCAAACAAGAAAAAGCCTTTCAATTTCTAATAGGAGCTGTATCCGCTGAAAATGGTATTTTTAAACTCGATAATTGGGACAAATCGAAAGAAATATCGCGTGACTCAATTATTGATTTCGATCATTTGGTAGTGAATGATATAAATATTGCCATTCATAATTTTATGTTCACCAAAGATGAATGGACAGGTGTTGTTGATGGCATTAGTCTGAAAGAACGCAGTGGCTTCGTTCTCAATAAGTTGACAGTTGGTGATGCTAAAGTTACACCAACGGAAACTGCACTTTATGGACTACAAATCGAAACGCCATACTCAGTCGCTGGCGACACATTTCGTATGATGTACCCAATTGGTTATGAAGCGTTTTACAGCTTCAACAATGAAGTAATTCTGGATGCACGCATTCATACATCGAAAGTTATGCTAAACGACATCATGTACTTTTCACCTCCCTTGAAGCGAAATCCTTTTTTTCAAAAAAATCGCTACGCCAATTCACGCATTGAAGCACGTGTATTTGGTAAAGTTAACTCGCTGAAGGTCAATGATTTTAATATCGGATTAGGAGAAGGGGTAGTTGCCATGGGAGATTTTAGCAGCCGCGATTTGAACAATATTAATGAGACTTTTATCAATTTAGACCTTAAGAACCTGCGCTCGAGCATGACAAATTTGCGTCAGTTGATACCTAATTTTAAGCCAGCAAAAGATTTTGATAAATTAGGTAACTTAGATTTTTCGGGCAAATTCGTAGGTTTTTTTAATGATTTCACAGCAAATGGTACGCTTCATTCTGCTTTGGGTGATGCGACAATGGATATGAAGTTGCGACCCGAAACCGATACATCACAAGCTTTTTACAATGGCAATCTGAATTTAGATAGGTTTAATATCGGACAATTGACAGAGGTGCCAGATTTAGGAAAAGTCAGTATTAAGACAGAAATACTGAGGGGGGTCGGTTTTACAAAAGATAAGATGAAATTAGACTTAAAAGCAACCATTGACAATTTTCAATACAAAAATTATGACTATCAAAACTTAAAATTGGCGGGTAATATCAGCCATAAACAGTTCAATGGTTTCTTTGAAAGCCATGACCCCAATGTAGATTTTAAATTCGATGGCTCTATTAATTTTGCAACAGATACACCAGTTTATAAGTTTGCATCCAACATTCATCGCCTCGATTTTCAAAAACTAAATTTACTCAAAGAAGATTATGCTCTAAGTGGTGATTTTAATTTAGATTTTTCGGGTAGTAAACTGAGTAATATAGCAGGTACAATTGATGCTCACAATATATTGATTGTAAAAGATAGAGTGACTAAACATACAATAGATTCGTTGGTTATCAAGTCCGTACCGAATATAGAAAATGGTCTTGTTGATGGTAGCAAAAAATTCACCATACAATCTGAAGTTTTGAATGCCGATATTACAGGACGTTTTTCTCTTGAACAAATTCCAAACGCTTTTGTGTATCAGTTTGCAAAATTCCATCCACACCTAGCTGAGGACTTGGGAATGTTGCCCAAAAACTATTTATCAGACCTTCAGAATGGACTACTACTGACTCGACCTCCTCAGCAGTTTGAGTTTAATATTTTTGTAAATAATACAAAAAACCTAACACACCTTATTGACAACAAATTAGATACGCTAAAAAATATCGAAATAGAAGGTACATTCGACGACGCAAAAGATGAATATTATTGGAAGATATTAACGCCCGAAACACATCATTACGGGGATATTACTATCGTCGAATTTGGCTCAATTGGACAGTCAGAAGGAGCAGATATTAGATGGGATTTAAATACAACAGCTATCAAACTCAAAGGTGGACAAGATTTCCGACAATTGACATTTCAAAACCAAATAACGGCAGATTCGATTCAAATAGGTTTAACTTCATTCAATTTTTCGACCGCTTTGGGCATGGATACGGTAGAATTGAATGCAATGATTATGAGGCAAGATTCTTCTTATAAAATCTCATTTGTATCCTCTGCCTTATCTCGTTTGAAAATTTTTGGTGATTTTTGGGATATTGACCGCGACAATTACATTGTTGTGGGCAAAGATAAGTTGTATATCAACGGGTTCGATATGCGGAACGAAGACCGTACTGTCACTATCAAATCGGAAGGGAATCGTGGTTTAAGTGCTTATTTAGATAATTTTGATATTCGTTTTCTTAATAAGCAACTCAATGATAGCCGTTTTGTTTTCGGTGGTAAGTATCGTGTTTATGCGGCAATAGAAGATATATTTGAAATGAAAAACTTCGGTGCGACAGCTATGCTCGATTCATTTGTCGTTTCGGGAGAAAATAGAGGTGTTTTGCGCATCGAAGCATTAGGTACAGATTTAAAAGAACCAATCCATGCCAATATTTCATTGATCACTGACACTTCAAAGGTCATTGCCGATGGTTTTTACTACCCCTCAGTAACAGGTGCTCACCAAGCCAATTCTATTGATGTCAATTTAGGTTTAAGCAATTTTCCGTTCAAAACATTACAATTGCTCATCGAAGAAGGTGCGTCAGGGTTCAAAGGTCGAGTAGATGGTTCGCTGCATGTGTCAGGACCGATAAAAACGATTGATACTGAGGGGTCACTGCGTTTGCGCGATGCAGAAGTGACGGTAGATTACTTGAAAATACCCATCATAGTCAAAGATGAAACTGTCAAAGTCACCAATACCCTATTTGATGCAACAGGTGGAAAAATATATGATAAATATGGCAATGTTGCAACTATAAAAGGCGGATTAACCCATAATCGGTTCGAAAATTTTGGATTAAATCTACGTGTATCGAGCAAAAATTTCTTGTTTTTGAATACTACTAGAGAAGATAATCCTCTTTACTATGGCGTTGGTATTGGTGAAGGAGACATCTCTTTCTCAGGTGATTTTAGAAATACAGATATTCGTATATCCGCAAAAGCAGGTAAAGGTCGAGATGAAAAGAAGAAGGAGGTGATAACTAAAATTACTTTCCCTTTTACAAGCACTCAAGCAACGTCTGAAACTAAGTTTTTTACCTTTAAGAATAGAAATTTATCATCTGAGAACAAAGACAATAACGATAATAAACCGAAAGTCAAAGATTTACGCGGCATTGATTTACAAATGGAGCTAGAAATCACTGCCGATGCCGAAACAAATTTGATTTTCGACGAAGTAGCTGGTGACAATATCAAAGCACGCGGGACAGGCAATTTCAGGATTGACATAGACCGTGCAGGCAATTTAGGCATGAATGGCGAATATCGTATTGAAAAAGGAGATTATTTATTCACTTTGCTTCGGGTAGTCAACAAAAATTTTACGATAAAACGAGGTGGTACAATTCGTTGGAATGGTTCTCCGTTTGACGCTACACTCAATATTGATGCTGAATATAAGGATTTAACAACCGCTCCCTATAATTTTATCTCGGAATATGTCAACCCAAGCGACGGGTCAGAGGCTGCCAGCCGAAAGCCGACAAAAGTAGGTTTGACTTTGAAATTAACAGGTGATTTGCTAAAACCTGATATTAATTTCAATATGGCTTTCCCGCAGTTGCAAGGTTCGCTGAAATCGTATGCTGAAACCAAATTACGTCTGCTGCAACAAGACCCCAATGAACTCAATAAGCAGGTTTTTGGGCTTATCGTTGTCGGTTCGTTTCTACCGTCGGATATTGGTGTATCTCAAATTCGGTCAGGCGGAATCAATACTGTTACGGAGACCGTTTCAAACGTATTGTCGGGTATGCTCAACAATTTGGTGAAAGAATACATCACAGGTTTAGATATTCAAGTAGGATATAACTACTATCAATATGACCTCGTAGAGTCAGGCAATCCATTGGCTGCTGGTACTTCTGGACAGCAATTTCGCCTGCGGGGGAGCTATACCATCAGCGACCGACTATCCGTGAGCGGTGGTGTAGGTGTCGAACAAGGCGGCTATTTACAAGCTCTCAATGCCAACAATAGCAATGTCTTTGTTGGAAGTGATTTCTATTTGGATTATGATTTTAGCGAAGATAGGCGTTTGAAATTGCGTGTTTCCTATATTCGAGACCAAGACCTTCAAGGTCGAAGAGACAAACCTGCCATCGGTTTACGTTTTCAACAAGAGTTTGACAGTTTCGATGAGTTGTGGGAAAGTTTAAAAATAAAAAAGGAAAAACCACTTCAAAATAAAACTGATAGCATTCAATAAAAAACAGTACAAAACAAAAAGGCTAAATCGTTGTTTATCAACTCTTTAGCCTTTTTTGTTTAAAGCAAAATTGGTTTAGCGTCTTCCGCCGCCGCCGCTACGGCGATCATCACGTCCACCACCGCCGCCACGACGATCATCACGTCCGCCACCGCCACCACGGCGATCATCACGTCCACCACCGCCGCCACGACGATCACCGCCACCGCTATTACTGTTCTCTGTCGGCACATAAGGAGAGCCATCAGGAGAAGGAATCACAGCTTTACGACTTAAACGCAATTTACCTGTTTTTTTATCAATTTCAATAATGCGAAATTTAACTTCATCGCCTTCTTTAAATTCTTCTTCCACATTTTCGATACGACTCCATGACATTTCAGATACGTGCAACAGACCACTTTTGCCACCCGCAAAGTCTATAAAGACGCCATATGGCATAACAGTCGCTACTTTTCCTGTAAATTCATCCCCCACAGAAGGTTCATAAGCAATCGCACGAATCATAGCTGATGCTTTGTCAATACTTTCTTTGTCAGATGCAAAAATATTGACATAACCTTTACCTTCTTTCTCCTCAATTGTGATTTGCGTACCTGTCGTGCGTTGCATTTCTTGAATGATTTTACCGCCAGGTCCTATGACTGCACCAATATATTCTTTGTCAATGACGATTTCCAATACACGAGGTGCATGAGGTTTGAGGTCGTCAGCAGGCACCGAAATAGTTTTATTCATTTCGCCTAAGATATGTAAACGACCTTCTTTGGCTTGCATCAAGGCTTTTTCAAGCAATTCATAAGGTAAACCATCTATTTTGATGTCCATTTGACAACCACAAATACCATTTACAGTACCTGTCACTTTGAAGTCCATATCGCCCAAAGCATCTTCATCGCCCAAAATATCGCTCAAAATCACAATAGGAGCCCCCTCAGTAACTTTGCCACCATCTGTCACCATACCCATCGCAATACCCGCTACATGATTAGGAATTGCAATACCTGCATCCATCAAAGCCAATGAACCCGCACAAACCGTAGCCATTGATGATGAACCATTTGATTCTAAAATGTCAGAAACAATACGAATCGTATAAGGCGTTTCTGGCAAAATTTGACGCAATGAGCGACCTGCTAAGTTAGCATGACCAACTTCACGACGACCCGGACCACGTTGAGGTTTTACTTCACCAACAGAAAAACCAGGGAAATTGTAGTGCAAAATGAACTTATCATCATAAGAATCTAAGGCATTATCCACCATTACAGCATCCAATTTTGTACCCAAAGTCAAAGATGTCAGCGACTGTGTTTCCCCACGATTGAAAATAGAAGAACCATGAGCTGAAGGCAAATAATCTACTTCCGTCCAAATTGGGCGCACCTCATCGAAACGGCGACCATCTAAACGTATCCCCTCAGTCAACATGACCGAACGAACTGTTTGTTTCTTCAATTTATCAAAATAGTCACTGATGTATTTTTTATTTTCAGCCATATAATCGTCTCCATGAGCCGTTAACAAGGCTTCGACGACTTCCTTTTTAATGGCATCAAACGATTTCTTGCGTTCAGCTTTACCAAAAGCAGCACGAGAAACGACTTTGATTTTTTCGGTAGCCAAACTTGCAATTTCTGCTTTCAAATCTTCCAAAACCACGATTTCAGCCAACTCCATTTTTGGCTTATTGACAAGCGCTGCCAAAGTCTCTTGTGCTTTGATTTGAATTTTAATTGCTTCGTGACCAAACTTAATCGCTTCAACAAGCTGATGTTCTTGACATTCTTTAGCCTCACCTTCCACCATCGTCACATCTTCCATTGTTGCACCTACGATAACATCCAATTGTGCATTAGCCAATTCAGATACTGAGGGGTTGATTTTATAAACACCATCAATCAGTGCAACACGTACTTCCGATATAAGGCTTAAAATTGGCACATCTGATACTGCAATCGCCGCAGATGCTGCCAACGCAACAAAGGCGTCTGGTTGCGTTTCTTTATCGCCCGAAATGAGATTGATGATGATTTGTGTATCATTGCGATAAGCATCAGGAAAAAGCGGGCGCAATGCACGGTCAACAAGCCTCGAAATGAGAATCTCATTGTCTGAAAGACGAGCTTCACGACGGAAGAAATTACCTGGGATACGTCCTGCAGCTGCAAATTTCTCTTGATAATCCACCGAAAGTGGAAAAAAATCTTGATCAGGTTTAGGTTCTGCTGCCGCCGTAACGACTGCAAAAATCATTGTTTTGCCACAGCGCACAACAACTGAACCATTGGCTTGAGTAGCAAGTTTGCCTGTTTCGATAACGACTTCACGTCCGTCAGGCAAGTTAAACGAAGTTGTAGTAGGATTTTGCTTTCCCATTCTAATCTGGTTAAAACAAGTTTGTATTCTGACAAAAACGACCCAAATAGTTTAAAAAGGTATTTTGTCAAAATGATTGTTAAAATTTTAAAGGAAAATTCCCCCCTCAGTAGGTTAGTTGATTTCAAGTTTTAAAAACAAAAGCCACATAAAAGTTGCTTTTTAGGGTTTTAATGGGAAATAAACGTTTTAAACAATGAAATCTTCTAATTTCCGAAAAGGAAATTGGAGGTTAGAATTAGTAGGAAAAGTTTCGCGTTGCCGTGTTTTGAATACGGGTTCATCAAAAACATCATACAACAATATCCACTTTTTTTGACCGCTTGCCAACCCTTTGTTGACTTTTCTAATTTGCCGCTCCCGTTAAACTATTTTAATTTAATACTATTTTTTCAAACGCAAAGTTATCATAAGTGTTTCGCCAACCAAACTTTTAACAGAAAAAATGTCGAAATTTTGTGACACTTACACTTTCTCACATCATTTTTTTAACAAATTGTACAAAAATCTCCCTCTCAGTAAAAAGGCTCAATAAAGCAAAAACGCCCAACAATACAGGACTGTTGAGCGTTTTCAAGACATTTTTCGGAAGAATTATGTATGGCGAATGCCTAATTTCTCACAAATAGCACGATAACGAGCGATGTCTTTGTCGTGCAAATAAGCCAATGTACGCTTACGTTGACCTACTAATGCCAACAATGCACGACGACAAGCATGATCTTGCTTGTTGGTTTGAAGGTGCTTCGACAATTCCGAAATACGGTATGTGAACAAAGCGACTTGACCTTCAGTTGAACCTGAGTCTTTTTCATTTTTTCCGTAAGTACGGAAAATTTCTTCTTTTTTTTCTTTTGACAGATAAATTGCCATTGTCTTGTTTTTTAATTTGTTAACCAAATACGATTACGAAAATCTGTTTTAGCTTCAAAAAGCGCAGCAAAGATAGTATCTTTTGGGAAGTTTTAAAATTTTAATTAACTTTTTTGCATCCACTCAATTTTATAGCTCTTAAAAATATGGCTCTTTAACGCTCCTAATCTATAGGCGGCGTTTATTTACGCTTAAAAAACTACCGATGTATTGTCCTAAATAAAGTTAAAAAAATATGCTTCACTCACCCAACCCTTTTCAAATAGTGTATTGTCTTTAAAGTCAAGAAAAGACAGTGCGCATTCTTTTCAATAATTTATCCGTTTTCTAATTAACAAAATATCAAAACATGAAAAAGTTTATCTTTTCCATCGTCGTATTGAGCACATTTGTAGCGATTGGTTTTCAAAGCTGTATCAAAGACACATGCGACAACAATACCACTTATACACGCTGGGTTCCTATTTACAAAACAGATGCAGAAATGCAAGCCCCCCCTCAGTATCAAGCCGCTCGCCCTATGAAAAATACGGGCAAAATCTATTTTTATGGTAAATACATCCTAATCAACGAACGAAAAGAAGGGATTCATGTCATTGACAACAGCAACCCTGCTAATCCATTGCCTGTTGGTTTTCTCAACATTGTGGGCAATGTTGATATGGCAGTAAAAGGAAATTTCCTGTATGCAGACAGCTATCGCGATTTATTGACTATTGATATTTCAACAATCAGCAATCCTCGTGTGACTTGTCGCGCTCAAGATGTATTTCAATCATTATTCTGGCGCGACCCTCAAAGAGGCTGGTTAGTGGATTACAAGCAAGAGTCTGTAAACGAAACGATTGATTGCAACGACCCACGTTTCCAAGGCAATTTTCAATATGAATATTTGACCTTTGCGGACGGCTCTATTGCTACGAAAAACTCAGGTAATATTTCAGCTTCTGCATTTACCAATCAAAATGGTTCAACAGCTTCTGCACCTGCGGGTGTAGGTGGTTCAATGGCACGATTTACATTCTACGACAAATATTTGTACTGTATTGACAACTCCATGTTGCGCACATTCAATTTGACGAACTTGGACTGTCCTTCGTTGTCTAACTCTCAACAAGTAGGTTGGAATATCGAAACAGTGTTTCCATACAAAGACAAATTGTTCATTGGCTCTACAACAGGTATGTTTATTTACGATTTAGTCAATCCAACCATTCCTGTTTTCATGAGTCGCTTCGACCACGGCAGAGCTTGCGACCCAGTAGTTGTTGAAAACGATGTAGCTTATATCACTGTCCGTTCAGGCAACAATTGCGGTGGGACACTCAACCAATTGCAAATTGTGAATGTCTCAAATCTCAAATCGCCACAGTTGATTCGTACATTCAATATGGAAAATCCTCGTGGGCTCAGTGTTTGGGACAATACGCTTTATCTCTGCGATGCTGGACTGAAAATTTTTGATGCGACAGATAAGGACAGAGTTGACCAAAATCTCAAAACGCAAATAAAGGGCTTCGATACATTCGATGTGATTCCTTATGCTTATAACAATAATAAAAAATACTTGATGGTCATTGGTGCAGATGGTCTCTATCAATTTGATGTGACTGATAATACTAAACCTATTCAATTAAGTAAAATTTTGGTTAATAAGGGTTAATAAATAAGTTGATTCATTGATTTGTTATTCGTTGATTGGTCATCAACGAATAACAAATCACCAAATAACAAAAATTCAAAAAGCATGAAAAAGTTAAAATGGATATTTTGCCTCTGCTTACCCCTCAGTATCATCAGTTGTGAAAAAGAAACAAACTGCAACCAAGGTGCTAAAAAAGCAATTTTTTGCACCCAAGAATATCAGCCAGTCTGTGGTTGCAACAATCAAACGTATGGTAACGCTTGCTTAGCAGAAGCTGATGGCATTACACAATTCACATCAGGAAAATGCAATTAAAATTTATGCCAATCATTGAAAATCAATTTTTTATGAGAGCCAAATATTTAGTTTTATTCGCCATCCTCCAACTTTATGCCGCCCACATCAAAGCACAACAAAATGACTATGCTGATAGAGTTTATCTATACAACGGTAGCCGCATAGTCGGTAAAATCATTTACTACTCCCCAAATGATACGGTTCAGGTACAAGTTACCAGTGGTCAAATCATAAGATTTGCGCCTCAACAAGTGCAAAAAATCAAGATGAACGATGGCAATAACGTCCGTTCATCGAGCCATGTCGAAAAGCCTTATAATTTCAAAGAAAAAGGCATGTATGATGCCCTCAGCTTCAATCTCAATTTCGGACGCACAAGCGAACCACATCTGGGATATGGCGTACAAAATGTTGTCGGTTATCAATTCAATAGATGGGTTGGTGGTGGCGTAGGCATTGGCTACGATTCTTATTATGCATCGCATGGCGAATCCAATGTCATCTCCTTATTTGGTGAATATCGTGGTTATCTCAGCAAGCGCAATACAAGTGAGTATTGGACATTTGCCGCAGGTTATGGACAACCCACCAAGAACTCAAATGATGTTCTGACTAATTTGAAAGGCAGTTTTATGTGCCAACCGACTATTGGTTTTCGTTTTGGTGCGTCCAGTCGGTACAATTTTTTCACTGATTTTGGTCTCCGAGTCCAACGTGTGCATTATGAGAACAACAGTGCTTGGTCCGAAAACTCCTACACTGTCACTTACTATCGCTGGATACTGAGGGGAGGGATTTTGTTTTAGTAGTCATCAGTCAATATAATCAATAAGAGTTTAAACATTGGGCATAAAAAGCAATCAGTTTTTGTTTTTCATGCTCCCAATTCAAGGTTTTTGCAGCTTCTAAACAATTGAGATGCAAGTTTTGCCACAAAATAGGGTCATCTTTTAGCTTTTTTATGGCTGTTACAAGAGTCTGCGTTTCTAACTTGTCAATGACTAATCCGACTTGATATTCTTCGTTGATACGTTGAAACTCAATAAAATTAATAAAAATCTGCGGTAAACCCGATTGAATATAATCGGTTGTTTTATTGCTCAATGACAATTGGTAACTCAGACTTTTCCCTTCAGCAATATTCAGCCCGACAGAAGCTTGCTGTGTGATATTGGGTAGATTTTTAGGCTCAATATAGCCCCAAAATTTGACTTTTTTTTCCAATTTCATATCACTCACCATACCCCTCAGTAAAAGCATCAAATCACCATCGCCAACAATCCACAATTCAGCATTTTCAATGCTTTTCATCGCTTCAACGGCTATTTCCAGTCCTCGCCCTTCGTTCAAATTACCTTGATAGAGTATTATAAACGATGTTTTTGACAATACTACCGACGATTCTTTGCGAAAAGGAAGGTTTCTGATAAGTTCGAAATGCGTTCCATATCGTTTTTTAAACTCATCCGCCACCGATTGGCTGACGGTGTAACGATACTTCACCCTCGGAACAATAAACCGTTCCACAGCTAACCACACCTTCCGAATCAAAGGACGACGAATCACCTCAGGCGTTTCGCTGTACAACTCATGGGCATCGTACACACATTTTTTACCCCTCAGTATAGCAACAAAATAGCAAGGTAAAATTATGTCTAAATCAATACCACACACCACATCAACTGGTTGAAACAGCAACCAAAAGAACAAACGCACATTGTATTCAATATAAAACAATTTACCTTTATTGAAAAACAATGAGAAACGATAAGTCGTAAAATAAGGATTTTGAAAAGGCTTTGATGTGTCTAATTGACGACCAACCAATTGCACACTATAGCCTTCTTGTGCTAAAGTAGTACAAATACGCAACATACGTTGGTCGTAAGTCAAATCATTGGTTACTGTGAAAATGATTTTTTTAGGTCGCAAAAGTATGGTTTCAGATGGTTTAATTATTTTCGTTATCAGGTTTATTGAGCAACGCTTCTAATTGCCTTTTAAGGATTTCAAGCTCAATTTCTGCCTTTTCTTTGGCTTTCAATGCTTCTTCTTTAGCTGTTAATGCTTCTTCTTTAGCTTGTAGTGCCGCTTCTTTTTCTGCTCTTTCTGCGTCGAGTTTTCTCTGGGCTTCATCTTGTATCCTACTCAAAGCGCGCTCTACTTCATCTTCCGCATCCATTGCCCGTCGAATTTCGTAGGCAGACATAGCACGATTAAGGTATTTAACAATACGTTCAACTCTCGGGTCACTCATATCGCCCGTATAATCAAGAACATGCGTATCTGATGTTTTATATTTGGTTTGACTAAAAACATCTAATATTTTTTCTAAAGGTGTTTCTGCGACCATTTTTCTAAGCCTTGGAATTTGTATCACATACATATCGTGTGATAATTGTTCAACAAAATTTTCAGAAATAGGTTTTTTCAATTTTTTTTGAGTGACAGCATTTGTATAGCTTCTTGCAACTTTTAAAACTGGAATTTTAATGTTTTTCAGTCGAAATCCTAAAAAATAGATAGATGTAATCGGCAAAGATGACTTTTGACTATCTTGCTCTTCTTCACCTATATAATTCAGTCCCAAATAACTCCTAAAACGCTTTATCTCAAAACCTTTATTTGACTTTTGAATCTCTATCAAAATCAGCTCTTGAGTACCATCTTTAGTCTCTATAATTGCTTTAAAATCAAGTCGAAAAATTTTCAATCCTGTTTTTGTAATGCTCGTGACCTCTTCGGGTTTTGAAACAATTGACACAATATTTTTATTAACAATGACGGACAAAATATCTTTTGCAATGTCCACATTATCCATTAGATATTTAAAAATAGTGTCATAAATTGGATTAGCAATCTGCATAGTATTGTTTAAATAGGTGTTTGTCAATAATTTATACAAACAAAGGTAAGTTTTTATTGCTGCAAAGCAAACTTTTGCAACAGCCTAAACCGTAAATTTATCACCTTTTTTTTGTAGCGAACCTTCATCCAACATGAACCCAATCGTCTGAATGACTTTGGTTCTTTGTCGCTCTGCAAATGAATCAACAATATCTTTGAGTGATAAAGGTTCTCTTTTGACCAAGGCTTTTATTTTTTCTGAAAAAGTGACAAAATCATTGGTTTCTAAGTCGTCCTTATCTTTTTCTAAACACACATCACACACGCCGCACTTATCCGCATCTACCTGACCAAAATACTGCAACAACTGCTTGGAGCGACAAATATCCAATTCAACATATTCAATGGATTTTTTAAGTCGAAATTCAGCACGTTTTTTCCGAAACATATACAAGTTCCAATCAATCGAAAGATATTGATTATCAGTTCTTTCTCGAACGAAAACCATCTGTGGTTTGTCTTTTCTTGGACGATAATCTATAATGTTCTCATTGTGCAAATAGTTCAAAATGCGCTCCAAATCAGATACAGGCATACGCAAGAATTGAGCAACTTGCAACTCATTGAACGTCGCATAATCCGTCAATGCACCCGCCACGGCTCGCAACAAACCTTTGATGACATATTCCAATTCACGTTTACGAATCTGAAAATCATACAATTGTTCACGATTCACCAAAAATTTAAAATTCGACGGCTGATGCACCCCCTCAGTATAAGCCAGCCAACCGTCCTGCTCCAAAACTTTAAAACTCGAATATGTTTTGAGTAAATCAAACTGATAACGCTGCGCAAAATCTACTATATCAAAATCAAAACTCTGCCCTTCTCCCCCACCTACTGCCAATTGTAAATAGCTACCCAAAGCGTCGTAAGTGCGCCGAATGTCCTTCATTTCAGGAAACGAAGTCTCGAAATACTGTGTCAAATTGTGTGTATCAGCCTTGTTAACTAATAAAACAGCATAACTCCGCTTGCCATCTCGACCTGCACGCCCTGCCTCTTGAAAATAAGCCTCTAACGAATCGGGCAAATCATAATGCACAACTGCACGTACATCGGGCTTATCAATGCCCATACCAAAAGCATTTGTTGCGACTATGATGCTCGTTTTGCCCGAAATCCAATCATCTTGACGGTGATTGCGCTCTTCTGGTGGCAATCCTGCATGGTAAAAATTAGCTTTGAAGCCCAATTTTTGCAACCATTCGGCAATGACTTTTGTGCTTTTTCGATTGCGTACATAAACCACCGACGAACCGTTTGTTTTTTTCAAAATCTCTAACAACTTCTGCTCTTTTGCCTCAACATGCCGAACAATATAACTCAAATTTTTACGCTCAAAATTCTGTTGAAAAACTTGATGGTCTTTCCGAAACTCCAATTTTTTACAAATATCCGTCACCACATCAGGCGTAGCCGTAGCGGTCAGAGCCAATACAGGCGTGTCAGGCATGAACTCCCGAATAGCGGCTATTTCCAAATAAGGTGGTCGAAAATCATAGCCCCATTGACTGATACAGTGTGCTTCATCAATGGCTAAAAGATTGACATTCATGCGTTTAATACGCTCTTTTGCCAAATCCGTGGTCAAACGTTCTGGAGAAATATAAAGAAACTTCAGCCCTCCATAAACAGCATTATCAAACAATCGGTCAATGTCTCGATAGTGCATACCCGAAAAAATAGCTGCCGCGGCAATCCCCCGTTTTTTCAAGTTTTCTACTTGGTCTTTCATCAATGCAATCAACGGCGAAATCACCAAACAGACCCCCTCAGTACACAAAGCTGGAACTTGAAAACAAATGCTTTTGCCGCCTCCCGTAGGCAGCAAAGCCAGAGTGTCACGCCCCTCTAAAACAGACTGAATGATGTCGCGTTGCATAGGGCGAAAACTATCGTATTGCCAATATTTTTTGAGAATATCTTCTGGTGTCATAAACTTTTTACATTGAATCAAAACTCATCACTATTTCATCATTTTCAAATGTCCAGAAAAAATCTTGATCCTTAGGTGAGTAAGGTTTTATCTCGACTTGTTGTGCTTTCAAATTTGTGTATTTAAAAATATATGAGTACAAAAAAGCAATGCGTTTTTTACTTAAATCTTTACCTTTTTTTACCCGAACAAGCAATTTATAGTTTGTAGATTGTTCAAAGTAGGATAAAATTTGGTCGAATGCAGTGTTGCGTACCCCCTCAGTATCCAGCTTCAATTGAGTGTTTTTTTGTCCAAAAATCATCGAAGGAGCATAGGTTGTTATGACTTCACTCACTTGCTGCATAGACAAAATCGTACTTTTGGGATTATTTAAAAGTTGCAAATCACTACACGAAACAGGCATAAAAGGTGAAATATTATCAATCAACAAATTTCCATTATAGGGTTGCTCAACCACATGATTGGCTGAAAAAATGATGGTATTTATATCTTTTGGTGGCTGAATATAAAATGTGTATTTGCGCCACGAGTCATTGTGTATGGGCAATGATTCGGTCAACCAATTCTCAATCTTCAAATTGCATTGGCTCAAATCTTTTTTTTCTGAACCCCAAATAGTCAATTTCAAAGGGCGATTGTAGTTTGCTACGTCCCCTGTTTTTTTGCTAATACTGACATATTTGGATGATTTCGCTAAAAAAACACTCAACCGATAGCACATTCCTGCCTTCAACGGACGCTCTAAAACCTGTTTGATTGACTCAAAAGTATTGTTGTCTCGACCAACTAAGCCAATATAGTTTTTTCCAGCTTGAGCCAAAAGTTGACAGCCAAAACGTCCAGGTTGCAAGTCGGGTGGCGATTCCCCTTGAAAATTGCAACTACTCCAAGCCTTTGGTTCGCCAGCAAATCCCAAAACTTCAAAAGAAGGGTTGTGAATATCAACCCTTTCAGCAACAGAATCTCTTTGTTCTTGTCCAATACTGAGGGGTATCGAAACCCAGAATATTAAAACGATAGTTAATAACCTGTTCAAAGTTTGCATAGAGTTAGTATTTTTTTCTAAAACAGTTGCGAATTTGAAATAAATTGGTCAAAATTAGAAATTTGCCCCACATAAAATGAAACAAAAAATGGTAAAAAGGAAAGTTTTTCATACTTTCGCAGCCATAATTATTGACTAATTGCATATTAAAATGGCTCAGAAGAAATACGCTATTATTGACATTGAAACAACAGGCGGTGCAGCAGCTCGCGAGAAGATTACTGAAATCGCTATTGTGCTGCACGACGGAACGAAAATAATAGAAACTTTTGAAACTTTAATCAATCCAGAACGCTCAATTCCACTTTATATCACTCAGATTACGGGCATTTCTGACACGATGGTTGCCCACGCACCTAAATTTTATGAAGTTGCTAAAAAAATAGTGACTATGACTGAGGGGGCCGTTTTTGTCGCGCACAATGTCCGCTTCGATTATGGTTTTGTGCAAGAGGAATTTCGGCGATTGGGTTATACCTATACACGACAACAATTGTGTACTGTCAAGCTGAGTCGGCAAGCCTTCCCCGGGCTGCGGTCTTACGCTCTGGGGAATCTGATTGAGCATTTTGGTATCCACACAACTGACCGACATAGGGCATTGGCGGATGCACTGGCAACTGCTGAGATTTTTGAAAAAATATTCTTGAAAGAACAGAATCGAGAAACGGCTACGGCTTTGATTAATAAAGGCATCAAAGAAAATAAGTTGCCAGAGGGTGTGACGATGGATAAATTACACGCCTTGCCCGAAACGTGTGGTGTTTATTATATTCACAATACTGAGGGGGATGTTATTTATGTGGGAAAAAGTATCAATATACAAAAACGTATTTTTGAACACTTTACAGACAAAACGCCGAAAGGTGACAAATTTCAAGCCTTGGCTGCGGACATCAGTTATGAAGAAACAGGTAGTGAATTGGTGGCTCTGCTTTTAGAAGATTTTGAAATCAAACGCCTAAAACCGCCTGTGAATAAGGCGCAACGACGCACATTGTTCCCTTATGGCATCTATGCTTTTACGGATGCCAAAGGTTACTTGCGTTTTCATGCCGTCAAAAATGTGGCGGAGATTCGGAAAAAACATGAGATTCTACAAGAGTTTTCAAAACTAAATGAAGCCAAAAGTTTTCTGAAAGCCGTGGCAAAGCGATTTGAGTTGTGCGAAAAGTTGATGGACGCTCACGATACTGAGGGGGGGTGTTTTTATCACCAAATTGGTCAGTGTCATGGCGCGTGTGTTGGTGCTGAATCTGTTGAAAGCTATAATGAACGTGCGAATGACTTACGCAGCCGTTTGAATAATAATTTTGAGGAGGATTTTTTTATCATTGAAAATGGGAAATCTGTGGATGAAAAAGCGGTTGTTTTGGTTCAAGATGGGCATTTTCGAGGTTATGGATACGTCAATACTGAGGGGGCAACAGTTGAAGATTTTCTTGAGGCTGTCAAAAAAATGAAGCCCACAGGTGACTCAAATCGCATTGTTCGCCAATATTTAAACTCAGGTAAAGGATTCAAAATCATAAAATTATGAAAAAAGGGTGACTGTATAAAACAGCCACCCCTCTATAAATATATTCACTTTTACTCTAGCCTTAATTATTGTGATTCGTGAGTTAGTTATCCGTCATACGAATAACCAATAACGAATTTAGAACGGACAACCGTGGCATCTATCCACTTTCGGATTTGTTTTAGGTTGTGATAATTTCGCTTTTTCTTTATCAACACAGTCTTTGCAACCCAAAACACGGAACTCTGTGCGGCGATTCAACTGATGTTCTTCTTCCGAACACTTGATTTGATTCACACATTTGTTCGAGGTCATTGTTTCGCCGTAACCACGAGGCACAAGACGGTCGCGTTCAATACCTTTATCAATCAACCAACGAACAACTGACTCTGCACGACGTTGTGACAAACGATTGTTGTATGAATTAGAACCACGTGCATCTGTATGTGATGAAATTTCAACGATTTGTGATGGGTTGTCTTTCATCAATTTCAACAATTTTTCTAGCTCTGGCATTGACTCGTCACGCAAGTTTGACTGGTCGAAGTCATAATAAATATGTAAAAGGTATGCTTGTGATTCTGGCGAATCAGCATATTTACCTGTCTCACCTGCTGGAACAAAACCACCATTTTTAGGTTTACCATTCACATATGAGATGCCATTGTATTCACCTGTGTATGGTTTGCCATTTTTCACATAAAGTTGCTTGTCTTGATCGTAATGAACCGTATTTGGGTCTGTTTTAGCTTTACCAGTACCAGCCACATCAGATGGTGTTTTGCCACCGACGATTTTTCCTTTTTTGTATATAGTACCATTATCTGTTCCTGTAAACGGTTTACCATTTTTCACATATAGACCTTTATCAGAATCGAAATAAACGGCATTAGGGTCAATAGGTTTTGTTGGTGTATTAGGATTCGTTTTAGTATCAACTACTGAGGGGTCTGTTGTTTTATCCGTTGTTGGCGGTTCGGCAGTAGTTGGTTGCAAATTTAAATTCACTAAGTATGTTTTTGATGCTACCAACCCTTTTGTACAAATCGTGTCGGGAGTTGTTACGGCAAAAAACTTGTCTTTTTCACCACGCAATTTGTAGCAACAGCCTGGGTCTAATTTGAAACTGAACTTACCAGAAGCGTCCGTAGTAAAGGTTTGATTGGTTTTTGTTGAGTCGCAACCAATCAAAGTCACTTTAGCATCAGCCAATGGCAAACCTGTATTTTGATTGAAAACAAAACCATCCACTGCAAATTTTTGGTCTTTGCGCAAAGGAATTTCGATGACAACATTCTCTGAGCTTGTAGCGTCTTTGACACAACCTTGTTTTGAGTTTTTCTCATAACCCACCAATTCAGCTGTGAAAGAGCAGCAAGAGTTGAACTTCATTTCAACAATAGCTTTGCCATCTTTTCCTGTTTTCAATGTTTTCTTCACACATGAGTCACTGGTAATCAATGCGTTGGCTATCGGTTCTTTTGTTGCTTCGTCGTAAACATATATCTTAACAGGCGTTGCTGTTTTTGTAAAACTATAAATATCATCGCGACCAGAACCGCCTTGACGGTCAGATGAAAAGAATCCGCAAGTGCCGTCGTCGTTGAGCATCATGCCGAAATCATCGTCTGCTGAGTTGATAGGTGCGCCAGGATTTTCGGGGGCTGCCCACTGACCTTCGCCACGAGGGTCAACGTAAAAGTTGTCAATACCTCCCAAGCCTAAGTGACCGTCCGATGCAAAATACAAACGCCCGCTTGAGTGAATGAATGGGAACAATTCATTCCCCTCAGTATTTACACCCGGTCCGAGGTTCATTGGTGGTCCCCAACGACCATTTTCGAGTTCAGATACATATAAGTCCATGCCACCGAAGCCACCAGGCATATCACTTGCGAAATAGAGCTTCGTTCCATCAGCATTTACTGAGGGGTGTGCATTGGAGTATTCATCAGAGTTGAATGGCAGGCTTTCTTCTGAGCCAAAACCATTGCCTTTTTTCTTAGCTGTATAAATTTTGAGGCGAATAATGCCTTCATCGTCTGCACCCGTTTTGCCTTTTGAGTAGTTGTTGCGGGTGAAAAAGATAGACGATTGATCTTTTGTGAATGTCACGATGGCATCATGATATTTTGAGTTGATGTCACTCGTGAATTTTTCAGGGCGACCTGTTTGCACATCAGCACCACAGTTTTTAATCGGCACATAGTAGAGGTCGAGAAATGGTTCACCTGTCCAACTGTGATTGCGCTTGACAGCAGAGCCTTTGTCGCGCTCAGAGGCGAAAATGATACCGTCTTTGTAGAAAGCTGCACCGAAATCGTCGAGATTTGAGTTGAATTTGGTGCGATTGACGGTGTAGATGCCATCTCCTTTTGTTTTTAGCTCTGCTTCGTAGTCGCAGGCTTTGGTCTGATATTGACCACGCACATCTTCAGGGATGGCTTCAGCGAATTTGGCGTACCATTCTTTTGCGAGGTCGCACTTACCGTTGCGTTGCAACATTTCGCCGTAATACAAGAAGTGAATCGGTTGAGCTTCAGGCAAACGAACAACTTGACCGTAAAGGAACTCCGCGTTCTGTGGGTCACTGATTTTACGGTAGCATTCTGCAAGGGCAATTTTTGCACCTGCGTTGTCACCTTTAGCTAAGATTTGGTTGAGTAGCTCGATGGCTCCTACATAATTCAACTCTTTCATGTAGCGCTGCGCACGTTCGAGTTTGGCAGTTTGAGCTGAGAGAGAGGCTGCAAAAAGCAGCATAATGGCTAGCGAGTAAAAGCTTCTGAATTTCATCATTTCAAATTTTGAATTAATCGGAAATCGGGAAGAAGGTGTTTATTACTTAAGTTTTCTCTTCCTTTAATCGTTAAAGTTAAAACAACTAATGCTTCGGTTGCAATCGGTTTTTCTGATATTTTTTCAGTGAATAAGTTAAAAACTATATGCTTTTAATGTAAAAATTCGCATCGTATCAAAGGCTTGTCAAAATTGATTGAGCGTTTTCCATTTTAACGTCAGCAAAATATGCTGGTTTGCCGACGTTAAAATGGAACGCTTGCTATTGGAATCAAAAATGAGAAAGACCTTTTATTAAAAACTGTGAGTCATTTACTTACAAATTTTATTTTTCAATCTATGTAAGTAAAAATCGTACCAATTTTGTTTTTTTATTGATTTAAAAAATATTTTTTTACACCCCCTCAGTATAGAGCGAGTCATTTTCTAAAACAATAATACCTTGATTAGAAATAACGTGGCGTAACAACTCGTTTGGTTTTGTAATCAAACTCATAGCCCAGCATGACCTCGAATGAGCCTTGTGCTTTTTGCTGCAATTTCGTCAATGTATAGTCGTATGATGCACCAATGCGCAAACCATTCGCCAAATAATAAGCTGCCCACAAATCAGCTGAGTCATAAGAACTATTGCCTTGGAACACCTCAATTGAAGAGCGGAATGAAGCCCCAATCCACAAAGTCTCTTGGAAGAACAAAGACAAATCAACATTGAACTCCGTTGGCGCACCGATACGTTGGAATGAGGTATCGCGACGCAAGCGGCTGTCTGGTGCAGAAGCTTTAACCAACAACGATGGTTTGAAAATCAAGGCATTCCCTTTCAATGGAATTGCACCACCCAAAGTGTAGAAATAGTGGCGCACTTGTTTTGCGTAAATCGGCAACTGATCTGTGCGACCTGGAATCAAATCGTACTCGATAATGCGTGGTACGCCTAAACCTGTATAAAAGTTTTTGGTATAGTAGTGAAGACCCGCTCCAATATTGGGTTTCCACCAGTTGACATTGTCAGAAAACGGAGGGTCAGAACCTTGTTCGAGATTTAATTTTGTCCAGTCAGCACGCCAATTCGTCACGCCACCTTGGATACCGACAGCCAGTTTACCTTTTTTGCCGATTGGAATACGATAGGCATAAGAAGCATTGGCGTTAATGCTGTTTGTAGGTCCGATTTTGTCATTTACCAAACTGAAACCGACACCAACACGTTCATTTTTCAAGGGTGTGTGCATAGTCAACGATTGAGTTGTTGGTGCGCCATCAATACCCCACCACTGTGTGCGGTGCAATAAATTGATGGTTGCATGGTCTCGACTTCCTGCATAAGCAGGATTAAAAATCAACGAATTAAACATGTACTTTGTAAACATTGGGTCTTGCTGTGCCTTAGCCGCCAATGCCCCCAACATTAGCAGAGTAACAAGTGTGATAGTCTTTCTCATTTTTTTAAAAAAGTTTAAAGTGATAAATTCACGGGTAAAAAGCCGTTTCTAGTTGTGTATTTGTTGGTTGGTCAGCCACCAGCCATTAAGTCATGAAAAATATTAATCCACGACTTAATGACCAATGACATAGTGACCTGCTTATCTCATAATCTGTAAATAACCTGTCTTCAGTATTTCGCCGTTATCGTCGTTTCTAATCCAGTAGAAATATGTACCATCTGGTAAATCCTTACCATTCCATGTTCCTGACCAATCGTTTTGGTAATTTTGTGTTTTCAAAACCTCATTGCCCCACCGATTGAAGACGCAAACCGTATGATTAGGATAATTTTGTAACCCTTCTATCAGCCAAGTTTGGTTTTTACTATCACCATTGGGCGAAATGCCATTATAAACTACCAAACTATCGGAACAAACCACCATAACAACCACTGTCGCTTCGCTGCATACTGTATCAATACAAACCCGATACCTAAAACTATCTAAACCACAAGCCGCAGGAGAACGACCAGAGAAGTACTGAATCAAACCACGGTTGAAGCTAACTGTATCTGCACGACCATTTTTCGGTGCTTGGATAATCGTCAAACTGGTAGCAGAACGTGACAGCGTATCGTTGATATAAACAAAGAAATCTTTGACTTGCCCGCGCCGCATCGTATCGAAATCATCAACCGCTTTCACAATCACTCCACGTGCATCGCGTACTGTAACAATGATGGTTGTCGTATCATAAAGCCCTGAAGTACGATTGAACACCACAACACACATCGTGTCTTGACCAATGGCACGACCTGTGATTCGGACACATTTCGTATCCGTATTGAGTACCATCAATGCTTTTGTACCGTTTCTACCGGGGCAAGCATCATAAATAGTATCCACTGCGCCACGAATTTGCGATGTATCAATGCCACAGAACAATGAATCTTGGTTAAGATTAAGTGTGATTCTCGCTGTATCTACCGTAGGTTTACTTGTATCACGAGGTGTCACACGAACATATAAAGTCGTTGTATCACATGTACCCGCAGCATTACACAAGATGACGCAAGCTGTATCTCTCCCCTCAGTATTTCCAACTACTTTCACGCATTTTGTGACACTATCCAGTGTGATTGTTGCATTGTCAGCTGTGGGTGTAGAGCAGAAAGAAATACTTGTGACAAGCGACCCCCTCAGTTCGGTTGAGTCTGGACAGTAGTTTTTAGTCTGCCCAACCGAGACGACTAATGAGTCAACACTCGGCACTGCAACTCTTGGTTTTACAGTAATTTTAACTCTCGTTGTATCGCATAAACCCGATGTTCTGTTACAAACTATAATACAAGCTGTATCAGTTCCTGTGCGCAAACCTTTAATAATCAAACATTTAGCAGCCGTGATAGAAACAGTAGAATTGACACCACTTGATTGTGCGCAGTAGTTGTAAATAGTATCCACAGTACCACGGATTTCGGAAGTATCAATACCACAATAAGTCAAACTATCGCCAACAAATACCGATACTGAATCTAATTTGAGCGTCGGAAGTACCGTATCTCGTGACACATTTACATAGAGCGTTGTTGTGTCACAAAAACCAGCATTATTGCAGATGACGATACAGAATGTGTCCTGTCCATTTGATAAACCGCGAACATTGACACATTTATTTGTTGTATCGAGCGAAACTGAGGAATTGTCAAAAGGCGTTGTCGCACAGAAACCAATATAGCGAATTGGCGAACCTCTCAGTTCCGACGAATCTGGGCAGTATGTTTTTGTTTCAAATATTTTTAGTGAAATAGTATCCACACTTGGTGTGGGTTGAGCCAATGCAGGTTGTACAATTATAAATAACCTTGTTGTATCTTGAATATTATTGCCACCAATGAGAACCCAAGTTATCGTGTCACGACCAATAACAGCTCCTCTGATAGACAAACAAGCATTTGAAGTGGGTGTAACAGCGGCATAATTTGGATTAGAGTTTATAAATTGGCGGAAAAAGTTGCTACTGACTTGTGATGAATCGGCACAATAAGTTTTCGTCTCACCTACCCTAACAATGATAGAATCGGTCAAAAAACGCCCCCTCAGTATTTGAGATGTTTGAGCCGTTATATACATATAAGTCGTATCGCACAAGCCCAAAGCATCACAAATTTCAATACAAGCCGTGTCCACACCTGCTGTAACACCCATATAATTGATACACCGACGTATTGTATCAACACTGAAATCTATATTTGAACCCGACTGTGCCTCGCAGATATTGCGAATGCGCGTCGCATTGGCGGGTGCATCGAAAGTACATTTGTCGCGGTCAAGTCCAATCGTAATGGTATCTCTGAATTCGTGGATTCGTCGTATCACAGGAGCTTGTAATGTTTCTACGTACATATATGTCGTGTCACATTCACCCAAAGCGTTGCAAATACGAATGCAAGCAGTATCTGTTCCAACTGTTGTACCCGCATAACGAACGCATTTAGTAGTTGTATCGAGGGTGAATGCAATATTATTACCACTTGCACCTGCACAGATATTTTGGAAAATTGTAGCTGTTCCTAAAGGCGCATCAAACGTGCATTTAGGGCGTGCTGCTAAACCAATCGTAATGGTATCTCTAAATGTATGAGCCGTTGGACGAACAGGATTTACAACAGGTATAGCTGTTATACGATAAATCGTTGTATCACAGATATTGAGCGAACTGCATACTTGAATACACGCTGTATCTACCCCCTCAGTAACACCCGTGAAAGTGATGGTACGTTCAGCTGCATTGAGCGTAAAACTCACATTTGAACCAGAACTCGACGGGCAAAAGTTTTCGATGGTCGTAATCCTTCCTATAGGCACAACGATACCCGCATGAGTCCGCGTAAGCCCAACGGTGATTGTATCTTCAATAATTGTTGTGCGACTGGTTGGATTTTCAGCTGTAACGATCAAAATCGTTGTATCGCAGTTACCATATTGGTCACACATTTGTAAACAAGCCGTATCAGAGCCTATATCGTTGCCTGCATAACGAATACAACTACTGCTCAATATATCAAAAATCACCTTAGTGGTCGAACGACTACAATAATTTACCAAAGCCGTTGTCGTTCCCAATAATTGAGATGTATCAAAACAATAGTTTTGAGTCGAACCAATCGCAATCGTTCTCCTAACTGTATCTGGCTTTATACAAGCTGAAATCAACTGCACTGTATCGCGTAAACCTGTACTCGTTTTTTCAACTACAAACTGGCTCACCCCTGAAGGGACAGAAAAACGTAAACCTCTGAATTCGACACCTATATTATAACATATCTCACTGCGACCGCCGCGACCCAAGCCTGTTATGTTCTGGCAACTGTATTGTCTGCCGTTTTTTGCAAAACCATAAATTGTTCTCGAAATCGGCTCTAAACGCCAATCGCCCGATGGGTCCCACAGACGCATCGAGTCCACTAAAATTTCAAGGCTCGCAAATGTTCCCGTAAAAGTCTGACCACTCACTGTCCATGAATCCAAATGCCAAGGACCGCGTTCCAAACCTCTATAAATATCAGTATAGCCATAGTTGTGAATTGTATCGATAAAACAAGGTGTAAAAGTCGTACTGAATTGACGACCATTCAAATAAAAACGAAGGCTATTGATACTGTCGTACGTAAAACTGTCAATACAAACGCTAACGCCTGCATCACAGTTGGAAGTACGCGTGAAAATCGAATCTTGGTGGATAAAATTAGTTTGAGCCATCAAACCATTGAACCAAAACAAAAGTGCGCCGAAGAGTAAAAGTTTTTTCATCTATGCTAAGCTGTTTTTAGTCGAGTCTTGTTTAAAGAATAAATAAGTGAACTGTCAATCAAAACTATTTTTCTCGAAAGCCACCCCTCAGTAAACTTAACTTTAGAACCGTTTAGGAGGTTTTTCTGAATTAAAGTGAATGAATTTTATATAAATTGCCGAAAATCATGCCAATATATACTTAAAGTAATTTTTTAAATACTCATTAAATAAAACATAAAACTATTTCTATTTGACCATCAAACGATAATCAACTAGATATTTTCTTTGCTTATACAACATTATGTTATTCGTTGTACAAGAAGTGTTTGCCTTAAAATACTTGTGTTTGTTCAATCGGAAGGAATTATGACTGTATTTTATGTGTTTTTGAAAAAGCTAGTTGTGAAAATTTGTAAAAATGAAAAAGCCAAAAACTTAATTTACAGTCGAAAGATAAATGTTAAACGAGAGAAATCTTTGAAAGATACATACCAACCAGTCACCATTTGTATTTTATTACGTTCATGCTGATTCCGTCGGACGTTTTTGCATTCACTCATACTTTTCAAAAAGTGTTCCAAAACGTATCGTAAAAAAAACATTTTTCAAAAAAATTAATATAAAGGTAGGCAAAACTTTTAAAATGACCTATAACCTAAAAAAATAGTTTATTGATTTACAATATTTTATAACTCAAAATCTACTATTTTTAAAAGAAAAAATCTAAAATAAACAAGCTTCCATAAATCACACTTGCTACACCATTCGTCGTAAAAAATGCTACGTTAACCTTACTCAAATCATTGACTTTCACCAACGTATGCTGATAAATCAATAGACCTATAAAAACGCTCACGCCAATCCAATGAAGAATACCAAAATCACTTGCCTCTCCTGAAGAATTGCTGGGAACACTATTGACACTCCATACAGCATAAAATATGACTAAACCGCATATCAAATGCAACACATTCGACAATTGCAGCGCGCCTCTCCTACCCAACCAAACAGGCACAGAATTGAGATTCAATGATTTATCAAATTCTTCATCTTGCAAAGCATAAATAATATCAAAACCCGACACCCACAACAAAACCACCAACGAGTATAAAATCGGCAGCGTATCGAAACGACCCGTCACTGCCAGATAAGCGCCAATAGGTGCTAATGCCAAACCCAAACCCAACACAAAATGACACAAAGCCGTAAACCGTTTCGTGTAAGAATAGCCTAAAACCACCAATAAAGCCACTGGCGACAAAGCAAAACATAGAAAATTGATGAACCAAGTCGTCGCTATAAAAGCCAATGAGTTGACAATAACAAACGCCAAAGCCGATTTGGCAGAAATCACACCCGCAGGAATCTCTCTCACAACTGTTCGAGGATTCAACGCATCAATATCACGGTCGAGATAACGATTAAATGCCATAGCTGCACTGCGCGCAAAGACCATACAAAGCAAAATACAGAGCAGAACCACCACATCGGGTGTTTTCCCTTCCAAGTAGTTGGCTAAGAAAAAACCGACTAAAGCAAAAGGCAAGGCAAAAATCGTATGACTGAATTTGATAAGTGACAGGTAGTTTTTCATAAAAATTGCAAGATTAGTGGGTTTCTTTTACTTTTTGAATCTCTTTCAACAACTTCTGTGACTTCTCAGAGACCCCCTCAGTATTGACCTCGATTTTATCCAAAATGTCTATTAAAGTGTTGATGCGTGCGTCTGTTTCAAAAAATTTATTCACTATGGCAATTTTTTTTCCCTCAACCAAACAATAGCCCGATTGAAAACTGCCTTTTTCGTAGCGCACCACATAATTCAACTCTTTGAATAGCTCTTCTATTTTTTGAAGCGTGTGTTTTGTATAAGTCATTATTTAAGTCATTTAGTCATCGCTTAGTCCTTACTCATTGTGTCAATATTGTTAAACCATTAGTCGTTTTTCAATAATTAATAACCAAAGCCAATGACATCCTTATATTTCCTTTTCCACCACATACCAATTTCTCGTAGGAGATTGGCGTGAGAGCATTTCTGCCAAAAAGCCCGTGACAAACAACATGGTTCCCATTATCATCATCGTCAACGAAATATAGAAAAATGGATTGCGCGTCACCAAAACCGTTGGCAAATCGTTGTGCAAACGATATAATTTTGAAAAACCAACAAAAGCCGATGCTACAAATCCAAAGAAAAACATCAACAAGCCAATCGTCCCAAAAAAGTGCATCGGGCGACGACCAAACTTACCGACAAAAGCGATGGACATCAAATCCAATGGGCCATTGATGAAGCGACTCAATCCAAACTTTGTCACACCGTATTTGCGTGCTTGATGCTGCACGACTTTTTCGCCTATTTTGCTAAAACCCGACCATTTGGCAATCGCAGGAATGTAACGGTGCATTTCGCCATAGACTTCGATGCTTTTCACCACATCGCGCTTGTACGATTTCAAACCACAATTGAAATCATGAAGATTGGGGATACCGCTGATTTTGCGCGCCGCCCAGTTATACAACTTTGTCGGAATCGTTTTACTGAGGGGGTCATAACGTTTTTGTTTCCAACCACTTACGAGGTCATATTTATCCTCAACTATCATGCGATACAATTCAGAAATCTCATCGGGCGAATCTTGCAAGTCGGCATCCATTGTAATGACCACATCGCCTTTACAAGCGGCAAAACCTGTATTCAAAGCCGCCGATTTACCATAATTGCGCCGAAACTTGATACCTCGTACAGCAGGATTTTCTTGAGCCAACTGTTCAATAATTTGCCAAGAACTGTCTGTACTACCATCGTCAATAAACAAAACCTCATAACTGAACCCATGTTGTGCCATTACACGGCGAATCCACGCTTCCAACTCAGGCAACGATTCTGCCTCATTCAGTAAAGGTATGACAAGCGAAATATCCATTTTAAAAAAGTCACTGACCATTAGTCATCGGTCAATACTCGTCAGCCATTATGTTTAAAACGACTGAAGATTATTGTTGAATGACTAATGACACATTATTTATTGTTTCTTTTCACAAAATAACTCACCAATAACGACACCCCAAAGCCCAGAATTGTCCACCGCGCAAACTGCATCGCATTGCTCGAAAACGTGTGCGCCTGCGCATTTCTAATGCCTTGCTCCATGTCAAACTGTTCCGTAATAGGTGTACTCGGACGATACATTTCTATTGCCATATCTTTTTCCATGTCTATCAATGTTTTATCAATGTAGTTGAACAAGATATAATCATAAACATAATAAAACGCATTGGCAATTAAAAACACGGCAAATGCCCCCCTCAGTAAAATCTTAAATTCTTCTGTTTTGACATCTTTTATCGCCACAAACATAAAAAACGCATACACCAACAACGAACCAAAACGAATAGTAGGACTGAATGCCAATTTACTGTCCATAAAATAAAAAAGCAGTGCAAAGCCTACAACGACAATGCCTGCTATTATACCGTTCAAAAGTATTTTTTGTTTCATGGGGCAAAAATAGAAGTCGTGTGTGTATTTTCTACTAAAAAGGCGGAGAAGTTTTGAACTTCTCCGCCTTTCAGGTTACTATCTTTCCATCACCCGATGTTCGTGTGGTCCAATATGTCGTGGTTGACCATTGATGAAAACATCAATCGCTTCGCCGCCCAAATTTTCGACTTCGATAGTGGTTTTTGTAACGATAATTTCCATACTTGCCCCTCTAAAACGCACTTTGAATGCCATTTTTGTCCAACTTTCGGGCAAATAAGGGGTAAAATGCACTTTTCCATCGCGTACACGCATACCGCCAAAGCCTTTGATGACGGACATCCACGTACCCGCCATCGAAGTGATGTGCAGACCATCTTCTGTGTCGTTATTGTAGTCGTCCAAATCCAAACGGCTGGTGCGGAGGTACATTTCCATCGCTTTCGGATAGTTGCCAATTTTGCACGCCAATATCACATGCACACAAGGCGAGAGCGACGACTCATGTACAGTCATGGGTTCATAGAAATCGAAATTACGCTTGATGGTATCGCCGTCAAAATTGTCTTCAAAAAAGTATAAACCTTGCAAAACATCCGCCTGTTTGATGAAACACGAACGCAAAATCCTATCCCACGACCATTTTTGATTCAATGGACGGTCTTCGGGACGTAAATCATCAACCGACATCAAATCTTTATCTAAAAAACTGTCTTGCTGCAAGAAAACGCCCAAGTCTTTGTCTTCGGGCAAAAACATCGCTTGGCTGATGTCTTCCCAATTGGTCGCTTCTTTGTTTGTATCAAAATGGGTTTTCTCTACAATCGCTGCATACTGAGGGGGATAATGTGTCTCGACCCAACGCAACGACTCTAAGGCATACTCTATGCACCATTTGGCAATATAGTTCGTGTACCAGTTGTTATTGACATTGTTTTCATACTCATTGGGACCCGTCACACCGTGCATCACATATTTATTGCGGTATTTCGACCAATGAACACGTTGCGTCCAGAAGCGTGCAATGCCAATCAGAACCTCCAGACCGTATTCAGAAAGGTATTTTTGGTCTCCTGTATAACGAATATAATCGTAAATGGCGTAAGCAATCGCCCCATTCCGATGGATTTCCTCGAAAGTGATTTCCCATTCGTTGTGACACTCTTCACCATTCATCGTTACCATCGGGTACAACGCTGCCCCCTCAGTAAAGCCCAATTTTTGAGCATTTTCAATCGCTTTCCCCAATTGTTTATGTCTGTAAACCAATAAGTTACGTGCCACTTTTTGGTCTGCATTACACAGATAAAACGGCAAACAATAGGCTTCTGTATCCCAATAAGTTGAGCCACCATATTTTTCACCCGTAAATCCTTTAGGTCCAATATTGAGACGTTCATCTTCGCCCGTGTAGGTTTGGTTGAGTTGAAAAATATTGAATCGAATGCCTTGTTGCGCTGCCACATCACCTTCAATTACAATATCAGACTTTGACCATTTATCAGCCCAAGCCTCTGATTGTTCCGCCAATGCTTTGTCAAATCCTTTTTTCTCAAATTTTTTCAGAACCTCTTGACAGTTTTTCAACAAATCCTCTTTAGCATGGTTCTCGGACGACAACACAGCTGCATATTTATAAATCACTAATTCCGATCCCTCAGTAACAGGTACATCAACCGTGCAACCGGCATATTTATCACGTTTGCGACGGAATGCCACAAAATCCTCAATCTCTTGACCATTCAGATAAAGGCGAAATTTCATACCTGTCGCCACATGAAAAGCCGTCTTTTTCGTTTCAGCAACGACATAAGCCTGCGCGTTTTTTACCAGCTTGGAGACTTCGTTCCAAAATTTTTCATCCCAATTAGTATCTTTATTTGAAATATCAGCATCTACTGAGGGGGTCACACTGAGTTTTCCACTAAAGTTAACAGCTGTAATAGCATACCGAATTGCCCCACATTCATCGTCAACAATAGAACAAAAGCGTGTCGAATCAATTTGGATAATCTTACCAGAAGGCAGAATTGCCGTAGCTTTTCGGGTCAAAATACCTTGTTTCATATCCAAGATGCGTTCAAATTCAGAGACTTCACATTGAGCTAAATCTACTATTTTACCATCAATTTCGACATCAATACCAATCCAAGATGGCGCATTCAGCACTTTTGCGAAGTATTCGGGGTAGCCGTTTTTCCACCACCCCACTTTTGTTTTGTCAGGATAGTAAACGCCCGCAACATAACTGCCTTTGAGTGTTTTGCCAGTAAATGTTTCTTCAAAATTGGCTCTTTGACCCATACGACCGTTGCCAATGGAGCAGAGAGATTCCGAAATTTCATTGTATTCAGGTCGCCATTGATTTTCGATGATTTTCCATTCATCGTGAACAATATAATTTTTCATACATTCTATTTGATTGATAATTAATCATTTCCTTTATGCCATCGAACCAACCGACGAACTCAAGGCATCCAAAACATCCTCAAATTCCAAATATTCAAAACTTGGAATCACAATATGCGCCTCATCCAAAACATCAGGTTGACCAACCCCTACGGCATAAAAACCACCTTTCAGTGCCGCTTCAATGCCTTTCTCAGCATCTTCAAACACGATACAATTCTTCGGTCTTGAACCGACCTCGGCTGCACCCAACAGAAAAACTTCGGGGTCGGGTTTACTTTTCGATGTCGAATTGCCGTCAATGATGGCATCGAAATAATGTGTCAATTGGATACGTTCCAATATCACTTTCGAGTTTTTGGATGCCGAACCCAAAACTATTTTGATACCTTTTGCTTTCAATTCATCCAAAAAAGCCGTGACACCGACTAATCGCTCATCGGGAGTCATGCGGTCAATATATTCAAGATACCAATTATTCTTTTTTTCAGCGTAAGCAGCTAAAACCTCCTCATCGTTTTCGGTCATACCGCCCCAATGGAGTATCAATTTCAAGGATTCGATGCGACTCACACCTTTGAGTTGCTCGTTTTCTTCTTCTGTGAAGTCAAAACCCAGTTCATTAGCCAATCTGCGCCATGCTCTGAAGTGGTATTTGGCGGTATCGCAAATGACACCGTCGAGGTCGAAAATACACGTTTCGATTTTGTTCATAATTGAGTAGTGGAAAATTTAAGTAGTCTTAAAAAAGGTGACGGCAAATTTATACTGTATTTTTTACACTTAGTTCGTTTTGCTAAAAAAGTATCCTCTAAAATTATTCAAATACCTTTGATTCGTTATTTTTGAGGTTTCAAACAAAACAATTGAACAACACCGCTACACAATGACATATAGACAAGTTGACATTAAAGACCTTTATGATTTGGTCGAAATCGCCTGCACAACATTTATTGACACTTTCAGCGAACAAAACGATCCAACAGAGTTCTACTCTTACGTTGAACGAGCCTTTGCACCCGAACAAATATTGAGTGAATTGAATACTGAGGGGTCTGTTTTTTACTTTGCAGAAATGGATAGCACTCCGATTGGCTATTTCAAAATCAATAACAACAAATCTGCGGCTGACACAGACCGACCTCGTTTTTATGCGGATTTTTCGCCTTTTCAATCCGAAAAAATGACTGAATTGGAGCGTATTTATGTCAAAAAGGCGTTTCAAGGCAAAGGGGCAGCTCAAAACATGATGTCGTTCATCGAGAAATGCGCTCGGCAGAGTGGCAGCCGTTATCTGTGGTTAGGTGTTTGGTCAGAAAACAAAAAAGCCATTCGTTTCTATGAAAAGTGTGGTTTTTCGATCTTTGGCGAGCATATTTTTCAGATTGGTGACGATGCTCAGTTGGATTATTTGATGTGGAAAAAATTGTGATAGGTCATTGATTTTCAACCTATTTTACTAAACCAATCAAAGTACCATAGTCATCATATTTAGCATCTTCATTTTTCATTTCCAGTACATCCAACAATGTCATGCCATAATGCTCTTCGAGTTCTCGAATAGTTTTAGCCGTGCGAATTTCAATTTGCCCCGCTGCCACTTGCTTCAATCGCCAATCGTAGGTGGTCAACATTTTTTGCCATATCACATCATTCACGGCGAAAGCATCATCGGCTGTCAGAGGTTTTATTTCGGCAAAAGCGGCTGTATTTCGAGCCAAAAGTCGGGCATTTTCGATGATAAAATAGCCTGTATGTGCCCATTCGTCTGAGTCATTGAGCAGGCGAGCGTACATGACCAATTGCAAATCTTCACCATTTTTTATCATGCGTTCGCGGCGAGTATGGCCACTCCATTTCAAATCTAAAACGCATTTTTCGCTCCCCCTCAGTAAGACCACGTCCGCTTTTCCTTTGATAGGTGTGTCTGCAAACACACCGAACAACTCTTTTTCTGTTTGTTCAACCTCCCATTTATTGCGCCTGATGTGTTCAATCAAAGTCCAAATGGCATTTTTGATTTGTCGCAAAAGTTGTAGTTTCTGTGGTTCAAAACCATACATCAACAGCGTTGCCGCTTCTCTCGACAACAATTTTTGATGGTCGTCAATCCAATCGTTGACATCTCTTTGTGTCCAATTTTGGAAATTTTCCTTCAAAATCAATTCAAAAAAACGGTGCGACAGATTGCCTTTGAGTGTATTTTCTTTTACAATGCTCAAAATCGAAGACTTATTGAGTTTGGCTTTATGCCTGAAAACCCATTGATAGGGATAATAAAAAAGGCTTTCGAGACTCGTGGGCGTTTCATGCTCTCTTTTGGTCAAAAGCGGCGATTGTACCGCTATTATCGGCTCAATTTTGCCCAAACGATGCGGTTTCAGACGTACATGTTGGGGTGTATCGAGATGTGCCAAGGCTTCAAAAGCGGCCCAATTCTCTTTTGTATGCACCGTAATGGGTGTCAAATCACCAAAACAAGCTCTCAAGTGGCTGCAAAGTGGATGTTCTGCTGCATCTTCACCATTTATTTTTTTAGGGTAAACCAAAATCAAATGCCTCGTCGTGCGCAAAACGGGTTGCACTCGTTGCCAAAGCATCAAAGCATTTTCGTCTTGTGGTGATTGCAAAACAATGTTTTTTCCCTTCAAAAAAGCAACTTCATCGGCATACCAACGACTGAAAAAATGCACCCCCTCAGTATCCGTAAAATTCCACCACACCAATTTTGACACAGGCTGTAACAAACAATCGCCTTGCGCCACAAATGGATAGTGCCGCACCTCTTGTGGACGAGGCGACACAGGCGACGGCTCATAAATGGTGCGAATGATGCGCTCCAAGTCCAAATAGCTCAAAAATGTCTCACTAGGCGGCAATTCGTACAAAAACTCCTCGATTCGGCGGGCTTGTTCGGCCAAAACTAAAAGGGATGGGTTTTTGCCGTTGCCATGTGTTTCGATAGCCCAATCTTTCAGAAAAGTAAAAATCTTTGTGATTTCGTCCCTCGGTGCAGCCTTTGTAATGTCATAATGTGCTCGTTTGAACCAAAATTCAAACTGTTCTTTCACTTTTTTGACATTGATGCTCATATCTTGCTTGGCTCGCACTTCCAAATCTTCAAAAAATTGGTCTGTACTCGCATGCCACAATTCGCTATTGATGCCTGGTCGTTGGGCAATGATATTGCCAATCACCGTTCCTAAATCGTTGTCCAATGGTTTGATAGGCATTGAGACAAACTCTAATATTTTGTACAAATCCAAAGGTTGCCAAATAAAAGCTGTGACTAATTTTAAGAGCTGTAAAGCAGGTCTGCCCAACGATGCTGAAGGTAAACCAAAAGCAGGCAAACCATTCTGTATCAAAGCTTCATCGAGTGTCCGATTGCGGTCTGGGATGAGAAACGCTGGGCGAAAATCAGGATTAAGACTCAATACTTTAGACAAAAAATCTGCCCCCTCAGTATCACGCTCACTCTCGATGACAATGAGTGAACCATCGGCTTTCAAAAGCTGTTTTTGACCTCTTGGCAACTGATTAGAAACAAAATTTTTGAATATTTGCAAATCGTTTGAATACTGCGTTGCCCTCGGCAATTTTGCCCATTTTGCATGTTTTTGCTGACTCACAATATCCACTCCTTGCAGTTCCAATGCCTCCAAAAGGCGTTTATACTGAGGGGGTAAAAGTAGCTTGCCATTGTCATCAATCTCATTAACAACCAGCGTTTCAAGTGGTGCTTTTTTATTTTTTAACGTCTGAATAACCGCTTCAAACCTATCTGCTTCACCTGCGACTAATTTTGAAGAACCATCTTCATGACGTAAAAACAGATGTTCAACGTCCACCAAAACCTTTAAACGAGGCGGAAAAGCCGTGTCGGGAGCAAAATCGTAGCCCGACAAAAGCAATTCGTCGCGCCGTTGCAACAAGGCTTCGGCACAAGCCAAAGCATCGGCTTCAAAGGATTTGTGAAAAAAAACGGTCGGATTGTTCTTTACATATCGACGCAGAGCTTGGCGATATTGTTCTACTCTGATGTGTTCTATACGCTCTTTGTGTCCCGACAAACCCAAATGCAACTCAAACCAGCGCAATAAGTTTTTCTCACCCAAATACAAATGCCCTCCCTCAGTATCGGGACGTGGATAAACGCCTGAATCGTAGTTTAGACCGAAAAAAATGGTGTAAAGCATAAGATTTTAGTGCAAAACTGTGGGTTTGAAAGAGATATTTTTAAAACAAATAAGTAGGCAAAGATAGAAAAAGAATAGAATTAAAATACTTTTTGTGTAAAAATCTATCATAAATCAACATGCGCCAAGTTTCAGACTTGGCGCATGTTTCTATTTACATTGTCTTCAATTACGTCTCTGAGCGATTCTCCTCAAGCCCAACGGGTCTTCCTTTTGAAATTGATACAAAGCATTTTGGATGCAAGGGTCAGATTCGTTCATAATGCCATAATAACCTTCATCGCCAAACAGTTGTCGGGCAATCCGTGCTTTGATTTGCCGTCTCAAAGGCTCTTTCACGGCGATGATTTGATTCCAAATGCTGCGGACATTGTGGCGTTCTGCATATTTCAAAAATTCTGAAAAAGAATAATCAGACACTTTGAAATTGCGTTGAAACTCTTGCCAAGTGTTGAATTTCAACTCTTTACGATGACCGACGTAGTATTGAAAAGCGTATTCCGAAGCCCAGCTTTTAGCATTTTGATAATATTCATTGCGCATATATGACTCAATCGGAATAAACACATCGGGAATGATGCCGCCACCACCATAAACCCAACGTCCGCCTGCTGTTCTAAAACGTACTGTATCGGCAGTATAGATACTATCTTGGATGGTCAATTCTCCTTTACCAAAGCGTTTTTCGTATTCATCGTCGTACTCTTGGCGCGTTTTGCCTCTGTAAGGTTTCTGAATACTTCTTCCAATTGGCGTATAGTATCGAGCAACAGTCAAGCGCAATTCCGAACCATCGTACAATTCATAAGGTTCTTGCACTAACCCCTTGCCAAATGTTCGCCGTCCAATGATGACCCCTCTGTCCCAATCCTGTACAGCACCTGCCACAATTTCACTCGCCGAAGCCGAACCTTCATCCGTCAATATGGCAACTTTATCTACCTTGTATCTTTGTCGCCCCGAGGTTTTATATTCGTTTTGATGCACTGTCCGCCCTTTGGTTAGCACCAATAATTTGTCTTTTTCAGGAAACAATTGAGATAGTATATCAACGGCTTTGTCTAAATAACCACCAGGGTTTCCGCGCAGGTCAATGACCAAGTTTTTTACGCCTTTTTTATCATATAAATATTCCAAAGCAGCCATAAACTCTCGAGAAGTCGTTGAACTAAAGCGACTTATTTTGACATAACCTGTATTATCATCCAAAGTTGTTGCACCATCAACACTATTCACAGGCACTTTATCACGTTGCAAAACAATGCTTTTAGGGCGATTTTCACCGATACGCAGTATTGTAAACTTCAAATTTGAACCGCGTTTACCCCTCAATTTGTAGTTGAGCCAGCGTTGGTCTTTGCCGATAGCCATCGAATCACCAATTGCTAAAATACGGTCTCCCGACATCAAACCCGCTTTCGAGGCAGGACCATCTGCCAAAGGAGTGACAACCGTGATGGTATCGCCGAAATTCATGGTTTCGATGCCAATTCCATCGTATTCGCCATCTAATTCTTCATTGACTTTCGATATTTCGCTGGAAGGAATATAAACTGAATGAGGGTCAAGTTCTTGCAGAATATTATTAATCGCTTTATCTACTAAAAAATCGTTACTGACTTTGTCCACATATTTGGCATCCACATAGCGCAAAATTTCTTCCATTCTGCCTTGTCCAATGATTTCTTCTGCGCCCGATTGCGACACATTTTTCTTTGGAGAAGCCTTTATCAAAGGCTCGTTTTTCAGTTTCATACCAACCAAAACGCCGCCTATCATTGCCAACGACAAAAACAAGGGTAGCCAAATCTCACGTTTCGTAGCTTTTACGGCAAGCGTATTTTGTTCTTTATTTTCAGACATACTCAGCTATTATTCTGCTTTTCAGGTAAAAGTGTTTGGTTTTAAAGGAAATTATTAGGGCAAAAGTAGAAAACTAACCGCAAAATAAGGCATTTTGAAGCTTTTTTTTACCCGTTCCGTCATGCTTTCAGCTTGATGAAGCACAAGGGTATCATATTTTCAGTTCATTTATTACAATTTCTGTTGGCTATGCCTTTTATTTGAACCCATTTTTAAACTAAACAACTGAAATAGAATGAAAAAGCAAATTCTAACCATCTCCTTTCTTCTGACAATCCTTATACTGAGGGGGCAACAAACCGACCCGTGGAACATCGTTGCACGCAATATTGACCCGTCCAAATACTATGGCGTGACTGTCGCCAATGGTATGATTGGTCTCATTTCATCGCCCAATCCAATGCGTGTCAGCGAAGTCGTTTTGAATGGAGCTTTCGATACGTACGGACGGGGTCGTGTGTCTAATATTATGAAGGTTTTTAGCTTTGCTAATATGAACCTTGATGTAAACGAGCGACGCATCGGTCGAGCAGATATTACCAATTATGTGCAAACTTTGGACATGAAAAATGCTGCTTTAGCGACAATTTTTGACTATTCGGACGTGCTTTCGGTCAAACATGAAGTCATGGCGTTGCGACAAATGCCGCATACAGCGATGATAAATGTGACCATCACAGCTAAAAAAGCCTGCGAAATCTCACCCGCCAGCGTTATCGAATCGCCTGACAATTTGAAAGACGTAAAAAACTTTTATGCCGAAATAGACCGCCCTCACATCGTTATCCCGTTGATGACTTCGGTGGCAAAATCGCCCACAGGTCGTTTGACTTTAGCGGTGTCAAACACTTTTCTTTTTGATGAAAAACATGGTTCGGAGCCACGTTTGATTCACGAAGAGTGGGATAACAATATGCACTTGCTAAAATTTAAGAAAAAATTGGCAGCAGGACAAAGCTATTCTTTCAGCGTCATTGGCTCAGTCATCTCCACTGCCCAAAGTGCTGACCCGCAAAATGAAGCAGAACGTATGACTATTTTTGCTGCTTTAGAAAAAAAGGAACGACTGCTCCAACGTCACCGTGAAGCGTGGGCAAAATTGTGGGAATCGGACATCGTCATCGAAGGCGACCCCTCAGTACAAAACGCCGTGCGCTCGGCTCTCTACCACATTTATTCGTTTGTGCGCGAAGGCACGCCTTACTCATTGTCGCCTATGGGTCTGTCGGGTTTGGGCTATAATGGACACGTTTTTTGGGACACTGAATTGTGGATGTACCCGCCACTTTTAGCTTTACACCCCGAAATGGCTCGTTCGCCTATGGAATACCGCTTCAAGGGTTTGGAAGCCGCCAGAGCCAATGCCGTGAGTTATGGTTACAAAGGTGCAAAATACCCGTGGGAAGGTGACGATACGGGACAAGAAGGCACGCCCGTTTGGGCTTTGTCGGGGCCTTTTGAGCATCACATCACAGGTTGTGTAGGCTATGCCATGTGGAAATATTATCAAGTGACAAAGGACAAAAATTGGTTGCGTGAGAAAGGCTATCCTGTCATAAAAGGTACGGCTGACTTTTGGGCAAACCGTGCAGAATTGGGTAAGGACGGTAAATACCACATCCTAAACGTGGTTTGTGCAGACGAATGGGCTGAAAATGTGGACGACAATGCCTTTACAAATGGCATTGCCAAAACTGTTTTGCAATATGCCCAACTTGCTGCCGCAGAATTGGGTGAAATGCCTGACCCGATGTGGAAAACCGTGGGCGACAATATTGTTATCTTAAAATTTGCGGATGGAACAACGCGCGAACACGCTTCTTACAACGGCGAACCCATCAAACAGACCGATGTCAATCTCCTATCCTACCCCCTCAGTATAGTGACCGACGAAGCGACCATTCGCAAAGATTTGGACTATTATTGGAAAACTTTGGGCGATAATATTCCGGGGCGAAAAGGCTCATCGCCAGCGATGGCTCAAGCCATTTTCTGCATTCTGAATGCACGATTGAACAATACTGAAATGGCTTATGCGCAGTTAATGGACTCTCATAAGCCAAACGAAGCTCCACCATTCGGTGTGTTGGCAGAAACGGCAGGTGGTACGAATCCTTATTTTTCGACAGGGGCAGGTGGCTTTTTGCAAACTCTCGTTTTTGGCTTTGGTGGCTTAGAATTTACTGAGGGGGGTATTATTCAAAAATATAAACCTAAATTGCCTAAGCACTGGAAATCATTGACTATCAAAGGTGTAGGTGTCGAAAAGAAAACTTATACTTTGAAAAATTAGGATTGCAGAGCCACGAATTATGCGAATTTACGGATTATACGAATTTGAGATGAATTCGTAAAATCCGTAAATTCGTAAAATTCGTGGCTCTTTAATTCGCCAAAACTTGCCTTTTAATATTCAAAATATTGACCACCAAAATCACGCTCATCAAAACGAGACCTATGAGTAGCACAGGCGCATCATACGTTTTTGAAACGGCAAAATCTTGTTGTTCCAACCAACCAACAACCCCTATACGTGCCGCGAAAAGTGCAGCAATGACAATAATAAAAATACTGCCCAACAGCTTAAAAAGAGACCCCCTCAGTACACGGGCGATGTCCGTCGGGCGATAACCAATTTGGCGCAAAAGGCGAATATCTGCTGCCGATTTTGAGATAATCAGTTGATAATTAAGTACAAACACCAAGGTGGAAAGTAACATCAATAGTATGCCAATGATGGCTAAAGCGGCAATAGTTGCATTCAAAATAGTACCTAAGCGACCACCAATCAAACGCCCTGTGCTGAGTTCGTAACCTTTTTCGTTGAGGTAAGTAGCGAGTTTTTTGTCATAAGGATTTTCGACTTTTAGCAAAATACGGCTTGCACCTAAGTCGGGTTGGTCTCCAAATTGGTCATTGGCAAAACTCATAAAACTCTCTGGAACAAGAATCGAATTGATGCGATTACTAAAACCGATGATGCGTCCTGTAAAAGTTTTTTCCTGCCCTTTTCCTCGCAAATTGATGTCAAAATTGACTTTACGAATCGTAGAAGGCGTAAACTGGGGCAATCCTTGACTGATGGCAAAACCGAAATTGTAGAGTGCCAAATAATCTTTGGACATGATGATGGGGATTTCTGTCTGTCCTTCGCGCCAACGAAATTCAGGGTCTTCAACATCAAGATGCTCTTTGGGGACCGATTCAAAAAACAGCTCTGTATAAAAATTGATGGCACTACTCGATGCACTGACTTTGAAACGATTGGCAGAAAAATTTGCCACAGCTTTCGTAAAAGATTGACTACCAATATCTTTTGTTTCTTCTGGTTTGAATACCGATTTACCAAAAATAGTATTCGCTAAACTCACAGGCTTGTTGAGAATGACATAGTTTTCGCCCTCAGACGCCCCCCTCAGTATTTTTTGTAAATCGAACCATGTTTGCAAGGCAAAAAGTAGAAGAAACAAACCAATGAATGCACCAATGGCAGCACCTATCACTTGTGCCGTATTGCGGTTTTGGGTCAGCAGTTTTTTTAGAATCATCAGTTTTTTTGAAATATGAAATATGAAACGATGGGCGAATGTCTTGAATTTTGGAATAGGATTTCTCTAAATTTTAAAAATTAATAGATTTTAGGTCAAAACAAAAAAGGCATAGCTTTGATAGCCACGCCTTTAAAATATTCTAAGAGCCTTTGAAACATTATTGCGTTTTCATAAAAGCTCGATATTCTTTATTAAACTCCATTTTTTCTTTTGTTGCCAAATTGACTGACAATGTGAAGCCAGCTTGATAGTACAAATCGTTTTTATATTTATCGCCACGTGGTGTACCTTGAGGGTTTTCCAATCGTTGATTAAAATATTCAGGCATACGATAAGACATTGCGGCAGCTACTGTACTTTGTTTAGCTAACTCTTCGATATTCGGATAATTTCCGCTGACATCATCCAAGTAGTCGGTAAAAGCATAGCGAAAGCCAAATTCAAAACCCACATTAACACGTCTATTAATCGCAATTTTGAAACCTGCTCCTGCTGGAATTGACAGCGCAAAACGGCTATAACCTTTACCACCGTTGAGCAACTGCCCCTCAGTACCGAGTGGTTGCAAGTCGGTCAAAACACCTTGTACTTTGACTTGTGGGTTGAAATAAAAACCAGCGACACCAGCAAAAATATACGGTGCTGTGATGCGCCCATCAACGATATCGAACTTTGTCAAGTTCATTTCGCCAGTTAGAGCAGCTTCATAAATGGTTGTGACTGATTCTAAATTGCGACTTTTGCGCGAACCATAGGCATATTTGTCCGCACCAACGAACTGCCCATAGGTACCTGAAAATTTAGCAGCAAACAATGGCGAAAAATTGTACCGCGCATAAGCACCACCAGAAAGCCCAAATGAGCGTGTATCGGGTGTATTGGGTTGCAAATCACCGATATAACTCATAGCACCACCATTAATACCGACTTCGAGGTATTGTGCTTGAATGTGAAAGGTAATCGCCAGAAAAAAAGTGAACGTAATAAGTCTTCTCATGTTTAGAGATATTTATGGTTCAGAAAATGAGTGATATTGAATTTCTATTCGAGTTTTTAAATTTACTTTTTTCATATTCATCAAATATAGTTCCAATTTTATCATAATGCAAGTTTTCTGTCATTTTTTAGTTTTTTTTTTAGACATTGATGTGTGAAAAGTAGTAAATGCAACCTTTAAAAAGAATTTTTATCGTTGAGAAACAACTTTGTTAAGATACAAAATCTGAACAGGTACACTTGAAATTAAATAATAGGTTTGATATTTGCGTTAAATAGGTAATTTTGGCAAATTTTTTCAAACCAACATATCATTCAATTATTAATAATAAAAAATCATAAACAGATGAGATTAAAAAGTTGCTTTTTTGCTGGTGTTGCACTCGTTTTAGGCACATCAATAAATGCACAAACTAAAGCTCCAGACAACTGGTTTAACCTTGATCCTACTGAAAACAATATTAATGGTGTCAGCACGGAAAAAATGTATGCAGAATTGCTAAAAGGAAAAAAAGGACAAACCGTGGTTGTGGCTGTCATTGACGGAGGTGTGGACTATATGCACGAAGATTTGAAAGACATTATGTGGCGCAACCCACGTGAGATTCCTAATAATGGTATCGACGACGACAAAAACGGTTATATAGATGATGTCTATGGCTGGAATTTTTTAGGTGGCAAAGATGGACGCAATGTCAATCAAGAAACGTTGGAAGTAACACGTTTATATGCTAAATGGAAGTCAAAATATGATGCTGCAGACTCCAACAAACTCTCAAAAGCAGAAAAAGCAGAATACGACCAGTATCAAAAAGCCAAAAAAGAAGTTGAGGCTAAATTGCAAGAAGGTCAGGAAGCCTTGGCGGAGTACCAAGGTATGAAAACGACTTACTCGAGCGCATTGAACGCCGTTGAAGGGGCTTTGGCTGGTAAAGCTATCACAAAAGCCAACGTAGAAGCCATCAAAGCAGGTACAGACCAAAACCTCATCATTGGTAAAAATATTTTAAACAAATTGATAAGCTTAGGCAAAGATGTGTCAAGCTTCAAAGCCATACATGAAGAACTAATTGAGCCACTACAAGAGGGTATTGACTATTACGAAACAAAAGTAAAATATCAATATAATCCCGAATTCAATCCACGCGCTGAAATTATCAAAGACAACTATTCCAATAGTTACGAACGTAACTATGGTAACAACGATATCAAAGGGCCAGATGCTATGCACGGCACACATGTTGCGGGTATCATCGGTGCGGTTCGCACCAATAATACAGGTATGAAAGGTGTAGCCGATAATGTGCGCATCATGGGTGTACGTTGTGTGCCAGATGGAGACGAACGCGACAAAGATGTCGCCAATTCTATCATCTATGCCGTTGACAATGGCGCAACCGTCATCAATATGTCATTTGGCAAAAGCCAAGCATGGGACAAAGAAGCGGTAGATAAAGCTGTAAAATATGCCCAATCAAAAGACGTTTTGCTCGTTCATGCGGCTGGCAATGACTCAAAAGACAACGACGCAGGCGACAACAATTTTCCTAATGCTCGTTACAAAAAGAAAGGTTTGTTTAGCCCTAAAAAAGCTAAAAACTGGATTGAGGTCGGTGCATTGTCATGGAAAAAGAATGAAGATGCTGTTGCTGAGTTCTCGAACTTCGGTCAAAACAACGTAGATGTATTTGCACCAGGTGTTGACATTTATTCAACTTTGCCAGAAAACAAATACAAAAACTTATCAGGTACATCAATGGCTTCACCTGTGTGTGCAGGTGTGGCGGCTGTCATTCGTTCTTATTTCCCAGAGTTGACAGCCGAGCAAGTGAAAGAATGTATCGAAAAGTCCGTTGTAAAACAAAATTACAAGGTGAAAAAACCAGGAACAGAGGACAAAGTCCCTTTCAGCAGCTTGAGCCGCACAGGTGGCGTTGTCAATGTGTACAACGCTGTAAAATTGGCGAGTGAAATGAAAGGTAAGAAAAAAAATGTACCACGCGCTTAGTTTGATAAATAAGGAATGAAAAGCAAAAGGCAATCGAAAGTAAGATTCGATTGCCTTTTGCTTTTTATTCCCCTCAGTAAATCGCCTAAAAATAAGGATGAATCAAATACATTGATTCATCCTTATTTTTATTTCTACAACTTATCTTTGCACCGTTTTTTTTAAAAGACAAAAATTACTGAGGGGTGCACCGTCATTAGTCATTGAGTCTCATGGTTCATTTTGTGAAACCACATCAGTAAAATACAATCATTCAGTTCATAAATCAGTGATTTGAAAACAAAGACCTTAAAACGCAACAAAGTTAACGTCATCACACTCGGTTGCTCAAAAAATACGGTAGATTCGGAGAATCTGATGACGCAACTCAAAGCCAACGACTTCGATGTCAAACACGACAGCGACCGTAAAGCCAATGTCATCATTGTTAACACTTGTGGCTTCATTGATTTGGCTAAGCAAGAGTCAATTGACACTATTTTGGAATATGCAGACTTGAAATCGCAAGGTGAGATAGACAAACTCTACGTCACTGGCTGCTTATCGCAACGCTATAAAGACAATTTGGAAGAGGAAATTCCAGAAGTAGATGCTTTTTTTGGCACTTTTGAAATGCCTCAACTACTAGCCAAATTGAATGCAAACTATCAACACGAGCTCATCGGCGAACGCTTGATCTCGACACCAAGTCACTACGCTTACCTCAAAATTTCGGAAGGTTGCAATCGGACTTGTTCGTTTTGTGCCATTCCTTTGATGCGTGGCAAACACATCTCGCGTCCGATTGAAGAGTTGGTGCATGAAGCCAAAAATCTGGCTCGACAAGGTGTTAAGGAAATCATGCTGATTGCCCAAGAATTAACCTATTATGGCTTAGATTTGTATAAAAAACGCGAGTTAGGCGCACTTTTAGAGGCTCTGCACGAAATCGAAGGCATCGAATGGATTCGTTTACACTATGCCTATCCGTCCAAATTTCCAACCGAAGTATTTGATGTGATGGCACGTTTGCCTAAGGTTTGTAAGTATCTTGATATGCCTTTGCAACACGCCAACGATGGCGTTTTAGCACGTATGCGCCGCCAAATCACGCAAGCTGAAACGAGGGAATTGATAGCATTAGCACGCCAAAAAGTGCCTAATATTGCGATTCGGACAACTATGCTCGTCGGTTTTCCGGGCGAAACAGAGGAAGAATTTGAAGATTTGTGTCGTTTTGTTGAAGACATGAAGTTCGAGCGTGTTGGTGTTTTCCAATATTCGCATGAAGAAGATACTTCAGCACATGAGTTTGAAGATGATATAGACCCCTCAGTAAAAGCAGAGCGTGCGCAACGATTGATGGACATTCAGCAAGATATTTCTTTAGAAAAAAACGAGGAAAAAGTTGGACAAACTCTGCGGGTTCTTTTTGATAGAAAAGAAGGTGATTATTTTATAGGACGAACGGAGCATGATTCGCCCGAAGTTGACAATGAAGTATTGGTGAAAGCAAAAAAGAATTATGTGCGTATCGGCGATTTCGCAAATGTCAAAATCACAAGTGCTGCTGAGTTCGATTTGTTCGGCGAATTGGTTTAACTTTATCTCAATAGCCCCTCAGTATCGGTTGTGTTTGCCGCATACTGAGGGATATTTTTTATAATCATCTCTATCCTTTCAACAATTCAACAGTGCCGCTTACCCGTTTTTTGCGACCGTTTCCTAATCGAAATCACTAACTCTTTGTGGTAAAGTTGATATTTTTTTTATTCAAAACTGATTTTTTATGATGTTTTACTGAGGGGGTAACTTATCAGATATTTATTTATGCTTATTGTACTTTCTTGTTTTTCAAAAACTAATAAGTTTTTAATTATTTTATTTGATTTTTAAAAAATAAGTAGTTTCTAAAATATTATAAAGAAGTCAAATTGTTGAAATTCAATCATTTGACTTCTTTTATAATTAATACGTAACTTTGCCAAATGGAATCAAAAAGGGTACACTTATTGCCTAACCTCCATCAGACAGAGATGTCTCATTCGTTCAAAACCACCAAAAACCTATACGTTGAAAAATCAAACAGTTATTGAACATACGGCAATTTGAAGCCTGCAAGTCAAAGAGTATTGAGAAAACTAATAATTCGCACATGGAACTAAGGTATTTCTTTTTTATCCTTTCTAAAAGGAAATGGTTATTATTGGCAGTTGTCATTGCAGCTTCAGCAGCTACAGCTGTAGTCGTTGGCACGCTACCTAGAAACTATAAATCTTCGTCGGTTATTGAAACGGGGCTGATTGACTATAAAAGTGTCCGCGCTGTAGGTGAAGCTAACCCATTCATTCAAGAATTTGAAATTGAGAGTAAATTTGCTAACCTCGTTGAGTTGATGAAAGGGCGACCAGCCATCAATGCTTTGACTAAAAAGTTGATTCTGCACGACTTACGTGCAACAGATAGCACAACTGTATTTAGAAAATTGAAATTGGGTGAAAAAAGTGGCATTTCACAAGACCTTATTGAAAAATATTTGGAGGCGCTGACAAGTCGCCCCGATTCTATAGGTATTTTAGAGACTGACCGCGAACATGTTTATGTGGCTCGTTCTCTTGAAAAAGCAATGGGTTACGATTATGAAACCATACGTGAAAAAATCAACATCAAACGTGTGGACAAATCGCAATATATGCGCATAGAATACGAAGCAGAAAAACCCGAATTGGCTTATTTTGTCACTAAAAACTTTGTAGATGAGTTCATGAACTCATTTTATCTACGAAAAGATACTTTTGAGAACAAAGCTTATAAATTTTATCACCATTTAGTGGAAGAGAAAAAAGCGGTTTTAGACAAACTCAACAATGAGCAAGTAGCTTATGCTCGTAATAATGGTTTGGTTGCACCGATGGAACAGGCACAAGCGATTGTAGCGCAGATTAAAGAGTTGGAAACCTCACGAGATGCGGTTGAAAAAGACAGACGCGGTTATCAAAAATCGTATGATGTTTATGCAGCTCAATTTGAGAAATATAAAGATGTGTACAAAGGTGACTACTCTGTGAAAATGGAAAGTAACAGCGAAATCACCAAAATTGACAAAGAAATCGCTTCTCTCAACGATAAATGGGTTGAAACGGGTGCAAAAGATGCCAATTTACAACGCCGAATCAACCAACTTAAAGATCAAAAGGTATTGGTGGTGCAAAAATTAGCAAATACAACCCGCAACGATAATACCAACCCAACATTAGCCAAACAAAATGAATTATTTACAAAATATGTTGATGCTCAAAGCGATTTGGAAGCTTCGGAACAGCAAGTAAAATCGCTCAACAATCGTATTTCTGAACTTTATCGCCAAAAAACGCAGCTTGTTGGCAATAATGCGATTTGGAATAAATTGAGTAAACAAATTGAAACAGCAGAAGCAGAATATAAATATGCCATAGACAAACAAAACCAAGCCGATGTGATTCAGCAATCGGGTGAGCAAGAGCAACCTGTGCGTGTCATTGACCCACCGATTTATCCGTATAAACCTGAATCGTCGAAAAGAGCATTGTTGTCTGCTTTTGCAGGCGTGGGTGCTGGTACAGTTGCGACAATCTTTTTATTTGTTTTGACCTATTTCGATAAGTCCTTGAGTTCTATTTTTCAATACGACAAACAAGTTGGTTTGCCACTTTTGGCAGCTTTGAATAAATTAAGTGTCAAAAAATGGAACAATTTTGACCATTTTTTCAATGATGCAACCAATAATAAAGAGGTCGAATTTTTTAAAGAATCTTTACGGAAAATTAGGCACGACATTGAGGCTTCGGGTGCAAAATCATTTTTAGTCACTTCTCTAAAAGATCAAGAAGGGAAGTCGTTTTTGATTGCAGCCCTCGCCTACTCTTTCACTTTGAAACATAAAAAAGTATTGATTATTGATACAAATTTCAAAAACAATACACTCTCAAACCTTTCGGTCAAAAACCTTGAAAATAATATTGCGACAACAGAGTTCCAGACCAATACAACTTCTTTGGGTTTTACAATCAATATCCCCTCAGTAGATATTATTGGAAACAAAGGCGGACACAATTCCCCGTCTGAGTTGTTGTCGGGTGTTGATTTCAAAAAGAAAATCGAAGATTTAGGCACGCGCTACGACTATATTTTCCTCGAAGCTGCAGCTATGAATAAATATTCGGATGCACTCGAATTAGTTGATTATGTGGATAAAGTGATTCCTCTTTTTGATGCCACTTCGAGTATGAATAGCAAAGATGAAAACAGCATCGTTTGGCTTAAATCTTTGAAAAACAAAGTATTAGGAGGCGTATTGAATAAAGCAGACTTGAAAAACTTAAACTAAATGTCCTTTATCTGTCATAATGAATCGCCATTATTTTTAGGCGTAATTCATTCATGACTTTTAACAAAGACATATTGACTTGGTGATACAATAACTATGAAAAACTACTGGCTAAAATCAGGATTCTATTCATTGCTCAATCAATTGACCCAAATGGTGTTCAACTTGGGGTCAGTCATTATTTTATGGCGTGTTTTAGATAAAGAATCCTGCTCTGTTTGGGTCATTTACATGACCATCACGGCTTTTATTGAGGTCGGACGAACAGGTTTGCTACAAAATGGGTTGATGACTTATCTCAATCAGACCCCTCAGTATGAACATGCAAAAATCAATAAAGCGTCACTTTTTTTAAATTTATCGCTCTCAGTTTTAGTTGTTTTAATGTTGTTGTTGTGTAGTAGTTTGGTCGGTTCTTTTTATCAGAGTTCAGAATTGACCGTTTTGTTATCTATTTATGCTGCGACAACTTTTGTATTGTCCGCCCTCTATCAATTCAATTTTATACAACAAGCCAATATGGATTTTAAGGGTCTGTTTTGGTCTTCATTTGTCAGAAATGGCTCTTTGTTTTTCTATATTTTATACACTTTAGTGTCAGAAAACAATTTTTCGCTTACAAATCTAGCTTTCGTCCAGCTTTTAGCAGCAATTCCAGCTGCAATAGTTGCTTATGGTTTTGCTAAAAAGTATTTTAGTTTGAAAGCAGATTTAGATTGGACTTGGGTTAAGAAGTTGCTACACTACGGAAAATACACATTTGGCACTAACCTTTCGACAATGGCTTACAAAAATGTGGACAAAATGATGTTGGGGAAACTTTTGCTTGGTACGCTGTCAACTTACGATTTGAGTATCAAAATCAATAATTTAGCAGAAGTACCAACGACAACTTTAGCCGCTATTTTATTTCCGCAGTCAGCACGACGCACCAATACTGAGGGGGTAGAAGGCGCAAAATATTTATATGAAAAATCAGTTGGCGTTTTGATGGCTCTCATTGTTCCTGTGGTCATTTTCATTCTCTTGTTCGCAGATGTTATCGTTTGGATAATTGGCTCAGAAAAATACGCCAGCTCTACACCTATCTTACGTTTGACCATTTTTTATGGCATTTTCATGGCTTTTGCAATGCAATTTGGGACCATTTTAGACTCTGTCGGCAAACCCAAGCTCAATTTTTATATCACAACTTTGGGTGCTGCGATGAATTTGACTTGCAATTATTTCTTTATCAATTGGTTTGGTCTTTATGGCGCAGCTTATGGTTCGTTGGTTGCCATGACTATTATGTTTGTCATCATGCAAAGTGTATTGCACCGACTTTTCAATGTCCAGATTTTGAATGTATTTCATTATATGATGTCTTTTTACAAAGAATTTTGGCAGAAAGGCAAACAACTATTACAACCAAAACTTAAAAATCTCTAACCTGTTGTCTATGAGAAAAAAGTACGACATAATCATCAATACACTTTTTAGGTCTGACAATGCCTTTTCGTCAGTGTCTTTGAGTTTTGCCAAAGAAATGGCAAAAACGCATCGGGTATTTTATATCAATCACCCTTATTCAGTCAAAGATATTTGGGATTTGCGGACAAATAAAAAATTGCGTGAACGTTTACCAACGATACTGAGGGGGGGCGTTTATTACGAAAAACTGAAAGAAATACCTGAGAATTTTGTGGTTGCAACGCCGCCACCAACTATTCCAATCAACTTTTTATCCAATAATTCGATATATGAGACACTGTATCAATACAATAAAAGAGTGATGTTGCGAACGGTCAAAAAAGTAATTGCTGACTACAACATCAAGGACTATATCTACATGACTTGCTACGACCCATTTTTTATTCCAGTTTTACCAAAGGAAATGGGTGCTGCTTTGAATATTTATCAATGTATTGACGACATCTCGACTGAGGCTTATGTGGCAAAACATGGTGTCCGTCTTGAAGAACAAGCCGCTCGCGAGTCTGACTTAACACTGGTGACTTCGACTAATTTGTGTCGCTTTTATAAGCAGTTCCAGCCAGAAACACAGATTATGCACAATGCAGTTGATATTTCAATTTTCAAAAATCTGTACTACCGAAATGACATTGAAAGACCTGCCGAAATCAAGGATATTAAGACAAAAATCATCGGTTTCACAGGTAACTTGGACAATGTTAGGCTCGATTATCAGCTCATGCGTCGTTTGGCAGAGGGTCATCCCGATAAGACTTTGCTCTTAGTGGGCCCGATTAATTCGCCCGAAGTTTATACAGAGGGGTTGGATAAAATGCCTAATGTGATTCTCACGGGTGCAAAAAGCATCTATGAAGTAGCGAATTATTTGAAATTCATGGACGTGGCAATTTTGCCTTCGTTACTGAATAAAATGTCGCGCTCAGTGTATCCACTTAAAATTAATGAGTATTTAGCGGCTGGGAAATCGGCTATTGCGACAAGTTTCAGCGATGATATTCGCAGTTTTCAACCACATATCAGAATTGCAGACAGTCATGACCATTTTGTTCAACTAATAGATGAAGCAATAGACGATTATCCTGAATACAAAGTACGTCAACGTATGGCGATTGGCGAGTCTAATACCTGGGGCGACCGTGTGCGTGAGTTTTGGGAAATTGTTGATGCGCATTTAGAGAAGAAAAAACCGAAAAAGGAAGTATTGGTGTAAACACCCCTCAGTACACCAAGATTTTGTTGTACTTTTTTCTGAACAGCTTAAATAGTAAAAATGTCAAGTTTAAAAGAAAGAATAAAGGCAAGTCCAAAATTGAAATCACTCGCGCAGTGGCTTTTGCAAGCCCCACATCAATATCGCCCGCGTTGGTGGATACGCCATATTGTTAATCCGTTTGTAAATAAGGTGAGCCGTAAAGCTATTATCCGTCGCTCAGCTCGTTTGGACATATTTCCCTACAAAAAATTTGAAGTTGGAGATTATTCCATCATTGAAGATTTTACATTAATTGCCAATGCATGTGGGGATGTCGTGATGGGTCAAAAAGTGCTAATCGGGTGTGGGTCAAAGGTAACAGGACCTATTAAGTTTGGAAACAATATTCTTTTAGCGCAAAATGTGGTGATGAGTGGTCTGAATCACGATTACGAAGATCCATCAAAACCCATTGTTGACCAAGGTTTTAATGTCAAAGAAATCGTGGTCGAAGATGGTGTTTGGATGGGTGCAGGTGTGATAGTGACACCGGGGGTTCGTATTGGTCGAAATGCAGTGGTGGGTGCTGGCAGTGTGGTCACACGCGATGTTCCACCCTACTCCGTTGTTGTTGGAAACCCAGCACGTATTGTCAAATATTATGATTTTAAAGTTCAAAAATGGATAAAAACATCAAAATCTATTGCCGCTAAAAGCCTTAATACTGAGGGGGTATTGAGTAGCGTTGGCATGTAAATTTATTAGATTTAAAATCAAGTTTAGAGCCATTCTTCGATAGTTCTAACACACAAGGTGGTTTCCAACTATTTATAAATCAAGTAGTTAAGCTCGACAATATAGTTTTCAAATGAAACAAGTTCCATTTGAAAAGTTTACAAACATATTCCACAAACCATTATTTTATTACAGTCTAAAACAAACGATTATGAACTTTATTAATGCCGATTTAGCGAGTGATTTGCAAGTATTAGCAGAACGCTACAAAGAAATTTATCAAGAAAATACGCCATTTCCCAACATTCATTTTGAGAATTTTTTTAATCCTCAAATGTTAGATGAGGTTTTGGCAGAATTTGATGACCTCGACAATGGTGAAACTCTGAAGTACGATACACCCAACGAGGTCAAATTGGCTTCAAAAGGCGAGACAAGATTTGGTTCAAAGACAAAGGCTTTTGTCCATTTCTTAAATTCTGAACCTTTTCTACAGTTTTTGCAGGAATTGACTGGTATTGAAGAAGTCTTGATGCCCGATCCTTATTTTGAAGGTGCTGGCTATCATCAAACTAAACCTGGTGGTTTTTTAAAAATCCATGCAGATTTCAATAAACACCGCTTGACTAAATTGGATCGCCGATTGAATGTTTTGGTCTATCTGAATAAGGATTGGAAAGACGAATATGGTGGTCACTTTGAATTATGGGACAAAGAAATGACACATTGTGTTAGAAAAGTAAGTCCAAAATTTAATACTTTGGCAATGTTTTCGACTACGGATTTCAGTTATCATGGTTTGCCCAATCCATTGACTTGTCCGCCTGATAGAAGTCGAAAATCTATTGCATTGTACTATTATACGAATGGTCGTCCAGCGAATGAAATCAATACAGGACTGGAAGAACATACAACGCTTTTTAAAGCACGCAAAGGCGATGAAATAGATACAGAAATGGTGAAGTTCAATAAAAAACAAGGGGCAAAAGAATTGATTAAAGACTTGACACCGCCACTTTTATTGAGAGCTGCAAAAAAGGTATTCAGCCATTAACTTTTGCTAATCATTTGAAAACCAAAGGCATAGTAAGTATATTTTATGGTTATCTGACATTTTATGTGGTCGAAATACTGAGGGGTATCTCTCTTTCTTTTTGCCTCCAAAAAAAATTATAAATTTTAAAAACTTAATCTGTTGGTGTGACCATCACAAAAATTGTAAAGATCGATTTTTATTAACTACTATGCCTTCGGTTCAACTTAAAACATATAGAAAATGCAAGAACAAGAAAACGATAAAAATCCATTTGGTTTAACAGCTAAAGAACGGTTGATTGAAATGATAGGTATCATTATTTTCCTCGCTATTTTCATCGGATCTGCTCTAAAATTGTTATTTTTCTAAACACTAAAACACATAAACAATTGAGAAAACAATGTTACTAAATCAAATCATATCGGTAAAAGACAGCATCAAAAACTGGCTTGGTAACCAAATCTTTATCCAAAAATTAAACAATCCAATGGGTTTATTGGTATTCACCACATTGGGTTTGGTTCTAGGCAGTCTAATACCTTATTTGGGTCTGGGTACAAGTACCCTTGTCATTGGTGGTATAGTTGTTTTGCCAATGATTTTCGCTTGTATGTTCTATCATCAATTTGGCGTTATTTTTACACTGATTGTTGCTTTTTTAGTTCAATATGTGGGTAAAATCACAAGTGCACCCATTGGCACCTCTCTTGATGGTTTACTTTTATTGATGATTGCAGGCATTTTAGTTAGCCAAGTAATGAAAAAGGATTGGTCGTTTGCAAAAGACCCAATTTCATCGTTGCTCCTTTTTTGGATTTACTTCAATATTTTTCAAGTTCTGAATCCATCGCAGGAGTCAAAAATGGCTTGGTTATTCACAGTTCGTAGTCTTGCCATTTTAAATTTATTATATTTTATTGCGTGTTATGCCTTTAGTTCGTTAAAGCGGATTCAACAGATGCTTAATGTTATTGTCATTTTAGCAACGATAACCGCTATCTACGGGCTAAAACAGGAGTTTGTGGGTTTCTCATCTGCCGAGAAATCGTGGATTTATCAAGACCCCGAACGTTTCCAATTGTTTTTCCAATGGGGACGAATGAGAACTTTTTCACTCTTCAACGACGCCATGACTTTTGGCATTATGATGGCATATATGGGGCTTTTTTGCTTGATTTATGCGACAGCTCCTATGCGAACATTTTTTAGAGGGTTATTGGTCTTTGCAGCAATTTTGATGTTTTGGTCTTCGGTTTATACCGGCACACGGACGTGTTTTGCACTCATCCCACTTGGTTTCGCTTTTTATGCTTTTATGACCTTAAAAAAAGAAGTCTTTATTGGTTTCGCCGTTTTTTTAGCTTTTGGGGCTGTTTTAGTCATGAAAGGCGGTAACTCTAATGCGGTTTTGTTTAGGGTAAGGTCAGCTTTTGAACCAAGCGAAGATGCTTCAGTTCAGATCCGGTACTACAATCAAAAACGCATTAGACCGTATATTTATTCGCATCCGATTGGCTTTGGACCCGGTAGCACAGGACTTTGGGCAAGGCGGTTTACGCCTGATTCATTCCTCGCAAAGTTCGCACACGATTCCTACTATGTACGTTTAGCAGTTGAAGAAGGTTGGATAGGTATGGGTTTATACATGTTTCTCTTATTCACTGTCCTTCGACGTGCTTTATATTTCTATTTAAGAGTCCGAGATCCTTTGATAAAAACGCTTTATTTGTCACTTCTAACTTCATTGTTTATGTTGGCAGTTGCCAACTATCCGCAGGAAGCGATTGTTCAACTACCTACAAGTTTAGTGAGTTATGTATTTTTCGCAGCCGTTGTTCGCTTAAAAGACTTTGATCCTTTCTATCAAAGTATCGTAGCAAAAGCTAAAATTAATAATGTCCTCTCTCAATAATTTGAGATTATTCATGCACTAAACAATATATTTTTAAAATTTTATTTTATAAGAGAAGCTTTTTTACCAAACAATATTTTTGTAGATTAATGCAATATAGTTATCTTTGGCTTTAAATTATATTTTCTAACAAAAAAAAGACACGTTATCTATGAGCAAATTTGATGAAGCTCTCGACAAGTATCGGGGTTCGATGGCAGACATTGGTTTAGATGCACCTGATGATGCCTTATTGACGGCAGTTGCCAAAGGTCTTGGACCGTCTATCTATCTTGCAGATGCTTCAATGGTCTCTTGTTCAGACCAAGCAGAAAAAGATAGAGTCAAAAACAATTTTCTCATCGGCAAATTAGGTTGCACAGATGGTTCTAATCTTGATGCTGCTGTAAGTGCTGTATGTGATAAAATGGGCAGCAGCAATCGTAGCAAACACCGCGCAATTTTCTATTATCTGCTGGTCAAAGAACTTGGTTTGGAAGGCAAGTATGCTTAATCTGGTAGATAATTAGATTTTACAAAGGGTTTAGGAAACGACTGTTTCCTAAACCCTTTACTTTTTATAGCATTTTACTTGTAAAAATTGTAAATTTGCGCATAAATATGAATTATTGAACATAGACCAACTTAACTTATTTTTTCCATGAATCTGATTTTAAAACCATTTAATCTCGTTTTTATAATTTTTTTCTGTGCGATTTACCCACAAATGCAAGCGCAACAATTTTATAATTTTGACAATTTTATTGCAGATTCTGCCTTCATTAAAAACAATAAAATTAAAAGTATTACAATTCGGATTCCTAAATTACTCGATGACACAACAAATAAAGAATTTGTACCTTTCCAGAAACTATATTTTAACCCATTTGGTAAGTTAGCGACTTATGAATATGATTTTTCTGAGAAAAAACGAGAAAACGAAGACTATATCGAGCATTACTACGATGAAAAAACCACCAAATGCTACAAAAGTCATCGTTTCAGAAGACCCAAAGAAGGTGTTGGTACTGCCAAAGATTCCATTCGAGAAGAAATTATATACCACTACGATGAAGTAGGAAAGTTGTTTTTTGAAGAACATCATCAAATTTTTATTAGCGAATTCAATGAATGGACTGTTGGATATGAATGGTATGGCGATACTTTGCGTATTCGTTATGCCGAAAACAACAAGATAGATACTGTACGTTACGATTCACAAGGGCGTATTGCGGAGTATAAAGAGAGAGGAAAAATTTATCAAATCCAATACGATAGCCAAGGGAGACGTTCTAAGGCGATTTATTTTTTAGTCAAGGAGGATGAAACCAAAGGTAAACAAATTGGTGAATACAATTTTGTATATGACAGTAAAGGCAATTTAGAGCGAATTGAATCTACAGGGCACGAAATAGTTTACATCAACGACTTCATGGGACTACCCCTCAGTAGTCAAGTTCAAGATAAACAAACTGGTAAAATGGTTGGTTTTCAAATAGTTTACGATTATGAGTTTAGATGGTAAAATATAAAAAGAGCGACAAATCACTTAGAAGGACTGTCGCTCTTTTTATATTTCATACCCTATACTTTATCATTAAAATCAAGCTTTTACGCCTTTATATTTCTTATATTCTGAAGCAACATAACGCAATAAATCTTCTAAGGTATCGTAGCTACTGAACAAATCTTCGTAGCGATGATGTCCACGACTTGCCACAACATATTTTTCGATATGTTCGTCTGTAATAACTTTTTCATCGCGGCAATAAATTAATAAACGTTCAACAACATTGCGCAATTGACGAATATTGCCCGTCCAATTGATATTTTGTAAGGCAATGATGGCATCGATAGAAAACTCTTTTTGCGTTTTGAAACCATACTCAGCACTGATGGTTTTAAGAAAATGCTCCACCAAAATAGGAATATCCTCTTTTCTTTCGTTGAGTGAAGGAACATAAACATCAATGACTTCCAAACGATTGTATAAGTCCTCGCGGAAACGTCCTTTATTGATCTCTTCTCTTAAGTTCTTATTCGTCGCTGAAATAATACGCACATCCACTTTGATGTCTTTGTCACTACCTACTCGTGAAATCTTATTTTCTTGCAAAGCACGCAAAATTGTTGCCTGCGCTTTCGGACTCATATCGCCAATCTCGTCTAGAAACAATGTACCGCCATGTGCTTGCTCAAATTTACCAGTTTGGTCTTTGATTGCTCCTGTGAACGAGCCTTTAATATGACCAAACAAAATACTTTCAATCAATTCAGAAGGAATAGCTGCACAGTTTACTTCAACAAAAGGACCATTCTTACGCGCACTCTGTTCGTGAACATGACGCGCAACCAACTCTTTGCCTGTACCATTGGGGCCCATAATCAATACACGTGCGCCGTCGGCTTCAGCAGCCATTTCAATTTGCCTTTTGACTTTAGCTATGGCTTCAGAGTCACCAATGATTTCTTGTACTTTCGACTGGTGCACTCGACGTTGCAACACTTTGGTTTCTGTAATCAAATTGGAACGATCCATTGCATTACGAATGGTAATCAAAACCCGATTCAAGTCCAAAGGTTTTTGCAGAAAGTCAAATGCGCCTTTACGAACACTTTCAACGGCTGTTTCGATATTACCATGTCCTGAAATCATCACAACGGAAGATTCAGGACTAAGTTCTTGCACTTTTTCAAGTGCTTCCATGCCGTCTAAACGAGGCATACGAATGTCAAGAAAAATGACATCGTATTTTTTTAGTTTGATTTTTGCCAAACAATCTACACCATCAACGGCTTCGTCAACCTCATAAGGCTCGTTTTCAAGCACTGATTTGAGTGTGCGACGGATATAAGCTTCGTCGTCAACAATGAGAATGTGTGCTGCAATGTTTTTTTTCATACCAAATTGGTTTTGAGTTTTAAAAAAGATATGTTCAATATACAGGTTATGTATAGATGGGAGGATAAATCAGTAAAACGGACAAAGACCATAGTTTGTTACTTCGTTGCTTAAATAATTTTTCTCACCGCTATCCTATAACCTAATGGGAATGAGATACAAAGATATTATCATTTTTTTAAATTGAAATAGTAATTGAAAAAAATTTATAAAAAACTAAAAAGGCTGTCGAATAAAAACTCAATACAGTCGAAGTTTTTAGGTGTTTTTTAGGTTAAAATTCATTTTTGCCACATAAATACTGAGGGGTGTGCAAATAAAGAATTTGTTTACATTTGCAAACTTTTTGAGAGCCCCAGCCAACTATTAATGGCAGTTGGGCAATAATCAATATTAAATAACCAATATTCAATAATCAATTCAGTGGGTATTTTAATTTTCTTTCTACTAACCTATATTCTTTCGAGCGTAACGCTCATGAAACTTTTTGAAAAAGCGGATGTCGAAGGCTGGAAAGCCCTTGTGCCAGGTTTGAATTTTGTCGAATGGGCGAAACTCATTGGTCGTAAACCTACCTATGCTTTGTGGTTACTTTTTCCAGTTGTCAATATATTTATATGGTGTGGTATGGCTGTTGATTTAGTACGAGCCTTTGGTCGTTTTAGTTTCTTAAGCAGTGCCTTAGCTGTCATCTATACGCCACTTGAGTTTTTCCTGACTGGTAAAAGCCCTGATAGCAAATATGAGCCTAATGTGGTCGGTCGCGAAAAAGCCTACCAAGAGCAAGTGAAAGAAGCTCTTGCCAAAAAGGATAAATTCGCACTCAATAAACTCGAAAATAGTGTTTTTCACAAAGGTGGTCTGCGTGAGTGGGTAGAAGCCATTTTCTTTGCTGTTTTTGCGGCTGCTTTCATTCGGATGTTCATCTTTGAGATGTATGTCATCCCAACCTCTTCGATGGAAGGTTCACTTTTAGTCGGTGACTATTTGGCTGTTGGCAAATTCAACTTTGGTCTGCGGACACCTATGACGGTGGTTCAAATTCCTCTTTTACACAATCAAATTCCTGTTGTGGGTTCTGAATCTTATATCAATCCACCGAGTTTGCCCTATTTCCGTCTGCCTGCTATGGAAAAATTGGAACGCAATAGCCCATTTGTTTTCAATTGGCCCATTGGTGATAGTATCATTATGACTCCCGAACGTTCTTGGAACATCAATCAATTGCGCGAACAACGCATACCTTATAGAGAAAGTGACCTAATTGTACGTCCAATTGATAAAAAAGACCACTACATCAAACGTTGTGTTGCCATTGCAGGAGACAAATTAGAGATTCGCGACCGTCAAATCTATATTAATGACCAACCCGCGCAAAATCCGAGCAATATGCAATTTGCCTATCGTGTAACAGGCAACTATAATCCCTCGAAATTGGAAGAATGGGGTGTTCATCTCAATGATTTTGGTGATTCCAATATGAAACAAGGTGTTTTTCCTCTTAATGCGCAACAAGTTGAAAAAATAAAAAGTATGGGCGGTGGTGTCAATGTTGAGTTATTGCCTAACACACTTGTTTCACCCAGTGTATTCCCACACGACACTGTCCATTTTAAATGGAGTGTGGACAATTTCGGACCACTTGTCATTCCTGCAAAAGACGCAACAATACAATTGAGCAATGACAATATTAAACTGTATGAGCGAATTATCGCCGTTTATGAAAACAATAAATTAGAGACAAAAGGCGGCAAAATCTTTATAAACGGTTCTGAAACGACCTCTTACACATTCAAACAAAACTATTATTGGGCAATGGGTGACAATCGTCACAACTCAGAAGATTCACGCTATTGGGGTTTTGTTCCAGAAGACCATATAGTCGGTAAGCCATTGTTTATTTGGATGTCAACAGGCAATAATGGTATCCGTTGGAATCGGATTTTCACAACAGCCAATAAAATGTAATTTTTACCCCTCAGTATAAAACCTAAAAGGTCGTTGAACACTCAAGATTCAACGACCTTTTTTGCTTTTTATTCTTACCTTCGCACTTTCTTATTGAGGAATCAAACCGCCTTAATTTTCGTTCTAATTCGTATATGAAAGCACTCATTCCCGTAGCGGGCGCAGGTCTTCGGCTTCGTCCACACACCTACACGCAACCCAAGCCACTCATTCCAGTGGCAGGGAAACCTATTTTAGCACATATTATTGATGAATTGATAGCCGCCAATTTCAAAGAATTTGTATTTGTTATTGGCTACTTGGGCGAAAAGGTAAAAGATTTTGTAGAACACAATTATCCCAATATCCATACAACTTTTGTTGTGCAAGAGGAACGCGAAGGCTTAGCTCATGCTATCTGGACAGCCAAAGATGCCATCGAAAACGATGACGAACTGTTCATTGTCTTAGGTGATACGGTTTTTGAAATGGATTTAAGTAGTATGATTGAGTCCCCCATAACCTGTTTTGGTGTAAAAGAAGTGGCTGACCCTCGTGATTTCGGTATCGTTGAACTGGATGGCAAAGGGTTTGTAAAACGAGTGATTGAGAAGCCGCGTATTCCCCGTTCCAATTTGGCTTTAGTGGGTCTCTACAAAATCCATGAAGTCAGCGATTTACTGAGGGGTATCGAATACAATATTCAGAACGATATTCGCACCAACGGAGAGTTTCAATTAGCCGATGCTTTGCAACGTATGATTGATTTAGGTGTAAAAATGACGACGGTTTCTGTCAACAACTGGTTTGACTGCGGCAAAAAAGAGATTTTATTGGAAACCAATGCCATTTTATTGCAAAAAAATAATACTTACGATGTGGATTTGCCTGTTTTTGACAATACCATCATTGTTCATCCTGTCAGTATTGGTGAAAATTGTGTCATCACCGACAGCATCATTGGTCCCTTTGTAACCGTTGCTGCTAATACCAAAATTGATGCTTCGATTATTCGAGACAGTATCATTGGCAGTTACTCAACTTTGCGTGAGATTATTTTGAATAAATCCATCATTGGCAGCGATACATCCATCCGAGGCATTCGACGCAGTCTCAATATTGGCGACAATACCGAAATTGATTTTAGTTGAGTTCAATAAATCTCAAACTATATCGTTTATGTCCCCAAATATCAAAATTAAAAATCGTTACTCAATCATCCTTCAATAAATATGATGTCCGTAAAACGCATTTTAACTTTAAGTGCATTCTTTCTTATTTTCTCTTCATTTCTATTTCTTTTTTCAAACTGCCAAAGCGACAATGACAAACCCAATGTGCCAGATGTATCGGGCATCACCGCCAATGTAACTGTGCATCGCTTCGACCAAGACATTTTCGCCATTGATACCAATAATACTGAGGGGGGTGTTTTGGCACTCGAACAAAAATATCCAGCGTTTACGAAGCTCTATTTTGAGCGCATCATTGGTATCAAAGATCCAAAAGATTCTGTGGGTAAATACCACAATCAAGTGCGCCCTTTCTTGAGTGATGTTTCGATGCGGGGCATGATGGATACGATTTCTTTGGTTTATAAAACTTTTGACGATATCGAAAAGCAAATCGAGGAAGGTTTGCGTTTTTATAAACACTATTTCCCGAAAAAACAAGTGCCGACGGAGATTTACACTATGCCTTCAGCTTATAACTTTGCGGCCGTTCTACCTTCTGACACCACTATTGCCATTGGTTTGGATATGTTTTTAGGCGAAAATCACAGAACCTATGAGTCACTCATCACCACCTATCCCAAATTCATCAGTCGCACCTTTCGCAAAGATTATTTAGTCAATAGAGTCTTTGAGCTTTTAGTCAGCGATTTGGTTGGCGAACCCAAAGGCAATCGCCTTTTGGACTATATGATTCACAACGGTAAAAAGCTCTATATCATTGATTGTTTGCTACCTAATGTACCTGATAGCATCAAGTTGGCTTATACAAAAGAACAAATGAGTGGCACTTATGCCAATGAAGGCTTTACATGGGGTCGTATTTTGAAGCAGAACTTATTGTATTCGACCAAGTTTCAAGATTTTCAGAAATTGGTCACACCCAGCCCTGATGCGCCTGTGATTGCTGCCGAGGCTCCGGGCGGCGTTGGCAATTTTTTAGGTTGGCAAATTGTGAAACAATACATGAAACGAAATCCTCAAACCTCTTTGACAGATTTAATCAATATGCAGGATGCGCAAAAGATTCTGGACTTGTCGAAATATAAACCGCCGAAATAGACGATCACAACAACCCTTCTCTTACCAAATCGTGCAAATGCACCATTCCGACATAATGCCCCCCCTCAGTCGCAATGAGTTGGGTGATGCTTCGTTCGCGCATCAACTTCAAGGCTTCGACAGCGAGTGATTCGCTGTCAATGGTTTGCGGGTTTGGAGTCATCACCTCAGCGGCGGTCACTGTTTTCAAATCCACATCTTTTATCAACAAACGCCGCAAGTCACCATCGGTAATGATGCCTTTCAGATGGTGATTCTCGTCTAAAACAGCTGTCGCACCCAAACGTTTGGAGGTCATTTCTAAAATGGTATTTTTCAAATTGGTGGTCATTGATACTGAGGGGGTGCCGTGCATCGGATAAATATCACTCACTCGCAAGTACAATTGCTTACCCAATGCACCTCCTGGGTGCAACTGCGCGAAATGCGCCGACGAAAAGCCTCGCAAAGCCAAAAGACTGGTCGCTAAAGCATCGCCCATGACCATCTGAGAAGTCGTGGACGAGGTGGGTGCAAGATTGTTGGGGTCAGCTTCGATTTCGATAGGCGTATATAATATATGGTGTGCCTGTTTGCCAAGATACGAATCTCGATTAGCTACCATGGCAATGAGTGTATTGCCAAAGTTTTTCAGCAAGGGTACAAGTACTTTGATTTCAGGCGTTTCGCCGCTTTTTGATAGGCAAATGAGGATGTCGTGGGGTTGAATGATGCCTAAATCACCGTGTATGGCATCGGCAGCGTGCATGAATACTGAGGGGGTGCCTGTGGAATTGAGCGTTGCTACTATCTTCTGTGCGACAATGGCAGATTTGCCAATGCCTGTCAGAATAACACGCCCTTTTGACTGATAAATGATTTCAACGGTTCGGACAAAGTCATCGTCGAAACTGGATTTTAAGGCTTCAAGGGCGTTCAGCTCAATTTGGAGCGTGCGTTCGGCTGTTGTAAGTATCAAATTCTTCATAGAAAAACAAAGGTCTATTTTTTATGAAAAAAAAAGAGTAAAAATTTGCCTACATAAGAGAAGATTGTTTTAATTTTAGATTCCAAAAAAGAGTAACCAAAATTAACTCATTTTTAAAAATGCAACTAAGACCAAATTTCATTTGGGGAAAAGAGAGTTTTATGCGAATTATTTTGACGAACAAAACACCATTCAGTATTTTTCAGAGTCGCAGGACTTTAAATGTACGGTTCTTTATTAATGCCTGTAGTAATGTGAAACACTTAAACAGCATTTTTTTTAAGATAATTATTTTTTCAACACATATTTTGATGTAAAAGTTTTGCTCTCACAGTTGTTGTACTGAGGGGGAGGTTTCTTATTCTTTCATTTTAAAAAACTGTTATACGCAATGCATGAGATAATGGAAGTGACGACGGATTCGCTGCACGAAGCGTTGCATAAATACTTCGGATTTGACCAATTTAAGGGGACGCAAGAGCCTGTCGTTAAAAGTGTTTTGGAAGGACACGATACATTTGTTATTATGCCAACAGGTGGTGGCAAATCGCTCTGTTATCAATTACCTGCTTTGATGATGGAAGGCACAGCTTTGGTCATCTCGCCACTCATCGCTTTGATGAAAAATCAAGTGGATTCGATTCGTGGCTACTCTCAAAGCGACGATATTGCCCATTTTTTGAACTCTTCTTTATCCAGAACGGATATTAAAAAAGTGAAACAAGACATCGTAGATGGGAAAACCAAACTCCTCTACGTTGCGCCCGAAACTTTGACCAAAGACGAGAACATTGAGTTTTTCCAAAATACAAAAATTTCTTTCGTTGCTGTGGACGAAGCGCATTGTATTTCGGAATGGGGACACGATTTCAGACCTGAATATCGCCGTATTCGTACAATGATTGAGTCTATTGACGACGATGTGCCGATTATTGCCTTGACGGCTACGGCTACACCCAAAGTGCAGGTGGATATTGTCAAAAACTTGGACATGCAGGGCGAAAACATCTTCATTTCGTCATTCAATCGAGACAATCTTTACTACGAAGTGCGCCCTAAACCACCGAAGGAAGAGGCTTTGCACCGTCAAATCTTACAAGTTGTTAAAGATTTGCCAGATCGTTCGGGTATCATTTATGTTCAGGCGCGCAAGTCTGCCGAAGATATTGCTAAAGTCTTGTCTGTCAATGGTATAAAGGCGCTCCCCTATCATGCAGGCTTGGATGCTAAAACACGCGCTCAGACACAAGATGCCTTTTTGATGGAAGACATTGATGTGATTGTGGCTACGATTGCCTTTGGTATGGGTATTGACAAGCCCGATGTGCGCTTTGTGATGCACCACGATATTCCAAAATCCATCGAAAACTATTATCAAGAAACAGGTCGTGCGGGTCGCGATGGTTTGGAAGGTCGTTGCATTGCCTTCTATAGTTATCGTGATATTGCACGATTGGAGAAATTCCTACGCGACAAACCTGTGGCAGAGCGTGAAATGGGTATGCAGTTGATGGAGGAAATGACGGCTTACGCCGAAACCACTACTTGCCGACGCGAGTTTTTGCTGCACTACTTTGGCGAAAAATTCGTCTGCGACCGTCAAGGCATGTGCGACAACTGCCGTCACCCGCGCCCAACGGTAGATGTACAAGAGGAAATGGCAACGGCTTTAGATGCTATTGAATCTTTGGGGGAACAGTTTACATTGAAAACCATCATTGATTTCATTTTAGGTAATGAAACCAAAGAAATGAAGGACTTCAAATACACCAAACATGAGTTATTTGGGTGTGGAAAGTCTAAAGATGAAGTCTTCTGGCAGTCAGTTGTGCGTCATGGTATGCTCAACAACCTGATTTATAAAGAGATAGAACAGTATGGTGTCATTCATTTGTCTGATGCTGGGCGTGTTTTCATGGAGAAACCCCATGAAATGAAAATCACTCTCAACCATAACTTTGAAGACACATCCATTGACCCCGATGAGATGCAAGCGCGCCCAGCAGCACTCGACAATACCCTGTTGAAGCTGCTTAAAGACTTGCGTAAGTCGGAAGCCAAGAAGAAGAATGTGCCACCTTATGTCATTTTCCAAGACCCAAGTTTGGAAGATATGGCAACACAATACCCTATCACGCTTGAAGAAATGTCAAAAGTGCAGGGTGTTTCGTCGGGTAAAGCCAATAAGTTCGGTAAACCCTTTGTGACTTTGATTGCAAAGTATGTGGAAGAAAATGAAATTGACCGACCACAAGACTTTGTGATTAAACAAGTCGCCAATCAATCCAAAACCAAAGTGGCCATTATCAAGGGCATTGATAGAAAAGTACCCTTGAATGAATTGGCACGCCAAAATCAAATCTCACTCGATGAATTGATGACTGAGTTGGATGTGATTGTGCAATCAGGTACAAAATTGAATTTGGACTACTGTATCACCGATGTGATTGACGAGTATGTTCAAGATGAAATCCATGACTATTTCATGCAGTCTGAAACAGATGATCCTGCTGTGGCTTTCCGCGTTCTGAAAGAAGAAGACGAGGAAATCACCTACGAAGAAATTTGTTTGATGCGTTTGAAATTCTTATCGGAAGTGGCTAACTGACCTTTTTTAACGTAATAAATAAGCCCACAATGCCGTTTGGTGTTGTGGGCTTTGCATTCATGGCTATTTAACTCAAAATTGACTATCAATGGTTTATAAAAAAGTATTTCTTTTCGCTTCGTTGGGTGTGTGGATGGCTTGCAACAACACACCTCAAACGCAACAAAATACTGAGGGGGTCGCTGTTGTTGATACAACTGTTCATCAACAAACTATGACAGTCTCTCCTATTGTAGATAAAGTGGTTCGCAACTATACCATCGTGCCGAAACGACAATTTGGCGATATGACTCCTTCGACAACTGAAAGCGATTTGAAACGTATTTATGGCGACTCTAACGTGGTACGTGTGGATAGAGGTTTGGTACAAACCGTTGTTCTGCCCAATTCAGGGAGTGAAATAGAAATAGCTTGGAAAAAAGGGCAGACTTTTAAGAAAATCGAAAGCATTTTTGTGCGCCAAGGGAAATTTCAAACACCCGAAGGCATCCATATTGGCTCAACACTCAAAGATTTGGAAGCTGCCAATGGTAAACCCGTCAAACTTGTGCCTGTCAATGACGATGAAATGCGCCCCATCTGGGACGGCGGCAAGGTCAATCCGCAACTGGTCTTGAGTTACGACTCCTACAAAGACCGTGTATTTGCTATTCAGATTAATTTTTAGACGACTCTGGCTTGCAAGACAAGCCGTTGAGGTATCCTTTAATTAAAAACAACGCCGTCATTGCGAGCGAAGCGAAGCAATCTTTATAGTAGAACGCAGAATACCTTCGATGGTGTGCGCTCGGCTTTTAACAGGTTGCTTCGCTTCGCTCGCAAGGGCGGTGTTGTTTTACTGAGGGGGTCACCACTCGGTTCACTATCCTACACCATCTCCAAAGCCAAGTTCAATCGGCCGACGACACCTGCCTTCACTACGCGTTTCTCGACCACGAGGGTTTTGAAGCCGTCGCCTTTGGCTTCGATGTCGTAAGTACCTTCGGGAAGGGAAGGAAACTCGTAGCGACCGTTGGCATCGCTCACGACGGATAGATTGAGCGACGGGATGGACACCGTGATGCCACCCGCTGCTTTCTCGATGGAGGCATTGATGGTTTTGCCATTGAGTCCAGTCTCTCTTGCACCCCGCACTTTGGTCAAAAGAGTGTCCCAAACAAACTTTTTGGCAATGTCTTTTTCTTCCTGAAACACCACTTGGGCATCGGCGAATAGCATCGCCAAGCGACTTTTCAACTCATTGCCTGCTGCGATTTTGGTATCGCTGGCGGCACTGGCGGTTTCTTTGGCAGTCAACCACGCTTTGTGGGTGTTCGAGAGACGGGTTTGTTTGTCTTTGAGTTGTTGCACAAAGTCGGCGGGCAAGTCTTTGGCGGTCAATTCGGCTTGATACGTTTGCACGAATCGAATCATCGCCCCCAATAATTTATCATTGCCTTCTGCACTATTCGCACTCAATTCGTCGAACAATTGTTGCCCTGCCTCTTTGTAGTGGTTGGTGCGCAGTGTTTTGTCCGCTGTCAACTCATTGATGTAGTTTTTGAGCATTTTGAACAGTACAGCCACGCTTTTGACTTCATTGGTGAACGCATCACGCGCCGTTTGTACGGTCTTGGCATGGGATTGAAAGTCTTCCATTGTCACAAAATCTTTGAGCAAGGTTTGAGTTTCTGTGCCATACGTCGCCGTGTATTTGCTGGGTTTGTGTGCAGCGAAGCGGGGTTGGTATTGTTCGTAGTCAAACAAACCTAAACGGATTACGTCTGCTAAATCTGAAGCTGAACAACTATAAGTAGGTGTCATGTGAAAAAAGGGTTTAAAAGTTATTGAAATAAATTGATATTCAGAACAGGTAAAATCCCCAAAGAAATACTGAGGGGGCCTGTCAGATGCTTCCTATATTGGGTCTTGACCTTCCTAGATCGGGTCTTGACCTTACCTATATCGGGTCTCGACCTTCCTAGATCGGGTCTCGACCTTCCTAGATCGGGTCTCGACCTTCCTAGATCGGGTCTTGACCTTCCTAGATCGAGTCTTGACCTTCCTAGATCGGGTCTTGACCTTACCTAGATCGGGTCTTGACCTTCCTAGATCGGGTCTTGACCTTACCTAGATCGGGTCTTGACCTTCCTAGATCGGGTCTTGACCTTCCTAGATCGGGTCTTGACCTTCCTAGATCGGGTCTCGACCTTCCTAGATCGGGTCTCGACCTTCCTAGATCGGGTCTTGACCTTCCTAGATCGGGTCTCGACCTTCCTAGATCGGGTCTTGACTTTTTTTTAAAAGCCCTAAATCAGTCCTAAAAAGGCAAAAAACTACCCAAAAATGCCTAATTGAATAAAAAAAAGTAGATACAAGCATAAACACTCGGTTAGACTATTAGATGAGGGTTAATGCGTGCGAACAGATTTTTAGGCAATTCAAACAATTTTAGGCACTGACAACAGATACATCTTTTATGTATAAAACAAAATTAAGCTATTTTGATATGTTTACTGTTAACGAAAGTTAAATGTTTCAATATATGTGTTTATTTATTTTTCACTCAAAATGCCTTATGGCACAGATGTTTATACAGGAGAGCAGTCACAGGCATTGGGTTGGGCGGGTATTTTGTTTTAAGTTTTAAACAGTTTCTAAGAAAATCTTAGACTTTAATAGAATCATAAGGTGTAGGATTTTTTTGTGCTTAAAAACTTTCAATACATTTGTCCAAAAGAGTCAAAATAGAACATCATGCTCTACAAAAGAATGCCGATTGAAATAGAAGCTCCAGAAGGCTTTGGTTATGAAAACATTGACTGCAACTTGTCTGAGAGTTCCTTTACAGACCAAAGATTGAGTGATTTGGGATTGCGTCTCGATGACTTGGTTTTGTTGTATGGCGACCATAAGGGCAAGCCTGAGTTGCGTGAGCTTATTGCCCAAGAGGGTGGCTTTTCGGCAGATGATGTCTTGTTAACTTCGGGGGCAGCTATGGCTTTATTCATCGTTGCCACATCTTTTTTGAATAAAAATGACCATATTGTGGTCGCTAAAACCAATTATGCGACCAATATAGAAACGCCGAGAGCCATCGGTGCAAAGGTATCGTACTTGAATCTGCGGTTTGAAGACGGTTTTCAGCTGGACATCAAGGCTTTGGACAAGTTGATAACCAAACGCACCAAATTAGTCAGTCTGACCTATCCGCACAATCCGACAGGTGTATTGATAGATGAAGACCAACTCAAGGCCATTGTCGCGTTGGTGGAGCGCAAAGGCACTTATCTCCTACTCGATGAGACCTATCGCGATATGTCTTTCGTGCCAAAACTGCCTGTTGCGGCGCGTTTGTCGGATAGAGTTATCAGCATTTCGTCTATGTCAAAGTCGTATGGGTTGCCAGGGATACGCATGGGCTGGCTTATCTCGCAGAACAAAGCATTGATGGAGACTTTTTTGGCAGCCAAGGAGCAGATTTGTATCACCAACTCCGTGGTGGATGAGGAAATTGCTTTTCAATATTGGCAAAAGAAAGAGCAGCTCTTTGCCCCTGTTCGTGACACAATTCAAAAGAACTTCAATATTCTGAAAACCTTTATGGCTCAGCAGGATGTCTTGGAGTGGGTTGAGCCGCAGGGTGGTTGCGTTTGTTTTCCGAGAATCAAGAGTGAGATAGATATTGATATGGCTAAGTTTCACGACATCTTGCTCAATCAGTATGCTACTTATGTGGGCAGAGGTCATTGGTTCGAGGCGGATGCCCGCTATTTGCGCATTGGCTACAGTTGGGACACATCGGAGAAGTTGCTCAAAGGGTTGAATAATATTTTAAAAGCCGTCGAAGTAGCGAAATGCAAGTAGAAACGGTTTCTTTAGATACCCCCTCAGTATTAGTTAATTTGAAAACAAGATTTTTTGAATGATATTGTGGCAGATTTATTGCATAAAGTAGTGTCGTAGGCTCTTTTTTTAGGCTGTCGTAGCTTTGTAGAAGGTCTTTTTTAGGTAAAAGGTAAAAAAAGCCGAATGTTTGCACCATCAAAAACGAATAGAACGAAAAAAGAACATCAAAATACAAACCAATCATTGAATAAATTTCTTTTAATTAAAAGTAATCGAATGGATAACCAATTAGAAAAAATCAACACTCTCGTTTACGAGACATCCAAAGAAGCCTCGTGTGTGGTGGCTGGACAGATTGCAGACTTAATTCGCCAGAAAGCAGCTGAAAATAAACCATGCGTTTTGGGTTTAGCAACGGGTTCGACACCGACTTCAGTTTATGCCGAATTGGTGCGTTTGCACAAAGAAGAAGGTCTGAGCTTCAAAAACGTCGTCACATTCAACTTGGACGAGTATTATCCAATGGCGGCCGACGCTCTACAAAGTTATGTGCGCTTTATGCACGAATTATTGTTCGATAGTGTGGACATTTTACCCGAAAATATCAATATTCCAGATGGTACAGTAGCGAAAACAGCCGTCGCAGACTACTGCAAAGGCTACGAAGATAAAATAAAGTCGTATGGTGGTCTCGACCTACAAATCTTAGGTATCGGTCGCACAGGTCATATTGGCTTCAACGAGCCTGGCTCGGGTCAAAAGTCGCGCACGCGGATGGTCACACTCGACCATCTGACCATCACCGACGCAGCGAGTGACTTCTTTGGTGAAGAGTTTGTACCGCGCAAAGCCATCACAATGGGTGTGGGGACAATCATGGAAGCCAAACAAATCATCTTGATGGCTTGGGGCGAAGGCAAATCGCACATCATCCGCAAGACAGTGGAAGGCGACATCAGCGACCATGTACCTGCGACTTATCTACAAAACCACGGCAATACGACATTCTACCTCGATGCTGCCGCAGCTTCGGAGTTGACACGTTATAAAACCCCTTGGTTGGTGCGTGAATGTGACTGGACAGACCAACACCTTATCAAACGTGCTTTGATTTGGTTGAGTCAGAAAGAGAAAAAACCAATCTTGAAGCTCACAACTCGTGACTATGCCGAGAATGGTATGAGTGACTTGGTGACAGAATACGACAGTGCCTACAATATCAATGTCAAAGTGTTCAATCAATTGCGCCACACCATCACAGGTTGGCCAGGCGGCAAACAAAACGACAGCTACGTCAATAGACCCGAACCTTCACCCGTCTATCCTAAACGTGTGATTATATTCAGCCCACACCCCGACGATGATGTTATCTCGATGGGCGGCACGTTTATCCGCCTCAGCGACCACGGTCATGAGGTGCATGTGGCTTATCAAACATCTGGCAACATTGCTGTTTTCGATGATGATGTGGTTCGTTTTGCGGACTTTATGAATGATTTTACGGACATGTTTGGTTTAGATAAAAACACCGCACAAACGATGTTCAACGACATTCAAGAAAAGATTAAAAACAAAAAAGCAGGCGAGGTAGATGCACCCGAGGTACAGAAAATCAAAGGCTTGATTCGTCGTGGTGAAGCCAAAGCAGGCTGCCGCTATGTCAGTGAAAAGGTTGTGTCACACTTCCTCGATATGCCTTTCTACGAAACAGGCACAATCAAAAAGAAACCCCTCAGTACCGAAGACATTCAAATCATCAAAGACCTTTTGACAGAGGTGAAACCGCATCAAGTTTACGCCGCAGGTGATTTAAGTGACCCTCATGGCACGCATCGGGTATGCTTAGATGCCATCTTCAGAGCCATTCAAGAGTTGAAACACGAAGAATGGATGCAAGAGTGCAGCGTTTGGCTCTATCGTGGTGCTTGGCACGAGTGGGAGATTGAGAACATTGACATGGCAGTCCCCCTCAGTCCCGATGAGTTATTGCGTAAACGTCGTGCCATTTTCAAACACCAAAGTCAAAAAGACCGTCCCCTGTTCCCAGGGTCAGACTCACGCGAGTTTTGGCAACGTGCCGAAGAACGCAATCGTGGCACAGCTAAGGCTTTTGACGCACTGGGCTTCCCAGAATACGAGGCCATCGAGGCATTTAAGCGGTGGCATTTTTAAGAAGTATATAAAGACAACAACGTTGGGTCAAGTTTTTTCAAAAAAACTTGACCTTTTTCTTGTTTTATGGACACCCCTCAGTATTTTCATACCTTAGTTCGTCCTTCGCCTAATTTTCATATTTCATCATTCATATTTCAACAACATGATATTCCTAATACTGAGTATTCTATTTTCGGTGCTATTGCTCGTCAATTTCCGTTTGCATCCAAAATATGGCATAGACACCACACAGGCAATTGTATTCAACTATTGGGTTTGTGTGGCGTTGGGTTGGCTGCTTTTACCGACTGGCAGTACATTTAGCATAGACTGGTCTGCTGATATGACCTACTATTCTCTCTTGTTGGGTCTGGGTTTCATTGTGGTTTTCATGCTGTCGGGTGCATCCACGCTCAAATCGGGCATAGCCGTCACGTCCCTTGCCAATAATATGTCATTGGTCATCCCCGTTTTATTCAATCTATGGGTTTTTAAGACCTCACAGAACTTTGGTGCAGTCAACTACATCGGTTTGGTATTGGCATTTGTCGCCGTTTATCTCAGTACTACAAAAGAAAACGCCGACAATACCCCACAAGAGCGCAAAAACTGGCTCTTACCTCTTCTGGTCTTTCTGATGTACGGCATCACCAACACGAGTTTCAACTATTTGAACTTCAAATACGTCAGTACCAATGGTTCGACCATTGCTTTTATGGTGACAGCCTGCCTCGGCGCAGTGGTATCGGGTCTGTTTCTACTCCTTTATCACCGCAAACGGATTGAGTTTAAGAACATCATAGCCGCTATTCCGTTGGGTATCCCCAATTTTCTATCTTTCTACTTTCTACTCAAAGCTTTGGATGAGTTCAAAAACAATGGGGCTTATGTCTTGCCCATCTATAATATCGGCGTTATCTTGGCTTCGACAGCTGTTGCATTGTTTTTCTTCAAAGAACGACTGAGTAAATTGAATTGGACGGGCTTGGCGTTGGCCGTTGTGGCAATTATCTTCATTTCGTGGCGTTGAGCTACCCTACTGAGGGGTATAAAAATAGACTTTGTCAGGACGACAAAGCCTATCAGTTTTGACAAATTAGGTTTCTCATAAGTTGGTTTTATTCGAATAGTCTGTTTGTTCATTTATGAATGTCTGTGGTGCTTACCATATAATATTGACCAATGTATGAGATAGAGAATACCTGAAATGGTCAATGGCACACCCATGATGAAGGCAATTTCTTGATTTTTTATCGTAAGTAGGATATATAATACAGACGATAAACCGCCCGCTAGCAACATAGAACCACCCGCTAATTCACGATACCACGAGACAAAGTACCCTATGATACCCAAAGCCAAAAGTGGCAACATCGGGATAACCATAGCTGCACGTCCATGACTGATACCCGGAAGGACTTCTGCGAATGTGAAAAACAATAGACCAGCTGTTGTGGCAAACCCAACGATTTGCGCACCCCATTTGAGTGATTCGATGGTATTGGAAGATTTCGTTTTCATTGTACAAAACATTTAAAGTGTGATAAATTAGCTGTAAGGCTGTTTTATGCTGCAAAATTAAAGTTTTACTGAGGGGGTAAACAATGATGCGTATTAGTGCGAAAGCTGATAGGAATCACGTATTTGTGAAATAATTGGAGGCTGATTTTATAGAAACAGACGCTCATCTGCTTAAATTGATAGGTCGTTTTAAAGTAAAATATTCAATAGAAAAAAATTTCGCAGTTTTGTCCGATTCTATAAACCTTATTTGTCTTTAGGGTGAATCAAAATTATATTTTTCACCTTTTAAAATGTAAAATAATGGAAAAGTACATGCTCATTTTTCGCAACACACCTACTACTGAGGCTGAATTTCAAAACCTATCACCTGAAGCGATGCAAGCCGAATTGGACAAGTGGGGACAATGGATTGGCGGCATTGCCGTACAAGGTAAAATGGTGTCAACCGATGCCTTAGACCACACAGGCAAAATCGTGAAAGGTTCAAAACATCTTGTGACCGATGGCCCATTCATCGAAAGCAAAGAATTGGTCAGTGGTTTTATGATTTTGACGGCGGACACCATCGAAGAAGCGATTGAACTCTCAAAAGGATGTCCCATTTATGACATTGAAGGCTCAGTAGAAGTCCGCCCTTTGATGAATTTTGGCTAAAAACATGAAGACAGAGCAAAAACACGTTTCGCAACTCGTTGACCATCTTTTCCGATACGAATCGGGAAAGATGGTTGCGGTTTTGACAAAGTTCTTCGGCTTGCAACAAGTCGAATTGGCTGAGGATATGGTTCAAGAAACCCTTTTGACAGCCTTTGAGACTTGGAAACTCAAGGGGATTCCAGACAATCCTCAGGCTTGGTTGTATCAAGTAGCCAAAAACCGAATGTTAACCTATCTGAAACGCACACAAAACTTTCAGAATAAAATTGCTTTCAATTTAGCTTATTCCATTGAACAAGAACAACTTATACAAAACGAAATCAATGACTTTTTTCTTGACAATGAAATAGAAGATGCGCAACTCCGCATGATGTTTGCCTGTTGCCACCCCTCAGTACCTCCCGACTTGCAACTCATTTTGATACTCAAAACCTTATGTGGTTTGAGTATCAAAGAGATTGCCGCCGCACTTTTAAGTCAAGAAGATACGATTGCCAAACGCCTCTATCGGGCAAAAGAAAAAATCAAGCAAGAAGGTATTGTTCTGGAAGTACCTATTGGCAACGAGTTGGCGGAGAGATTGGATGCCGTCTTGAAAGCGATATACCTGCTTTTCAACGAAGCCTACAAATCTACCTCAACTGAAACCATCATACGCCAAGAATTGAGCGACGAAGCCTTGCGATTGGGTGCGCTATTGGCTGGACGACCCCTCAGTATAGACGGTTACAACATGCCCAAAATCAATGCTTTAATGGCTCTCATGTGCTTTCATGCAGCTCGCTTCGACAGCCGATTGGATGAAACGGGCAATATCATTTTACTCGAAAATCAAGATCGTTCTCATTGGAATGCTTATCTCACAGCCAAGGCTTTTGCTTTTTTTAAGGCATCGGCATCTGGCACAGACATCAGCGAATATCATGTTGAAGCAGCCATCGCTTCCTATCATGCCCAAGCCCAAAGTTTTGATAAAACCAATTGGCAAGCCATTTTTTACTGCTACAATTTGCTGTTTACCTTAAAACCAACACCCATTGTCGCCTTCAACAGAGCCATTGCACGGGGTTATACTGAGGGGGCTAAAACTGGCATAGAAGCTTTGTTGGATATTGTGGGTTTGGATAAAAATCATTTTTACCACACCGCTTTGGGCGATTTTTATCGAATGGACAATCAAAAGGAAAAGGCGAAAATAGCTTATGACTTAGCTTTAAAATTTGTGCATCTACCTGCTGAAAAAAAAGTAATTTACGATAAACTAAAGGTCTTAGCTTGAATAGAGACACGTTGGAATAATGACCCAGTTATTGTGGTTTGGATGTTCCATAATTACTTTCTGGTTCAGCTAAAACTTGAGCCGAACCAGCTGCTTTATTTTGTTTAATGAGCAAATTCAATAAGTGATTTGTTTCAAATTGTTGGCGTTTCAAACTTAAAACTTCGTTCAACAAATGCTCTAAAACAATAGAATTTGGTGTTCCTAAGATATTTTCTTTCAATTGCAAAGCATAATCTTCGTATTGGTTTTCATCGAAATAAGAATCTGCTTCAGGCAAGTAATCATTTGGTAAATCAGATGTCTTGGTTATCAAAATTTGCTTTTCATCCAAATCACTATCCAAATCTACAAGATAAACAAACTCATTTTGATTGATTATTTGAAACAAACTGACTTGTTGAAACAAAAATTTAGAAATTGTTTCTTCTGAGGTTTTAGCCACTAACCACCGATTACAAACGTCATCACAATCTACCCATTTATAGACATAATGTTCATGAGGGTTCTCTGCATCCGTAAAATGAGAGACGATTGGTCCTTCATGATTAATGAAATCGCCCAGTAATACAGGCTTGAACCCCAATTTTGAAATTTTTAATCCATTAATTTTATCCATCACAAAGTATGAATGATTTTGAATCGTTGGCTATAATTATGGTTTTTCATAGGATGATGGTTGAAATGACCATCTTTATTGAGTTCTCCACACACACCATCATTTTGTGTGATTTGACCAACCGAAACTTTAGTTCCTAATTCTTGATAAACTTTTGTTTTCATCATTTTTTTCAAAAACGTGAAACGTACAATGGCATTTTCTAAACTATCAAACATAGACAATGCCAGTCCAGAACATTTTGCAGCATCGTCTTTTGTCAAATAACGTTGAGGCTTTTTGTCAAATTGAGATTTAAAGTTTCTATCGTCTTCCATTTCATCAAATACCCAACGAAAAACCTCTGTTATATCTTTTGCTCGATAATTTTTGGGTGGACAGTCAGATAAATTATGCTCAATAAACTTCTCTTGATAGTAAAACGGCATGTTATTTCTTGTTTTTTATGCAAAACTATGTTTTTTTCGTAAAAAAAGGAGTATTCATTAAAAATACTGAGGGGATACTTTTTAGGATTTCCCACCACGCCGCATAGACCGAATCAATAATACTACGAGAAAGCCAACGACCCAACAAGCGGCTTTAGCAAAGTAAACATCACCTTTTTCATAGAAAAAATAACCCAGAACAGCCGTTGTGATGAGCAGAAGGGTGAAGATGAGTTGCTGAACAACGACATAAATCAATCGTGCGCCTTCTTTTACATCGGGGTTGTTGATGTCCAATTCTCCTTTTTTAGCTTTGAGCAACACTTGATGCAATTCATCTGGCAAGCCCAAAGTCGTTGCGACGCTGCGGCGCATAATGCCTTTCACAAAAGTCATCATACCCTCTTTTTCGCCCATCAAAAACTGCTGTGCATAAGGACGAACCACGTCTAAAGGATTGAGTTTGGGGTCTAAAGAATGGCACAAACCCAACAAAAGTGTCAGCATACGATTGAGTAAAACATAGTCTTTGGGAACTTGTACCGTGCCAGCCACACCACTCAGTCCAATTTCTTGAATCAAACTAAAAAGGCTGTTGTTGAATGGGTCAACTTCGATGTCTTTGAAGTTCAAACCGTCGAGTTTGACCTCGTTTTGAAGGAAATTGCGAAAAGCGTTGACCATTTTCTCTGCCATTTTTTCGGCTTCTTTGTTGTTGGCGATAAAACCCATCGTGTGCAAAGCGGCAATCATGGCATTGGTATCGTTGCGAACAGCCGCTTCGATGAGTTGTGGAATGCCTTCGCGCAAGGATTTACTGAGGGGGGCTACTGCACCAAAATCGAGCAGCACGACTGTGCCGTCTTTCTGAACTAAAATATTGCCAGGGTGTGGGTCGGCGTGGTACAAGCCATCTTTGAACAACATGCGGCAATAGGCTTTCAATATCACTTCTGCCAAATGCCGACGGTCAATATGCCACGCATCAATTTGGTGGAGGTTAGAGATTTTTACGCCTTCGTGCCAAGTGGTTGTCAACACTTTTGAGGTCGAAAAAGCCCGATGTACTGAGGGGATGGTGATGCCGACCTCTTCGGCGATATTGGCGCGGATTTGCTCCATTGAGTCCGCTTCGCGCAAATAATCGAGTTCTTCCTCAATCATTTTGCGAATTTGGGTGTAGAGATAATCCATGCCTTTGATGTCGTAGAACCAAGCCGATAATTTGGTCAGACGCAAAATGATTTCTAAATCGGTCTTTGTCACCTGTTCGATGTCCGCATGTTGCACTTTGACGACGACTTCTGTGCCATCGTGCAATCTGGCTCGATGCGCTTGACCAATCGAAGCCGCAGCCAAAGCATTTTCATCAAAATGAGCGAACAAATCTTCAATGGACTTACCCAAATCTCTCAAAATGCGCTCCCGAACAGACTCAATCGGGCGTGGTGGGATTTGGTCTTGCAAGGCTTCTAAGGGTTTTTGAAAAGCTTCGGGCAGAAAATTGGTCAAAATAGACAGCATTTGACCCAGTTTGATAAACAATCCTTTTAGTTCCAAAATAGCGTCGCGCACACGTTCGGCATTGTGCACATGCAGGGCAACGATGCGTTTGTTGTACCATTTTTGACCCAAGATTTTTTTCCAAAAAGCCAATCGAGTGTAACTGAGGATGACCACGATTGCTGTCCAATAGGCTTTTCGGAGGCGGAAGGAACGAGAATAAGGGTTATTGACAGACATTTTTTATGTTTTAACGTCGGCGAGGCAAACCTCGCCGACGTTGTTTATCAATTGCCTTTGATTAATTCGATATAACCATTCAATGCTTTGGAACTCAAAACAGCACCGCCGACACGTTGTTCAAACACTTTGCAGGTGTAGAAATAAGTGCCGTCAGCTAAAACATCGCCTTTGGTGTTTTTACCATCCCAATTGAGGAGCGGATTTTCTGTTTCAAAAACCAATTGTCCCCAACGGTTGAATACTTTGAATTCGACTTTGGCAATAAATCGCAAATTCATAGGTTTAAACAACTCATTGTCGCCATCGCCATTGGGTGTAAAGGCATTAGGCAGTTGATAGAATGGGCAATTGTCCATACAAATCACATTAGACCGCGCACTTTCATTGCCGATAGAATCTAAAGCCGTGACGTAATAACAACCTGCAACTGTGCGATTCACAACATTTTGATGCGATAAAGTCGTGTCACGTATGTTGTTAATGGTGGCAATGCGCTGAAATTGCCCCCCCTCAGTATCCGAGTAATAAACATGATAACGCAACAAATCTTCTGAGCCTTTGCAATTGTTTTTCGGATTTGTCCAACGCAAAAGGTTGAAAATGGCTGTTTCTGCCGTTCTACCTGTTGAGTCACAATTGTTTGTAATACCCAACTTAGGCGGACAAGGTGGAACTGTATCAATTGGTGTTCCACAAGCTCGTTGCGACAAATTTATCAGCGGCGAAGCGATGCCTGCGATGCCATAGCTGCCCACAGCACGCACGTAATAGCAATATTCTTTTTTATTCAATAAACCTTCATCTGTATAGGTCGTAGTCAAAGTTGTACCAATAGAATCGTATTGATTGGTCACGTTGTTGAGACGGAAAATATCGTATCGGGCATTTGTCCACGGCACATCTTTATCAATGGTCAGGATATTGACTCGGTCACTTGACCGAATGCGGAGGAAATGGGAACTTGCCACAGGCGAATAACCCAAAAGCGAATCGCCTTTGATATAAAAAGCAATGCGGTAAGAATAAGGAAACTGAGTGGTATTCAATCCATTATCAATCCAAACGGTATCATTGAGATTTCCGAAACTACTGTTTGTGAAAGTTGCGCCTGCAATGTCTTGAAAACCCGTTTTCGTAATGCCTTGCGCTCTTTGGACAATGAATTTATAAGGACCTGGATTCAAAACAGTGTCCAAATCCTTTGCCACAGGCTTTGTCCAGCGCACCAAAATGCGTCCTACTGAGGGGGAGGTTTCTTCAACTGTGGCATTCGTGATAAGCGGGATGTCGCGTTGCAATTGTACGCACGCCTCAGCCGATGGCAAACTGGCGACAAAGTTAAATGGATTGCCCGAAGCTGTCCGTTTGGCAAAATGCGCTAAAATTCGGTAACAATAGGTCTTTCCACGCTCCACATTTTTGTCCACAAAGGTATAACGACCTCCTACACTTGGGTACAGAGTATCATACATAATGCGCTCATAACCTTTGCCATCGAGTCCAGGTGTGCAAGTATCGAGTGGAAAAGGGCTACTGCTTTCACGTCGCCAAACCGAATAAGCATACCAGTACCTATCTTTAGCGGCTTCACAAATGTAAGGCTGTTTCCAACTGACTGTGGCTTGCCCGGAACCACTCAACACGCGTACATCTTCAGGCGGCGGACCAACTACCTTTATCTGAACAGTTTTTAAGTCAACCAAACCTGTGGTATCAAAGAAATTGTCCATGGCTTTGAACACCACATTGTAGGGATATTCTGCAATGTGTTCACAAGTCGTTTGCCATTTGAATGTATCAATCACGGGTGGTACTAAAAAACGGGTTTGACTGCCTCGAAACGTTGCAGGACTGTACCGAACTTCAAAAGGACCACCCAAAGCCGATAATTGCACTTTTTGACCCGCATTGGGGTCAGTGCCTCGTACTGCAAATTGGATGTATTGCCCTGCAACGACGCACAATTTGTCAATGGTTTCCACTTTTGGTGGGTCATTTTGGCAATCTTCTATCAAAATTTGTATATCTCGAATCGTAGAATCTATTGGCGTTGCTTGCCCACGCCGATAACTCAATATCAAAAAAGCCACATTGTATTCACCACGCACTTGAGGTGTTTTCCATGTGAATTGTCCTGTTTTTTCATCGAGGGTAATCACATTGGGCTTGGCTGGAGTCGTATTAATTTGGTCTGGAAACTCGTAACGTGGCACATTCAGACCCTTATCTTGCATCGGCGTGATGATTCGATAAGCCAAACTGTCGCCATCAGGGTCATAAGCATTGATATTATAGACAAATGTTTTGCCGACACAACCTTTATCTATCGGTGGTTGTAAAAGACGCGGTGTGGTGTTTGTTCCTTGAAAATTGGAATTCAAAAACGAATAGACAGTTTGAATATAAAACGGAACAGCGTCCGAATTTGGAAAATTCACATTCACAATACCGCCATTTCGGTTGGGGTCAGTCATCGAAATCACATAAGTGCCGCGTCCTGGATAGGTATAGGTCGCCACATATTCATTGTATTTGATGTCACCAGCTAAAATAACGCCTCGTCCACCGCCATTTGTCCGTGCAACTTTCTGGATAGGGCTTCCATCGCCCCAATTAATGTCAAGTGTATCGCGGTCAGCAGGAACAGAAGAGGCTTTGGTGTATGTAATAATCGTCGCACGAATACTGAGGGGGCCTATTTGTTCTACCCAAATCGAACCTGCTCGATTATGAGTCGCAAAAGCCTGCGAATTCGAGGACAAAATGAGAATCAATAGCAAAGCGGCATGAAGGAGATGTCTTTTCATAAACGTCGAATTTTGATGACGGTAAGAAAAACGTTTTTTTATGATTGAAAGTTGTCTGATTTCAGTAAAAACAAAATTAGCATTTTTTTAGAATAACCTATTTTTTATGCGCCAAATTGCGTTTGCGCCCATTACTTTTTGCTAATCTGAAAAAAAGCCTGTGCTTTCATTTGGTAGAATTGTAAAACAGTCCTACCTTACATCGAGAAATCTATATATGTTCGTTTGAGTGAAAAATATAGGAATCTTACCAACACGTTTAGTCTCTAAAATCGTAAATCCAAAATCGTCAATCGTACATAAGAATATGAAAGCTCTTGTTTTAGTTGGAAAAAATGAAGATTTAGCCTTTCAAGAAGTTGAAAAACCACAAAATACTGATCCGAAGGATTCCTCTGGGAAGGGATCAGTTGTAGTAAAAGTCAAAGCAGCCGCATTGAATCATCGCGATGTGTGGATTCAAAAAGGCATGTATGCTGGTATCAAATATCCGACCATCTTAGGCAGCGATGGCGCAGGCGAAACCGAAGATGGTACAGCCGTAATCATCAATCCAAGCATCAATTGGGGCGAAAATCCCCGTTTTCAGAGCAAAAAATATGAAATATTGGGTCTGCCAACCGACGGCACTTTTGCAGAATACATAAAAGTCCCTGCTGAAAACATCGTTCCGAAACCTGAACACTTGACATTCGAGCAAGCAGCCGCATTACCTTTGGCTGGATTGACGGCATATCGTGCTTTGTTTACCCGTTGCCAAATAAAAGCGGGGGAAAAGGTATTGATTTCAGGCATTGGTGGTGGCGTGGCTTTGTTTGCCCTGCAATTTGCCCTTGCCGCAGGTTGTGATGTGTGGGTAACATCCAGTTCGGGGGAGAAAATCGCTCGTGCAGTCAGCATGGGCGCAAAAGGTGGTTACAATTACCGTACTGAGGGATGGTCAAAAACTGCATTAGCAGAAACAGGCGGCTTCGATTGCGTGATTGACAGTGCAGCAGGTACGGGATTCGCTGATTTAATCAAAGCTTGCGCCGCAGGAGCGCGGGTATGCTTTTATGGCGGCACCAATGGCGCAATTTCAGGGCTGAGTCCGCAAATTGTTTTCTACAAACAGATTTCGATTTTTGGCTCAACGATGGGTTCGACGCAAGAATTTAATGATATGGTCGCTTTTGTCGAAGCACATAAAATAGTGCCTGTTGTGGATGAGGTTTTTACTTTAGAAAATGGCAATGCCGCGATGAAAAAAATGGACGAAGGCAAGCAGTTCGGCAAATTGGTTCTTAGTATTTAGTCATTGGTCAACAGTTATCGGTTATTAGTTACTGTCAAAACTAAAAATAAATGACTGTAAGCCCCTAAGCAAAACGTTCATTGAAAAGATTGATTTTCAATTCTATGTGTTGAAAAAATATGTTTTCAAGCAAGCGAAAAAACCTTGTTTGAACTATCTATTTACCTTAGCTTTGTCCATACATGTATTCTAACAGAGCATCTCAGCAAGTTTTTCGCTTCTGTGAGCTTAATAATTTAGCTCAAAGCCTTAGTCGTTGCAGCGATTAAGGTCTTTTTTTTCAAAGAAACAAGCTTGTTAGAGAGTTTGTAGGCGAACCCGAACTGCCTCGCAAATTCGGATTATTCACCTTTCATTCTTTATGCAATGTTAGTCATACATGTAAAGATTGGGCGAAAGCTAATTTCAATCGAGAATTGCAAGTCTATCTCCGTAAAAGCGGCTTCATTCCGACCAAAAAAGCGTAAAGATTTTCGTTTTAAATTAAAAACGAAGTCATTTCGTCCTGAAATCCGTACTGCGAGGTAGTATCGGGTTCTAAAAGTAGGAAGGGTGACAGTCTGCAAACTGTTGCCCTTCTGAATTAAAGCAAAATTAGATTTTTATACGATAATGGACAAAAAATTTTACGCTGCAATCGTCGGTGGGACGTTTTTTATGGGTTCGTCGTTCATTGCAAGTAAAATTTTGTTGCAAACGATTCCGCCTTTTTCATTGGTGGGCGCACGTTTTTTCGTCGCCGCTTTCGGCACTTTGCCATTGATTTGGCTAACAAAGCAGGATTGGAAAAAAGTTTCCAAAACCGATTGGCTCAAAATCGCCATCATCGGGCTTTTACAGACAGCAGGGACTATGGGTTTGCTCTTTTTGTCCATGCTTTACATCTCAGCTTCTGCGGCAGCCGTTCTGTTGTTTACGAATCCACTCTGGGTTGCAGCTTTGAGTCCTGTTGTTTTGAAAGAAAGCATCACTGCCAAGCAAATACTCGGACTCATCGTTGGTATCGTCGGGGTTGCTTTGCTGATTGGCTTCAAACCTGATGTGTTGGAATTGAAAGGCAATCTTTTGGGCTTGGGGTCGGCATTGTGTTGGGCATCGGCGACCATTTTCGCTAAAAAGAGTCGTGTGAATGCGCCGCCTTTCGTCCTATCGGCAGGGCAAATGTTCGTTGGGTCGTGGGTGCTGCTCGCTATGCTCTTTGTGTTTCAAGAAAAAACAGACCCCTCAGTATTTTCGGATGGGAAGTCATGGTTTTGGTTCTTGTGGTTAGCCATACCGTCGTCTGTGGGTTCGTTTGGTTTGTGGTATGTGGCTCTGGCAAGAGGCGGAGCGATGCGCGCCAGCAGTTTTTTGTTTCTCGCACCTGTTTTTACGGTTGTTTTATCTGTTTTAATTTTAAAAACATCTGTGAACGCGCAGCAAATGGTTGGGGCAGCTTTGGTTTGTTTGGCTTTATATGTTGTGAATAGCAAAAAATAGTTGTAAGTTGGCGATAATGAAGTATGAACAGCTTTTTATTCAGCCAATCCACAACAAAGCACTAACAATAAAAAAACTAAATTAACAACATTAAATTCTAAGTAAAAATGACTTATCAAGCATTGTATGATCGCAGCTTAGCACATCCCGAAGGTTTCTGGAGAGAGCAAGCGCAAAACATCCATTGGTTTAAATTTCCGCAAAATATACTGACAAAAGACAGCGACGGCTTGGCACGTTGGTTCAAAGGCGGCAAATTGAACACCTGTTACCTTGCAGTGGACAATCATGTTGAAAATGGTCGTGGAGACCAGACCGCAATCATCTACGATTCGCCTGCAACAGGCACAAAACGCCAATACACCTACCGACAACTCCAGCACGAAGTCGCCAGATTCGCTGGGGTTTTGCGCAATTTGGGTGTGGAAAAGGGCGACCGTGTCATTATTTATATGCCCATGATTCCAGAAGTCGCTTTTGCGATGCTGGCTTGTGCAAGACTCGGTGCAGTGCATTCCGTTGTGTTCGGTGGCTTCGCCGCACACGAATTAGCGATTCGGATTGACGATGCCACGCCCAAAGTCCTTTTGATGGCAAGCGGCGGAAAGGAATTGGACAAAATAATTCCCTACAAACCCATCGTTGACCGCGCTCTCGACGAGGCAGAACACAAAGTTGAACACGTTGTGGTCTATCAACGCGATTTTGTAACGGCAGATATGACGCAAGGACGCGACCTCGACTGGCAAGAAGAACTCGAAAATGTGCAACCTGTCCACGATTGCATCCCTGTGGATGCCACAGACCCGCTTTATATCCTCTACACATCTGGCACAACGGGCAAACCCAAAGGTATTGTGCGCGACAATGGCGGACACGCTGTCGCATTGCGTTTTTCGATGAAATATATTTATGGGGTAGAACCCAACGATGTCTATTGGGCGGCCAGTGATGTGGGTTGGGTCGTCGGACATTCCTATATTCTCTATGCACCACTCATTACAGGTTGCACAACCATCATTTTTGAAGGAAAACCCATCAAGTCACCCGACGCAGGCGTGTTTTGGCGAGTTATTTCGGAGCATGGCGTAAAAGTTTTCTTTACTGCGCCGACTGCGATTCGCGCCATACGCAAAGAAGACCCGAATGCGGACTTGATGAAACAATACGACCTCTCCAAACTCAAATACCAATTCCTCGCGGGCGAACGGTGCGACGTTTCGACACTCGATTGGTTGACCGAAAAATTGGGCAAACCCGTCATTGACCACTGGTGGCAGACCGAATCGGGCTATCCAATGCTCGCAAATTTCGCAGGGTTGGAAATTTTGCCCATCAAACCCGGCAGTGCAGGCAAACCCGTTTTTGGATTCGACATACAAGCCATTGACGACAATCTCGACGAAATGCCTGCAAATACTGAGGGGGCCGTAGCTATCAAATATCCTTTGCCGCCAGGCTGTTTACCGACGCTTTGGAACGATACACAGAGATTCAAAGACTCCTATCTCGCCGCATATCCCGGGTTTTATTCTTCGGGCGACGGCGGTTACAAAGATGAAGACGGCTATGTCTATATCACGGGTCGGATTGACGATGTGATAAACGTCGCAGGTCATCGTTTGTCCACATCTGCGATGGAGGAAATCGTCGCAAGCCACCCCTCGGTAGCAGAATGCGCTGTGGTCGGCGTGGAGGAGAACCTCAAAGGTCAAATCCCTGTCGGTTTTGTCGTTTTGAAGGGTGGCGAAAGCATCACAGAGGCAGATTTACAGAAAGACCTCGTGCGGATGGTGCGCGACCAAATCGGTGCAGTCGCTTGTTTCAAAGATGCAGTCATAGCCAAGCGTCTGCCCAAGACACGTTCGGGTAAAATCCTTCGGAAAATCATGCGCCACATAGCCGACGGCAAATCTTTCACCGCCCCTTCGACCATTGAAGACATCACCGTCCTCGATGAACTATCAGATTTGATGAAAGAAAAAGGCATCGGCTTAGCTTTTTCCAAATAAAACCACCTTTTTGATGTAGAAATGATGCCCAACGCGCCCTTTGTCGCTGTTGGGCATTGTTTTGTTTGTCCGTTTAAATGTTTAATTTTGCCGAAAATAGTAGAAATGGAAAGATTACCGAATTTACCGATTGGCTTACAGTATTTTGCAGATATTAGAAAAGGCAATTACGTCTATGTTGATAAAACAGAGATTATTTACGATTTGTGTACGCCCCCGAATCGCTCTTATTTCTTGTCGCGTCCCCGTCGTTTCGGTAAATCTTTGACATTAGACACCATCAAAGAACTTTTTGCAGGTAATCGAGCCTTGTTTAAGGGTCTTTGGATCGAAGATAAGTGGCAATGGGACGAGACTTTCCCTGTCATTCGTATGTCTTTGGATGCAATTGCCCATAAAATAGGTCTTGCAGAAGCCTTAACCCAAAATTTAAATAAAATTGCTCACTCTTTTGGGGTCACTCTCGAAAAAATAAACCCAGGACTTGCCTTCGAGGAACTCATCGAAAAAGTTGCCGAAACCACTGGCAAACAAGTCGTCGTACTGATTGATGAATACGACAGACCCATCATTGATTATATTGACCCTTACAACCTTGAAAAAGCCACTGACCAACGGAATATCTTAAAAGACTTTTTCAGCATCTTAAAAGCCGCCTCCAAACACATTCGTTTCTTGCTGATTACGGGCGTTTCCAAGTTTTCTAAGGTCTCTATCTTTTCGGATTTGAATCATTTGTCCGATTTGACCTTGCATCCGCGTTATGCCGACCTTTGTGGCTACACTCAGGACGAGTTAGAGCATTATTTTGCGCCCTACTTGGCAACTATGCCTGCCGAAACGCTCGAAAAAATGAAAATATGGTACAATGGTTACAGTTGGGACGCTCAAACCTTTGTCTATAACCCTTTTTCTGTCCTCAATTTTTTTGATAAAAAAATGTATCGCAATTTTTGGTTCGAAACAGGCACACCGACTTTCTTAATCAAACTCCTCAGAAAACGGTTCAACTATATTTTAGAAGAAACAGAGGTCAGCCAAAACGTATTTGAGTCGTTCACACTCGACGAATTCGATGCTTTGGATGTCAATACGATACTTTTGCAGACAGGTTATCTCACTATTAAGCAAATAACGCCCTACGATACCTTTATCTTGAATTATCCCAACCGAGAAGTCAAACAATCCTTCGGGCAACTTTTACTGAATGAATACACCCACACCCCAATAGCCTTCGACACCGACAATTACCCATCATAGGCGTTGGTGTCAGCTTTTCACCCGAAAATAAGGGCATTACAGACTGGACACAGGAAGCTTTGTAAGAATCACCACACCTCAGATGCGCCCCTCAACCCTATCAAGACAAAAAATATCGGGACATATGCCTTTGTGGGTCAGTACATAAACGTTTCAAGTAAGCGTAGTAGCGTTTCAAGTAACCATAGTAGCGTTTCAAGTAACCATAGTAGCGTTTCAAGTAAGCACAGAAGCGTTTCAAGTAAGCGTAGTAGCGTTTCAAGTAAGCGTAGTAACGTTTCAAGTAAGCGTAGTAGCGTTTCAAGTAAGTATAGAAGCGTTTCAAGTAAGCATAGTAACGAGTAAGTAATAATGTGGTTAAAGCTATAGGTATCCGATACAGAAATTTGAATCGTTTTCTACTTTTTTTTTGAAAAAAAAAGTAGAAAACGATTCAAATTTCTGTATCGGATACCTGCGCTTGAAAAGACAGTTTGACCAAGTTATTATTTACTGGTTACATAGTAACGTTTCAAGTAGGCAAAAAAGCATTTTTGAGTGACCCCATAAATGATTCAAACAAGCCCAAACCCCAAAAACAAATGCCCCTCAATCCGTAAAATATGCCTACAAACAGCCCTTTACCTTTGTAAAGTTCCGCCACAAGCACACCATACGACAACAGACCTTCCATAAAGCATCGGTATATTTTGATACAGACATTGAATAGTGCTACCCAGATTTAGGAAAATGATGTACGACATAAACTTATAGTGAAAAAAGCGACACAAAGATTTGTCATTCTTGTAGTAAGAATAGAGCCATCGGCTCGGTACATTTTGTAGCGGCGGATTTCAATCCGCCGAAAATATAGCACAGACCGAATGAGTTCCGTAGGAACGACACATATTTTATATATCGTTCTTACGGAACTCAATAGCCGCTCATGATATTACGGCGGATTGAAATCCGCCACTACAAAATAGGTCGAGCCAATGGCTCTATGACTCGTGAAGAGACTTATGGGGTATGCACAGATTTAAAAGTTTCCCAACGTTTTAGCACTTTTTTATGTCGGTATCACATTGAAAAGCATCAATGTGCAAGGGTTATACATTGCCCATTTTTGTATCGAAATGATTGGGCGCAGAAAGAAAATTAGGTATTTTGCCATAAAAGAATATTTGTTTTCTCTTATGCTGTTTTTCCATATCTATCATAAGGAAAAGGAGGAGGTTTTCTTTGTTGTATGCGGAATAATTGCTTGTTTTGCAATTTACAAATTCATAGTCTAAACCAATCTTTTCTTTATGAACGAAGACCACAAAAGAGTTTTAGAGCAACAACTCTGGAATATTGCCAACACACTGAGGGGTAAGATGAATGCCGACGAATTTCGGGATTATATACTCGGTTTTATTTTCTACAAATATTTGAGCGAAAAGATGGACATTTTCGCCAATGAAATACTTGAGCCTGATAATATCAAATTCCGCGACATCACACCGCAACTCAAAGACAGTGCAGAGTATCTCGATGCGGTTCGTGAAGAAGCCTTAGAAAAATTGGGTTATTTCTTAAAACCCGAAGAACTGTTTTCGGAAGTAGCGAAACGTGGCAACGGCAGCAATACAGAAATTGATGCCTTTGATGCCAACAAAACCAATTTTATTCTCGAAGATTTACAAAAAATCCTCATCAATATTCAGTTGAGTACGATGGGAACGGACAGCGAAGAGGATTTTGACAATCTTTTCGAGGATATGGATTTGAACTCGACCAAATTGGGCAAAACACCCGATGCCCGCAACGAAATCATTGCCAAAGTCTTGGCGCATTTGGACAAAATTGATTTTGAATTGCACAATTCAAACGCCGATATTTTGGGCGATGCTTACGAATATTTGATTGGACAATTCGCCAGTGGTGCAGGGAAAAAGGCAGGTGAGTTTTATACACCCAAAGAAGTGTCTATGGTTCTCGCCAAAATCGTCACGACGGGCAAACACAAACTCAAATCCGTCTATGACCCCACTTGTGGTTCAGGTTCTTTGCTCTTGCGCGTGGCGAAAGAAGTGGAAGATGTCAATAATTATTATGGACAAGAAATGAACCGCACCACCTACAACTTGGCGCGAATGAATATGATTCTGCACGGCGTGCATTATCGCAAATTTGACATCAAGCAAGAAGATACTTTGGAACATCCGCAACACGAAGGACAAACCTTCGAAGCCATCGTCGCCAATCCCCCTTTTTCGGCACAATGGTCTGCCAATCCTTTGTTTATGAGCGATGATAGATTCAGCCAATATGGTAAACTCGCACCCAGCAGCAAAGCCGATTTTGCTTTTGTGCAACACATGATTCATCATTTGGCAGAAAATGGTACAATGGCTTTGGTTTTGCCGCACGGTGCTTTGTTTCGCGGTGGTGCAGAACAACATATTCGACGGTATTTGATAGAAAACCGCAATTATCTCGATGCGGTCATCGGTTTACCTGCCAATATCTTTTACGGCACGAGCATTCCGACGTGTATCATGGTATTTAAAAAATGTCGTGAAAATCCCGACGA
>JAEUUP010000068.1 GCA_016787525.1 Saprospiraceae bacterium | reverse complement strand
GCCGTTACTACCACCATTGCAAGACACGTCTGTCTTGGAGGTCATTGTGATACTGAGGGGTGTCGGTTCGGTAATTACGACAGATGTTGCATTCGTAACAGCGTTGTTTGCGTCTTTGACTTTGATTTTATATGTATTTGCTGCAAGGCTACTGAATGTGAACGGGCTTGTACCTGTTGAGTAATTTACACCATCATCTTTTGAATAGGTATAAGGTGATACACCACCCGAAGGTGTAATGGTGATAGAACCTGTTGCTGCACTGTTGCAAAGCACATTAACTTGGGTCGTTGAAAAACTCAATACACCTGGCTCTGAAACAGTGACAGAAGTAGTCGCTGTTTCGCAGTTGTTGGCATCTTTTACTTTGATTTGGTAGGTATTCGCTGCAAGGCTGTTGAATGTAAAAGGACTTGTGCCTGATGTGTAAGTTGAGCCGTTGTCCTTTGAAAACTGTAATGCGCCTGTGCCACCACTTGCCGTTACCGTAATTGAACCATTGCTGCCGCCATTAACCGTTACGTCGGTCTTGGATGTTGCTGTGATACTGAGGGGGGTATTTGGTTGTCCGACAGTTACGCTTGATGCCGCTGTTTCGCAGTTATTGGCATCTTTTACCTTGATTTGGTAGGTGTTTGCTACCAAACCACTGAATGTAAAAGGACTTGTACCAGCTGTGTAAGTTGCGCCATTGTCTTTTGAAAACTGTAATGCACCTGTCCCGCCGCTTGCCGTGACGGTGATTGTGCCGTTGTTACCGCCGTTGCAAGACACATCTGTTTTGGAAGTCATTGTGATACTTAGGGCAGTCGGTTCCGTAATCATTGTGCCAGTGCTGCCTATGCAGTTATTAGCATCTTTTACTTTTAATAAATAAGTGCCTGCTATCAGACCTGTGAATGTATTGGAGCTTGTCATGGTAGGCACGTACGTCGTACCATTATCTTTTGAAAACTGATAAGGCGATACGCCACCATTAGCCGTCAAAATGATAGTTCCATTATTTCCACCATTACAGCTAATGTTTGTGCTTGAGACAGTGGCATAGAAAAGAGAGGGTTCAGTAATAGTAACATTTTGGGTCGTGGTACAAGAATTACCATCTGTAACCGCAATCGTATATGTCCCTGCTGCTAAATCGGGGTAATTATAGGGGTTTGAACCTGTACCAGAGATAACTGTATTAGAAGCATTTTTAACCACAACTGAATAAGGCAATGCACCACCTGAAACAGTTATGTCGAAAGCACCTGACTGACTACCATAACAACGCACATCTGTTTTTGAGTTGAGTGTTATTGATGGTGCTGTGGTGCCGCTTAAAACGACATCCGTGGGACCTGCTAAACATCCGTTGGCATCTCGTACTTTTATCCTATAAGTACCCGCAGTTAAGTTTGTGAAAGTGTATGGGTTGGGTGTTGTAGGGCTATTTGTAAAATTTGCTCCATTGTTACTTGAAAATTGGTAAACACCCGTTCCTCCGCTTGCAGTGACGGTGATTGAAGCGGTTGTATTTGCACAACTTATATTGGTATTACTTGTGGTGAAAGTAAGGAACTCGGCAGGTTCATTAATAGTCAGATTTGTTGTAGGTGAAAGACAACCATTTGCATCTTTTATTTTTAGAGGATAAGTGGCTGCTGGTATATTTTTAAAAAAACTATCTACTTGAAATGTCAAACCATCATTGAATGAATAAGAAAAAGGACGAACACCATTCCCTGGTCTAATAAAAATATCACCCGTACTAGTTCCTTTGCAGTCAGCGTTGTTTTTAGCAAGACTAAAAATATTTACTTGGACACCATTTGGTACGTTTACTGTTGGCGATGTCACCGCTAAACATCCATTATTGTCTTTTGCTTTGAGGATATAATTACCCGCAGTCAAGCCTGTAAAAGTCTCACTTGTTTGAAATGATGAACCGTTGTCTTTGGAGTACATATACGGCGGTGTTCCACCTGCTAGGTTTATCACAATTTGACCGTCGGAACTACCAAAACAAGTCGGAGCCGTTGCTGGGGTAGATGAAAATGTAACATTACTCGGGTTAGTTAAACTTTCTGTGGCTTCCAGCGATGAGCCGTAATCATTAAAAATAACTGTCATTTTATACGTGCCACCATTTAAACCAGTAAATTTTTTGATGGTATCTGTAAGACCTGCAAAGGTTTGAATGGCTATTGAACTATTTAACTTTTCAAATTGAACATTATACGTACCTGTCGGGCTTGTTTTTGTCCATTTAAAAGTTATTTCACCATCACTTGAATTAGCACAAGTAACATTTTTATCAATGATAGAGTCTATCTTTAATTCTGGTACTTCAACTGTTTGAATAATAAAAGATTGAGAAATAGGCGTGCCGCTCTCGGATACTTGAAAAACTTGGTTGTCCATAACGGCAATCCGATAAGTGCCAGGAGACAAGCCTTGAAAAGTATCTTGATAAACCACTCCAGCAGCAGGCATAGTACCGAGTCTATATGTTTTGCCACCATCTTTTGAGTAAAAATAACGCTTATCTGTTACAGGGCTACCTAATTTTGGAAAGCCACCTGTAGCTGTAATCGTAATTTTACCATTACTTCCGCTGCTTGGCGTTACCTGAACGCTCACAATACTGAGGGGGTCGGTACAAGAGCCTGTTGCAGGTGAAGTAAATTGATAGTGTTTACCATAAGGATAACCGATGGCAGAAGGGAAGGTGCGGTTATCGGTTTTTACACCTCTATAAATTGTCGTACCATTCACATCCGTAACAACATTGGGCGAATTGGTGAATAATTTTGTAGAATCAGGATTAAGTGCAATGTAATTGCCGCCGCCCAACCGTCTTCCGAATAAACCTGCTGAGTAGTCATAACCATCAACGGTAGAGAAATCACCTAAGAAGTCGCCCCCACAATTGTTCAATTTCAGATTAGGCTCTGCTTTGTAATGGAATTTTACATTATTTGAGCCTTCAAAAAGTTCTACTTGAAAGGACACTGAATTGTCTCGCTGAACATTACAAACGCGATTCCAACGCATATTGCGCCATTCGACAGTAAAAACCCGATTGGGTGCTGTGCCTGACAGTTTATACACAATTTGAGAAGGAACATCACCTGTTGAGTTCGTTTGAATATCGTCTCTCAAAGGTGCAATAAAAGGTAGTGGATTATTCAAATAAGCCGTATCGCATTGACAATCTCCCGAAATTGGACTTGTATATGTATTCAAACCCGTATAAAAAAGATTTTGATACCATTGGCTATTATCATTGCTTGTATTGATGTTTTTATTAAAAGAAATGACACCATCTTCTGCTATAACCAATGAATCATAGTAAAAATTGTCCATTTTAAAAGAAAAACCAATAGGAATATACGCTGATATAGTATTTGAATTCCCTCCACCGTATCTTGCTAAAGAGTCACCATTAGCTTTTAAAGCGGCTGTTGCACCTGACAAATAGTTGTAGGTATTACTTACCGATGAAGGGATTGAATCCGCCAGCCAATCGTAAGACAGCATACTATTATTGAGGGCATTTAAATCCGTATAAGATTCTATAGTGCGGATAGATGTACCGATACAGCCATTTGCATCCGTTATTTTAATACGGTAGCCCTTGGCAACTAAGTTTTCAAATAAGCCCGTCGAGTTCGTTACATCACCCGAAATCGTACTCAGGGTATAGCTATAAGGCGCGACACCGCCTTTACCGACAAATTGAAATACGCCATTGTTGCCGCTTACACAAGTGACGTTGCGACGCATAGTGATTGAGTCCGTAATCGTCGGACAGCCTTGTGCCAACAATTGGATTGAAGGTAAGAAGAAAGTAAAAAATGCCAAAATGCCCCCAAAAGAGCGAATTGTAAAGTTAAAGTTCATGGTTCTACTGATTAAACAGAGGCTGCTCATAGAATGTGGAGCAGATTATTCCCGTTGGTTTTAAAATTATTTTACTAACAATTTGATTAGAATATTCCAGTAATTACCCACACGAAACGAGAATTAATTTTGATAATAAACTGATAATCAATGAGTTACAAATTTACCCCTCAGTATTTTATCGTCTGAAATTTGGTTAATTACTGAATCGTATAAACACAGAAGTAAATCGGTTTTAGGAAGGAAAAAAACAAATAAGTTATAGCTTTATAAAAAATTAAAAACATTATAAAGCAAAGATAATATAGAAATTAGGGGTGTATGGTGTTACAAAAAAAAAATTAAATAATTAAATGTGGAGTCTCATTAAAACAGAAAGCCTTCACGATTTTCATCGTAAAGGCTTTCATTTCAAGAGTGCATAGACTTTTATATCTATTGGATAACCACCATTTTCTTAGATGCACTGTGTTCAGCTGTTTCTAAGCGATAGTAGAATATGCCACTGGTATTTAAGTCAGATTTATTAATTGAAATACTATTATAACCTGCTTTGTATTCGCCGTTGACGACTTTGACGACACGACCATCAATTGTGCTGATAGTCAAACGTGCTTGTCCGTCTTTCGGCAAATTGAAGCCGATGCTCGTTTCATTCGCAGTAGGATTGGGTTGGTTTTGATAAAGCGCGAAATCACTTAAACCAGTTTGTATAGATGTTGTTGCACCTGATGCCGAAAACCGTCCTCTGATATCACCGTTGCTACCTCCTACTGCAACGTAAGATGAATACCACAAATCGCCCACATTATCTGTTGCTACGGCACGCAAATTATAATTGCCTAAAGGAACATTATTCCAAACATAAGAGTACGGAGCAGTCAAATCTTCGCCTAATTTTACATTTCCTGAATAGAATTCAATTTTTGTAATAGTACGACTTGTAAAAGCAATAACAGATGCTGTCAATGTCAAATTCGAACCAGGTACAAATACGCCACCAATTAATGGCGATGGCATAACTACTGTAAATGTTTCCAAAACATTGACATTCGCAACAGTACTAAATACAACATCACCACAGTCATCCACTGCTTCTGCCTGTATATCGTAGTTACCACCAGCTAAATTCCGCCAGTTGTAACTGTATGGTGCTGTGTTGTCACTACCTAAAAGCTGACGTGAAGCTACCCCTGACTTAGTTTTACCTACAGCCCAATAAAAATTGACTTGCGCAATAGTACCATCTGGATCAGATGCTGTCGCCGTTAAGGTTGCACTTGTGACCAGTGTTGCACCATTTGCTGGTGATGTCAAGGTCACTATTGGTGGCGTATTGACATTTGTACCTACTGTCACACTTGTTGTTTTTGTACAACCATTTGCATCAGTCGCCGTGAATGTATAGGTCTGTGCAGTCAAATTATTGAATGTGCCTGATGGACTTTGTGAACCAATACTTGGCGAAATCGCATACGTTATTGTACCTGTACCACCTGTCGCTGATATTACGACTTTACCGCTGTTACCACCCGGACATTTGACCTTCGTTACTGAGGGGGTGCCAAATACAATAGCTGTTGGTTGTGACACCGTTGCTGTCGTTGTTTTAGTACAGCCATTTGCATCTGTTGCTGTCAATGTATAAGTCTGTGCTGTCAAGCCACTGAATGTACCACCGCTTTTTGTGCCAACACTTGGCGAAATTGAATAACTTATTGCGCCTGTGCCACCTGTTGCTGAAACCGTCACGCTACCATTGCTACCACCGTTACAACTTACATTCGTTACTGAGGGGGTACCAAATACAATAGCTGTCGGTTGTTGCACCGTAGCTGTGATTGTGGCAGTGTTACTATTCGCATCTGTCGCTGTAAATGTATAAGTCTGTGCTGTCAAGCCGCTGAATGTACCGCCGCTTTTTGTACCGACATTAGGCGAAATTGAATAGCTTATTGCACCGGTTCCGCCTGTTGCTGAAACCGTCACACTACCGTTGCTGCCACCGTTGCAACTTACATTCGTTACTGAGGGGGTACCAAAAATGATAGCTGGTGCCTCAGTCACCGTTACTGCCTTTGTTTTCGTACAACCATTTTCATCGGTTGCTGTGAATATATATGTCTGTGCAGTTAATCCACTGAATGTACCACCATTTTTTGTACCCACATTTGGCGAAATTGAATAGCTTATTGTACCTATACCACCTGTTGCCGAAATGGTTACGCTGCCATCATTGCCACCATTGTAAGTAACGTTTGTTACTCTGGGGGAATCCAATACGATAGCGATTGGCTCTATGACTCTCACACTATCTCCCATTGTTGATTTACATCCACCAACTGTCCGAGTGGCGATTACTTTATAGACTCCACCAACGGTTTGATTACCGAAACTAATTACTGTGCCTGTACCAGGTACTGCATTCCCAACATCAACACCTGCTTTTTGTAATTGATAACTTACGCCATTTTCTGAATTATTCAAACCAATGGCAAGACCTGCGTCTCCAAAACAATATTTACCACTGCGTGTCATGTAATAAACTGTCGGAGGTGTACAAATACTCATTGTGATTGCATTACTCGTCACTGTTGCAGGTGAAGCACATGGCGCATTGCTTGTCATTGCACACGTAATCACATCGTTATTGGCTAAAGTTGCATCGGTATATGTAGCACTATTACTGCCGACATTGTTATTGTTCTTTTTCCATTGATACTGAGGGGTAGCCCCACCATTAGTCGGTGTTGCTGTGAATGTTACGTTTGTGCCTGCAGTTAAAGTGCCACTTAGATTGGCACTAATTGATACTAAGGGGGTCACACTGCTACAAGCTGTGATGGTATAAACTTCCCCTGTAAATGGCAGAGTATTGGTCAAAGTGGTACTCATATAAATATCGTCAATACAGTTCAACCCAATGCTGCCTGCACCAGAACCCGTTGCTGCTGTAACAATCCACTCTTTTGAAGGTGCATCTCCTACAGGTGTAATAGACGTAATGGTAGAACCCGAAACACCTGTTTCGACTAAGCTAAAGTCATCGGCATCTAAACCATTCATCACTTTACTGAATTTGACTGACCAAGATACACTTGACCCAGCAGGTTGTGAATTAGCGTTAACACGGGTAATTGAATTGAGTGTATTGGTTAATATTAACTCCCATCCAAAGTTTGCAGGAACATTGTTTTGGAGTAGATAAGTATCACCAATAGGATAATCTTCAAGAAAAGAACCTGAAGAGGGATAGCTGTTCGTTTGAAAAAACGAAGTAGTACTTGACCCAAGGTCAATAGGGTCGTATATGTGCATACCACATTGTCCTAATTGCACAGCGGTTGCGGAGGTACTACCATTTGCGTTATCGAAAAGCATACCAGCCCATATACTATTTGAATTAATAATAAATGGTTCACTTGTTTTTATCGCCAATGTTGTCTTTGAATTGGGCGGAATACTGACAGAATTAAAAGAGAAGCCGCCAAGTGATGTACCAGGTTTGCTAAATGGTGCATTGGCAAGAAAAAAACGCATACGCGGTCTTACTGTAACTGCTGATGCGTTTGAATTGGAAACAACAAAAGTAATTTTTCCAATTGAAAAAGGAGGTGTTCCTACCAATGTCAAGTTATCACAGATCATACCAGTGATACTGTTGCCACTTACTACTCCTGCATCCTGTATGGGGTAAACCGATGACAATGAATTTGTTACATTCGAATAAACTGCTAAAGGGTCAACAGCTAACAAACTCTGGCTTCCAAAAGATACAGGATTAGTGTTGGGTGCGGTTTGAATAGGTTCGCTCTTGACAATCTCCAAGTCACCACCGAATCGGTCTTGTACGACTTGAGCAAAAGACCAATTTGCCGTAAAAGTACACAGTAGCATGAGTATACACCAATGCTTAGGCTTGTAAAATGCAATCGGTCTATTGGCGAAGTTTTTTTCATGCGCCACTATGAGTCTATTTAAAGAAGTATGAAAATGTGTTTTCATGAAAATGAATTTAAAAGATAATTAATCAACAGAAAATACTACGAGTCAATTTTAAAAAGCCTAAAATATTACCAATCAATAACTTGTAGGTTTAATTTAGGCACATGTATTTCTATTCAGTATCATAAGTCCATTGTGGCTTAATACTGAGGGGTCGCTTTTTTGAAAGCCACCAATTGTATTTATTTTGTTTAATGAATAAAAGAGCCGCCCCACGGATACGCCCATGAGGCGGCTTTGGTAAGTAATACTAAAACACTGACAGCATTAGCATTAATTCATAATCACCATTTTTTTAGTAGCACTGTGTTCTACCGTTTCTAAGCGATAGTAGAATATACCGCTGGTATTTAAGTCTGATTTGTTAACGGAGATACTGTTATAACCCGCTTTGTATTCGCCGTTGATGACTTTGACAACTCGACCATCAATTGTGCTGATAGTCAAACGAGCTTGTCCGTCTTTTGGTAAATTGAAGCCAATACTCGTTTCATTTGCAGCAGGATTCGGTTGATTTTGGTAAAGCGCAAACTCGCCTCCAACAGCCTGTGTGAATGCCACACCTGGTACAGAAAATTGTCCCCTTGATTCACCACCATTTGTATTGATACCAAGGATGTATGTATAAGGTGAATACCAAACACCACCCATATTATCCGTTGCTACGGCACGTAAGTAATAGTTGCCTAACGGAACATTATTCCAAACATAAGTATATGGTGCTGTCAAGTCCTCTCCTAATTTGACATTGTCTGCAAAAAACTCAACTTTCGTAATTGTTCGACTCGTAAAAGCAACGACTGATGCTGTCAATGTTAGATTCGACCCAGGCACAAAACTTTGTCCACTTGACGGTGATGTGAGAAGGACAGTGAATGTTTCCAATATATTTACATTTGAAACAGAACTAAAAGTAACATCGCCACAATCATCCACTGCCTCTGCTTGAATATCGTAATTACCACCAACGACATTCTGCCAATTATAGCTGTACGGTGCCGTATTGTCGCTACCCAAAAGTTGGCGTGACAATACGCCCGTTTTCGTTCTACCCACAACCCAGTAAAAATTGACTCGTGAAATAGTACCGTCTGGGTCTGATGCTGTGGCTGTTAAGGTCGCATTAGTGACCGCTGTTGCCCCATTGGCTGGCGATGTCAAGGTCACTATTGGTGGCGTATTGACATTTGTACCAACTACAACTGATGTTGTTTTTGTACAACCGTTTGCATCTGTCGCTGTGAAGGTGTAAGTCTGTGCGGTCAAATTATTGAATGTACCTGATGGGCTTTGTGTTCCAACACTTGGCGAAATTGCGTAAGTGATTGTACCTGCACCCCCTGTTGCCGATATGACAACTTTACCAGTATTGCCACCCGGGCATTTGACTTTAGTTACTGAGGGGGTACCAAATACGATGGCGATTGGTTCTACAACCGTCACGCTTCCTGTCATTGTGGTTTTGCATCCACCAGCTGTACGTGTTGCTTCGACGGTATAAACGCCACCTGCTGTCTGATTGCCAAAGCTAATCGCTGCTCCTGTACCCGGTACGGCGTTACCCACATTTGTAGTTCCTTTTTTCAATTGATAGCTTACGCCAGTTTGTGAATTAGCTAAACCAATGGCTATACCCGTGCCACCTAAACAATATGTGCCACCTCCTGTGATATTATAAGCCGTTGGAGATATACAAACGCTTATAGTGATAGGTGTGCTTGTTGCTGTCAAAGGCGAAGCACATGGATCGTTACTTGTTAAGACACAAGTAATGATATCACCACTTACTAAACCTGCATCACTGTAAGTTGCACTGTTACTACCGACATTGTTATTATTTTTTTTCCATTGATACTGAGGGGTAGTACCACCTGTAGTTGGTGTTGCTGTAAATGTCACATTTGTACCGCTTATTATAGTACCGCTCGGATTAGCTACAACAGATACTGTGGGAGCTATACTATTTACTGTAACATTTTTAGTGAAAGTCGTAACAGTCACTACATCACCAACTTGTGTTGGCTCATATTGGTCATCTGTATTGCCAATGCCCAGTTCTCCATAGCCATTGTAGCCCCAAGAAAGAAGATTACCATCGGTTGTCAAGCCAAATGATTGATAAGCACCAGCTTCTACGTTTGCCCAATTAGTCGCTGTACCGACTTGTACTGGTGCATCTCTTTCGTCTGTTGTACCATCGCCCAATTGACCATAACTATTATCACCCCAAGCCCAAAGAGTGCCGTTTGTTTTTGTCGCTAATGAAAATTGATAAGAAGCAGAAACTTTACTCCAGTTATTGTCTGTACCGATTTGTTTCGGCACATTACTATCGTCTGTTGTACCATCACCTAATTCACCATATCCGTTGTAGCCCCAAGCCCAAAGGGTGCCATCTTTTTTAACCCCAATGGAATGATAATCTCCTGCTGCTGCACTTGCCCAGTTAGTCGCTGTACCAACTTGTATAGGTTCATATATGTCATTTGCGCTACCATCACCCAATTGACCATAAGTACCACTGCCCCAAGCCCAAAGCGTGCCATCTGTTTTAACTGCTAAAACATGCTCACCATAAGGGTCTGTCGAAATACTTGCCCATTTATTGTCCGTACCGATTTGTGTTGGTGTATCATTATCATCCGTCGTACCATCGCCTAATTCACCATATCCGTTATAGCCCCAAGCCCACAGTGTGCCATCTTTTTTAATACCGAGACTGACATAGTAGCCTGCTGCCACTGTTACCCAATTAGTAGCCGTGCCGATTTGCACTGGGCTATCGGTAGCGGAGCCTGTACCGATTTCACCATAATCATTGGCACCCCAGCCCCATAAAGTTCCGTCTTTTTTAACACCTAATGAATGGTAATATCCTTGACTGACATTTGTCCAATTGGTTTCTGTACCCGATTGTATAAACGACTCACTTCCGTCCTCAGTTCCATTGCCTAATTCGCCATAATAGTTTTCGCCAGTACCCCAAAGAGAACCATCTGACTTAATACCTATTGTATTTGAATAGCCTGATGATATGCTTTTCCAAGCATTTGGACTGTAAGAATAAGTTATCGTACCGCCTGTACCTGCCTCCGCAGGGGTAAAAGTAGCTGTACCATCACCATTGTCTTTAATACCAGGGCCACTGAAAGTCCCTTTCGGTGCATGATTGCCTGTCAATGTAACAGCAGTTGCACCTTTACAATAAGCCGCATCTAAACCCGTAAAATCCAAGCAGACATTTACTGTTGTTGTAGCACTGGTAGTGGCTGTCACGACTTTAGTAAAGATATTTTTATCACCGACAGACCCAATACCCAATTGTCCTGCGTTATTATATCCCGTACCAAGAAGAGAACCATCTGCTTTAATCGCAAATGTATGATAGGGTCCGTTGCCCACATTTGACCAATCCGTTGCACTACCTACTTGTGCAGGTGTATTGGTACTGGTATTATTGCCATTCCCGAGTTCACCATCTCCATTAAAACCCCAAGACCAAATTGTACCATCTGCCTTGAGAGCAATCACTGACAAGTAACTTGCACCGTTTACCCAATTGGTGCTGGTACCGACCTTCACAGGGGCATTACTATTGGTATTATTACCTATACCTAATGCACCATTTGTATTTTTACCCCATGCCCACAATGTACCATCCGCTTTAATAGCATAGCTTTGTCTCTCACCAGCGAATACTTTCTTCCAATCGGTGGCTGTACCTATTTGTTTGTGACTGTTGCTTTGGTTATTTGTGGCATCGCCCAATTGTCCTTCACCATTAAATCCCGATGCCCAAAGTGTGCCATCTGTTTTCAAAGCAATTGTATGAAAGGCACCCGTTGAAATGCTCGCCCAGTCGGTCGCACTACCCACTTGAGTAGGTCTATTGAGAGCACCCGTGCCAGTACCCAATTGTCCATAAGTATTAGCGCCCCATGCCCAAAGTGTGCCATTCCTTTTAGTTGCCATAGCATACCAAACAGCATTGTCGGCTGATACACTTGCCCAATCATTATCCGTACCAACTTGTACAGGCACATTACTACTAACACCACCAATACCCAATGAACCAAAACCATCGTAGCCAAAAGCCCAAAGCGTACCATCTGTTTTAATCGCAAATGCGTAATAACTCCCGACAGAGATACTTGCCCAATCATTGGCAGTGCCGATTTGTACTGGAATGTCGCTGCGGGTATAAGTACCATTGCCTAATTGACCGTCTTCATTCTCACCCCATGCCCAAAGTGTACCATCGTTTTTGAGTGCAACGGTGTGATAAAATCCACCGCCTACTTGTGCCCAGCCAGGACTGTTGGTTGCAGTTGACAAATACCGTATCTTATTTGTACCAATATTTGCTTCACTGGGTGTAAAGGTCGCTGTACCATTTCCATTGTCTGTGATACCAGGTCCCGTGAAGTAACCATCCGTACCAGGTAAATTACCTGTAAGCGTGACAGCATTATCTATATCACAATAAGTCGCATTCAGTCCTGTAAAGGAAGGTGACGGGCTAGGCACAAATATTCCAATTATAACTGTATTACTCGTTACCTGTGTAGGCGAAGCACAAGACGCATTACTCGTCATCACACAAGTGATTTTATCGCCATTCACTAAACCACCGTCGATGTAAGTATTGATGTTACCGCCAACATTCATACCGTTCTTTTTCCACTGGTAAGTCGGTGTTGTACCGCCATTCGTCGCCGTCGCTGTAAATGTCACACTTGTTCCACTTGTAATGGCACTGCCAGGAGTAGCAGCGATAGATACTGAGGGGGTAAGAATAGGATTCAATTCAACAGTTACAGTAGAACCAGCACATATGTTACCTGCTATAGCTACCCAACCAGTCAACGGAGGTGAGTCTGCATTACTTTGATTTCTGAACAGTGAACCATCATCTATATTGTAGATATACCAATAACCCGCAGCCCAGTAAATATCATTACCATCTTCATCGTATAAATCAGGTTTACCATTGTATGTTTGTCCAATGTCTCTGTATGTGCCAGCTATATTTGTATTACTACAATTAGTCGTGACGACATAGCAAGGCCCTACAGAAAGACACTCTACAATGTTCAGTGTCACATCAGCAGGAGCACCATCAGTACCGCAACTACTCCCATAATACACCCAACCTGTAGTAGGAAGCGTTGTCGATAAACTGGGATTGTAAAGTGGATAATCACCCAATTCGCCTGAGTAGAAATACCATCCATCTCCAGCATCTAAGTCAATTGTATTGTCCCCAGAATAATAAGTACCTCCGCTCGAAGCATACTGTCCACTTAATGAGCCACAGGCGGTTGTCACTTGTACACAAATTGTTTGTGCATTCAGACTCAATACACTCAGCAAAATGAATAACACAAAACTGCAAATTCGCACCCAAGAAGATGTAAGCAAGTTTTGTGAAAAAACATTCCTACATCTTGAAAAAACGTGTAGCGTAAATTTATCCATAAGAATTTATTTAAAAAAAAATTAAGAAATTATAGTTGACAATCGTTTTAGTAATAAGCATAGAAAAGCTGCACCCAAATAGTATGACTATTGGCGATAGTACAACCCCGAGTGATTGATTTAAAATTTCGAAAAGCGGCTTTTGAGAACGCGTAGCGTTAGAAAATAGAAGTATGTATGTTCACACGAAGTAATAATTTTTAAACACAAAATAATATCTAAATATTCTTTTTTTTTCAAGCAATTGACGAGTCTATTAAAAATAGTTAGTGAATAACATAAATACAGTAAGTGAATAGCAAATATGAAGAGGTTTGTTTAAACCAATATTTAGGGTTCTTTTCGAATCAAATGTTGGTTAATAAAATCATTAAATATCGCCTCCCAATACGTGCGCGTCAGAGCTATTTGATGATTGTCAATGATGATTTCTGTCTTATTTATGGCTGAAATCTTTGTCTTATTAACAATGTATGACCGATTGGCACGCATAAATACTGAGGGGGGTAATTGTTTCTCGAATACGATCAAGCGTATCAATACCGTATAAGTCCGCTCGGTAGTAACAATTTGTGTGTAATTCTCCACAGCTTTGAAATAGAGGATGTGTTCCAACATGATTTTATAGTAATAATTACTCTCTCGGATATAAAAGAATGAAGCGTGGAGAATTTGTACTGCTTCGAACTCTTTTATATCCATTTCACTACAAGCATTGTCTATCGTTTGTAATGACTGCTCATCAATGACGGTAGGATTTGGATTTGCAGAATGCATAGTATTTTTCTTTGTCAAAATGTGTAAAAATCTGATTAAATTGAGTTATAAAGGTAGATAGAGCCTTTGCAAAGAAAAAATTGAAAATGCGAATGTTTATAGAAAGGTCATTTTAGTAGATAAACGGGTCATTTTAGTACGTGAAAAAAAAACTGCAAAGTTCTATTCGTTTTAGTGATTTTATCATTAAGTTTGTTTAATCAATAATTCAGTAGTTTTTTTAGGCGTAAATAACACCGCCTACGGCGGCGGAGTCTCCGTTTTTAACTAAAAAATTACCGAACTATTGTTGATTATTCTTTACGGAAAAACAAGTTTTACGCCTAATACGATTCAAGCAAGTACCGTCTGCCCCTTTTTGAGTAATGTCATGCCTTTGAATAGAATAGTTGAGGGGGGGCATAACTAAATTGTGATAACCTAATAGAATATCCGTTTTTGATTTTAATCTTTGTCTCTAATATTTTTTAATGATGAAACAAGACGACGAAAATGCGCTTTGGCAAGCCTTCAAACAAGGAGATAAAACGGCTTTCGGTTGCATCTATGAGCGATATGTGGATGCACTATTCAGTTATGGCTATTATTTTGCTAAAGATAAGGATTTGGTAGAAGATGCGATTCAGGAGTTGTTCGTTGATTTGTGGCGGATGAAGGCCAATTTGAGCGATACAACGGCTATCAAATACTATCTTTTTAGGTCTTTGCAACGGAAAATCTGTCATTTGATGGATGTTCAAACTGTTTTCACCAAATTGCCTGATACATCCGACAATTTGGATGCTTCTGTCGAAGAGCGCATCATCTCGCAAGAGCAATCTGAAGAGTATCAACTAATTTTATCGAAAGGTTTGGTGCTTTTGCCACAACGGCAATTGCAAGCTGTGCATCTTCGCTTTTTCGACAATTTGGAAACTCTTGAAATTGCTGATATTATGGGTATCAATGAACAATCGGTTCGCAATATCATCCAACGTGCTTTGTTAAAATTACGGACAGGCTTTCATTTATTACTGCTTTCGCTGGTTTATCCTTTCTTTTCTTAATTTTTTTGTAAAATCATCCGTTTTAGTGAGTTGAAAAACCACAAATGCTCTTTTCATCTTAGCGCAGTATTCAAAGCCTTTAGAATATTTTATCGCAGACATAATGCATTATCAAAATTATAAAATAGAAGACTTTTTGCTCGATGAATCGTTCATCGCTTGGGCGAAGTTTAATGAAAATGATGCTTTTTGGCAAGCTTTTTTGGCAGCAAATCCCAAACAAAAAGCAGTTGTCGAATATGCTAAAAACATGATTTGGGCAGCACACACACCTATCGATACCCATCAAAAGCAGCGATTGAAGGCACAGATTTTTGAGCAAATCGAATTGGAAGAAACCATCGAAGCACGCAAACCTAAAATACGTCGCCTCATTTATGGTGCGCTTGCTGCTGCTGCGTCCGTTGCACTTTTAGCGAGTGCGTGGTTTTTTTATGATAAAAATGTGAGACATACTGAGGGGGGGCAATTGGTGTATCAAGAACTTGTGAGAAAAGCGGAAACGCCACTTTTAGAAGTTTATAATGAAAAAGATAAGCCACAACTCATCATTTTGAGCGATAAAAGTTCTGTTTTATTACAAAAAGGCAGTCGGTTGAGTTATCCTAAGGGTTTTGACAGTGTGTCAAAACGGGTTGTTTATCTGTCGGGAGAAGCCTTTTTTGAAGTAGAAAAAAATCCTGAAAAACCGTTCATAGTATATGCCAATGAAGTGATAACGAAGGTGTTAGGAACGAGTTTCAATGTAAAAGCATATTCCAATGATAAAGATATTATTGTAACGGTTAAAACAGGGAAGGTGACGGTTGCTTCAAATAAGGAAATACAAGAAAAAGAAGCTTTTTCGAGCCGAAATACTGAGGGGGTAGTTGTGACCCCGAATCAGCAAATTGTTTTTAATCGGAGTGATGCTCAAATACTTAAATCTTTGGTTCAAACACCTGCTCTACAAAAACTACCCGATATTCAAAAACTGTCTTTCGAGTTTGATGACACGCCCATTTCAAAGGTTTTTGACCTTTTGGAAAAAGCATACAGTATTGATATTGTGTATGATGAGGAACTGCTCAAACATTGCAAACTCACTGCAAAAATGACCGATGAACACCTTTTTGAGAAACTTAGATTGATTTGTTTGACAATTGATGCCGAGTATCAAGTCATTGATGCTCAAATTGTGATTCATTCTAAAGGATGTAAATAGGGTTGGGTTGGTAGTACCAAAATATTCTGACTATTTCGTTTTTACGAAATTAACTTTCCTTCTGAATTATGATTCCCAAAAAAAAATTTGATTTTAAGTGAGTTGAATTTACGAAATTCGCCTTTATCATTCAGTATGACTCGAAGTCTTTTCAAACTTCACTTTTAATCAAACAATAACGAATGATGAAAAAAAACTACTCAAAAAGGCATGTCCTATTTTCAATCATGAAAATAAGTTTAATTCAACTCGCCCTTGCACTGATTTTTTCAAGTATGGCTTTTGCCCACGATATAAAAGGGCAGGATTTACTTGACAGCAAAATCACTTTGCAAGTACAAGAACAAACCTTAAAAACGGTGCTTTCTCAAATAGAAAGTTTGGTAGATGCTCGTTTTATGTACAGTTCCAACGCTATTCCAACGGACAAAAAAATCAGTATTGATGCGCGAAAAGAGCGACTAAGTACTGTTTTGGAGCGCATTCTCGCGCCTTATCAATTGGCTTATCAGATTTCGGGGCGGCAAATTGTGATTAGTCGTAAGAAACAAGTGCCGACAATGGGTAGTGTTTCTGAAAAAATCCCCCCCTCAGTATCTGAAGCATCAAAAGCCGAGGAAAACACATTGATTGCTGCACAAACGATTGCACACATTGTAACGGGTAATGTAACAGATGTCAAAAATGAGCCACTCATTGGCGCAAGTGTCGTGCTTGAAGGTACAACAAAAGGCACAATTACGGATGAAACGGGCAGTTTCAAACTCGAATTAACCGATGAGGAAAAGAATGGGAAATTGGTTTTTAGTTTTGTTGGTTATGACAAACAAACAATTTCGATTGAAGGTCGCACGGTTATCAATATTGTTTTGAAAGAATCAGGTGTTTTGAATGAGGTTGTTGTCGTGGGATACGGCAGTCAAAAAAAGGTAAATTTAGTCGGTTCAGTTGCTACGGTGAATGTGGACGAAAAACTGGCAGGTCGTGCTTTGCCAAACGTCTCTTCGGGTTTGAGTGGTTTAGCACCTGGTTTGTCGGCAATTCAAAACTCGGGTATGGCGGGCAGAAATGGTGCAACTTTACTCATTCGCGGATTGGGTACGGTGAATAACAGCAGCCCGTTGATTGTTGTGGATGGCATGCCCGATGTGGACATCAACAGAATCAATATCAACGATGTGGAAACAGTTTCGGTGCTAAAAGATGCGACTTCGGCTTCGGTTTATGGTTCGAGAGCGGCAAATGGCGTTGTCCTCATTACGACCAAATCGGGTAAAGGTCAGAAAAAAACATCGTTGAATTTCAACAGTAATATGGCTTTGACACTACCAACAAAAGCCTTTGATTTTCTCGCAAATTATCCTGTTGCACTCACTTTGGAGCAACGTCGCGCTCAAACAAATACACTCCAAAGCAATTTGATTTTCAAAAATGGAACGATTGACCAATGGATGGCCTTGGGCATGATTGACCCCTTGCGTTATCCGAACACGGATTGGTGGGATGTTATCCAAAGAAAAGGTGCTTTCGAAAACTATAACTTGTCGGCGACTGGTGGAACAGAAAAATCGAACTTTTTTGTTTCCGTTGGTACGAAAAAAGAGGCAGGGCTTCAAATCAATAACGACTACCAACAATACAATGCACGGTTCAATTTCGACTACAAATTGCGAGACAATATGAACACGGGCGTTAAATTCAATGGTAACTGGTCAAAATTTGTGTATGCCTTAGAAGAAGGTTACACTGACCCTGCACCGACAAATACAGCAGGTTTTGATATGCAATATGCGATTGCGGGCATTTTACCTTATGACCCTACTTCTGGGTATTATGGCGGTGTCATGGCTTATGGTGAAGACCCACAGGCTTACAATCCTTACACAGTTTATCAAAATAACTTGACACGGCAAGAGCGCAAAGAAGCCAATACAACGATGTATTTGGATTGGTCGCCTTTGAAAGGCTTGAAAGCAACCGTGGAATATGGCTTAAATTACTATGACCAATTTGGTTGGAATGCCAATATACCCAATCAAGCATTCAACTTTCAAACCAATGCTTTTGGCAGCCGTGTTTACGTTGGTGCGAATGCGGGTGTGAGTAATAATACGAATAATGGCTATAAAACCTTGCTAAACGGTCGTTTGAATTATAATGTGAACTTTGGTAAAGACCACGAAGTGTCTGCTATGGCGGTTTACAGCGAGGAATATTGGTATGACCGCTTTCAAGGCAGTTCGAGAAATGACCGTTTGTTCCCAGGACTACATGAGATTGATGCGGCTTTGACAGATATTCAAACCACAGGTGGTAACTCAAGTACTGAGGGGTTGCGTTCTTACATCGGACGTGTGAATTATGCGGCTTTTGGCAAATATCTTTTAGAAGCCAATTTCCGTGTAGATGGCTCTTCACGGTTTGTGGAAGGTCAGCGATATGGCTTTTTCCCTTCTATGGCATTGGGTTGGCGTTTTACGGAGGAAAAGTTTTTAGCACCTTTAACTAAGTTTTTGAGCAGCGGTAAATTCCGTCTTTCTTACGGTACTTTAGGCAATAACAGTGGTGTTGGTCGCTATGAACAACAAACCACATTGGCTTCCAATAATTACATCATCGGCGGTAGTGTTACCAAAGGTTTTGTAAATAATAAATTAGTGAATCAGTTTTTATCATGGGAAGAAACGTCTGTGGCGAATGCGGGTATTGAGTTAGGCTTTTTTAACAATCGTTTGACAGCTGAATTTGATTATTACGACCGCTTGACAACAGGCATGAATCGCCCTTCTGATTTATCTATTTTACTGACGGGTGCATACAGTGCACCGCGAACCAATATCGGTAATATGCGCAATCGAGGCATTGAAACGACCATCGCATGGCGCAGTAGAGTGGGTTCTGTCAACTATGGTACGACTTTCAATGCTTCTTACAATGCAACAAGACTTGAAAAATGGAATGAGTTTTTAACAAGAGGAACGGTGTTTCTGAATATGCCTTACAATTTTGTCTATGCTTATCAAGACAAAGGTATTGCTCAAACTTGGGCAGATGTCTATAACTCAACGCCACAAGGTGCACAACCAGGTGATATTCTTCGCTTGGATTTAAATGGTGATGGACGCATAGATGGCAATGATCAAAAGGCTTATCCGAGTACACAACAAAACAGACCAACGACTTATTTTTCACTCAACAGTTATATTAGCTGGAAAGGCATTGAGTTATCGGCTTTGTTTCAAGGTTCAACAGGTCGCAAAGACTATTGGATAAACGCATTCAACAACGTCAATTTCAGCACAACACGTTATGCTGTTACACAAGCACATTTAGATAATCCTTGGAGCGTCGAAAATCGGGGTGGTTTGTGGCCTCGTTTGGGTGGTAGCGGTAACAATCAAACCAATACAGCATTTTGGTTAGATGATATGACGTATGTGCGTTTAAAAAATGTTCAGTTGAGCTATTCAATTCCACAAAATTTATTTAAAAAATTGGGTGTCAGCTCATTACGCATAGCGGGTACTGCTGAAAACCTTTGGACATTGACCTCTTATCGCGGCCTTGATCCAGAGAAAGAAGGTAACAACAACAACCTTTATCCAATTAATAAATCTTACGCGCTCTCTATCCAAGTGGGCTTCTAAAATGATACAATCATGAAAAAAATAAAATCAATATCAGCGATATTTTTCATAGCTTTTTGTCTATTCTTACAGATTTCTTGTAAAGAAAACTTATTAGACCAAGCACCAACGACAGAAATCGCAGCCAATGTTTTCTGGAAAACAGAAGCTGATGCCGTGGCTGGTCTGATGGGTGCTTACGCAGCGACAAGACCTTGTTTTGACCGTGATTACTATTTTGACGGACAAGGTGAATACACACGGGCGCGCGGTACGAGTACCACTTCTGGTAACCTTCGTCTAGGTGATGCCTACAATGGCGGTAACTACGACCCATCGGGTTATGGTGCGAGCTTCGATAAAATGTATCGCTACCTCTATGGTGCAGTCAATCGGGCTAACTACGTGATTTTCAATGTCAACAAGATGCAGGCAGATGGCACTAAAATACCAACTGCAACACTCGAAACAATCATTGGCGAAGCCCGATTACTGAGGGGTATGGCTTATTTCAAACTCATCACGATGTGGGGCGATGTACCGTATTTCACCAATGTTGTGTATGAAAATTCAGAAGTTTCTAAATTGTCACGTAGCCCGATTGGGCAAGTCAAAGACTCAATCGTAGCTGATTTTACCTACGCTTTTGATAAACTACCTGCGAAAGCATCTGCACTTGGACGCGCTTCTAAACCTGCAGCATTGGCATTTCGTGGCAAATTGTACTTGTATTGGGCTTCTTGGAACAAAAACGGTTGGCCCGAATTGAAAGGCTTTACACCCGATGCAGCAGCAGCAACAACGGCATTTACAGCGGCAGCAGCTGACTTCAAAGCCGTGATAAACAATTATGGTTTAACGCTTTATCAAAACGGCGATCCTGGTAATATTGATTCACTCGGCAAATCGGATGTTTTGCCCAACTATTTTACCCTATTTACACCAAAAGCGAATGGCAATCCCGAAATGATTTTTGTATTTACGCACGGTGGAACAGGTACAAATCAAGGCGAAGAACTCATGCGCGATTTCTCTGGACGTTCTCATGAAGGTTCTCAGTGTTGGGTTTCACCACGTTACGAAATTGCTAATCGTTACCAATCAACAATAACAGGTGATTTTGCTGCGCCTTTAGTGCCTATGAATCCGACGACAAATACAGCTGCACGGACAACGCTTAATTCTGCGGTCAATCCTAATAGTTATAGAAATCGTGATTATCGCATGAAGTCAACGATTCAATGGGATTATGAAACGAGTATCGGCATGATTTCCTTGGCTTCGACGGGCATTTGCCCGTTTATCTATCAAACTTGGGCGATTCCTGTGACTATTGACGGTGTTAAATATACAACTTACAATACTGACGGGTGCAATTCAGGTTATGTTTTCCGCAAGTTTGTCCGCAATTATGCTGGTCAAGGGCGCAGTGATGGTGATTTTGCATGGCCCGTCATGCGTTTGGCAGATGTGTTTTTGATGTATGCTGAAGCGACAAATGAAGTGAGCGGCCCTCAAGCCGATGCCATTGATTTGGTCAATAAAATCCGCAGACGCGGTAATTTACCGCCATTGGCTGCCGCAAAAACAGCGACAAAACAAACATTTTTTGATGCCATTGAACAAGAGCGCATCGTTGAGTTAATCGGCGAAGGTCAACGTTCATTCGATATTCGCCGTTGGCGATTTATCGAAAAAATTTGGGGAGGTCCTGGCAGTGCAGGCGTTTGGCGCATAGATACTTACGGTGCAAATCAGCAACGTTATTATCAAAACACGAACGATAGAACGTACCAGCAAAACTATATTTTCAGAATTCCGCCTTCTGAAAGAGATAGAAACCCAAATCTGACACAAAATGCGCCTTGGGAATAAGAAAATACTGAGGGGGTAAAATTATAACTTTCCAAAAGTTTCGAACTTTTGGAAAGTTGAATTACTCAAACTTTGGTCAAATTCATTCAACTTTCAATTTTAAAACAATGAAAAAATACATCAATATAGCATTTGCATTTTCTATTCTAAGTTTGACGTGGGTGTCTTGCTTCAAAGAAGACCTACCTGTTGACGAAGATGGTTTGCTCATCACAACCAGAGCAGAATGTGCTGTCACCAATTTTGAATTGCTTGGTAGTGATTTTGTCACCGTCAGAACCGTCGCAGCGGTGATAGATACCGTTGCTCAAAAAGTTGCCGTAACGGTTCAATTTGGTACAGACTTGAAAAACGTTTATCCGCAATTCACTTTATCGCAAGATGCCAAATTAGACCCTAAAATCACAGGCAAAATGGATTTTTCAGATTTAGCAAATCCTAAAGTTTTCACGGTTGTTTCTGGCAATCGCCAAGTAAGAAAACCTTACACTGTTAACATCACAGTACAACCTAAGTAGGGGCAATCTTTACGTTTGACCTTTGAAAACATCCGTTTGTTTTATAAATTTTAAAAAAAAGAAAAATGAATCGAAAATTAATATATACTATCAGCCCTGCTTTTGTGGCGGCATTATTACTTTTCATAGGCTGCAAAAAGGAAGAGTACGCCCTTCCCGTCGCACCCGATGTGTTGCAAAATACTGCGATTAAAAGAACCTTGGGACCCAATATCGTCACACAAACCATTGATTTTGCATATGCTGCGGCGATTTTGCCAACTAAAGGCAAACTCACGTCCATCCAAGTAGAAGCCTCTATCGCGGGTGCAACAGGTACTTTTCTTGAAAATCGGTCTTTTTATACCAATGGCAGCGGCGTAGACGTAGGCGTTACTGTGGGGTCACCTTCGGTGAATGAAGGCACAAAAACGACAGTCACTTTTACGGTAGATACTTCTGCTGCGACACTGCGTTATTCGTATGTTGTGCCTGAAGAAGCGCGAGGCAAAACAGTTACTTTCACATTCTCTGCAAAAAGCAGCAATGGCGAAACCGTAACAACGACAATGGGACCTTACACCATCGCTAAAATGGATATGGTTCGCCTTTTGAATGTCAAAACTGACAGTGCTTATATTTCCATTGCTGATATGAAGGTTTATGACCCCAAAACGGCAGCTACAAATGCTTCAAAAATTGACCTCGTTTATCTGTATCGCAATATAACAACAAGTACTTTCAGCCATGCTTTAGTCTCTCCTGCTGCCGATACAGCGTATTTGCCAAACGTAAAAATGCCAACAGGTTTGACAAATAGCACCAAAATGCAGAAAGTATTTAACTTACAAGACTTCAACTTGGCTCGTTTGCAATTCGGTATTTATATTGATGATTTAGATTTTCAGCAACTCGATTTGACAAATGCGCCTAATTATGCGATTAATCTGAAAGCAGAAGCTGGTGTTTGGGTACAAACAGCAGATAATAAATATAAAGCCTATATTTATATCAACTCCGTCACAACATCAGGAACAGCGGTGATTAGTATAAAACGGTACGCGCTTTAAAGTCAATACTTCGGTAATTCTTTAGTTGAAAAACGGCAGCTTCGCCGCCGAAAAAAGGGAGGATGGAGCGAGCCTATATTTTTTTGCAAGCAAAAAAAATATAGGCTCGCTCCAAAAAAATCCTTTTTTGCACACCTTTCGCCTATGGCGAAACAGTGCAAAGCCTGTGTTTTTAGTGATTTATAGTTATGCACACCCCTCATTTATACTAAATATTTGCTAGTTTATCGTCTTTAGAACCTTCCTATACTTTGATACCGACATAAAGAAATGAACACAGTTATCGGATACAGAAATTTGAATAGTTTATGTTTTAAGCTGAGGTCAATTGAATGTAATCATAATTTCACTTTATACAATGAAAAAACAGCACACCATCCTCGTCATATTTTTTTACTTTTTACTTATCCAAAACCCTATTTTTGGTCAATTAAAATATTTGACGGATGTCAAAAGCATCCCTAATCATCCACGTATTTTATTGCTAAAGGATGAAGAAAAAAACATCCAAAAAAGTATTGATGGGGATAAAAATTGGGCAAAAATCCACCAAGTTATCATCGCAGAAAGCGATAAAATCATAGCATTGCCCACTTTAGAACGCATCCAAATCGGGCGGCGTTTACTCGACAAATCAAGAGAATGTATCCGTAGAATTTTTCATTTATCCTATGCCTATCGTTTGACTAAGGATAAAAAATACCTTGACAGATGTGAAAAAGAGCTTTTGAAAGTAGCGCAATTCAGCGATTGGAATCCTTCACATTTCCTCGATGTAGCTGAAATGACGATGGGCGTTGCCATTGGTTACGATTGGTTATACGATGATTTGTCGCAAGATTCACGCAATATAATTAAAGAGGCTATTTTAAAAAAGGGTATTGAACCTTCGCTTGATACAAAGTACAATAGTTGGTTAAAAGTTACCCACAATTGGAATCAAGTCTGTAACGCAGGCATGACGTATGGCACATTGGCTATATATGAGGACAATCCAGAATTAGCAAACCAAATTATTGACCGTGCTATTGAATCCATAAAATTACCTATGCACGACTACAAACCCGATGGCGCATATCCCGAAGGGTATAGTTATTGGGGTTATGGTACGAGTTTTAACGTCATGTTTTTAAGTGCCATTGAAAAAGTCTTCGGTAGCGATTTTGGGCTGTCTAATACTGAGGGGTTCTTGAAAACAGCCGCTTATTTTGAAAATATGGTCGGTACATCGGGTAAAACCTTCAATTATTCTGATGCAGGAAGCGGTTCTGCGGGCTTAAATGCGACAGTGTTTTGGTTTGCGAATCGCACGAAAGACCCAAGTTTGCTGTATAAACAAGTACAATATTTAGATAAACCTTTTGGTGGCGACCGCCTCTTTCCTGCTATATTTATTTGGGGACAAGGTTTAAATTTAACAAAAGTACAAGAACCCAAACAATTGATTTGGACAGGGCAAGGCCCCAACCCCGTGGCTATGATGCGTACTTCGTGGTCAAAACCCAATGCGATTTATGTTGGTTTCAAGGCTGGTTCTCCCTCCGTCAATCATGCCCACATGGACATTGGTTCGTTTGTGATGGACGCTTTGGGTGAGCGTTGGTCAATGGATTTTGGGATGCAAGAATATGAATCATTAGAATCAAAAGGCGTGAAATTGTGGGGCAAAGAACAAAATTCGCAACGTTGGGAAATCTTTCGTTACAACAATCGAGCACACAGTACTTTGACTTTTAACAATGAATTGCAACGAGTCGAAGGCTATGCATCTATTCAAAGTACCACTGAAAATCCACACTTTTTAAGCGCAATCAGCGATATTTCAGCCGTTTATAAAGGTCAAGTTGCTTCTGCAAATAGGGGTGTTGCGATTATTGACCAAAGTTATGTTGCTGTAAAAGATGAAATTACAACAACGGATAAAGAAACAACGGTTCGTTGGACAATGGTAACGCCTGCCGAAGTAAAAATTACCGAAAATGGTACGGCCGAGCTGACTCAAAAAGGTAAAAAATTACAATTAAAAGTAGTAGAACCTGCCAATATTACCGTAAAAACATGGACAAGTGTACCAACACACGACTACGATGCACCTAATCCGAATACTATTTTAGTCGGTTTTGACTTTGTTTTGCCTAAAAATTCAAAGCAAACTTTGACGGTTTTATTGATTCCACAGGGTAATGATGTTAAAAAAGCAGTAAAAATTCCTGCCTTGGCTGATTGGGCAAAGAAGAAATGACCCCTCAGTACAATGCTTTAAATTTAAATTAAAAAAGAAAAATGAACCTTATAAATTCAGCAAAAATCTTTTGGATTATTGTTTTTTTATGCCAAAACTATTTGTTTTTTGCTCAAAATGTGCCGAAAACCATTGTTTTTAACGGCGAGGTTTTGGCAAAAAATCAAAAAATACTCTCAGAAGGCAAGGATTCTGAAAAAGTCAATGCGCTTAAAACCTTTTTGGCCCATGCCGACAAAATTGTCAAAAAAGGTAAATTTTACTCCGTTATGGATAAAACAATCGTGCCGCCGAGTGGTGATAAACACGATTATATGAGTCAAGCACCTTATTGGTGGCCTGATAGTTCAAAGCCAAATGGTTTGCCTTATATCCGTCGAGACGGTGAGCGCAATCCAGAATTGAATAAAATCAGCGACCACGAAGAAATGAGCGAAATGATTGAAGATGTTGGAACAATCGCCTTAGCTTATTATTTTTCAAAAGATGAAAAGTATGGACAACACGCCGCACGCCTTCTGAAAACATGGTTTTTAGATAAAGAAACACGCCAAAATCCACACCTTAACTTCGGTCAAGGCATTCCTGGCATCAATACGGGCAGAGGCATTGGCATTATTGAAACCCGTTTTTTATATCAAGTCATTGACGCAGCTATTTTACTGAGGGGGTCTAAAAATTGGTCTGAAAATGATGAAAAGGGCTTGAAAAAATGGTTTTCTGATTATTTAAAATGGCTCATCGAAAGTCCAATCGGCAAAGATGAATCTGACGAACACAACAATCATGGAACGCATTATGATGTCCAAATCATATCCTTAGCTCTTTTCACAGAGCAGCCCGAAATCGCCAAAAAGCAGTTGGATGAAACGAAAAAGCGCATCAAAAGCCAATTTCAAGCCGATGGCAGTCAGCCGCATGAATTGGCACGAACGGTGTCTTGGGGATATACCAATATGAATTTATTAGGCTTTTTGACAATTGCACGATTAGCAGAAAACCTAAAAATTGACCTTTGGCAATTTGAAACAGACGATGCAAAAAGCATCAAAAAATGTGTGGATTGGCTTGTCCCTTTTCTCAAAAATGAAAAAACGTGGACACATAAGCAGATAAAAAAAATCACTTATGAAGAAACGGTCAAAATCTTAAAAATAGCCGCAAAAGCCTACGTAAATCCAGCTTACGAAGATTTAGCGAAAAAAATTGATGCAGAAAGCTATCAATCAGCCATTTATCAATTGACATTTTAAAACCATACCCCTCAGTATAAAGCCAGTTTTTGAGTCATTTTTAAGATATTTTCATTAAAATTTTAATATGTAACAACAAGATGATGAAGTCATTATATCCATTATTCCTATCATTATTGTTATCTAACTTAATTAATGCCCAATCAAAAGATTTAGGTATTATAAAACAACGGATTATTACCGAACTAATGAGTAATAAGCCTATGGATAGTCAAGTTGAAACCATTTTGTCAAAAATGAAGGAAGACGGTAGTTTTAACGACATCAATTATTCAGACCTTAGCAGAACGGCGAGTTTCCCACACGGCAGGCATACGAATGATTTGGCATATATTGCAAAAGCCTATAAAACGCCAAAATCCGCTTTTTATCAAAGCAAAAAATTAAAAGACGCTGTCATCAACGGTTTGACTTTTTGGGTTAAAAACGATTTTGTGGGCGACAACTGGCACGATAACCAAATAACAACACCGACAAATCTGATGAATCTCATGTTGGCAATTGGCGATGATTTGCCCAAAGATTTGGTTGAAAAAGCCCAACCGATGATTGGTAGAGCCAATATGAATGCTTCGGGCGCACGTCCGAGTGGTGATAGAATTGTGATTGCAGGTATTTTGGCTAAAAACTTACTTTATTGGGGTAATGATAGAGCTTTTGACTCTATTATAAGAATCATAGAAGGCGAAATGAAGTTTTCAACGGGCGAGCGGGGTATTCAACACGATTACAGTTTTCATCACCGTCCCGACCGTGTGAACAATACCGATTCGTATGGTTATGGCAAATTTGCGAATGCTTATGGCGAATGGTCTTTTTATGTGGCAGGTACGAAATACCAGTTTTCAAAAGAAAAGATAAACCTATTGGTGGATTATTATTTGGACGGCATTTATAAGCAACAAGTTTATGGCATTTATGAAGATGTTGGTGTTAGAAATAGAGATATTTCAAGTAAAAGAGGGATAATGCAACCCAAAGGAACGCTTGAAATTGAACGTGTTTTGGTCAGTACGGATTACAGGAAAAAGGAATTAGAAGACATCATCAAATTGAGAAAAGGCGAAGCCAAACCCGCTTTGTCTTTCGCCAAATTCTTTTGGCAAACGGAGCATTTTGTTTTTCAACGCCCTCATTTTTACACCAGCGTAAGGATGTTTTCTACCCGAAACCAAAATATGGAGCAGCCTTACAATGGCCCTGGCAAAACCACGCATCACAGAGCCGATGGCACGAATTATTTGATGCTCAAAGGCGATGAATACCATAATATTTGGGCGGTGTATGATTGGCAAAAAATATCAGGCACGACCATTATGCAAAAACCAAGTCTGCCTGGCCCCGATGAAATTCAAAAAGAAGGATTGACCAATTTTGTGGGTGCTGTCACCGATGGTTTATACGGGGCAGTGGCGTTTGATTTTAAAAGTCCACATGATATGCTCGAAGCTAAAAAATCGTGGTTCTTTTTTGACGAAGAGTATGTTTGTTTGGGGGCAGGTATTAAGCCTAAAAAATCATTGCCCGTTGTCACGACAATTAATCAAGTTTTGTTGAGAAGCGAGGTCAGTATGATGCAAGACGGGCAAAAAAAAGTTTTGCCAAAAGGCAATAGAGTCGCTCAAAATGTCAAATGGGTATATCAAGACAAAATAGGTTATATTTTCCCTGAACCCAGCACAATAAACATATCAAATCAGACAGAAACAGGACGTTGGTCGGATATTACAGACCAAAAAAATATCTCTAAAGAATTGGTGAGCGAAGACGTATTTAAGTTATGGTTCAATCACGGCGATAAAATAAATGAAACGGATATTCACGGTAAACGGAAAATGGAGAAATTCCCTTCGTATCAATATATCGTTGTCCCCGATATTTCTGAACAAAAACTGGCGGAAACGAGTGCGAATAATCGCAATATTGAAATTTTATCCAATACTTCTGATTTGCAAGGAGTGAAAAACAGTAAATTGGGCATCGTACAATTGGCTTTTTACAAAGCAGGAGAGGTCGAAATAGGAAATGGTCAAAAAGTAAAAATGGACAGTCAAGGCATGGCGATGCTAAAAATGGAAGGCAATAAAGTGAAAGAATTAACAGTTGCTGACCCTTCAAGGCAATTAAGTAGAGTAATGATTACTTTGCCGAGTATTTATACTAAGGTAGGTGAGGGTTTTATCTGTTTTCCTAATAATAAAGACAATTATACATTAGTGATTGTGGATTTGCCGCAAGGCGTTTATTTAGGAAAAAGTGTGACGATTAAGTTTTAGGATTACCCCTCAGTATTTTTGTTTTTTAAAGCTAAGTAATACGATTTTAATAAACTACACCATTACGGACTGTTTTTTTGCAAGCAAAAAAAAGCGTGCTTTGAGAATATTTCTTTCGGATTGAAGCTAAAAATTGAGGCAAAAGCCTCAATTTTTAGCTTCAATCCATAAAA
>JAEUUP010000051.1 GCA_016787525.1 Saprospiraceae bacterium | reverse complement strand
AATAGTCGAATTTATTCGATCGCCTATCGTCGTATAGATATAGTCTTTTTTTTCATCCCTAAATATAAGCTAAATATTTCAATGAACTTTGTTCTTTGATAATAACACAACATTAGCACTAAGTTGACAGCATTAACTTTTAAAGTATCCGATACGTACATTCCATTTTTTTTATACCACAACATAGGTTTGGTAAGGTTGCAACATCTGTTTTTCGGAATGATTTATTTTGTGGGACAAAGGCATTTTTAAAATCATAACTTATTGATAATCAATATTTATGAAATTTTTAAAATTTCATAAATCTACGTTTTCCATAAAATAGATAATTCCATTGGTTTTTAATATCAGTACATTGTTTAGTCAATAAAAAACACGGAATAAGAATCTCGTAGAGAGGGTATTTGGTTATAACTTAATACCGACATAAAAAAGTGCTAAAATGTTGGGTAAATTTTCAAAGTTTATCCAACGTGAATATTTGATTTTCAATGATTTAGATTTAGGAAAATTTTAAATTTTCCTAAATCTGGGTAGTGCCATTCAATGTCGGTATCAAAATAATATTATCTTTGCACCTATAATTTTTAAAAATGATTTTTAAACGCCTATTATCAGCCTTGCTTATTGCTACTATATTGTTACAAACATGTAGTACGATAGCGGTTGTCGTGTCGTTCAAAATCAATCAAGATTATATTTCAACCTATCTATGTGTCAATCGCGACAAACCACAATTGCAATGTAATGGCAAATGTGTGTTAATGCAGAGGATGCAGCAAGAAATCAATAACCTCAATGAACATGACCGTCAAAACGTTAAGCATATTATAGAACACGAAGTCTTATTGTTTTGTGAAAATGTACCATTCATAGATATTTTTAATAAACCACAATCTCTTTCTAAGAAATTGACTATCAATGATTTTGAACACCTTTCAAAATCACAATTATTGTACGATTCCTTTTTCCATCCACCTACAGTCTAATCTTTTATCTCTTCTGAATGATGTGTGTGATGAATCCGTCACGCATACAGCATGGCTTTTACGCCAATCTTAACTTAATTTATTTGCTTAGATACCCCCTCAGTATCTTGGGCTTTTATGTAAGTGTTTCTTCAATTTTCAATCAAAATAAATTCTAAAGATGAAAAATATACTTATTCTTTTGGTGAGTTTTAGCTATTTGATGCTCAATGCTCAAAGTAGTGGCACATTGACTTTACAATTTGACAATATGGTAGGCAATGAAGATATGGTTTTGAACACTAAAAATTATAAAAATGCCATGGGTGAAGACTTCAATATCTCACTTTTTCAATACTATGTCAGCAATATCCGTTTGATGAAATCCGATGGCTCAGAATACGCTGTGCCACAAAATGAAAGTTATTTCTTAATAAGAGAACAAGACCCTAAAAGTCAAACTGTCACGCTCAATAATGTACCAAAGGGAAAATATACAGGTATTCGTTTTGTAATTGGCATTGATAGCCTTCGTAATACGGCAGATATAAGTCAAAGAAAAGGTTGTTTGGATGTAGGTGGCGAAGCAAAAGATATGTATTGGGCATGGAACTCAGGTTATATTTTTGTAAAAATGGAAGGCACTTCACCTGTTATTGAATTAAATGCTGACCGCAAAAAACCAATTTTTATGTATCACATTGGTTTATTCGGTGGTATGGGTGACAAAAAAACATTGAACAATATTAAAGAAACAAAATTAAGTTTTGGGTCGAAAAAGTTGAAGGTTAAGGATAATACAACGCACTATATGGTTATAAAAACCGATGCTTCGCACATTTTAAATGGTTCAACCAATATCAGTATTGCCAAAAATCCTTCTATCATGGCGGGTCCATTTTCGGCTAAAATAGCAGACAATTACAATGTCATGTTCTCATTTGGGGGTTTCGCAAAAAGTCTAAATACAATTTCTGAGACTAAAACGGCTATGAAATAGCATGAAACGCAATAGTATTTTTTTCTTTTTAATATTTGCCCTATTGGCATTCATATCCTTTGCTTTTCAAGTAAAGGAAGGTGAATCGTTATTTCTAAAACCCAGCAATTTTCCCGAACCTGTCTATGATTTTACTAAAAATCCTTTGACTACTGAGGGGGTCGCTTTAGGCAAAGTTTTATTTTATGATGCTCTTTTGTCAAAAGACAATACAGTGAGTTGTGGCAGTTGTCATCAACAAACGGCAGGGTTTACACAACATGGTCATGTGTTGAGTCATGGTATCAATGATGCTTTGACCAAACGCAACTCTATGCCTTTAGCAAATTTAGCGTGGTTTAAAGATTTTGGTTGGGACGGTGGTGTACATCATTTGGATTTATTTGCCGTTTCACCTTTGACAAATCCTGCTGAAATGGATGAAAATCTGCCCAATATTTTAGAAAAACTGCGTAAGACAAACACTTATCCTGTTCTTTTTCAAAAAGCCTTTGGTTCAGAAGAAATTAACAGTGAACGATTCTTGAAAGCTCTTTCACAATTCATGCTCACGATGGTTTCTGCTAATTCAAAATATGACAAAGCAATGCGGAATGAAGGGGTTGTATTGTCAGAATCGGAGGAACAAGGCGAGGCGATATTCAAACAAAAATGTGCTTCATGTCACAGTGGGGTTTTGTTTACGGATTTAAAATTTCACAACAATGGTTTATCACCAGCGTCTAAAGCAGATTTGGGTCGTTATGATGTAACACTCTTAGAGGAAGACCGTTTGGCATTCAAAACACCATCGTTACGCAATCTTGATGCCACTGCACCTTATATGCACGATGGGCGATTTGGTACATTGGAAGAGGTTTTGGAACATTACGATGCGGGTATAGAAAACAACGCCACACTCGATCCATCTTTGAAACAAAACAATCGTATAGGCATACCCCTCAGTATGGATGAAAAAACAAAGCTATTGGCCTTCTTGAAAACCTTAAATGATGATGATTTTCTAAGAAATGACCGTTACGCTGAAGTCAGCCAAGCAAAAGACCCCGAAGCCGATAAATACAAGGATGTGGATTGGGAAAAGGTAGATTTACAAACCAATAGCCCGACCATAAAAGCCAGTTTTAAAAAAGCATGGATTTTATATACGGAGATAAAAAATGCTTTGATTGCTGAAAATGGCGATAAAGCAAGTGCTGCAATCGAAAGTCTTTTTCCGATTTTCAATGACATAGATAAAACGGCTATGACTTCGATGCAAAGAGTATTCTTTCAAAATGTGTTCAATGACCTCTCTTTTGAAATGGAACACATAGCAGACACGAAAGATTATAAACATCAACGCGACCATTTTGGGGATTTTTCAAAGCATTTGTTTCGTTTGATAAAGGCTTTTAAGACCCACGACAAACCGTTGTACTATTTCCATTGTCCGAATGCCATGTTTAAAAGAGGTGGATATTGGATAAGCGACACAGAAATTGATAAAAATCCATTTTTTAAGAATGATAAAGATTGTGGTAAGATAAAAATGGTGCTTTTGCCTTGATTTAACTGATTCTTTAAACCATATAAATTTAAAATGAAAAATATATTGATAATCGTTGCTTTGTTAAGCACATCCTCTGTTTTTGCTCAAGTGGAGAATCACGAGCATAAAAAAATGGAAGTTTCGATGAAACAAAAGGCAGCTAAACAAAATGAGCCATTGAAAGCAGATGGTATTGACCCTGTATGTCGCATGAAAGTTGCAAAAGGAGAGAAACGGACTGCTGTTTTTCAAGGTATGCAATATGGTTTTTGCTCAGACTATTGTAAAGAAAAATTTGAAGAAAAACCCGGAAAATACATCAAACCATAGGTTTTTACTGAGGGGTCATCAGAAAACACAATTTAAGAGAAAGTTGGGTTTGAGTTAGACATCTTGATAGAGGAATTCATCGTAGATAGTATTATAAATAGATGATTGGATTGAAATACGCTCAATACTGAGGGGGTCTCTATTTTAGATTTAAATATTCATCATTCAATACATAGCCAATGCAAAATATAAAAAAGAAAAAACACTTGGTCTTTTATACCATAATGGCACTTGGTTTATTCTGCCTCGCTTCATGCAAAGATAAGAATACGCCCACACCTGACCCTGTGGTGGCAAAAGGAACATTTATGTTTCACTTGCATACTTATATTGACAACAATGAAGTGGATTTGTACGACATCACCTATACGAATTTGGAAGGGCGCAAAATGTCCTTGAGTATAGCACAATTGTATATTTCTGAGATTCAATTAGTCAAATCCGATGGCTCAACATTGGATATTTCAGGTAAAAAAATCCTTAAACTTTTTGAAACAGAAACCAATCTGGTTGGCGAAGTACCTGTGGGCAGCTATAAATCCATTCGTTTCAAAGTCGGATTGGATGCTGCGACCAATGCTTTGAGTCCAAAAGCTTCGGCAGATTCTATCATCCTCAATAGACCAGAGATGTGGTTTGGTTCATCCCCTCAACCTGATGGTTATGTATTTATGAATGTGCAAGGAAAAATAGATACGTCTTCGACTTTTGACAAAACGCCCGTGCCTTTTTCTTATAAAATTGGTACAAATGCCAATTACAAACAAGTGTCAATGGGCATAAAAGACTTCAAAGTTGAAGAAGGTAAAGCCGTTTTTGGACATATCATCATTGACTACAACCGCTTGTTCAATGGTATTCAGATGAATCAATTGGCTAATTTATCAGTCACAACAGCGACTGCTAACAGTTCAACGATAGCAGCAAAAATTGTCAATAATATACCTTCAATGTTTTTATACGAATGATGAAATTACGGATAGTCATAGGGACAATAGTGTTTCTAAGTTATGCGTGCAACCATAAAGAAGTGGTTTGTACGACACCCACAATCGTTTCATTCAGTCAAGACATAGTGCCTATTTTCAATAAGAATTGCAATACATCGGGCTGTCATTCGGGTAGTTCGCCTGCTGGAAAATTAAACCTTGAAGCCTCAATGGCATACACACAATTGACAAAAAAAGGAAGCGGATACATTGACACATTAACCCCTCAGTATAGTGTACTTTATGCATCTATGAACGCAACAACGAATCCAATGCCTCCAAATGGACGATTGGACAATTGTACTATCGAACTTGTTCTAAAATGGATAGAACAAAAAGCTAAAAACAATTAAACTACTGTAAATCAATTGACTGTAATGTTTTTTAAGGAATTAGAATGCCTTAAAATAGTCATTGCTATGTATTTATCACACATTTAAAATTTTATCTTTCATTAAAAAAACGTAAAAAAATGAAAAATTTATTACTCCGTTCACTCATCTTATTGAGTCTTTTTATTGGTACAACCCACAAAGCCTTGGCACATTTTGGTTCAAAAGGACCTTTTGGTGGCTATGTTACTTGCTCAATGGTTTATGATTCATTGGTCTATTTAGGTACCGCCAATGGCGGTGTTTACCGCAGTACCAATTCAAATTTGGTTGCTTGGTCAGCTTTACCTGTTGGCTTAAAAAGTGGTAAAATTTCAGCTTTAGCGCATACAGGTTCTTATCTTTTTGCAGGCACTTTGGATAGTGGTGTGTATATTTTCAATGGTTATGTCGGTACAGATAGACATTGGATTAAAATCAATACGGGCTTGGCAAATCTAAAAGTAAAATCCTTATTAGCTTTAGATTCTATCACTTTACTACTCGGTACTGAGGGGGGTGGTTTGTACAAAACAACAAATAAAGGAGCGACATGGACAGCTATCAGCAGTGCTTCATTGAACAATGCTTCGGTGACAGCATTGGTCAAAGTAGGTAGTAGAATCATTGCATCTACACTTGCGGGTGGTGTATTTGTGTCAAATGACAATGGCAGCAATTGGACGAGTTTTAATGATGCTAATACGCTTAATATCGGTGGTACAATCTCTTTAGCTTATAATGCCACGAGCAACGAGTTGGCCGTCATCAACAAAAACGGTTTGTATATCTTGACAAATGCCAGTACAACGACGACACCTGTTTTTAATGCGGCTCAAACGGGTTTGGCAACAGGAACAGTCCTACGCTCAATTGCGACAAACGGAACGAATTGGTATTTGGCAACAGATAAAGGTGTGTATGCTACACCAACAGGAACAATAAATTGGACTGCGGCAAATTCAGGTCTGAAAACGACAGACGTTGTTGTGGTTGTCCCTTTCAGAACAAGTCTTGTGGTAGGTACAAATAAAGAAGGGGTTTTCAAAACAGCTGCCAGTAGCATTGCATGGGTCGAAAATAATACAAATTATAATAATGTCGTAACTTACTCAATGGAAACAAGTGGAGTAGCGGTTGTTGTTGCAGCTACCGAAAATGGTGTTTTTGTGAGTACAGATTTGGCGGCTACTTATGCCAGAGCCAATAAGGGTTTGACAGATAGTTTAAATGTGAACTATTTAAGATTTTTTGGAACAGTTTTATACGCAGGCACTAAAAATGGTGGCGTTTTTGTCAGCGCAGATACAGGCAAAACATGGACAGCCGCCAATAGTGGTTTGACCAATTTGAATATCAAAAAGATATTTGCTTCTAACACCAATGTGTATGTATTAGATGCCAACAACGTTTTATTTCAATTGGTTGGCTCAACTTGGACATCTATTCAAACAGGTTTACCAACAGGTACTGTACCATCTTCTTTGGCATTTTATGGTACAAAACTATTACTCGGAACTTTAGGTCAAGGTGTTTTCACAAGAGATGTGACCAGTGGCAGTTGGACAGCCGCAAACACAGGATTAACAAATCTAAATGTGACTTCTGTTGCAGCGAATGCGAGTGGTAAAAAAATATTTGCGGGTACAGATGGCTCAGGTGTATTTGTGTCAGATGCGACATCGTTGAGTTGGAAACAAACATCGCCTGTTTCGATTGAACACACAACTTTGATGGGTTTAGATGGTTCAAAAATTCAAGAAATGGCTTACTATGCGGGTTATATATTTGCCAGTTATAGAGGTGGTTTGTTGGCAACTTCCGACAATGGTACGACTTGGATTGCAGGTGGTAATCAGTTTAATCTACCCAGTTACACGGCTGTTTATAGAATTTCTTTTGTGACTACAAGAGTTTTTGTTACAACAGAAAACAATGCTTTGTACTCTAATGCCCTGTCTGAATTACCCACTATTACGGATATTGATGAAGTGAATAACGCTTTGAGTGCTTCCATTTCAATCAGCCCAAATCCGACAAAAGGTGATTTTAATATCCAATTGAAAGACCTTGATGCCACTGTGAACAGCATCACTATCTTTGACAATATGGGCAGACTGATGCAAACCATGACACAAGTAAAAGGCATGGAAACCATCACCGTATCGGCAAACTATCCAACAGGTTTGTATTTTGTCCGTTTGAATACAGATAAAGGCATCGCTGTTAAAAAAGTAGTGATTGAATAAATTTCTGTAAAAATTAAAGACATTTGAGGGGGGCTTTGTCAAAAAGAGACCCCCTCAGTAATTTTAATAACAAAGTAAAAAATGAACAGAGCGAAATTCCACTACTTTATCCGTCGCACACATCGTTTTATGGGTGTATTTCTTGGCATTCAATTTTTATTATGGACAATAGGCGGTTTGTATTTTAGTTGGACAAAAATTGATGAAATAAGAGGTGAAAACTTACGTCAAAAAACACCTTCCATGCCATCAGATTGGGTTTTTGTATCCCCCTCAGTACCTTTGGCACAAATAAAAAAAGATGGAGGTATAGACTCAGTAGTTTCGATTCAAACGGCTGTGATATTGGGAAAACCCTATTATCAAATCTTGTTTCAAGTTGGTAAAGACAGAAAAACACAATTGGCTGATGCCTTGACAGGAGCATTACGTCCCCCCCTCAGTAAAGAAGAAGCGACAGCAGTGTCTTTACAATCTTTCAAAGAAAAATCAGAAGTTGTTGATATTCAATACATCACTTCAACCAATGGACATCATGAATACCGTGAGAAACCTTTACCTGCTTATGCTGTAAAGTTGAGTCATCCAACAAATACCACAGTGTATGTCGCTGCCGAATTAGGTACTGTCCAAAGTTTTAGAAACGACCGATGGCGCATTTTTGATTTTCTTTGGATGCTGCACGTCATGGATTTTGAGAATCGAGACGACATTAACAACAATTTACTGAGGGGGTTCTCATTATTGGGTATCGTGACCTTGTGTTCGGGTTTTTTATTGTTTTTTGTGAGCTATCGGACCAAACGCTGAGCGTTGTTGGGTTTTCATAAACGTTTTTCATCTTAAAAAAAGTGATTTTGACCTTGTTTTTAGTGAGACATACGCAAATATTCTTACCTTTTCGCAAGAGATTTTATCATCAATGAAAAACCATATTTTAAAAAATAGCTTATGAAAACGATACACATGAATCGTCGCACCTTTATAAAAGGTACAACTGCTGCATTTGCCTTAGCTTCTTTGGGCGCATCTGCTACAACTGTTTTTAATCCTCAAAAGACCTATCGCGTAGGCTTGATTGGTGCGGGTTGGTATGGCAAAAGTGATTTGTTTCGACTGATTCAAGTTGCGGATGTAGATGTTGTAGCTTTGTGCGATGTTGATAAAAAAATGTTGGAAGCCGCAGGTAATCTGGTCAGTCAGCGTCAAAAATCTAAAGCTGTTCCCAAACTTTATGGCGATTACCGCAAAATGCTTGCTGAGAATAAGTTTGACATCATCTTGATTGGTTCACCCGATCATTGGCATGCTTTGCAAGCAATTGATTCGGTGAAGGCAGGTGCGCATGTTTATGTTCAAAAACCCATCAGTGTGGATGTCATTGAAGGCGAAGCGATGATTGCGGCGGCCAGAAAATATAATAAAGTCGTACAAGTCGGAACACAACGTAAAAGTACGCCTCATTTGATTGATGCCAAGAAAAATATTGTTGATGCAGGCTTGTTAGGCAAAGTGCATCATGCTGAAATGTGTTGCTATTTCCACATGCGCAACAATGGTAATCCTCCTGTGGAAGCTGTTCCTGACTTTTTTGATTATGATATGTGGAGTGGTCCTGCTCCTTTGCGTCCTTACGACGGCTTGCCACACACGCGTTGGTGGCGAACGTTTATGGAATATGGCAACGGTATCACGGGAGATATGTGTGTCCACATGTTCGATACGGTACGTTGGATGTTGCAATTGGGTTGGCCTAAGCGCATATCGTCAACAGGTGGTATTTATGTACAGAAAGAAGGAAAATCCAATATTTCGGATACTCAAACAGCCGTTTTTGAGTATGAAAACCTAAATTGTGTGTGGCAACATCGTACTTGGGGAACACCGCCTAATCCCGACTATCCTTGGGCATTCACTTTGTATGGTGACAAAGGTACATTGATAGGTAGCACAATGCGATATGATTTTATTCCACTCAAAGGCGATAAAATCCAAAAAGATGTGGTGTATGAAAAAGAAAAATATCCAGAAGACTTAACTGAAGACCGTATTGAACTCAATGCTGCACCTGCTACTCGCTTACACATGTTGGACTTTTTGAAAGCCATAGAAAACAATTCTCGTCCTATTGCAGACATCGAAGAAGGTCATATTTCTTCGGCAAGTTGTATTTTAGCCAATATGTCTATGAAATTAGGTGGTCGTCCTTTGGTTTATGACCCCATCAAACGCAAAGTGGTTGGTGATAAAGAAGCCACAGCTTTGTTGCGTCGTCCATATCGCAAAGGTTGGGTGCATCCAGAAGTGGAGAAAGTATGAGTAAGTAACGAGTAAGTAATAATGTGGTTAAAGCTATAGGTATCCGATACAGACATTTGAATCGTTTTATACTTTTTTTCAAAAAAAGTATAAAACGATTTAAACTTCTGTATCGGATACCTGCGCTTCAACCCAGATTTAGGAAAATTTAAAATTTCCCTAAATATAAATCGTTATCACGTTGGGTAAATTTTTAAAGTTTACCCAACGTTTTAGCACTTTTTTATGTCGGTATCAAAATATTTGTTCATTCACGTAATTCATAAACTTCTGTTTGACGATAGATTTTAGGTGAAACACCGGTTTCTTTCTTAAAAACACGAGAAAAATAGGCAGGGTCGTTGAAGTCAAGCAAGTAAGATATTTCCGTTATCGTATAAGATGTGTGTGCCAGATACTTTTGAGCTTCAGCAATGATGTATTCTTGTGCAAATTGCGAGGCGGACTTTTGTGCCACGTTCTGACAAATACGATTCAAGTGGACGCTGGTGATATTCAACTCTTGAGCGTATTCGGTTACGGTCTTGATGGCAGATAAAGACTTTTTGATACTCTTTTGAAAATCCCTAAAATATTGCAGTTGCCGATTGTCGCTTGTCATGCCTTGTTCTCTTTGTTTGGTCAGACGAAAAACTTCTACAAAAAACAAGCTCAAATATGCTCTCAACGCAATTTTTTTCTCCGAAAAGTCCTCGAACAACTCTTTATCTATCGCGTCAACAGTGCGAATGAGATTTTCGAAATTTATTAAGTCGGTACTGATAGGCACTAATCGAATTTGATTGAGTGCTAAAGCGACCTTGGGTGATGTATCGAACAGTTGTTCCAAAAACACTTCGCTAAGGGTCAACACACGTCCATCAGTGGGCATATTGTAACGAAAACCATGCAAATTATTAGAAGGCATCGTGATGATACAAGGAGCTTTGAAAGGCACTTCTTTTTTATCTAAAATCACAAAGCCTTCACCTGTTTCCATCAGAAAAATTTGGTACAACTGTGAGTGTATATGGGGTTTTATCTCCCAATTATAGGCTTTGCTGCGCGACTCGATGGTCTCGCAATGCACAAAATCGGGCAACAGTGTTTGAATCTGTTCGCCATAGAGATTGTAGTGATTGATAGTTTTTTTCATATTTGCAAAGATATAGGATAAGTCGTCTTTAGGTTTTTTTTCTGGGTTCATTGTTTTGCCTTTGATAGCCCCCCCTCAGTATTCCATCTCTTTTTAACACTTTGATATAAAAAAAATCAATAGATTTGTTTACTCAAAAGGTCATTACTCAATTAATATCCAAAAATGAATAAATATTCTTTCATCGTTGCGTCTCTTTTTCTTTTTATGACCCCAATGGTAGCTCAAGAAAACATAAAAGAAAGAACAAGAAGTAAAAATATATTCAAAATCGCAGCAGGTACTCATTATTTTAAAGATGAATACGCTGGAAATATATTGGGTTTTAATGCAGGCTTAATATATGAGCGAACTTTTGCTAAAAAATGGTCTTGGAGCATTGGTTTAGAAGCGTTTTTTAATAAAAATCAAGTACCTCAAGTCAAGTTAGATAATGCAAGTTATATAAAAATGTATGGAGACTTGACGCTTCCCGAACAAGAACAAAGATTGGCATTGTCGCCCGAAATTCGATATTACTTCAAGAGAGCAGGAGCAGGTTGGTATTTGAGCAATATTGCTAATATTCAATATGCAAGACATTCTCGTATATCCTATTCTCACATACACTCTTATCAAGTACGCTATTTACATTCAACTCTTGGATTAGATAATACATTGATGTTATCTGATAGGGTTGGTTTAGGTTATCAAACCTTTATCAATCAAAAAATAATGCTTGGTATGTGTTTAGCTTACGAATTTAGAGATGGTTGGTATAAGATTGCTAAAGGTCCTCAGTTCTCCGTTCAAATCGGATTTAATCAAAAGAAATCAAAATAGTTTAAATTTTAAGACAATATGCGTTTTTCTTACTTATTCTTTAGTTTATTCTTGGCAATGGCTTGTCAAAATCAACCAGCATCAAAAACAGAAACAACCACAACACAAAATATGAAAACCACCAATCCATTGGTTGAAAAACTGGGTGCAAAACAGATTTTAGTTGTCAAAACAACTGATTTCGATGTGATTCAAGGGCGTTTGCAAGCTTATGAATGGGCAGAATCGGGTCAATGGCAACCTTTGACCGATGCTATTGACGTGGTGGTCGGTGGAAAAGGTTTGGCTTGGGGTGCAGGGCTTCAAGACGTTTCGTTCAATCAAGCTCCTTTTAAGAAGGAAGGTGATAAAAAGTCGCCAGCAGGTATTTTTTATTTGTCTTCTCTCTTTGGTTATGCCCCTCAAAGTGAAGTGGGTGCATTGAAGATGCCTTATGTGCAAGCAGATGCCAATCTCTTTTGTGTGGACGATGCTCAATCACAATACTACAACCAAATTGTCAGCACGACAAAGGTTAAAAAAGATTGGAAATCGGCTGAAAATATGTTGATGGACAGAAACTTGTATAAATATGGTGTTGTGGTGGACTACAACTTCCCAAATCCAGAAGCAGGACGTGGTTCTTGCATTTTTGTTCATATTTGGCAGGATAATCAACACGGAACGGCTGGCTGTACAGCTATGCCCGAAGATAAAATGAAAAACTTGATTCATCTTTTAGACAAAACCAAACGTCCTGTTTTGGTGCAATGTACTGAGGGGGGATATGAAGGTTTGAAAAAAACCTATGGTTTACCTTAAATGATGAGACAGTCAAGCCGTTATTGAAAAGATTGAAGATTCTATTTTTAAAGAAATAAGTATCAAGGGCAAATGATTTGATAAAAAGGTTTAACGACCTCTAACGAGGCAAATCAAGAATTAAAACCGTTCAATAACAAGCAAAATGATTATAAAAAAGCCCCATTGGGTTCAAAGAACTCCTTTGGAGGCGACATCTTGGTAACCCTGCGTGAAACGCAGGGTTATAAAGAGCAAAATTTCCCATTAAACCCCATCGGGGTGATACATTTTGCATTAATAGTTGCGCCCCTATGGGGCTAAACGTTGTTTTTTATCATTTTAACCCTGCGTTTTCACGCAGGGCTACCAAAATGTCGCCTCCAAAGGAGTTCTTTGAACCCGAAGGGGCTTTTCAACCCTTAATTCTAATAATATGACGATTCTAAAAGCCAAAACGACTTTTTACTTTTACCTATTTGTACTTCACATCAGTTGGGCACAAAAGCCGAAACTTTGGTTTCAAGACAATTTTGACTCAAAATTGGATACGACTCATTGGTTTTGTGAACTTAAACCGACTAAAAACAATGCTGTGTATATCGAAAATGGACAAATGATGATAGAGGTGGCTAACGGTGCAACTGTTTGGTTTAAGAAAGAATTAAAAAACCAGTGGGTCATTGAGTTTGATAGAACAGTGCTTATGAAAGGAGGAGCGAATGACCGATTGTCCGATTTCAATTTATTTTGGCAAGCCAGCGACCCCCTCAGTAAAAAACTTTTTGGGCGAAGTCCTGAGTTTGAACATTATGATTCATTGCGTTTGTATTATATTGGTGTTGGGGGTAATACAAACACAACAACTCGATTCAGAAAATATCAAGGGACAGGCGAAAAAACGATTTTGAAAGAATATACCGACGCAGCACATCTTTTAGAAGCCAATAAAACCTATCATTGTCGGCTCGAAATGCACCACAAAACAATGTCTTTTTATGTCAACGATGTGTTGTTTTTTACTTACACAGACATGAATCCTTATAAAAAGGGTTATTTTGGATTCAGAACAACACAATCCAGACATTCGATTGACAATTTCAAAGTTTATAAAAAGTAGAACCTTTCAATGACGGGGAAAATGACTATTAAAAAGCCCCATCGGGGCAACATTTTGGTAGCCCTGCGTAAAACGCAGGGTTAAAGAGAGCAAATTTCCCATCAGCCCCATCGGGGCGGCATATTTTGCATCAATTTGTTGCGCCCCGATGGGGCTAAACATTGTTTTTTATCATTTTAACCCTGCGTTTTACGCAGGGCTACCAAAATGTCGCCCCTCTGGGGCTTTTTAACCTTTCAATTGCATATATTATCAAAAAATACTGAGGGGGGTATTTAGTTCTACTTTATCACCTTATAAAAAAGTGTTGTCACGATGTGACAAAGGCGATTCTCTTTACCTACCTGTTACAAATATGTTGTCGCTAACGCGACATTTTATGCGCAATTCAAGTCTAAAATGTCGCGTTAGCGACAACATATTTGTAACAGGCATTCGGAAACGATACCCTATTGTCACGTAGTGACAACACATGGTCACTAAAATTCAAAGTGCCAAATTAGAATTAGAGTAAGTAACGCGTAAATAATAATGTGGTTAACGCTACAAGGTATCCGATACAGAAATTTGAATCGTTTTTTACTTTTTTTTCAAAAAAAAGTAAAAAACGATTCAAATTTCTGTATCGGATACCTGCGCTTCAAAAGACAGTTTGACCAAGT
>JAEUUP010000024.1 GCA_016787525.1 Saprospiraceae bacterium | reverse complement strand
TGGGCATTGACCATGAACAATTGACGTTTAAATTCCAAGGCCGTCGCTATCGCCTAACAGATGTGCATGGGCAGGTCGTGAAAGGAATTTTGGCTTAATTTACTGAGGGGGGCGATACAGTCAGTTAAAACCATTCATTTAGTTTAAGTAATTAGGAATAAGTTTTCGCGTGTTTGATACTCACTGTTTTGCGCTATGCGCAAAAGACGTACGTTGAAAGTTTTTCTATTGGAGCGAGCGATTTTTTTATTAAAATTTTGGCAAAGCCAAAATTTTAATCAAAAAACCGCTCGCTCCTCAAAGTCCTTTTCGCCGCCAAAGGCGGCGTTTGAAATGCACGAAAACTTATTTTTGACTACTTGAGTGCGACAATTTTACACTTTGCTGACCTCATTTTTTGGCGAAAGCTGTAACTTTGCCCCAATTAAAAGAACCTAAAGCCACGAGCTGGGCTAATTCTACACTATTTCAGCATGAAGCACTTGTATCTTATTTTTTCAATCTTGTTTTTGACTTTTTTTTTTGACCCAAATGATGACGCATCCACTGGCTCAGTACCCCCTCAGTATCCGCAGGGATATTTTGCTTCTCCGATAGGTGGTGATTTAGTTTTGAGCGGCTCATTTGGTGAGTTGCGAAAAAATCACTTTCATGCAGGTATTGATATTGCACCTACTCGTGGTGGCAACGAACCGATTTTTGCTGCGGCAGAGGGTTATATTTCACGTATCAAAATACAAGAAGCAGGTTATGGTCAGGCTCTGTATGTCACTCATCCGAATGGTTATACGACAGTGTATGCACACTTACATAGTTTGTCAAGTGACATTTTGGCATTTTTGAGAAAAAAACAATACGAGACAGAAACTTTTGAGCAAGATTTGACTTTGCAACCCACTGATTTTCCTGTCAAACAAGGTCAACAGATTGCCACTATGGGTAATCGTGGTATGTCGAAAGGGCAACATTTGCATTTTGAAATCAGGGAAACACAGACCGAAAAGGCAGTCAATCCGCTTTTGTTTGGTTTGAGCTTACCCGATAAAGTGCCGCCTAAGTTTGAAGATTTGAAAATCTACTTTTTGAATGAGAAAAAAGAAGTGGTTGGTTCACGCATTGTCAATTTGCGGAAAAAAACACCTCTTTTATATGGTGTGGAAGGGGATACGCTCGACGTTTGGTCGCCCTATGTCGCTTTTGCCATACAAGCAACCGATATTCATGGCGAAGAATCGGGAGAGAATGGCATTTATAGTTTGTCTTTAAAATCGAACGATGAGTTGATTTATCAGTTCAAAGCAGAGAAGTTTGGGTTTGATGAGACACGTTATATCAATGCCCATACGGACTATCAAGAACAAACAGTACGCAATGCTTTTTTTCATCGAGCATTCAGATTGTGTGGCGATTATCTTTCGATGTATGATTCGATGCGCAACGATGGTATTATTATGGTGCAACCAGAAGTGAATGAAGTGTCGGGCGCGAAAAAAATTCAATTAGTCGCATCGGATATTGTTGGGAATACACGTGAATTGTCATTTGCTATCAGAGCCAAAGCCGCTTTAGTGACATCTGAACCTAAGCCATACACTTATTTTTTCCCATTTGACAAAGAAAGTGTGATAAAACCAGATGAAAGCGCGATTTTTTACTTTCCTAAAGGTTGTTTTTATGAAAATATTTATGCACGATTCAATGCCACAACAGCTACTGACAGGCAATATTCAAAAATATATCAGTTGCATGAAGCACGTACGCCAGTACACTCAGAATTTAATATTGCCATAAAACCTAATAATATGCCTGACTCTTTACGAAGCAAAGCTTGTATTGTATATAGTGCAGTTGTAGGTGGTCAAGCGGTCAATTGCGGGGGCGTATGGGACAGCAATGGCTTTCTGACCACCAAGTATAATAGACTAGGCTGTTATTCAATTAGTTATGATCAAATGCCACCTACTATTTCTCCAGAAAGTTTTGCTGAAAAAATGACTCCTTCAAGCATGTTGTCGTTTCGATTGAGTGATAATTTGGAAGGACAACCGATTCGTTATCGGGCAGAGATGGATGGCAAGTGGTTCTTGATGGAATTCGATACGAAATCCAGTTTGCTTTTTTGTCGTTTGAAAGACCTACCAGTAGAAATGATTACTGAGGGGGGGCACGATTTGAAAGTGACAGCAACGGATAGTCGTGGCAATGAGACTGTTTTTAAACGACGTTTGGAAATAGTGGATCATATAGAAAAGCCCAAGCCTAAGCCACAAACAAAAAAAAGGAAAAAATAGCATTCAAAATCACAAAAAATTAAATTAAGTCACGTAGCGTCAGATTGATACGTTGTTTTTTACCATTGCGTAGGAAAACAATGCGATAAGTCCGACCTGATTTACTCTGCATTTTTCGATTTATTTCACCTAAGCTAAAATAACGACAAGGTATGCGATTGATGCTGACAAATTCATCGCCTTTTTGTAGCCCTGCCTCTGAAGCTGGCGAGTTAGGCAGCACTTCGTGGACAGTGAAAATGGTGAGATTAGCTCCACCTGCCACTATTAAAAGCCCACTTTTGTCGTAACTAAACTTATATTTAAAATAGCGATTGGGTTGAACGTAAAGTTTTTCTTTGTTGAAATCAATGATAAAATTGAAACGACAGAGTACTTCACCGCCAATTAGACCATTGCGACCATTCAAATAGGTCGAATCTGACAGAGACTCTAACTCTTGAAAATTACTTATAGGCTCAACAATAGTATTGCTGCCAATTTTAAGGCTTTTGATACGACCCACAAAGCCTTCAATCTCACCGCCTAAGCCTGTACCAATATTCCCCTTGATGACTTGAGGTGGCAATGATAAACCTGGGGTAGAATAAGTATGCAACAACAAAGACAAGGCTGCACCTGTATCCAATAGGAGTTTAAGCTGAGAAGAACTGTCGTTATTTATTTGAGCTTGAGTGATTATATAAGGCTTTGAGCGAATGATTTGAACGGGTAATTCTTCAAAGTTTCTTTTGTCAGAGTGTTTAAATACTGAGGGGTCATAGAGTGTAATCAATTGTTTTGAAAAATCGAACTTGACGATAAAACCTCTGAATGCTTCAGAGCCGATAACGCCATGCACATCGAGTCCTGCAAACTTATCGAACTCAAAATAATCGTCGTCAAGCACGATGATATCTTTAGTGAAAAGAACATTTGGTAGTTGGAGTTTCACTTTTCGAACGATATGAGCAATGACTTGGGTTTTCATATCGGTTCCCATCAAGTTTATAGTGCGCTCGAAGGGAATGCCGAGTAGGGTAGGCAATTCTTTTTTGGTGAGAATGGTATGTTCAGCACCTGTATCGATAATGAATTTGAGGGGGAATAGACCTTGAAAAACGACTTTAACAATTATGAAATTCCCTTGACGTTCGAAAGGAATTTCGATACGTTTTGCTCCTCGCGCCATTTCTACACCTGGCATTTGGGCAGAGTTTTGGCACAGGCAGAGAAAAAAAATAAAGATGGTTAAGCAGCTTTTCCTCAGCATATTATGTTTTTATAAGTGGCATTTTCAAAATAAAGGTCAAGTTATAGATTTAGTTTGATTCTTGTATGAGAAAATTGATAAAGAACTTAAAAGATAGAAAATGTATTTTCCAATCTAATTGGAAAATGGTAGATAAATTTTATTGAGAGATAATTACGATAAATTGTTGATTTTGAATAATTTGAGGAAAGAATATTGTTTTACAGAAATGTAATTTTTCAAAAAAAAAATTAAGTAGTTATTGGAAATTCAAACATATTTCTAACTTTACGTCTTGTTAGTGTACGCTAAACACAGTTTTAAAAAAATGTGTTTAGGATATTTTGCAATCATAAAAATTTAAATTTACACCAAATTTTACTGAGGGGGTATATTACACATCAATAGGGAAGTCAAAATATTTAAAAAACAGCCCTTTCACTCGTATGTTTTCAGCCTTGACCAAATTAATGATTTAAAATGCGTTTAAAAATTGGGTATAAAAATCAGTTTTTGATGTTTCATGCCTGTTTTAAATAACAAACATAGTTTTAAACAAATCTTTTTCTTAACTAAACAACAAGAATGTATGAAAATTGAAGTCAACTTCAAGAGCCTCGTGCTGTTGGTGGTTTTCACAGCATTGAGTAGTTTTGCCTTCGCACAACGTACTATCTCTGGTATGGTGACAGATGGCGAAAACAATGAGCCACTCGTTGGCGCTTCAGTCGTTGTTACGGGAACAACAAAAGGGACATTGACAGATGTTGATGGCAAATACACCCTTTCAGATGTACCTGCAAATGCGGCTTCTCTCACTTTCTCTTTTACAGGTTATGCTAATGTAACTATCCCACTTGGTTCATCAAACGTTATTGATGCGAAATTGGCTGGCGGTTCAATCTTGAATGAGGTTGTTGTCGTTGGTTATGGTACAGTTCGTAAAGTAGATGCTACGGGTGCAGTTAATTCTGTGGCAGAGAAAGACTTTAACAAAGGTACTAACACATCTGTTGAGCAATTGCTCCAAGGTCGTGCTGCTGGTGTGAACATCACACAAAACAGTGGTCAACCTGGTGGTGGTATCAATGTGCGTATTCGTGGTACGTCTTCAGTACGTAGCGGTAACAATCCATTGTTTGTAGTGGACGGTGTACCCCTCAGTGGTGACGACGTTTCTGCTGGTGGTGACGACGCAGGTTTGGGCCGTTCAGCACCTAAAAACCCACTCAACTTCTTGAGCCCAGAAGACATCGAGAAAATCGACATCTTGAAAGATGCTTCTGCGACGGCTATTTACGGTGCGCGTGGTGCTAATGGTGTTGTATTGATTACAACAAAAAAAGGTAAAGGCAAAGGTACATTGGAGTATGCTTACTCATTGGGTGCCAGCTCTATTACTAAAAAGTATGACTTGTTGAGTGCTACTGAATTTGTTGCAGCAGCAGGTGCATCACAAAATCAAGGCAGCCAAACAGACTGGCAAGATGTGATGTTCCGCACAGGTTTGGCACACAATCACCAAGTATCTTATGGTGGTGGTAGCGACAAAGGTAGCTATCGTTTCTCTTTCGGTTATTTGAACCAAGAGGGTATCATCCAAAACAGTGCTATCAAACGTTACAATGCTCGTTTCAACGGCGAACAAAAGTTTTGGAATGATAAATTGACAGTTGGTGTTCAATTGACTGCTGCACAAATCCATGACGATAACGTGCCAATCACGGATAACTCTGGTTTTAACGGTGACTTATTGGGTTCTATTTTGAAATCAAATCCAACGATTCCGATTTATCAATACGACAAAACAAGAACTAAGTTGGATTGCGACACTTGTACAGTATTCCAATATCCAGGTTCAACACCAGAACCGACACCTGCTGCTATTTTGAAGTACAACAAAGACTTCACTAATACATTGAAAGCTTTGGGTAACTTGACAGCAGACTTGGAAATCATGGATGGTTTGCATTTCAAAACCGCTTTAGGTTTCGACCGTTCAATGTCTTCTCGTAAAAATGCTTATTCAAGAGATTTTAACCAAAATGATGTTATTGGTAAGGGGCGTCTTTACTTGAATGATATCCAAATCAATAACTCATTGTGGGAAAACTATTTCACTTACAATAAGAAATTTGGTTCTGTCAACTTTACAGGTTTGTTAGGTTATTCTTATCAGTCGTTCAATAACGCGGGTAATAGCTTTGAGTTTTATAACTTCAACACATCAGACCTTGATGTAATGATCAACAACTATGCTTCTGTGAATGCAGGTAGTGGTAAAGCGGTTGCACCAACAAACTCTTACAATACATTTGATGAGTTACAATCTTACTTTGCACGTGTCAACTTCTCTATCAGCGACAAGTATTTGTTGACAGCATCTATTCGCCGTGACGGTTCAACTCGTTTTGGTGGTAATAACAAATATGGTAATTTCCCTTCTTTCGCATTCAAATGGCGTTTGGCTGAGGAGTCTTTCATTCCTAAAAACATTTTCTCTGACTTAGGTTTGAGAATTGGTTATGGTGTGACTGGTAACCAAGAAATTCCACACAACTTGTACACGCAAAGACAACGTTATGGTGGTTGGGATATTAACACAGGTGGTGACTTGAATGGTGGTGGCTTCGGTGACGTATCTTTCAATAATCCTAACTTGAAATGGGAGCAAACAAGCATGACAAACTTAGGTTTGGACTTTGGCTTTATGAATAACCGTATCTCAGGTTCATTGGAGTTTTATGACAAACATACAAAAGATTTGTTGATTCAAGTAACTTCTGCTCAACCTGCGCCAACACCATTTACTTGGAGAAACTTGGACGCTGACGTACAAAATAGAGGTGTTGAGTTGTCATTGAACGTTGTTGCTGTTGATGGTAAAGATTTTAACTGGAATGTTGCTTTCAACATTGCAAACAACAAAAACGTTGTTAAATCATTCGGTAGTATCATCAATACAGGTGAAATCAATGGTCAAGGTCTGACAGGTGCATTTGCTCAACGTATCCAACAAGGTCAACCTTTGTTCGCATTCTTCTTGCGTAACTTTGGTGGCTATGATGCAGCGGGTAACTCAATCTATCCTGATGGTGACTTTCAACAGTTCTCTGGTGCAAGTCCGCTTCCAACAGTTACAGGTGGTTTGACAAACTCATTCAGCTACAAAGGTTTTGACGCAAGTATCTTCTTCAATGGTGTATTTGGTAACTATATTTATAGTAACACAGCTAATGCGTTCTTCACAAGAGGTTCTTTGGCAAACGGTCGTAACGTAACTAAAGACATTGCAAGCAGCTCAGAAGGTCCATTGAATGCACCAGACGTTTCAACACGTTTCTTGGAAAAAGGTGATTTCGTTCGTCTCCAAAACTTGTCGTTGGGCTATAAATTACCAGTGAAAAATAACATTATCAGTGGTGTACGTGTTTTCGTAACAGGTCAAAATTTGTTGACCATTACAAAATACAGCGGTCAAGACCCAGAGGTCAACACAAACAAATCTATCAATGGTGTTCCTTCATTCGGTATTGACTACACGGCTTACCCAAGAACTAAAACTTGGACAGTTGGTGCAAACGTTTCATTTTAATTAAAAAAATAAATAAAAAATTATCATGAAAAAAATATTTAATTCTAAATTCTTAGCTATCGCAGCACTTTCTTTAGCAGTTGGTGCTTGTACAGATTTAGATAATAAAGAAACAGATTCAATCATTCCAAAATCTACGGGTGGCACATCAGCTGGCGACCCAACAGAATTGTTGAATGGTGCTTATAAAGACCTCGGTGCATTCACAGACCAGGCGAATATCTACGCTTTGGGTATGCACGCATGTGCAGAGATGATTCCTCCAACTCGTGGTGTTGACTGGGGCGATAATGGTGTTTGGCGTACACTCGACCAACATACTTGGGACGCAACACACTCTTGGAACTTGAACGCTTGGAATCAATTGAACCAACGTGTTTATAAATGTAACCAAGTTTTGGCTGCAAACCCTTCAGCCCTCCAAGCAGCAGAAGCTAAATTCTTGCGTGCTTTCAACATGTTCCATGTTATGGACTATTGGGGACAAGTGCCTTTCCGTAATACAACAGATGGTGTTGATGTCAATCCTAAAGTAATGACTCGTTCTGAGGCATTCGACTTTATCGTTAAAGACTTGGAAGAAGCATTACCTGCATTGCCTAAAAAAGGACCATCTGCAACAAATGGTGCGGCTTCAAAAGCAGCAGCTAACTTCTTGTTGGCTAAATTGTACTTGAACAAAGCTGTTTACAAATCTGCTAAACCTGAAGGTCCATATACATTCGATGCAGCAGATATGAACAAAGTTGTTAGTTATGTTGATGCTATCACAGCGGATGGCTATGACTTAGAAGCTAACTACTTCGACAACTTCTCTACAGCAGCAACAAAAGAAATCATCTTTGTAAGTTTGGAAGGCTCTCCCTCTAACCGTTGGTTCATGACTTTGCACTACGACCAAAACCCATCAGGTTGGAATGGTTTTGCAACTTTGGCTGATTTCTACTCTAAATTCTCCGCAGCTGACCAGCGTATCGGTTCACCTGCGAAAAAAGACGGTAAAGAATACTCTGGTATTGGCTTAGGCTTCTTGCGTGGTCAACAATACAAAGATAATGGTACTGCTTTGGTGGATTCAAGAAGTAAAAAACCTTTGGTGTTCTCTGACGACGTTCCACTCGCAGGTGCAGCAACTGAAAAAGGTATCCGTGTCATCAAATATCACCCTGCAAACGCTGGTAAATATATCCTTGCTCGCTATGGTGACGCTGTCGCAATGAAAGCTGAAGCTCAATTGCGTGGTGGTACAGGTGGTGCAGCAGGAGCCTTAGTTACGATCAATGCACTTCGTGTAAAACGTGGCGCAGCAGTTTTGGCAGCTTTAGACTTGAATGCTATGGCTGACGAGCGTGGTCGTGAAGTTTACTGGGAAGGCGGTCGTCGTTCAGACGAAATCCGTTTTGGTACTTTCTTGACAGGTGCAGGTGTTGTAAACAAAAACCCCGGTACTGTTTTGTACCCAATTCCTGCTGACGCGGTTACTTCAAACCCTAACTTGAAGCAAAATGCTGGTTATTAATCATAACCTAATTGTATAAACGACATAGGGTATCAAAGCAATTTGATACCCTATTTTTTGCGAAATACTGAGGGGTCATTGCCTAATGATTTTTTCAAAATGAGTTCCTTTGTCCGATTCAATTTTTATTATGTAGTAACCACTTGCTAAACCCGATATGTTTATTTCATTTGCTAAGGGGTACATAACAGTTTGACCCAAATAATTTATCACTTCAATTTTATAGATAAGTCCTTGATAATCAATTCTAATATACCCCTCAGTAGGATTAGGGTAAATCTTCAAATCATGTTCCACGATGACTGATGTATCTTTTGGTAATGGTGGACAAGGTGGATTTTTCAAATCAGAGCAGATAGGCAGACTGACGGGCTGTGATACAATACCTTCAAAACTTAAAATGCTGGCTTTTGACACCTTATTGGGTAAACATGTAATATTTTTTGAAATGTACAAATAGGCAAGAGAGTCTGGTAGTTTAGGTAAACATCGAAGTGCGTCATTATTCTGACAGCTCAATAAGCTTAGATTGGGTGGTATTGTGGGCAGACTATCGAGCTTATTGTTGGCACAAACCAATGCTCCTAAGCTCTGTGGTAAAGGCGGTAATGTGCCAATCAAATTATTAGAGCAAAGCAGCGACTCCAATTTCTGCGGTAATGACGCTGGTAAAGCTGTCAATACATTATCCGAACAATCTAAAATGCGCAGATTAGGTGGTAAATTTGAGGGTAGAGTTTGGAGTTGGTTATTTTTGCAATATAAGTTTCTTAAATTTTGAGGCAAATTAGCCAAAGTTTTGAGTTTATTATTTGATATATGCAGCGTCTGCAAGTTCACAGGTAAGGCTGGAATAAACGTCAAATTATTGTTGCCACAGTTAAGAGAAGTCAGAGAAGAAAAAGCGGTTATACCCGTAATATCGTTAATATTCCGAATAGCAATCGTCAAACTGGTCAATTTGCGACCATCATCAGTTATTTGATTAGCATTATCAATACATGTAGAGCAAAACAATCTAATCGCTTCTGCAAAATTGGGGTCAGCTATGGGTTGTGCCATAAGAGTATGATAAAATAGCCATCCAGATAGGAAAAACAGCGTCTTTTTCATAATAAAATTCGTTTTTTTGATGAACAAGAAAATCTTAAATTTCGGCAATATTTCGGGCATATCCTACTGCATTGCTCGAAAAATACCCTAATTTTACCTCAAAATCTGCTCAAATACTGAGGGGGCTTCACAGCGTGCAACTTAGAATGTATAAAAAACAAATCATGAAGATATTTTACACCATAGCTTTTGCCTTGGCAATTTTTCTTTTTGCTTGCAACAAAACCACAACTTTGTCAGAAACTTCGGTTTTCTCAAAAATATCGTCCGACCAAACAGGCATTAAATTTACAAATTCTGTCTCAAATACCAAAGATGTTAATATTTTGACCTACCGCAACTACTACAACGGAGGTGGCGTAGCTATTGGCGACATCAATAACGATGGTCTGTCCGATGTGTTTTTTACAGCAAATATGGGTGCGAACAAACTTTATCTGAATAAAGGCAATATGAAGTTCGACGATATTTCTGAAAAAGCAGGTATTGAATCAAAGGACAGTTGGAGTACAGGTGTGGTTATGGTGGACATCAATCACGATGGTTTTTTAGATATTTATGTATGTAATGCAGGATACTTCAATAAAATAGTTCCTCGCAATCAATTGTTTATCAATAATGGCGATTTAACATTTACAGAAAAAGCTAAAGAATATGGTTTAGATGAATTGGGTTATAGCACGCACGCCGCTTTTTTTGACTACGATGGCGATGGCGATTTGGATTGCTACATCTTGAAAAATTCTTTTATTCCTGTCAACGCGCTCAACTATTCTAACAACCGCAACCTGCGTGCAAAAGATTGGCAAGTTGATGACTTTTTGAAAGGCGGTGGTGATGTTTTTTTGAAAAATGAGAACGGAAAATTTGTAGATGTTAGTGAAAAAGCGGGGATTTATGGTAGTTTAATAGGTTTTGGTTTGGGTGTCACGGTGGGCGATGTCAACAATGACGGTTGGTTGGATATTTATGTGTCCAATGATTTTTTTGAACGTGATTATTTATACATCAATCAAAAAAATGGAACATTCAAAGAAGAAGCGACGGAAGCCATGCAGCATCTGAGTACAGCTTCGATGGGTTCGGACATGGCAGATGTGAATAACGATGGATTGCCCGATGTGTTTGCGACCGAAATGTTGCCTTATGATGAGGAACGATTGAAAACAACGACTGAATTTGAAAGCATTGATGTCTATAATTTGAAGCAATCGCGTGGATTTTATCACCAATATTCTCAAAATACCCTTCAAATAAATCAGGGCGATGGTACTTTCAAAGATGTTGCGCACTATGCAGGTGTGGCTGCTTCGGATTGGTCGTGGGGTGCGTTGATTTTTGACGCTGATTTTGATGGTTTGCAAGACCTGTTGGTCTGCAATGGCATCTACAATGATGTGATTGACCAAGATTTTATTGATTTTTTTGCTGATGACATCATTCAAAGAATGGCTTTGACGGGGCAAAAAGAGCAAGTGGATGAAATCATAAAAAGGATGCCCTCAGTGCCGATTCAAAATTTGATGTTCAGAAATAAAGGCAATTTGCGCTTTGAAGATGTGTCCAATAAATGGGGTTTGACGGATAAAACTTTTTCAAATGGTGCTGCTTATGGCGATTTGGACAACGACGGAGACCTCGATTTGGTCATCAACAACGTCAATCAGGAGGCTTTGGTCTATCAAAACAACACAACAAAGGACAGTTCGGCTACTTATATGGGCTTTTTACTGAGGGGGGATGCTGCGAACACTTTTGCAGTGGGTGCAAAAGTTCAGGTGTTTAGTGGTGGACAAATTTATCAAAAAGAGAATATTCCAACACGAGGTTTTCAATCTTGTGTGGACAATAAGTTGATGATAGGTTTACCCCAAGGGCAGAAAGTAGATAGTGTTTTGATTTATTGGCAGGATAGAACTTATACAAAACTGACTGATTTTCAATTGAATAAACTCAATACAGTTGAATATACCAAATGTAAACGACAAAAAGCAGACTATAAAAAAGCGACTGCCACACCTTTGTTACTCAACAACGAAAAATTGGTGAATGGTTTGCCGATACACAAAGAAGAAGATCATATAGATTTTTATACAGAGCGCACTGTGCCAATGATGCTCTCAAAAGAAGGGCCCAAAACAGCAGTCGGTGATGTCAATGGCGACAAATTAGACGATGTATATATTTGTGGCGCAAAAGGACAAGCGAAAGCTGTTTATATTCAGCAAATAGACGGTACATTCAAGGCGGCAACAAATCCAGAGGTCGCAAAATTTATTGATTTTGAAGATACTGCTGTTCATTTTTTCGATGCAGACAGCGACGGAGATTTGGATTTATACGTCGGTTCGGGCGGTAATTATGCGCCAGTAGGCGCACGCGAGAATCAAGACCGTTTGTTTTTCAACGATGGTAAAGGCAATTTTGTCATGCACCCTGGGTCATTACCCAGCAACGGTTTCAATACTTCGGTTATCATTTCAAACGATTATGATGGTGATGGCGACTTAGATTTGTTTGTAGGCAGCCGCAGTACGCCACTCCAATACGGGATATCGCCTAAAAATTATTTATATCAAAACAATCAAGGCAAATTTACCGATGTGACCCCCTTAGTAGCTCCTGAATTGGAATATATAGGATTGGTGACTGATGCGAAATGGGCAGATGTGGACGGTGACAAGCGCAGTGAGTTAATCATCGTAGGCGAGTGGATGTCGCCGACTGTCTTCAAATTAAATAATACAGGTAAATTTACCCCCCTCAGTACGGACGCTTTCAAGGGCAAAAATGGCTTTTGGTATGCCATAGAAACGGCTGACCTTGATGGCGATGGCGATATGGACATGATTTTGGGCAATACAGGCGAAAACTGCTATTTGGCAGACCGCAATGACCCACCTTTGAAGTTGTGGCTCAATGATTTTGACGGCAATGGATATATGGAAAAAATCATTTCTTATTCTTTAAATGGTAAAGATTTGCCTGTTATTATGAAACGAGACATGGTGAAAGAGATGCCTATATTGAAGAAAAACGTATTGAAACACCATGACTATGCTAAAAAATCCATTCAAGAATTACTCCCAAGCAATAAATTGAAGTCGGCTCAAGTGAAACAAGTAGATTATTTCAAATCCATCGTAGCCGTCAATGATGGGAAAGGTAATTTTTCGCTGCAAGAACTGCCTTATCAAGTACAACTATCGTCAATATGTGCCATTCATGCGTGCGATGTCAATGCCGATGGCAAACTCGATTTGGTTGTTGGTGGCAACAATTTTAATTTTTTACCTCAGTATGGTCGCATTGATGGTAGCTACGGAGATGTGTTGTTGAATAATGGCAATATGAATTTTACCCCCCTCAGTACAAATCAAAGCGGACTGATGGTAAAAGGCATGATTAAAGATATTAAACAGTTGAAAATCAAAGGTTTGAATTATTTGTTGATAGCAGTTAATAACGATAAATTGCGTTTATTGCAATGCAAAACTGCTACTAAAAATGTTAACTAAAACTTTAAATTTTTATGAGAACAATCGTTTGTTTACTTTTTATTGGATTCTTGCTCGTTGCTTGTAAGAATAACAGCGCGAAAGATTTAGCAAAAATTGAAAAACAAGAACTGGCTAAGGGCATAAGACAAGACAGCGTTTTTATGGGGATACATTTGGGTATGGCGCAGCAAGATTTTTATAATTACTGTTGGGCTATGAACAAAAAAGGCGTTTTTTTTGAAGGCTATAACAAATCAGTTGAGTATCAAATTGGTAAAATAACATCCAATTTCCCTGTTCAATTAAACTTTTTTCCTCAATTTAAAGATGGTAAAATTGCTGAAATCCCCTTTTTGTTCACTTACAAAACCTTAGACCCTTGGAACCCCAATATGCAAACCGACAAATTAGTGGCAGAAGTGAAAACCTTGATGGAAAAATGGTATGGAAAAGATTTTTTCATTGCAATCTTGCCAACAGGTGAAAAAGTGTATGCAAAAGTAGATGGCAATCGCCGAGTCATTATTAAAGTTGTTAAGGATTTTGAAGTGACGGTTATGGTTACGGATTTGTCGGTTATATAATCTGTTAACGAGCAATTTTTATCGTTTTGGCTTCTTTTTAGCCAAATTAATGCAGAATCTATCAATATTGTTTTTGATTTTATGTCATGAACAAGATACTGAAAGTTATGAAAAAAAACATTTTAGCAATATGTGTACTTGTTCTGTTTGCTTTTTCATGTCAAAAAACAGGCATAAAACAAGAAGCTGGCACACCCGTTTTCAAACTTTTGGAAGCGGAACAAACAGGTCTTGACTTCTCCAACGACTTGACGGTGAATTTGGATTTCAATATTTTTAAGTACATGTATTATTACAATGGCTCGGGTGTCGGCGTAGGCGATTTCAATAATGACGGTTTGTTAGATTTGTTTTTTTCGGGTAATCGAGTATCGAATAAATTATATGTGAATAAAGGAGGCTTAAAATTTCAAGACATTACTGAGGGGGCAGGTTTGGGCAAAAGTATGGATTGGGCGAATGGGGTAGCAGTGGTGGACATCAATCAAGATGAGCTTTTGGATATTTATGTGAGCGTGGTCGGCAATTATTTGCAATTGCAAAGTCATAACAAATTGTATATCAATAAGGGAGTGAATACTGAGGGGGTGCCACAATTTGAAGAACAATCGAAGCAATATGGTTTGGATTTGGTTGGTTTTGGTACGCAAGCCACGTTTTTTGACTACGATTTGGATGGCGATTTGGATATGTTCCAACTCAATCATTCGCTGCACAACAATGGTACTTTTGGACCTCGCGCTGTTTTTCAAGAAGGTAAATACAAATATCATCCGCTTTCAGGCGACCGTTTTTTTAAAAATGAGAATGGAAAATTTGTAGAAATTACAAAAACAGTGGGCATTTACAGCAACGCTTTGGGCTATGGTTTGGGTTTGGTTGTGGGCGATATCAATGGCGACGGTTATCCCGATATGTACATCGGCAACGACTTTCATGAGAACGATTATCTATATATCAACCAACGAAATGGCACTTTTAAGGAACAAATTACCGATTATATCAACCACACAAGCACATTTAGCATGGGTGTTGACATCGGAGATTTGAACAATGACGGTTGGAACGACCTAATGAGCCTCGATATGCAGCCATACACTCCATCTGTATTGAAGGCTTCCGAAGGCGAAGATGCGTTTGGTATTTATCAATTCAAGCGAAATTATGGTTACAATCATCAATACGCGCGCAATGCTTTGCAAATCAACAATGGCAACGGCACGATGAGCGAAATAGCGACTTATTCGGGTGTTCAAGCCACAGACTGGTCGTGGGCAACGCTGTTTTTTGATTTTGACAACGATGGGAACAAAGATATTTTCATCAGCAATGGCATTCCAAAGCGTATGAATGATATTGACTACATAAAATTTGCAGGTGCAGATGAGTTTCAATCGAAAATAGTGAATAATACATTGACTGATAAAGATTTAGATATTGTTAGAAATATTCCAGAGATTAAATTAGACAATAAATTGTATAGAAATGAGGGTGATTTAAAATTCAAAGACCAACAATATTTTATAAAAAACAATAAAATTTCATACTCTAATGGCGCGGCTTATGCTGATTTGGACAACGATGGCGATTTGGATATTGTGACGACAAACATCAACGATAAGGCTTTCGTGTATGAAAATTTGGCTAAAAAAGATTCAGCGCATCAACTATTGACATTAAAACTGGTCGGTTCTGAAAAAAATAGGAATGCGATAGGCTCTAAATTGATAGCTTATAGAGGCGATTCAGTCATGATTTTTGAGAAATATCCGACACGAGGTTTTCAATCAAGTATGGAAACGCCTTTGTACGCAGGTGTGGGCAATCCGCAAACGATAGATAGTTTGGTTTTGGTTTGGACAGATAATACGTTTCAAAAATTAGATAAAAATACGTTGAAATGGCAGGGAGTGAATGAGTTCGTTTATAAAAAAGGTTTGCAAAAATTTGATTATCAACGTTTTGTAAATCGAAAAAAATACCCCCTCAGTAAATTAGCCGATTTGACACTTCAAACTCAATTAGATTTCAAGCACACTGAAAATGACTTCGTGGAACTCAATCGAGAGCCACTTTTACCTCATCTGACTTCAACGGATGGACCTGCCTTGGCAGTTGGAGATGTGAATGGCGACGGTTTAGATGATGTGTTCGTTGGCAATGCCAAATGGGAGCGAGCAGGTCTGTTTTTGCAAAATAAAAATGGCACTTTTTCGCGGAAACCTTGTCCTGCGTTTGATTTGGATAGCACTTATGAAGACGTGGATGCACTTTTGATAGATGTGGACAATGACAAAGACAAGGATTTAGTGGTCGGTACGGGCGGTAATGAGTTTTACAATAACGATGAAAAACAACAATCTCGCGTGTATCTGAATGATGGTAAAGCCAATTTTACACGTCTGCCCGATGCTTTCAAAGGCATTTATTCGACAGTCAACACTTTGCAGGCTTTGGATTTCAATGGCGATGGTTTTCTCGATTTGTTTCTGGGCGCAAGGTCAGTTGTGTGGGCTTATGGCGAAACGCCACAATCCTATTTGTTGCAAAACGATGGACATGGACATTTTTCAGATGTGACCCCTCAGTATAATAAGGATTTATCGAAAATAGGGATGGTCAAAAATGCAGTTTTGGCAGATGTGGACAAAGATGGTGACCAAGATTTGATTGTAGCTGTTGAATGGGATGGTATTTATGCGTTTTTGAACGAAAAAAACAGTTTTAAAACGACAAAATTGACAGATAAAAGAGGTTGGTGGAATTTTATATTGACTTGCGATGTAGATAATGACGGTGATTTGGACTTCATAGCAGGCAATTTAGGTCAAAATTCGCGCTTAAAGGCATCGGAGAAAGAACCTGTTAGGATGTATTATAATGATTACGACGGAAACGGCAAAAAAGAACAAATCGTTACTTACTATTTACAAGGCAAGGAACATGTTTTTGCGACAATTGCCGATTTGCAGCGACAAGTACCGATTTTGAAAAAGAAGATTTTGTATGCTCGAAAGTTTGCGGAAATGAGTTTAGAGGAGATTTTTACGGCTGAAAAACTGAAAAAAGCACAAAAATACGAAGCCAACTATTTCGATAATGCTGTTTTAATCAATCAAGGGAATGGTAAGTTTGAGACCGTTTCGTTACCAGATTTGGCGCAATGGACACCCTATATGACGGCACAAATTATAGATGCCAATGGCGATAATTTGCCAGATGTGCTGATGTATGGCAACTATTTTGGCAACAATATTCAATTGGGACGTTACGATGCGGACTATGGCAAATTACTGATTAACAAAGGAAACGGGCATTTTGAGGTGAAAAATACTGAGGGGGTGCAAATTAAGGGTGAGGTGAGACGCATGTTACCGCTTCAAATTGGGCAGCAAAAAACTTTTATTTTGGGCATAAACAATGAAAAAGTGCGTATTCTAAAAGTGAACTAAAAGGCTTTATTGGATATTATAAGAGAACGGATTAACTTGCAGCAAAAATAAAAGACATGTTAGGCTTGGTAATAGGAACAAAAAAAATACGAGAACCTAAGGTTTATACGCTCGAAGAGTATCTTCGTCGCGAAGAACGGTCGGTTGAGAAACATGAATTTTACAATGGGAAAATTATTAAAATGCCAGGAGGAACAGACAGACATAGCGAAATAGGACTCAACATTGGTGCTGCTTTAAAATGGGCAGTTCGTCCTTTACCAACTAAATTTAGAGTTTACAATAGTGATTTAAAAATCTATATTGAACCCATGAACTTTGGGGTTTATCCTGATGCGTTAGTCGTTTGTGAGACCCCTCAGTATTGGAATGGTCGGACGGATTTGATTGTCAATCCATTGCTAATCGTAGAGGTTTTATCAAGAAGTACACAAGTTTATGACCGTTTTGGTAAGTTCGATTTGTATAAAATGTTGCCAAGTTTCAAAGAATATGTTTTGATTGATAGCAAAAAACCATCAGTTGAAACCCGTTTTAGAGAAGAAGAAGACTTGTGGCGCATCAAAACCGAAACGAATATGTCTAACACAGTGTCACTTCGTTCTTTAGGTGTTGCGATAAAAATGGAAGATATTTATGAAAATATAAATTTTACAGCCAAATAGTTCAAACACTATAATAAAACAACCAAATACAACCATGCTTCTACAATTTCCACAGGATTTTTTTTGGGGAACATCTACGGCTGCTGCGCAAATCGAAACAGCGTCCGAACATTCGTTCAAAGGGTTAAGAGCCAAAGATGGTCATTTTCTGGAGAGGACAACAGACCATGAATTGCGCCGAGCAGAGGATATTCAGCATATTCGTCGTTTTGGGACTGTTTATCGTTGCAGTGTGGATTGGGCGCGTTTGCAAACAGAGCCATATGGTAAGTTTCACCATGAGGTTGTTCAGGAATACCGTCAATTTTTTCAAGAATTGACTGAGGGGGGTATGAGTATCATGTTCGTTTTGCATCATTTTACTAATCCAAAGTGGTTTGAAGAAAAAGGCGGCTGGTTGTATGAAGAAAATTTAGGTTTTTTTACAGATTTTGTAAAAAAATGTATCTTTCACTTTGGTAAATACGTATCATATTGGAATACATTCAATGAACCGAATGCGTATGCGGCAAATGCTTATTTTTTTGGCGATTTTCCACCACATCGTAAAAGTATGAGCAAGGCGCAAGAAGTCATTAAAAATATGGGTATTGCGCACAAAACGGTTTATACGATGTTGAAGGTGCATGATAAAGTGAAGCCGGTAGGTATTTCTTTGAATACAGCTTCTATGAAAGGGGTCAATATTTTAGGCTCTGTTGTTGCAAAAGTGGTAGATTATTTTTATAATACTTGGGCGGCAAAACATTTTGAAAAAGTTGATTTTTGGGGCTTGAGCTACTATGCCAACATTCTTTTTGATCCAAGGCTCATTTCTGAGGTGCATCGACCTGACAAGTTGAATAAAATGGGGATACCTCATGACCAAATGTGGGCATATTACCCAAAAGGTTTAGAGAAAATAATCAAACGGTTTTACAAAAAGTATGAAAAACCGATTATAATAACTGAAAATGGTGTTTGTACCGAAAGTGATGAAATGCGGATACAAGCATTGAAAGATTATTTAGAGGTGATTCATGAAACGATAAAAAAGGGTGTTCCTATTTGGGGCTATGTTCATTGGTCAACGTTCGATAATTTCGAATGGCATTTAGGTCCGACTTATCGATTTGGTCTGATGCGGGTAGATTTGGAGACAAAAAACAGATTGGATACTGAGGCAGCTCGCTTTTATGAGAAATTGACAAAAGACAATGCAGTTGATGTTTGATAAAAGCAAGAAAAAAAAATAATTTTTTTGAAGTAAAAGTTTGCAAGAAAAAAAAATGGCTCTATCTTTGCATCGCTTTTTGAGAGACGGTTTTGAGGGAGCTTAAAAACAGCGACAAAATCGAAAATCAAGTTAGTTCTTTTACCTGTAATACTCTTGGAAAAATCCATAAATAGCCAGTGTAGCTCAGAGGTAGAGCAGCTGATTTGTAATCAGCTGGTCGGGGGTTCGACTCCCTCCACTGGCTCTAATAAATGGGAGTATTCCAGAGCGGCCAAATGGGGCAGACTGTAAATCTGCTGGTTACACCTTCGGTGGTTCGAATCCATCTGCTCCCACTCATTCTACCCTTTCTTTGGTCGAAATGTCATTGAGTCATTAGTCATTAAGTTATTCTTATTTTTTAAGAAATAGTTAATGACTACTGACTACTGACACATTGCGGAAGTAGCTCAATTGGTAGAGCGACAGCCTTCCAAGCTGTAGGTCGCGAGTTCGAGACTCGTCTTCCGCTCATCAGCTTACATTGACGATTTACGATTTTTGATTTACGTTTTACGTTATCCGATGCAACAACTCTCCTTCGTCAATCGTAAATCTCCATAAAAAAAGAGAATCGTAAATTTTCAGTTAAGCCGTTGTAGCTCAGTGGTAGAGCACTTCCTTGGTAAGGAAGAGGTCGCGGGTTCAATTCCCATCAACGGCTCGCAAGAGTAGGGGATTGAAACCTTACAGTGTTTTGTATTAAATGCCTCGGTCGAGGCTTTGAATAATTTATCAAATTCTGAAATTTTTAAATTTATTAAAAAAATAATCTAATGGCTAAGGAAACCTTTGACAGGTCGAAACCGCACCTTAATATCGGTACCATCGGTCACGTTGACCACGGTAAAACTACCTTGACAGCAGCAATCACTACGGTTCTCGCAAAGCAAGGTTTGGCAAAAGTTATGTCTTATGACTCAATTGATGCTGCTCCTGAGGAAAAAGAACGTGGTATCACGATCAATACAGCTCACGTTGAGTATCAAACAGCTAACCGCCACTATGCTCACGTTGACTGTCCAGGTCACGCCGACTATGTGAAAAACATGGTAACAGGTGCGGCTCAGATGGATGGTGCAATCATCGTTGTAGCTGCAACTGACGGTCCGATGCCACAAACACGCGAGCACATCCTTTTAGCTCGTCAGGTAGGTGTTCCTTCTTTGGTTGTGTTCATGAACAAAGTGGACATCGTCGAAGACGAAGAGATGTTGGAACTTGTAGAGATGGAAGTTCGCGAATTGTTGAGCAAATATGAATTTGATGGCGATAATAGCCCTGTAATTCAAGGTTCTGCTCTTAAAGCACTCGAAGGTGATGCCACTTATGTCCAAAAAATTATGGACTTAATGGAGGCTTGTGATACTTGGATTAAAGAGCCAGAGCGTTTGGTTGACCAACCATTCTTGATGCCTGTTGAGGATGTGTTCTCAATTACAGGTCGTGGTACGGTTGCAACTGGTCGTATTGAGCGTGGTGTTATCAAAGTTGGCGAAGCAGTTGAAATCATTGGTATGATGAAAGACGGCGAGAAAGCTTTGACATCAACTTGTACAGGTGTTGAGATGTTCCGTAAACTCCTTGACCGTGGTGAAGCAGGTGATAATGCAGGTATTTTGTTACGTGGCATTGACAAAGAAGCTATCAAACGTGGTATGGTTATCTGTAAACCAGGTTCAGTGAAACCACACAAACATTTTAAATGCCAAGTTTACGTCTTGTCAAAAGATGAAGGTGGTCGTCATACACCATTCTTTAATGGTTACCGACCACAATTCTACTTCCGTACAACTGACGTAACAGGTGATTGCAAATTGCCAGCAAACGTTGAAATGGTTATGCCAGGTGACAATGTTGAACTCGAAGTATCACTCATCAATTCAATTGCGATGGAAAAAGGTCTTCGTTTTGCAATTCGTGAAGGTGGTCGTACAGTAGGTGCTGGTCAGGTCACTGAAATTATTGCCTAATTATAGTAAAAACCATTGGTCATTAGTCAATAGTCATTATCTTTACAGAAAAATGACTGTTGACCAATGACTATTGGCTTTTAAACACGGGCATAGCTCAACTGGTAGAGTGGAGGTCTCCAAAACCTCAGGTTGTGGGTTCGAGCCCTACTGCCCGTGCTAATACGATTCAAAGAAAACTATCAGTAAATTAAATCTACTAATAGAGTCCTTTATCGCTTAAAAAATATTTAAATACTGAGGGGGGCGGAAATCCCCCTTTTTTTTAAAACTGAATTGAAGTCATGAATATCAGACAGTACGTACAAGAAAGCCTTGAAGAGTTTCGCACCAAAATGACTTGGCCTACATGGACAAACTTGCAACAAACAACGGGTGTCGTTCTGTTGGCGAGTGTTTTGTTAGCTCTTGTTATTTTTGGTATGGATACAGTTTCAAATCAATTATTGAAACTCATCTATGGTGTAAAATAATTAGAGACATTAAGAACAATCAATAAAAATGGCAGAAGAAACAAGATGGTATTCCCTACGCGTCATCAGTGGCAAGGAACGAGCTGTCAAAGAGCGTATCGATAAAGAAATTGCTGCTGAAAAATGGAGCGATTTCATTCCTAAGGTTGTTGTACCTACTGAAAAGGTCTATAAAATCAGAAATGGCAAGAAAGTCATCGCAGAGCGTAATATTTTGCCAGGATATATACTTGTCGAGGCTGTTCCTGCTAAATTGAAAGGAGATGTTGTCACAGGTATCGTTAATCTACAAAATGTTATTCATTTTTTGGGTAAAAACGACCCTATCCCAATGCAGACAGCTGAGGCGAAACGTTTGTTAGGTGTTGTAGATGAAACACAAAGTTCAGGTGAAACACTGGTGGAACCATATATTGTTGGCGAAACTGTGAAGATAAATGAAGGTCCTTTTGCAGATTTTGTAGGTGAAATCCAAGAAATCAATGAAGAAAAAAAGAAACTCAAAGTTATTGTCAAAATCTTTGGTCGTGGTACTGAAGTTGAATTGAGTTTCATGCAAGTAGAAAAGCAGCAATAATATTTTTTGTTATACAATTATTAAAAACGGTTCATTGTCACAGTTCGGCAATGAACCGTTTTTTTTTAGTTGACGATAACCCGTTTTCGAATATCGGGAAATTGTGACTTATTTTTGACCGATCGGTTGTATTTTTTGCTTGATAGAGTGGTTTAACTTCTCTATAGTAAATTTAGGAAATAGCTACTTGATAACCTATATTGTATTGACTATTAAAGTTTTAAAAAAAATATTTTTTTATTTTCCCAAAAATACCATTCAGTAAAGAGTAAAATTAAGCCTAAAAAACTTGCATAAGCGAGTATAAAGTACCGAACTTTGTGAGGCAATTACGCACAAAGCAAACTTTTAAGTAAGTACATTGATTTTAATTTCATGCTACAGAAGTATCCTCCCATCTTCTCACTGTGATTTACACAAGACTTATATTGATAGAGGCTATGTAAGTATCCCTTTTCTCCCCCCTTAGACTTGAATGGTCAAACCATTTCATACAAAATTATCTTTTAATCATTAAAACTAAACATTTAGCAACGTCATGGACAAACTGTACACATGCGCCAAGCAAGGTCGTACTTTGCTATTTACAATCGTCTTATTACTGATTACACCCCTCAGTATATTGACTTTTGGGCAATCACCTTGTTCTTCTCCTGTTACGCGTCAAGCGACCAATGGAAAAGCAACAAACACCAATATTTATGATGATATCGCCATTGCGATGACTAACCTTTTGGGCGATGGCACAGAAGCCGCCTGGGTGATGGAAGGAACGGGTACCTTTATAGAAAACCCTGATGGCACAGCGCGTTTTCAATGTGTTGTTAAGCAATTTGGGGACTATTCAACCCCTCGCCGTTTGGCTGTTGATATTACTCTGACAGGTAAGTCTTATTCTCCTGATGCAAGCGGACCCTATAATCAAACAGGTGTTTCTACAGATAGTTGGTATTACTACTATGGCTTAAGTGGTTCTCTTAAAGGTCTAGATGCCCTCGCAGGAGGAGAGTTGAGCTTAAAAATTCATATGCATCCTTTTCAGGTAGGTATTGGCGCGAATCAATTATTTAATACCGAGGATCAAACCTCAAATGGTGCTGGTGGTTGGTTTGAATGGACTGTCGTTGCGCAGCCAGATAATAGTGCGTTACAATTTACAAATTATATTCCAGGGTTTACTGTTTCTGATATTGCAATTCTATTGAGCGGTACACCGGCCGAACCTTGCCCAACTTTGGGCAGCATAGGTGACCAAGTATATTGTGATGCAAACAACAATGGTATTTTTGATACAGGCGATTCTACAATAACGGGTTTGACTATCACTTTATGTGATGCTAATTTTCAAACTATTACAACACAAGCTGTTGATGCGGATGGCAAATATTTGTTTACAGGTTTGACGCCAGGTATTTACAATGTAAAATTTCCTGAAGCTACACTTGACGGTAAACCACAAGTAAATTTAGGACCTATTAATGTTGTTTTAGGAGTGGGACAAAACTATTTAGATGCTGATAAGGGATATTATAAGCCAATCGTTTGTTCTGTAAATAGTAATTTTATTGTTAAAGCTTGTAATGATAACCTACCTGTACTGAATGGCTCAAATCTTGCTGGACATGAATATATGTGGTTGATGTCCACTTCTAGTTGCCCTACTGATTTGAATCAAGCTATTGTCGGAGCAACAGGAACAAATTTTAATTTTACAAGCCGCCCCTCAGTAACGACATACTTAGTACGTATTGCTCGTCCTGTTGGTTGTACTGTCTGGAGTGTACAAAATGCAAGTAACTGTGTAACGGTTTTGCCAACAGATTGTGACCCATGTGCAAATGATACAATCCCTCCAACTATTACCTGCCCTTTATCTATCAACAAGGATGTAACGAATATGGCAGGCACATGTTGGACTATCAATTATAATATGCCAACAGCAACGGATAACTGTGGTTCGGCAACAGTTACAATTGAATCAGGCATGCCAAGTGGTTCTTGTTTCGCTGTGGGAGTTCATAAGGTTATCTTTAAAGCTGTAGATGCAAAAGGTAATGTATCTCGTTGTACCCTGATTATTAACATTACAACCAATATTTCATGCAATGTAAGCGGTAATACTATAACTAAAGTATGCGTGAATAATATTCCTGTTCTGAATGGTTCAATGTTAGCAAACCATGAATATATGTGGTTAAAATCCACCACAGGCTGCCCGACACAATCAAGCCAAGCGATTGTAGGGGCCACAGGGCAAAATTATACATTGCCAAGCCGTGTGACAACAACAACTTATTTCATCCGTTGCGCTCGCCCTAAGGGGTGTACAACTTGGGGAATCACGAATGAAAGTAATTGTGTAACAGTGTATGCAACAGATTGTGCGCCAATCAACTGTACAGTAAGTGGTAATACCATTAGCAAAGCATGTGTGAATAATATTCCAGTTATCAATGGTACAGCTTTAGCTAATCATGAATACATGTGGTTGAAATCCACCACAGGCTGCCCGACACAATCAAGCCAAGCGATTGCAGGAGCCACAGGGCAAAATTATACATTGCCAAGCCGTGTGACAACGACGACCTACTTTATCCGTTGTGCACGCCCAGTTGGCTGTACAAGTTGGAGTAATACAGGTAGCGAAAGTAACTGTGTGACAGTGTACGCAACGGATTGTGCGCCAGCAGCATGCGATATTAACTTTAGTTCAACTAAAACTTATCGCATTATAAACAAAAAATCAGGTAAAGCAGTAGATGTGTCAGGTGCAGGTACAAATAATGATTGCCCTGTCATTCAATGGACTTACAATGCTCAAGCCAATCAACAGTGGCGTTTCTTCTCTTTAGGTAGCGGCTATTTCAAAGTAATGGCACGTCACAGCAGTAAATATTTAGCTTGTCACTATACTTCGGATGCTTCTAAAGTTTATCAATATGATTACTATTCAGGTGGTTATAAAGATTGGAAAGTAGAATGTGTTGGAACAACAGGTTTCTATCGTCTTGTTCATAGGGCAAGTGGTAAAGTGCTTGATGTTACAGGAGGTGCTACTACGGACGGGACAAAATTACAGATATACACATGGAACGGTTCTGATGCACAACTTTTCAAAATCGAAGAAGTGACAACAGCAACTTATTCAATTGCATCAAATAGTGTGTTAGCAGTCAATGCAACTGCTGAATCTGACCGTGTGAGATTAGGTTTTATGAGCAACACAGGCTATGACAATGACTACTATACAGTTGAGAAAATGAACGATGCCACAGGTAGTTTTGAAAAAATGTCAACTGTTAATAATACACAATTCGATGATCAAGTTCAAACTCATGTGGCTTATGATGTTAATCCTACTGAGGGGGACAACTTCTACCGTGTGAAAGTGACTTTGAATGATGGCACTGAAAAATTGACGGATGTTAAGAAAGTGACATTCAAACGTATGATTGGTTTCGGAGCTTATCCAAACCCTGCATCCGATGAGTTAAATGTAAATTTGAGTGAATACACAGGTAAAGCAGTTGATATTGTTATCTATAACACATTTGGTAAAGTTGTTTCTCGTGAACACATTGACAATGTAGCAAATAGTGTGTACAAAATTGATGTCAACGAATTTGCAACAGGGCAATATCTCATTCGCGTTTCTGCTGAAGGCAAACGTGACGCAGCACAACAAGTGATGATTCAAAAATAAACTCGTAGTGACTATATTATCGAAGCCTCGCACCAATAGGTGCGGGGCTTTTGTTTTATGAAAATAACTTATATAAGGTATTTTCAATAAAATTTATAAAATGCACTTTGATTTTTATATGTTAAATATATAATTTGTCCCTGTTTTTTAAACTAATTCGGTAACTAAAATTTCACTCTCATGAAAAAACAAGCTATTCTGTTCTGTTTCCTAATTATTGTACTCATCCTAAATGGCTGTGATTTAGACGATAGATCACCAACCACAACATCTAATGGTATTGAGAAGTCCTCTTTGGAGAAAAAAAACTCAAATGAGCCACAGCTTCCATCAGCAACTACCTCAGATATTTACACCCAAGCAGCCATAGAGACTTGTAACTGCTTACAACCTCTAATCACAAAAGCTCAAAAGCTTAAAGATTTAGAAATGAATAAACAGACTTCCGAAATAAAGAAAGTGGCTCGTGAGATGGATGCTCTACGACCTGAAATCCAAAAATGCAGTGACGAAATCAAAAAGAAATACCCCCAAATAGACGGAAAGGAGTCTGGAAAACGCATCCTTAATGCTTGCATCAAACAATGTCCCAATATGGTCAACTTATTTGGACAGAATCAACACCATTGAAGAAATCATAACTATTAATCTGAAAATTTTTATGGTGAATGCGTGTAAATTATTTATAGACAATGATTTATACGCATTCACCATAAAAATATAGTTGCCAATCCGATAACAAAATCTTACCTTCAAGAAATAAATCTTGATTCCCCACAAACCTTTTTAATACTGACATACGTTTATCAATACTTAGGTAATTTTTAGTTGAAAAAGGACAGCTTCGCCGTCGAAAAAAAGGGGAATGGAGAGAGGTTTTAATTTTTTGTAAGTTCGGGCTGTGCTCGAGAACTTACAAAAAATTAAAACCTCTCTCCGAAAGGTCCACTCAGCCGCGTAGGCAGCGTTATTTACGTTTAAAAAACTACTGAAGTATTGTTTATTAGATGTACAAATATGAGTCAACTTAGGCATCAAACTGCAATGGTCGCATGATTCTTACTACTTTTCTAATCATCTTTTTTATCATAGGTATCGTCTTATACCTTGAGTTCGGGTTGCCCTACAAACCCATTTCACCCTCTCGTAAACGTGAAAAAGTAAAACCTTCCGATTTCGGCTTGCACTTCCAACCTTTTCGGGTGTATGGCGCACGAGCCGCTATACTGAGGGGGTACTTTATTCGTGCTTTGACGGTTGAAGCGAAGGCAACCATCATAGTTTTGCATGGCATTGGAAGTGCCAAGGAAGTCTATTTCCCATTTGCTAGTTGGTTGGCACAACAAGGCTTCAATATTGTTGTTTATGATCAAAGAGCGCATGGACGTAGCGGAGGCAGATATTGCACTTTTGGTTATTTAGAAAAAAAAGATGTATCTAAGGTCATTAACAAAACTCTTCGGCGATTTTCAAAATTGCCCATCGGTATTCATGGCACTTCCATGGGCGGTGCGGTGGCTATCCAAGCATTGGCGATAGAAAAAAGGCTCAAATTTGGCATTATCGAAAGCACTTTCAACACATTGGAGAATGTCATCGAAGAATATGGGCGCGACATGCTCAAGTTCCGTAGCCGTTGGCTTGTGCGACGCATCTTGTCGCGTTCTGCCAAAATAGCACAATTTCGCCCTTTCGATGTCAAACCCGTAGAGTTTTGTCGCCAAATTGAGCAACCTATCCTGATGATACACGGCGATGTAGATGAAAAAATACCCATACAGTTTCATCGCGACAATTTTTCCGCGCTCAAAACGACTGATAAAGAGTTCTTTGTGGTCAATGGGGCAGGACACGACAACGTGAGTGAAACAGGTGGCACTGTGTATTATCAAAAAATCCTTACTTTTCTCAACCGCTGCGTTTCATTGATTCAAACGGAGCAAAACACACCCCCTCAGTAAAAATACAAATTTTAGGCATCTTTGTCTAAAAAAGACTCGAAAACCGTTTAATTAAACTGATTTTCACTGATTTTTGACTTTTTTTGTACAACAATTTGTCATTTAACCAAATGATTGAAACTTTTTAATTTAGATCAACTCAACAGAAATATGAAAATAGGCATTGTTTGTTATCCAACTTTTGGCGGTAGTGGTGTGGTCGCAACCGAATTGGGGCTTGGACTCGCTAAAAGAGGACATAAAATTCACTTTATCACCTATCGACAGCCTGTCCGATTGGCACAACATCATTTTCACGAAAATGTTTTTTTCCATGAAGTCAGCAATGCCGATTACCCACTTTTTGAATATCCGCCCTACGACACGGCTTTGGCTTCAAAAATGGTGGATGTTGTGAAATACGAAAACCTCGACCTCTTGCATGTGCATTATGCCATTCCACACGCAACGGTGGCTTATATTGTCAAAAAAATACTACTTACTGAGGGGAGGTACGTACCTGTTGTTACCACTTTGCACGGTACGGATATTACCTTAGTGGGTAACAATCGTGCTTTTGCACCTGTTGTTGAGTTTAGTATCAATAAATCGGATGGTGTCACAGCCGTTTCGCAATCATTGAAAAACGATACTTTGGCACATTTTAAAATTGCAAAAGACATCGAAGTGATTTACAATTTCATTGATTTTGAACGTTTTAAAAAAATAAATAAAGATCATTTTAAAAAAATAATTGCACCCAATGGCGAAAAAATCCTCGTTCATACCTCCAATTTCAGAAAAGTCAAGAGGGTAGAAGATGTGATTTTTATTTTCAAAAAAGTTTACGAAAAAATACCCTCTAAACTCTTGCTCATTGGCGATGGCCCTGAGCGACAGCACCTCGAAGAACTGTGCCGCGATATTGGTCTCTGCAACGAAATTCGATTTTTGGGTAAACAAGATGCCATTGAAGAGCTACTTGCTATAGCTGATTTGTTTGTCATACCGTCAGGTTCTGAAAGTTTTGGTTTGTCTGCATTGGAAGCTATGGCATGTGAAGTGCCCGTGCTATCCACCAATGCGGGAGGTTTACCAGAAGTCAATATTCATGGTGTAACAGGCTATTTGAGCGAAGTTGGTAATGTGGACGAAATGGCAAAATATGCCATTGAACTATTATGTAATGAAGAATTGCACCAAACATTCCGCAGAAATGCCCTTGCCCAAGCCAAAAGATTTGATTTGCACAACATCTTGCCACTCTATGAAGCCTACTATGAGTCTGTTTTAGAAAAAGTAATGATTGGTTATTAGTTGATTCGTTATTGATTGATTGGTTTTTGGTTTTCGAAAACCAATCAATTAATAACACGAATCCCCCAACTCAAAGCAACTCCCCCCTCAGTGTATCCGTAGTCAAAAGAAACAGTAAACACAGATTGATGCCAATCAAAAAGGTTTTATGACGGAACAACAAATCAATAAACTCGTCGAAGGCTGTCGCAGTGGAGAACGCTCAAGCCAAGAACGGCTGTATGCGCATTTTCATAATTACGCATTGACAGTATGTTCACGCTATGCAGCGAGTTCGGATGAGGCAAAAGAAGTCTTGAATGATGCTTTTTTCAAGATTTTTACAAAAATTGACCGCTATAACCCTGATTATTCGTTCAAAGGTTGGTTGCACCGCATCGTTGTCAACACAGCCATTGACCGATACAGAAGCCAGCAAAATCACCCACGGCATGAAGAATTGAGTTATGCCTCTGGAGTAGAAGTGGAAACTGAAGTGATTGAAAAGTTGACGCAAGAAGAAATTTTTAAAATGGTAGCGCATCTTTCCCCAGCTTATCGGACTGTTTTCAATATGTTTGTTGTGGATGGTTTTTCACATGCTGAAATTGCCGAAAAACTTGGTATTACTGAGGGGGCATCAAAATCAAATTTATCGAAAGCGCGGATGCAACTAAAACGTATGTTGATGACCCAAGACAACGAATCGGGTCGTCGAATGCATGGTTAAATCTACAATTCCTATACGATACAATGAGCGATAAAGAATTTGATAAAATATTTGGAGACAAACTGCGAGCAGAACGCTCGTTTTCGTCCATTGATAGCGATTGGGGAAACCTCGCCAAACGCCTCGACGAAACGGCAGTTGTGACAGAAAAAGAGAAAAAACACCGTATAGCTACGTGGTTGTGGCTGTTGCCATTTTTGTTGATATTGCCTATCACAACATTACTCGTGGTGCAAATGAATGATTTGAAACAGCAAAACAAACAGTTGGCTGAGAAATTAGAAGCTGTTCAAAATCAATTGAATACAAGAACATATGATACAATTTACAAAGTAGATACTGTTTTTATCACACAGAGCAGGGGTGATGCACCCAAAACTAAAAGCACTTTTCATTCATCTAAAATCCATAAACCGACTCCCTCTATATCAAATGAGTTTTCTACACCCAAAAATCTTCAAACACTTCCTTTAGAACAGTCAACGAGTAGCATGTCGTTTGTGGAATCTACATTCAGCAGTGGGACATCGAAAACAACGATGTCTGATACAACTCCGTCCAAACGAATCGCTGAGCTACTGGAAAAATTAGCTGATTTGGATAAACAAATTGCAGGTTTACATCAAGAATTAGCGGGTAGTAAAACTCAGGCTGCAGCATTAACGGAATGTTCGGCACAACAAGATATGTTGAAAAAGCAACTTTTGGCGTGGACAAATTTGGTAGATTCATTACAAAAGCACCCCCTCAGTAGTCAGACCCTAAAGAGCGAAAATAAAGATAAAACTTTGAAAAACAATCGTTTATTTATAGGTTTGAAAGGTGGGCAAATCAAATACAAGACTGAATGGGTAAATACCGTTGGTGTTGAAATTTATAAAAACCTCAATAGCTACCAAGCTGGTGTTTCATTAGAATATGCCTTGAGTGACAAACTAAGAGTAACGGCTTCGGGTGATTTTTGCCCTGTATCATATCAGATTTTTTGGCAAGACAGTCGCTATAATTTGCCAGCTTTGCAATACGATGCAGCTAAAGAAAAATACCAAAAAGCTGAGTCAAAGCAAACTTTCTTGCAAGCCAATATGGGTGTGAAATACTTCTTCACAGAAAGTGACAACAAATGGCGACCTTATATTGGTACAGCTTATACATTGATGCACATTCGACCATTCAGCACCAAATTTACCTATGTGCCTTTATGGGGAACAGGTTCTCGCGAACAAACTGTTCAATCTGAGGCGTTCAATATTCCCAATTTGTTGTTAGCTAATGGTGGTTTGGAATATCGTTTTTCAAAAAATATGGTGGCTCAAGCCGAGGCATTTTACTACAAAGACATCAACAAAAAAGCCAAAACTTTTGATTTATTAGGTCTTCGAGCAGCTGTTTTGTTGAACATTAAGTAAATCCGCTACGCCCGTCAATTAATGTCTATTGAAGGGCATAGTGATTATTTTTCTCAGTATTTTTAGGTCAAAGGTGCTGGATTGAACAGTACTAAATCATTGTGTATACCCAAAGTGTCAGCGGCGACTTTACGCTTGCCACTTGCCACCTCTAGTATTAAATGAAACAAATCCCAGCCTGCTTCTTCAATGGTTTTTGTGCCTTCAGCAATAGGTCCTGCATCAAAATCAATCAAATCGAACCACCGATTGCCCAATTTTGAATTAGAACTGACTTTCACAACTGGTACGGCTGCCAATCCATACGGTGTACCACGACCTGTTATGAAAACATGGATATTCATGCCTGCAGCCATTTGCAATGTACCACATACAAAATCGCTTGCAGGTGTTGCGACAAAATTTAGTCCCTTGCGGCGCACCTTATCGCCAGGTGCAACCACATCAACAATAGGGCTTGTTCCCGATTTGGCGATTGAGCCTAAGGCTTTTTCGACTACATTGCTCAAGCCACCTCGTTTGTTGCCAGGTGTTGGGTTGGCACTTCGGTCTGCACTGCCCTGCGCCAAATAGTGGTCGTACCAGGCCATTTCGTTCAAAAGAGCTTGTGCTACTGAGGGGTCGGTGGTGCGTGGTACAAGCAGATGGACAGCGTCGCGCACCTCGGTCACTTCCGAAAAAAATACTGTTCCGCCTGCTCTGACTATCAAATCTGCTGCAAAACCTGATGCAGGATTGCCTGTGATGCCCGAAAACGCATCGCTACCACCGCATTGCATCCCTACTACTAAGTCCGAAGCCGGGCAAGTGGTGCGTTGTCGGGCATTGAGTTTGTGCAGATGTCGCTCAGCTATCTGCATGATGCCTTCCACCATTTCTGAAAAACCAGTGAAAGCTTCGTCTTGCAAAAATAAAATGGAAGCATCCGTGACACTATCATTGAGCAATCGGTTAGGCTGTAATTTTTCACAACCCAAACCAATTATCATCAATTCGCCACCAAAATTGGGGTTTTGGGCTAAATTTCGCACTGTTCGAATCGGGATGATAGCTGCGGGGGCATCAATAGCCACACCACAACCATAACTGTGATTGAGTGCCACAACATCGTCCACATTTGGAAAACGGGGTAACAGTTCTGCTTTTATTTTTTTGACAACAAAATCTGTCATGCCTGCCACACACTGTACGCTTGTCGTGATGCCTAATACATTTTTTGTCCCGACACTACCATCTGTATTTCTAAAACCTTGGAAAGTATAACCTTCCAATGGCTCAATAGTGTTTCTTTTAGGTTGAGGCATAGGAATCGAATCTAAATCAGGTGGCTGTGGTAAGTCCATTTTTAAAGCATCAACCCATTCGCCTTTGCCTATTTTCGTTTTTGCATAACCAATTGTTTGCCCATAACGAATCACTTTATCGCCTATTTCTAAATCGCACAAAGCCATTTTGTGTCCCATTGGAATAGCATCCTTTGCTGTAATCCCGTTTACTTCCATCCCTTTTTCTAAGCCATTGACATTGGCAACAATGCCTACATTGTCGTTTGGTGTTGTCTGGATGATCGTGTTTTTTCCCTTAGTTGCCATAAATTGATTATAAATTTTGCTCTCGCTGTATGAGAGTAATGAGAATTGGATTGAGCGTTTTTTCGTTTTAAGATTAGACTTGTTGCCTATTGAAAATCTAGTAAATTAAATTTTTTAGCTGCCTTTGGTGGCAAATAAACTTTGAGGAGCGAGCGATTTTTTTAGGAAAACTTTGGCAAAGCCAAAATTTTCCTAAAAAAATCGCTCGCTCCAAAAGAAAATCTTTCAAAGTACGCTTTTGCGCTATGCGCAAAATAGTGAGTAATAGCTAATAAATTGATTTTCAACTTGCAACAAGTCTATTGGAATTAAAATATTGTACTCTATACTGAGTGGGTATTTTATGTGCTAAATATAGTTGGTTCTAATTCGAGCAGATGTATAATACGTTGGTTTTGTTATGCTTTCAGCTAAAAAATGACAAAACCTTTTGAAAATCCAATCGTATCGGTCATTTGATTCGTGCAGTAGTTTGTTTTTTAGAATAATGCTTACTTTTGTAGCTGTTTTTGTATAATCTATTTTCATATGATTCACTTTTATTGAGGTGAATTTAAAATCAAACATCCTTTATTATGTCTGAATTTCCACCATGTCCTAAATGCCAATCGGAATATGCTTATCCGAGCGACAATTTACTTATTTGTTCAGAATGTTTCCACGAGTGGGACCCGAATGAAGCAGTAGAAGAAGGGATAAAAGTCTTAGATTCGAATGGCAATGAACTTCAAAATGGTGATACTGTCATCGTTATCAAAGATTTGCCTGTGAAAGGCGCACCGAAACCCATCAAAATGGGGACAAAGGTCAAAAATATACGTTTGACCGACGGCGACCACAATATTGACTGCAAAATTGATGGTTTTGGCGCAATGGGTTTAAAGTCTGAATTCGTCAAAAAGGTATAAAAAAACAATAGACTTGTTGCAGGTTGAAAATCAATAAATTACGCTTTTTCACCGCCTTTGGCGGCAAAAGAACTTTGAGGAGCGAGCGATTTTTTGAGGAAACTTTTCAAAGTATGCTTTTTACGCCTAGCGCAAAACAGTGAGTAAAAGTTAATAGATTGATTTTCAATACGCAATAAGTCTATTATCTGTATTTCATCATTCATATCTTTTAAAAAATGCAATCAAAAGCCACTAACGTAGAACAATATCTCAACGAATTGCCCGAAGATAGAATCGTACCGATGGTGACACTTCGGGATACCATCAATGCTCATATTCCAACAGGATTTGAAGAAAGAATGTCTTATGGCATGATTGGTTGGGTTGTACCACACTCGCTCTATCCTGCAGGCTACCATTGTACACCTAAAGATCCTTTACCTTTTCTCAATATTGCCTCGCAAAAGAACTTTATCGCTGTCTATCACATGTGTGTTTATGCCAACAAGGAGCTAAGTGATTGGTTTACAAGCGAATATACTAAGTTCTCTAAAGCCAAGTTAGACATGGGCAAGTCGTGTATTCGTTTCAAGAAACCAGAGCATATACCTTATGCTTTGATTGGAGAGTTGGCAAGCAAAATCACCGTGGCTCAGTGGATTGAGATGTATGAATCGGCGTTTAGGCGATGATACATTTTATTCTTCATTATACACATAACATTACTTTCCAGAATTATTCGTAATTTTTGGTGTGAAAATTTATCTCCTTTGTATCCATCAATACTGAGGGGGTACTTTTTAATCATAAAGATAAGGCTCATTATTCTCCACCATTTTTCGGATGTTTTCTAAAACCTGTTTCATATATGTTTTCCAAAAAAGGTTGGTAAAAAGCCAATTCAAGGGATAAAGCAAAGCGGTGTTGGTGTGTAACGTATAAGTATAATCTATCAAAATTTTATTGGGTTCAAGTTCTGTAGTTTGCCATTCACCGACAAATTTGTAAAAACCCAACATCCATGATTGAAAATCACTAACTTCTATTTTCCAATACTTATTTTCGATGCGCTCAATGACTTTATCAATGGAAGCAAAGCCGCCTTTTTGCGTCCACGATTGAGCAACAAATACCTTTTTCGTCGAGTTGGGTTTACCCCAATTTTCATCATCGGTACAATGCGTCACTTTGGGCATCAAGCCAAAACCCGTGTGTACTTTGGCAACATTGCACAGCATAGGCGTTTTAAATGCTCTTTCCAATGAGCAATTATAAATAGTAGAAATTTTTACTTTTGTTGTCATAAAACGGAATATAAAAAACTAAGTCTTTAATGAAAAATCCCTGTAAAATTACAATTTTTAAAGGATTTTTAAAGAAAATACTGAGGGGTGACGAAAAACGACACACTCAAAAGTACCTTACTAACTTTTAGGTGCGTCTCTCTTTTTTTTAATAAATTTTTAAGATTTTTGCAAAAATTCTGAATATGGACTTTAATAAAATTTTTGAAAACAACGAAAAATGGATTGCTGAAAAATTAGCAGTGAATCCAGATTATTTCAGCAATTTGGCCAAAGGGCAAACTCCTGAGTTTCTGTACATCGGCTGCTCTGATAGTCGTGTTACTGCTGAAGATTTGATGGGTGCTAATCCAGGCGAGGTGTTTATTCATAGAAATATCGCCAATATGGTTATTTCGATTGACCTCAATATGATGTCGGTCTTAAACTATGCAGTTCGGCACTTGAAAGTAAAACACATTATCGTATGTGGTCATTACGAATGTGGTGGTGTGAAAGCAGCAATGACACCCTCCGATATGGGCATTTTGAACCCATGGTTGCGCAATATTAGAGATGTTTATCGCTTGCATCAGGCAGAATTGGACGCTATCGAAGATGTATCGAAGCGATATAACAGGCTGATTGAACTGAATGTGCAAGAACAGTGTGTGAATCTCATTAAAACCGCCGCCGTTCAAGAAGCTTATAGAGAAAGAGGTCTTACGGTACAAGGCTGGGTTTTCGATATTCATACAGGTCGAATTGTTGACTTGAAAATTGATTTTCCTGAAATATTAAAAAATATTATGAAAATTTACGACTTGTCGAAATAAATGACTCCCAGAAGAAATATTCAATCTGATTGTTATTGCTCGGTCTATGTCTGTTAGATTGTGCGTTCCAATGCTGCTTTAAGTAGTGGCGTTTCTATATCATAACGAAGATTTGTGAAAAGCCAATTTATCATTTTCGTCCGTCAATGATTTGAATAAAATGGGCATTCTTGATGTGTCTTATAAAAGCCTATACAGCGTGTTTTGTATGGGCTTTTTGTGTTATTAATACCTTTCTTCTTCCATCAGTCGGCTGCCATATTCCCGAATTTGATGTACTAAGGGTATAATATTACGCCCTTTTTCTGTCAACGAATACTCAGTTTTGGGTGGTACGACGGCATAAACTTGCCGATGCACATAACCATCTGATTCTAATTCCCGCAGTTGTGTTGTCAACATTTTATCCGAAATATGCGGAATTTTTCGCAATTCGCTGTATCTCATTGTTTGGTCTTTCAAACGCCACAAAATGGGCATTTTCCACACACCGCCTATCTGTTCCATCACCAATTGGACGGGATTGTAATAAACTTTTCCTTTGTAAATAAAATCTGGCATTCCTTCAACTATTTGATTTTCAATATACTTTCTCAAAAGTGTGTATCGCACTTTTGGGTTAAACTATTGGCAAAAATAGATATGACCTACAACTTTGCAACATCTTTTAATTAAAAAATATTTTTACAAAAATGAGTCAGATAAAAGAAGTTCAAAGTTATGTCCATTTTCATGGCGCACCGAGTAAAGGTAAAATTTTAATGGTGGCAAGTTCACCTTCAACAAGTCAACAAACGGGTTGGCCGATTGGTTTTTGGGCGGCTGAGTTGACGCACCCTTTGCGCGTGTTTCAAGAGGCGGGTTATGAAGTAGAACTCGTGAGTACTGAGGGGGGCGCGTTGATGATGGATGGTTACTCAAATCCAACCGATGCAAGTGGTTATTCCGCCCATGATGTCATTTCGTTGGGCTATATGCAGCAGGCTTGGTTCAATAAAATGTTGGAAAACACTAAAAAATTGACAGATGTAAACCCTGCGGATTATGTCGGTATCTTTTTGGTTGGTGGTCAAGGGCCGATGTACACTTTCAGAGGCAATCAAGATTTGGAAAAACTATTTGTCAATTTTTATGAAAGCGGCAAACCCAGTGCTGCCGTTTGTCACTCAACGACTTTGCTTTTGGAAACTAAAAAATCGGATGGCGAACTGTTGGTAAAAGGTAAAACGTGGACGGGTTTTGCAGATGCCGAAGAAGAATTTGCAGACCAAGCAGTGGGTATGAAAATCCAACCGTATCGCATCGAAACGGAAGCGAAAAAATTGGTAGGAACAACTTTCAAAGTAGCTGCGCCTTTTTCATCTTATGCTATTCAAGATGGTAATTTGATTACGGGGCAACAGCAAAATTCAGGTGCTGCCGCGGCTGAATTGGTCGTTGAAACTTTAAATAAATAAAAATTATGAATGCAATCAATTGGTTTGAAATTCCAGCTTTGGATTTAGAACGGGCTTTTCAATTTTATTCAACCGTACTGAACGGTAATGTCCGCAAAGGCACTTTTGGCAATGGAGATTTAATTTTATTCAATGTGCCATTCAATACAGGCGAAGCTGTGGGCGGTTCTATCGTGGTGCGCCCCGATTTGAAGCCAACTACTGAGGGGGGCGTTCTGTACCTCAATGCTTTCAGCAAACTCAGTGAAGCCGTCTCAAAAGTCGAAGAAGCGGGCGGAAAAGTACTTGTTTCTGAAATTAATCTTGGAAAATTTGGCTTTGCGGCTGTCCTCATAGACAGTGAAGGCAATAAGATAGGTCTTTTATCCAATGAATTATAAAATTCTAATTTTCGCAATTGCTCTACTTTTTGACAAAAGTCGGGCAATTGCTCAATCCGCTGAAACCTACGCAGGTCACAAGCGTATCGGCGTGGACTTGATGTGGTTTAAAAATTTTAAAAATACGAAGGAAGAGCGCACGCCTTTCCTATTTTTTAGCCGCAATCGAGCAAGTACGGATTATAAAAATACGCCAACAGCTTTTGGCTCGACCAATGCCGTTTCTTATAATTTTAAAAATGGATTGGGGATTGTAGTGGTTGCTTCTTTTGTAAATACAGGTTTTATATCAAAATCAGGTGTTCAACTCGTGAAAACAAAGGGAGATTTCCTGTATTTTGGCTGGTTAGTAGCAGATTTGAAAAAAGGGGGTAGTGTGGATCTATTTGGCTTATTTCGCTATCAACCTAAGATCAACGAAAAATGGAGAGCCTTTGGACAATTAGAACTGTTCCCTGTTTATAATCTAACTTCTGAAATCTGGAATATCACGCAACGCCTTCGACTTGGTGCAAAATACCACACTTGGGCAGGCGGTTTTATGGCTGATTTTAACCAATCAGGTAAAGATAATTTTACTAAAACGAATAATTTAGGCGGCTTTTGGCGGTATGAGTTTTGAAAACATACCCCCTCAGTATCCGTCGCTACTGAGGGGTATGTTTTCATGACACACACTCAAAAGTGTTTACTAAAAATCTAAAGTGACAATGATTCTACGGAAAATATTCAATCCAATTGCTGTTATACGCTATATGCGTTGGGAATTGACGATTTCAGCAGTTTTAGCTGTTGCTATTTATTTTTTATACCACAACGAACATTTGGAAAAAGTCAGTTTACCTTTTTCCATTGCCGCTATTTTGGGCAGTGCGTTGGCTATTTTCTTGGCGTTTCGGAACAATAATTCCTACAATCGGTGGTGGGAGGCGCGCACAATTTGGGGCGGCATCATCAACAATAGCCGCATTTTTGCCCGCCAAATTATTGCCAATGCAGACAATGCCGTGGTAATCGGCAAAGCTTCAGAGCAACAAGTTGAAGCGTATAAAAAAGAGCTGATTTATCGTCAAATTGCCTTTGCTCATGCTTTGCGTTTGCACCTACGCCGACAAAATAATTGGGATGAACTCAAACACCTTCTTTCTGAAACTGAGTTTGAAACTTTTAGTAAAAAAGCCAACAAACCCAATTATCTACTTCAAAATCAAGGTCTTAGAATAAAAGAAGGGATGCACTCGGAGATTTTGGGTGCATTTGACAATATCAGTTTAGAACCGACTTTGGCAGGTTTCAACAATTTTCAAGGAGCTTGTGAACGAATTAAAAATACGCCACTTTTACGCCAATACCACTTTTTTACCAAGCTATTTTTATTGGTTTTTATGGTGATTTTACCGTTTTCGCTTATCACTGATTTTAATAAAATGGGTGTACCCGAATTGATGATACCCCTCAGTATTTTGGTATCTTTTGTGTTCGGCGTAATGGGCAAAGTCGGCGAAGTGAACGAAGACCCTTTTGAAAATCAAATCACAGATATTCCAATGACTTCGATGTGCAATACCATCGAAAGAGATTTGAAAGAAATGCTCAGTGAAACCAATTTACCTGCTAAATTAGAGCCTGAAAACGGGTTTATTTTTTAAAAAAATGGCAAATCATCAAAAAATTAAATTACAATGAAAATAGCAATCATAGGTTCTGGTAATGTGGGCGGTGCATTGGCTCAAAAATTCATCAAAGCAGGACATACCGTCTTGATAGGCGCAAAATTTCCTTTGAGTGAAAAATCCATCAAATTAGCCACTCAAATCGGCGAAGACCGTTTTGCAAGTGTAGAAAATGCCGTCAAACAATGTGAAGTTGTCATTTTAGCTACACCCGCAATGATGGCAGCCGAAGTTGCACAATCGCTTGGCGATACGACAGGCAAAGTCATTATTGACACAATGAATGTGGTTATGGGGCGCGGTCCCGCAGGTTTTACGAACACGAGCGATGCTATTTTAGCTCATACGCAAACCCGTGATGTGGTCAAGTGCTTTAACACAACAGGTTTCAATAATATGCAGACCCCTCAGTATCAAGATGTTGCGTTGGATATGTTTGTGGCAGGCGACAGTGAAAAAGGTAAAAACGTAGCCATACAATTAGCCAAAGATGCAGGTTTTGCAGAATGTTATAACGTGGGTGGCAACGATAAATTTTCACTCATGGAGCAATTTGCTTTCTTCTGGATAAATTTAGCAATGTTTCAAGGACAGGGTAGAGACATTGGTTTTAAATTATTGAAAAGATAAGGTGGGTTTTTACCCCAACCTTTCCAACAAATCCATTACTTCTTGCTTTTTTCGGATGGCAACAGGTACGATATGATTGTTTTTGAGACTCAAATAACCGCCATCTTTTTTCAAAAAAGCTTGAATATAGCGGTAATTGATAAGGTGTGATTGATGCACACGGAGGAATGTATTTTCAGAAAACAAATCTTCGTAATATTTCAGCGTTTTGGTAACAAAAACAGTATCGCCATTTTGGAAATAAAAACGCGTATTATTGCCATCCGCTTCGCACCGAATGATGTCTTCGATATTGGCAATCAATATTTTATCGGACGTATGCAACGAGATACGTTTGGGCAGCTGTTCGGGGAAACGGATGGTTTCTTTTAAAATATCTAAACTTTTGACTGAACCCATTTGCTGATTTTTAGCGCGTTGTACAGCGGCTTTCAGGTCATTCGGATTTACGGGCTTCAACAGATAATCCACTGCTGCCAAGCGAAAAGCTTTGATAGCAAACTCCTCCGAAGCAGTAACAAAAATGACTCGTAAAGACAGATTGGGGAAGATCTCCAATAAGTCGAACCCCGTACCATCGCCCATCAATATGTCTAAAAATAGCAAATCGGGTGTATGCTGCCGTAGTAATTTTGCTGCACTGACAACACTTGTAGCTTCTCCAACTATCTGAATATCACGGCAATGTGTACGTAAATCAGTACGAAGCAAGTCTAAAGCTTCGGGCATGTCGTCTATAAGAATGGCTGTCATTTTGCAAAGATAATTTAAAACACTTCAACCCCAATCCAAACCTCTACTTTCGTTCCGCCCACGTGACCGTCGGCATCTAAAATATCAGAGATTTTTAAAGGTTCAAGCACCCCCTCTCCCGAAGGAGTTCCTTGAACAGTATGTGTGATGAATTTGAGCCTTTCAGTTGTAATTGCAATTGCGGCAGATTGATGTTTTTTCGGAGAAAGTCCTTTGAGTTCTGCCGATTTTTCGCGTCCGATGCCGTTGTCTGTGATGCAACAATGCAGTGTTTCGCCCTGTAAATCGAACGAAATATGAATCCGACCTTTGCGGGTCAAACGCGATATACCGTGAATCAAAGCATTTTCGACAAAAGGTTGTAGCAGCATCGGAGGTAGTTTAACCTCTTCTATATCAATGTTTTGTACAACTTCGATATGATAGCCAAAATCTGCTTTTTGGCTCTGTTGCTCGATGTGTAAATAGCCATCCAGCGTTTCTATCTCTTCTTTTAAACTAATCAAAGGTTTGCGCGAATTGGACAAAATATTGCGCATCAATTGAGCGAAATTGGAAATCTGCTCACGTGCTTCATCGGTTTTTTGATTGACAATAAGACTTTGCACCCCCGTCAGTACATTGAAAATAAAATGCGGGTTCATTTGCAATTGCAAAGCTTTTTGCTCCAAAGTGAGTAGATTATTTTTCATCTCCAACTGTTCACGCAAGGCATTTTCTTTAGCTCTGATTTTGTTTTCGCGATATTTTACGACAAAATAGATGCTCAAAGCCAACAAAACCACTGCTAAAATCCGAAACCACAACATTTGCCAAAACGGTTTGGCGATACGAAATGGCGCAGAAATGGGTTCTGAAAATGTCACACCATCCATCGTGGCTTGTACCATAAAAACATAATCGCCAGATGTCAACTGAGCATAATTGACCGCTTCTTGAGTCGAGAGTGGCGACCACTCGGTTTCAGCACCTTTGAGCATCCAACGATATTGCATCACACCGTCGCTGTTCAGATGTACACTTTTGAAATTGAAACCAACATTATTTTGATAATAAGGTAAAACCAAACCCTGTTTGATACCGCCCGAACTCGATGCAAAAGCGGCAAAAGGGGTTTGTTGCAACGGTTGATAGGATAGGGTAATTTGCTCAAAATGTAGTTTTGGTACGCCTGTTTTTTGAGCATCATTCGATGGAAAATGTTTGGTCAAACCGTTCAGCGTACCAAACCAAAGTGTACCCGTAGCATCGCATAAAACTGCATTATGGCAGGTTTCGATGCCCACAAAACCTTCATTTTTGCCAAAATGCAATACATCACTGACGTTTTTTTGTTTGTCAAAAATGAATTTTTCAACACCATGTTCGCTGCCCGCCCAAAGATTATTTTGTTTGTCAAATTGCAAAAGGTAAATATTTTTTGCATAAAAACGAACGGTTTTTATTGGCGAAAAAACAAGATTGGCTTGATTCAAAGGGGCTGAAAAAATACCTTCACCTGCTGTGCCAATATAGATAAAACCTTGATTATCAAATGCTATCGAACGAATATCGGCACTCGGTACACCATTCGTTTTTCTAAACACTTTCGCTACTTTCCGATTGCTCACATAACCCAATAAACCACTTCGTGTGCCAAACCAAACGCGATTGGCCGCATCTACTTTCAAGGTCGAAATCAGAAAATCAGGGATGCCTTCTTTGATGTTTTCAATGGAAAAACCACCATCGTCGTTGGGGACAATATGCACAATGCCGTCGTACATAGTCGCCGCCCACGCATGGTTGTTTTTGTCTATGACCAAACTTTTGATATGATTGCTCGACAAGCCTTGTGCCGTGGTCAGTTTTTGATTCTGAAAGCTATCCATCAGCACGATACCATCCCCCTCAGTACCCAGCCATATTCGACCATTGTTGTCAACAGCCATTGTTCTGACATGAAGTATTGATAAAAGACTGTCTGTCAGTGGTTTATGAAAGCCGATACCGTCATAACTCATCACACCGCTATTGCCAACAGCGCACCAAAGCGTATTGTCTTTACCTTCACACAAGGCATAAATACGGTCGTTCAACAAGCCGTTTTGAGTGTTGAAATGTGTGAAATTTTGTTCCAAAAGCCTCGATACACCACCGCCCGACGTGCAAATCCACGTATTATGCCACGAATCTTGAAAAATTTGGCGAATATTATTATTGGGTAAATTCTCCGTTTCGCTCCATTTTTTCCAAATACTCTCTTTTTCGTTGAGTTGCATCACACCTTTATTGTCCGTCCCAATCCAAATTTTACCATCATTTGCCACAAAACAGCATGTCGCATGGTCAAAATCAGGATGAACGATGGTCTTCACGGTTTTCAAATCAGACCCCCTCAGTACAAAAATGCCTTTGTCATAAGTGACAAACCAATAGTTGCCGCTTTTGTCCTTGTTTATGGCTTGCATCGAAAATCCTAAAAATTGAGGCAAAACCATCAGTTTTCCATCATTTTGATAACAAAATGCGCCTTTATTGGAGGCAATCCACACACCTTTTTCGTCGCTGAAAAGAGCATAAACGGCCGTCTTGTCTAAGTCGTTGTGCAAATTCAGTTTTTGTATTTTTTGGACTTTCTCTTGCCATATCCACACACCTTTTTCTGAACCTATCAACAACGCTCCATTCTTCGTCTGCGCAAAAGCACGAAAGTTATGTGATTGATTATCAGCTGTTTGAACCGCTTCAAAATCTAAATTACGCTTGCGAAATGCCCCTTTTGTTGTGCCTACCCATAAGGTTTTGTCAGCATCTTCTGCAATCGCAGAAATATAGAAAGAGGGTAAAAAAGTCTGAAATGCTTTGCCATCGAATCGCCCCAAACCGCCGCCTTGCGTCCCGAACCACAAATACCCTCTGGCATCTTGAAATCCAGCATACACTTGTGACTGTGGCAAGCCATCGCGCACCGAATAGTTGATGCTTGCCAAGGGTTGCGCCATCAGTTTGAGGGTAAAAAGGCAAGGAATTAGGTATTTGAGCATGATTTTAAGCTGGATTTTATAACACCGCAATTTCGGAAGGTTTCAAAATACAAACAACTTGGCAAACGCCATAAATTTTCATCGAGGCCCCCTCAGTATCAAACACCCAACGGAAAGCTTGGGGAGGCAAATGCGTTTTGTCCAATGTTGACATCAGGTTTTTTTGTTGCAACAGCCAATCTTCAAATTGAAGACCACTGGGATTTGGAAATTTAGGAACTTCTGTGCTATCTGCAAAATTGACTGTCCAACGAATGGGAATTTTGAACCGATAAACAAAAGGATTTTGCGCATTGCGAGTTTGTGGTGCTTGCAAAATGCTTGCCCAATTCAATTGTACTGAGGGGTATCGTTGTGTCAAATCTCGTGTGGATTTTTCGGCACTGAAAAGGCTATCGGGATGGTGAAAACTATAATAGAAATCTGCCAAATAGCATTGATTATCAGGCTGATAGACGACAAATTTCTCTGGCGAATATACTTGCAAACGCCCACCAAAAGCTTTCTTCATCATGTTTAACAAGTCTTCATCTTTACCTACACCGCAACCCTGAATGTGTAATTCGGTCAATCGGTCAATTTTGCGCGACCAGCTGAAATTCGGCAACATGTTGTTGTCTATCGCTGTTTTCAAAGTCACGGTATTCACACGACCCTTTTGATTGGGCGCGATGCTCATTTTCAAACCTGTCCATTCGTTGCCATGTGCAACGATGTTGATTTTGCCCCAAGCTTTGTTATTGGGTGTTTTTTGGTTTTTCAAAAACGTTTGAACAGAGACCAACGAACGGCACGTGTCCACGATAAGTGTTTGATTACCAGTGTCGTGTATGGCATAATATTTTTTAGCCGCCGAAAAATAATGGTTGTCTTCCTCTGTATCTTCACCCACAATGAAAGTGATATTGGGGCGATTTGAACCATCTAAAAATGGATTTTCAAAAACAAAAAAATAAGTCAAACAGACAATTATGCCTAAAAAAAGGATATAACGCATGGTTGAAAGGTCTATGAATTTTATGAAATTTATCTTGGCGCAAGCTTTTAACTTGCGCCAAGCTTTTATGTTTTGAGAAACAACACCCCCTCAGTAATCAGAACATTTTACGGGTAAAAATGAATACGACAGCCGCCGCCAACACAAAACCCAACCACATAAAAGACGGTAAACGACTCCCCATTTCAAACACTTCTTCAAAAGAAAAATCTGCGCCGACAGCTGTATTTTCAACACCTTCGGGTAAGGCAGAGGGTTGTTTGACAGTGACCAATTTGCCATTTTCGTCCACAACAGGCGTTTCGTCAACCGCCACGAATGAAGTATGAGCTGTCAGAAGATTGTATTTCAAACCCAAATCTACAACCTGTTGGATATGCGTCGAATCGTCGCTGTTGTCTTGATTGAAATCGTCCAAATAGCGCAGTTTTTCTCTCGCCCACAGATAACGTAAAGCTGAATTTTGCGCATCTGCCACGTTTTGACCGACATTTATGGTCTGTTTTATCAATTTTCTACCTGAATATCCTTCAATAACGATGCTGCCACTCGGTTTACCTTTGTATTTGCCGAACAAAATAATCGGGCGTTCTGCCATCACATCAGGTACATTCAACGGCTCAATATCGTAGGCATTGAAGCCCTCCATTTTGTATTTTATTTGCGACAAAACGGGGGTATTGATGTATTTTCTGAACTTTTCGGCTTGGGCATCTGCTGCAGAATCATTTTCGATGATAAATGGCTCGCCTTGTCCCACATGCGCCAAACCTTCCATCAAATAGCGATTAACTCCCGAACCAATCCCAAATGCAAAGACATTACACTGATTCAAATTATTGCGAATCAATTCAAAACTCTCTTTCTCAACGGTGATATAACCATCTGTCACCAAAATCATTGAGCGCGATAAACCCTTCTCAGTACGAGGCAACGCCAAAGCTCGTCGCATAGCAGGCAATAATTCAGTACCGCCGCCACCTTGTTGATAGTCAATGAGTTGTATTGCTTTTTGAATGTTTTCATCAGTTGCAGGCAATGATTTTTCAGATAAAACAGAATTGCCACCAGAGAATAACATGACGTTGAAAAAATCACTTTTTCTCAGATTGTTGATCAAATTGCGCATCAATTTTTTAGAAACGTTCAACGGGAAACCGTTCATCGAACCCGAAACATCCACTATAAAAATGTATTCACGAGGCGGGATTTGGTCGTTTTTTACTGTTTTGGGCGGTTGAATCATCGCTAAAAAGAAATTTTCATCTTTGTGTTCGTAGAGCATCACACCCGATTGGAAATGCTCGCCTTTGAGTTGATAGTTCAAAACAAAATCTTTGTTACCACGACCCCCGTCTTCGTTCTTCAATTTTGCCACCGCATGGTAATAATCACTTTGAGACACGTCAATCCAGTGTGTTTTGCTGTGTATATTCTGAATGGGTACACCCGAATTGACATGGACTTGAATATCAAATACAAAAGGTGTTGCTTCGCCTTTTTTCAGATAAGGCGTGGCTGCAAAAGCGTTGTTTTTGCCTGTGTTTTGAGGATTGTTGTAGCGAGGCCCTACCGTTGTTGGATACACAAATTGATAGACCCCCTCAGTAGGTACAATCATTTCGGTGTATTGGAGCGTCACTTCCACCACATCGTTGGGTAGAATATTGGCGACATTCATCTGGAAAACATTGGGTCGGTCTTGTTCCAAAAGGGATGTACGCTTGCCCTCTGATTTGGCTGCTTCATACTCCCGACGAGCTTGTTGTTTTTCACGGATACGAGCGTTGATGATGCGTTTGCCTACTTTCATTTGCATCGCATAGACAGCTGCACGAGTCGAAGCTGGGAATACATAGATACATTCCAACGGCTGTGAGCCTTTGTTTTGATAAGTTTGGCGTACAGTTACATCCGCAATTGTGCCAGCGATTTTGACATCTGCAATGGTTGATTTGAGGGGCAAAGCGTCCACATTTGGGGTCGCTGTTTTCACCAAAAAATAAGGTGAAAGAGAGTGGTCAGCCGTTTCATTTTGGGCAAACAAGCGCGTAAAAACGCAACAGAGTACGCAGAGCAACAGGTTTTTCATCGTTTGAAAGAATGATTTTGTTATTGATTTTTTTAAGAACAGAACAAAATTAGGGTGATGAAAAAGCGGTTTGCTCGGCACTCTATTAAGCGTCGAACTTGCACTATCAAGTGTGGTATTTTTCATAGGATTCGTTGACAAGGCTTCGTAGGTGTGGGAAAATACTGAGGGGGTGATTCCCACAATTGGAAGCACCCCCTCAGTATTTTTTGTCAAAAATCAATTCAAACCCCGATATTCTAAAGGCGACACACCTATTTTTTGCTTGAACAAGCGGGTAAAATGTTGTGGATATTTGAAGCCTAAATCGTACGATATTTCACTAATGCTCTTGGTCGGGTCTAAAACTCTTTCTTTTGCGACCTCCATGAGTTTGAGGTGGATGAATTCCATCGCCGTTTTACCCGTTTCTTTCTTTATCAAATCGCCAAAATAATTGGACGACAAGTGCAAAGCATGAGCGAAATAATTAACAGAAGGCAAACCATTCGTTTTCAGATGTTCACTTTGCAAATAATGGATGAGCTTTTGTTCAAATTGCTCAATCACCCCATAATTCACCGTTTCGCGCATGATAAATTGGCGGTCGTAGAAGCGAAAACAGTATTTGAGCAACAATTCGAGGTTGGCAACGAGTATTTTTTTGCTGTGTTTATCAATATTTTGACTGATTTCGGAAACGATATTGGCGTAGCAATGCTCCACTATTTCCCGCTCTCTATCCGAAAGGTGCAAGGCTTCATTTAATTGATAACTGAAAAAAGAATATTCGTGAATTTGTTTACCCAAACTCGTCCCTTTGATAAGGTCGGGGTGAAAAATCAAGGCTTTGCCGTAAGGTTGGTGCATTTCGCCTTCGGGTTCACTGCCGATAATTTGATTGGGACCCACAAATATCATCGTCCCTTCCGCATAATCGTAAAAGCCATTCCCATATCTGAACTCGCCACAAATCGTATCTTTTATAAAAATAGCATAAAAATCCACCCGCACCCTATTTCTCGGAAAGGGCTTGGCTTGGCTCAAATCAACATAATTGATAAGCGGATGCAGCGTCTTATTATCGAAAAAATCGCTGTACTGTTTGATTGTTTCAAAAACCAACATTGTTTTTTGTTCAAATGTAGGCAAAGAAAATAGAAACAACTATGGCAACGGTAAAAATGGTAAATGAAACCGTAAAATGTATCATTGAAAACGAGCAGAATCATGCGAAGCCTTGACCTTTAAAATTCCTCTGCAAAAGCCTTTGTGTGAATACCCCCTCAGTATTTCCAGCATTTTTCAACCATCAAAACATCAGAAACAGTATTTGAATAAATTTTAGTCGTCCAAAATCTTCCTTACTTTGCAACGGAATTATTTTTGAGTCAATATCCACTTAAATCTTTGATTTTTAAAGGATTTTATCGCCATAAATTGTCTCTTTTGTTCAAAAATACTGAGGGGGTGCGCAATTGTATCATGCACCTCAATTGTTTTCAAAAAACTAAAACTTAAAGTCTAAAGTAAAAATACAAGAATATGCGATTATTCATTTTCATTTTATGTTTGACTATTGTTTATACTTCAAGCTTTGCTCAAAACGCAACGACTTATTGTAATCCACTAAACTTGGATTATGGTTTTACACCAATACCTAATTTTTCGGAAGCTGGACGACATAGGGCAACGGCTGACCCCGTCATTGTGCCTTTCAAAGGTAAATATTATTTGTTTTCAACAAATCAATGGGGCTATTGGTGGAGTGAAGATTTATCTAATTGGCATTTTATTTCCCGCCGTTTTTTACTGCCACGAAATAAAGTCTATGATGAACTTTGTGCACCCGCGGTTTGGGCAATGGGCGATTCATTGTGTGTTATTGGCTCTACTTATACCGATGCTTTCCCGATTTGGGTCAGCACCAACCCCTCAGTAGATAGTTGGACGATAGCTGTTGATTCTTTTAAAGGCATGGCTTGGGACCCTTCTTTTCTGCTTGATGACGATGGGCGTTTGTACCTTTATCACGGTTCAAGCAATACTTTCCCACTTTACGGACGTGAAATTGATAGAAAAACACTGCAACCCAAAGGAGAACGCTTAGATTTAATCAAACTCCATGACGACGAACATGGCTGGGAACGGTTCGGTGAATATCACGACAATAATTTTTTACCGCCTTTTATAGAAGGCGCATGGGTCAACAAGCATAATGGTAAATATTATCTGCAATATGGCGCACCCGGTACCGAATTCAGTGGCTATGCTGATGGCGTTTATGTAAGCGATAACCCTCTAAGTGGCTTTCAATATCAAAAACACAATCCTTTTTGTGCTAAAATAGGTGGGTTTTCAAGAGGCTCCGGTCATGGTGCTACTTTCCAAGATTTTGGAGGTAACTATTGGCACATCACAACCTCGACTATTAATGTAAAAAACAATTTTGAAAGGCGTTTGGCTCTTTTCCCAACACATTTCGATAAAGATGGGGTTTTATGGTCGAATACAGCCTTTGGCGATTATCCACATTATCTACCAACAGGTAAAAACGAAGGCGAAAAAAGCCGTTTTACTGGTTGGTTTCTTTTAAACTATCAGAAGCCTGTCAAAGCCTCGTCTACTGAGGGGGGGTACGCACCCAATTTTGCCGTAGATGAAGACATAAAAACTTATTGGAGTGCCGCTTCTAATAAAAAAGGTGAATGGTTTGAAAGCGATTTAGGCGCTATTTCTACAGTTCATGCTATACAGATTAATTATGCTGACCACGATGTTGATACCTCTTTTTTAGGTAAAAAAACAGATATTTATCACCAATATCGTTTATACAGTTCGGTAGATGGTAAAAAATGGTCTTTGTTGGTAGATAAAAGCCAAAACAAGACCGATGTCCCACACGATTACATAGCCTTAAAACAAGCAATTCAGGCTCGTTATATTCGTTTGGAAAATGTAAAAATGGCAGCAGGTAAATTTGCTTTAAGCGGTTTGCGGGTTTTTGGTAAAGGCAAAGGTGCTGTGCCCGATACAGTTAAAAGTTTCATTGTTTTGAGGCAAGAAAATGATAAGCGCAATGCTTGGTTGAAGTGGTATCCTGTTACAAATGCTTATGCTTATAACGTTTGGTACGGCGTTGCACCCGATAAAATGTATCAAAGTATTATGGTTCATTCAACGAATGAACTGTATTTGAAAACAATGGATAAAAATACGACTTATTACTTCTGCATTGAAGCCATTAATGAAAATGGCGTTAGTGAAAAAACAAAAATTATAAAAGTCGAGTAAAACAAGTTAAGCCAAGTGATACCCCTCAGTATTTGCATAAATTTTTTGCCGTAATCTTAATCAATAGTTCGGTAATTGTTTAGTACCTAAAATAACTTAAAATAGCCGCCTTCGGCGGCAAGGAAACCTTTTGGAGCGAGATGTTTTATTTTTTTGAATTGTGGGCGCAGCCCACAATTCAAAAAAATAAAACATCTCGCTCCATCCTCCCTTTTTTCGGCGGCGAAGCCGCCGTTTTCAACTAAAGAATTACCGAAGTATTGTTAAGTAATCAGAAATAAGTTTTCGCGTGTTTGATACTCACTCTTTTGCTCTACGCGCAAAAGACGTACTTTGAAAGTTTTTCTATTGGAGCGAGCGATTTTTTGATTAAAATTTTGGGTTTGCCAAAATTTTAATCAAAAAATCGCTCGCTCCTCAAAGACCTTTTCGCCGCCAAAGGCGGCGTTTGAAATACACGAAAACTTATTTTTGACTACTTAATAGCATTAGAAAGAATTTTGCCCTCTAAAAACCATAATTGACAGGCGGGCATTATAAAGTCTGCACATCAATTTGCAACTATTTTTTACTTTAGATCTCAACTTGACCAGTAAGACCTAAAAATTCAAAAAAATGACCTTATTTGATGTGAAGAAGCATTAATAACTGTGCATTAAAAATGGCTGTATTGTCGCCGAGCGTGGCAAAAAAAGTCTTGTCAAAAGCCTCAACGGTTACTACTGCTTTCATAATAATTTCCTTTCCGATGTCTGTTAGAACAACAGTTTTGGCTCTTGTATCAGTCAAGTGTTCCTGCCGTTGTAAAAAACCTTTGCTTTGTAAGGTACGCAAAACCGTTGAGGTCGTCATCTGGTCAATTTTAGTATGCGAAGACAGTAAAATTTGAGTGACATCTTTTTGTTGCAAGGTCAGCCAATGGATGCTTGCCATCAACACAAATTGAGAATGGGTCAAGCCATAGGGTTCTAAGGCTTTTTTGATTTCTCTTTGCCACAAGTTTGTGACTTGCCACAATAAAAAGCCCGAACTTTCTTCCGCTTTTTCTACACTAAAAGTATTGTCAGTAGATTTCATAGATTTTTTGCTGAATTAATTTGTTGCTGCATATCCTCTGGCAGCGCATCTACAATTTTTTGAGCCACAATTTTACGCCAAATAAAGCCCAAAATGCCTTCTACTTTCATTGTGGTTGTGATTTTTAGCCCATTAGCAGTTTCTTCAAACGTATGTTCGCCATACATTCTTGCCAAAGGAAATTTTGTAAGGTCTGTAAAATTTTTGTTTTCATCGGCTTCAACGATTGCCAGTTTCAATTTAGGCCCGCCTTTGGGTTGGAAGATAAAATGGTTGCCTTTTTCAAATTTACCAACAATTTGAGCCAATTCAACACCTTTATCCCATGTATGCCAATTATTGACATCAGCAAATAATTTCCACATTTGTTCTTTAGTCACTTCATTTGTAACAATTGAATGAGATTTTGTCCACATACTTTTTTTGATTTAATAGAAGATTAATAATAAGTGCAAATATAGTAAGTGTACTTATAAAAACCAAATTTTACTCAAATTTTTTTACATAAACAGGCGGCCCCCTCAGTATTTGAATACAAATGGAAGATTTAAACGGCATCCTCACTATAACCTCTAAGAGCTTACTACATCAGCCGTAAAAATGGTATGGGAAACAGTAAAATGTATAAATAAAGTCATTGGGTATCATTCTAATTTTGCATCGAGTTTTTTCAGAAATTATAATAACAGTTTATAAATGAAGCGTTTAGATATTTTATTCATTGCCTTAGTTTTTACTTTTTTATGCAAAACAGCCTCTGCTCAAACTACCGACAGCACGCAAAACCTAACCAATTTTTCAGGTTCGGTAGGCATTACAACCAATGGTTTTTCTATTATTCCATCGTTTTCGCTCAACAGCCCAGCTTTTATATCCAGGTTGTCGTGGCGCAAAAAGCGTTTTAGTTTTGAACCAGATATTCGCATCGTTCCAGATGCTACCAAAGGCGGTTTGCTGTTTTGGCTGCGCTATCGTTTGATTGAAAAAAAGAAATTCAGTTTGCGTTTGGGCGTTCATCCAGCTTTTAATCTTGTTAGAAAAACGGTCATTGACAATGGTCAGAGCCGCACAATCACTGAATGGTTGCGTTTTGCGGCTTTTGAAGTCGTACCCAATTATCAATTCAGCAAAAATTTTGGTGCGAGTATCATGTATTTGGAAGGACATGGACTACAATCATTCGGTCCTAAATTCACCAATGTTTTATTTTTAAATACGTCTATCACGAATATTGGCTTGAGCGAAAACGTCAAATTACATCTTTTCCCTTCCGTATTTTTCCTTTACACAGATGGATATAGAGGCGATTATTTGACCCTTACAACTACTTTGGCACATAATAAAATACCATTCAGTTTGCAATCTACGATAAACCAAACCATCAAATCGGATGTGCCGAACAACTTGAATTTTATGTGGAATGTGGGAGTGAATTATAATTTCAATAGAGACTTGAAGAAGGTGAATTAAATTTGTTGCCCCCCTCAGTATAATGTCAGTATTTTATCATTTTTGGTCGCTTTTATCGAAAACCCAATTGTTGTGGTAGTTTTCGGATTGGCTTTTATAGACTTCATCGGCAATAAATTCATTTGGGCTGCTACCAAATTGGTAATTGACAACATTTGAAAAGCCTTTTGTCCATATAGAAGCTTGCAAATGAGTGCCTTTCCATTCTAGTTTACCTTTGAAAAACACTTTTACCCGTCGTTCTTTACCATTTGCCAAAAGCGTTATTTTCAGTTTTCTCTTTTTGCCATTGACGATAAAATATCTGGACAATTTGAATTTATCACCCTCTTGTTTTATGGTAAAAACACCGTCAGTGATGTACTTTGAGCGTTCGGATTGTAGTTTGCTTTTCGTCAAATTAAGCTTCCAAACACCTGTATAATTGGGTTTTTGAGCAAAAAAGCTGTGTTGATTAGCTAAAAAGCAGAGCAATACAAATAATATTTTTATCTTGTTCTTCATATTTGTCAACGATTTATTTTAGTTTCTCAATCAACGGTTTCAACGGTTCAATAGCTGCTTTGTAGCTCATCAACATGGTATAAAAAAGCTTTTCATCGCGCTGTATTGGGACTAAAATAAGGTTGTCTTTGAGTCAAATAGACAACTTTTTTCTAAATAGAAAAGGTTTTTATAATTAAATTGGTGTGCTTTGCAATGATTTATAGAATCGTTTTTCAAAATGCACCCCCTCAGTATTTATAAAGTTTTTAAAACATAAATTTTTGAAAATGAGTAGTATAAATAACAAAAATGTCAATCGCCGTGATTTTTTACGTTACACAAGTTTATCGAGTGTTGCGCTAATATTGGGTATTCCTAATGTTAAAGCATCGGATACGGCTGTTATCAGCAATCTGAGCGATTTGGAGGAGGCTTTTAATTTAAATCCCTTTGTGATGATTGAAAAATCGGGTAAAATCACCATTTTCAATCAAAGACCTGAAATGGGGCAAGGCACGTTTCAATCTATTCCAGCTTTGATAGCTGAAGAATTAGGTCTTTCGCAAGAGCAATTTACTATAAAGCAAACAGGTGGTGAAAAACATTTTGGCGGTGGGCAATGGTCGGGCGGTAGTTCATCTGTCCGCACAGATTATATGGAATTGCGTAAAGTCGGGGCTGCAGCACGTGAAATGCTTATCGCAGCGGCTGCCAAACAATGGAATGCCTCCGAATCGGAGTGCTATGCCAAAGATGCTAAAGTATTTCATAAACCAAGTGGTAAAAGTTTGGGCTATGGCGATTTAGTGGAAACTGCTTCAAAATTAAACGTACCCAAAGACCCTAAATTAAAAGACCCAAAAGATTTTAATATCTTGGGTAAAAGCATCAAACGCCAAGACGTGCCTTTGAAAGTATCGGGTCAAGCGGTATTTGGTATTGATGTAGAAGTGCCGAATATGGTATATGCGTCTGTTGAGCGTTGCCCTGTTTTTGCTTCTAAATTAAAGGATTTTGATAAAACAGCGGCATTAAAAATAGCAGGTGTTGAGCAAGTGGTTGAAGTTGAGCGTGTTTTTTACAATTATAAAACAATAGGCGTTGCGGTCGTTGCTAAAAACTACTGGGCAGCGTTGAAAGGCAGAAAAGCCTTGAAAGTGAATTGGGACTATCAAGGGCACGAAAATTTTAACTCAAAAGATTTTAGCCAATATTTAAGAGATTTGGCAAAAAATGAAGGCGTTGTGGATAAAAGTGAAGGCGATTTTGATAAAACTTTTGCCGAATCCAATAATAAAATAGAAGCCTTTTATGAAACGCCCTTTGTGTCACATTCAACGATGGAGGCAATGAATTGTACAGCGCACTGGAAAGATGACGGTAAATTAGAAATCTGGGCTTCAACACAAGTACCTGGCTCGGTTATCGAAGATTTGCCTGCAATATTTGGCATAAAAGCAGAAGATATTACGCTGCATACGTGTTTCAATGGCGGTGGTTTTGGCAGGCGTTTGGCGATTGATTTTATCATAGAAGCTGTTAATTTGGCTAAAACTATTAAAAAACCTGTTAAACTCATCTGGACACGAGAAGATGATACTCAATTAGGTCCCTTCCGTCCGCCTACTTTTTCAGCCATGAAAGGTGCATTATCGCCCGATGGCAAAGTAGCTGCTTTCCAACATAAGGTTATTGCACCCACTATTTTGTCATTTATGACACCTAAAGAGGATAGAACGAAGCCAGATGGTACAATGGTAGAAGGCATCAGTCACCAAGCCTACGAAATACCCAATATGAAAAACACGATGGTTTTTGCAGATAACCATGTGCCTTTATTATGGTGGCGGTCGGTGACGAGTTCGACGTTAGCCTTTGCCCATGAATGTTTTATTGATGAAATGGCACAAAAAGCGGGTAAAGACCCTTTACAATTCCGTTTGGATATGCTCACCAAAGAATCTGATACCAAACGGGTTTTACAAAAACTGAAAGAAGTATCGAAATGGGATATGCCACTGCCCAAAGGCAAAGGTCGTGGCATAGCACAATGGGAGTTTTTTGCAGGTTTAGGTGGCTGTGTTTTTGAAGTGACAAAACAATCTGACAATTCAGTGAAAATTGATAAAGTATTTATAGCCATTGACTTAGGAACAGTTGTGAACCCCGATACCGTAAAATCACAAATGGAAGGTTGTGTCGTAATGGGTATTACAGCAGCTACTCAAAATGGTATCACCTTCGCAAATGGCAAGGCAGAACAGAGCAATTTTCACAATAATCCCGTCATGCGAATCTCTGAAATGCCTAAAGTGGAGGTACATATTTTAGCAGAAGGCGGCAAAACCATCAAAGGTGTAGGCGAACCCGGGCTACCGCCTATCGCTCCTGCTTTGGCGAATGCGATTTTTGCAGCAACGGGTATAAGACTTCGTAAAATGCCTTTTGATTTGAGTAACTTAGTTTAAATACAGACCCCTCAGTATTTTCAAATTTTAAATCATTATTTTAAAAAGATAGAACAATGGCAAAATACACTTTAAATATAAACGGTAAAAAAACACAAGTAGAAGCAGAACCTGACACACCTATGCTGTGGGTTATTAGGGACTTTGTTGGTTTGAAGGGAACAAAATTTGGTTGTGGCATGGCGCTCTGTGGTGCTTGTACAATTCATGTGAACGGACAACCTGTTCGCTCTTGTCAAACCCCAGTATCATCATTAAAAAAGAACAGTAAAATCACAACAATTGAAGGTATTGGCAATACCCAATTGCACGCTGTTCAAAAAGCATGGATTGAAGAGCAAGTGCCGCAATGTGGTTATTGTCAATCGGGTCAAATCATGTCAGCAGTAGCTTTATTGAAAGCCAAACCTAAACCAACTGATGAAGATATTGACACATATATGTCGGGTAATATTTGCCGCTGTGGTACATACGACCGTATTCGCAAAGCGATTCATCGAGCAGCTGCAATGGTTTAGAATATAGATCAATAGAACGTATTAAGTAATCAAAAATAAGTTTTCGCGTGTTTGATACTCACTGTTTTGCGCTACGCGCAAAAGGCGTACTTTGAAAGTTTTTCTATTGGAGCGAGCGATTTTTTGATTAAAATTTTGGCAAAGCCAAAATTTTAATCAAAAAATCGCTCGCTCCTCAAAGTCCTTTTCTCCGCCAAAGGCGGCGGATGAAATGCACGAAAACTTATTTTTGACTACTTATGAAACTGTAAACCATAAAAAATCTTCAAATCGTGAATCAGACAACCGCTTCACCTATAAAAATAACACTCTTATTTTTGCTGTTTTTTGCTATCATCGTCGTCATGCCCATGATACCGAGTCCGCAATTGGGTCATACGACGATTGGTAATATTTTAGCACCCATTGTTTTGTTGTTGTTGACAAGATATGTGTACCAAAAAGAAGGTAAAAACCTCTCTGCATTGGGTTTGACCTTAAAAAAAAACACCATTACTTATTTTCCGATGGGTGTGATTGTCGGTATTCTTTTTTTCTCTTTACTACTTTTGTCCCAAGCCTATCAAAATGGTTTGAGTATCACCCCCAATCCCAATGCGAACGTATTTTTGATTTTGGGTGGTTTTTTGTTCTTGATAATCAGCGTTTTAAATGAAGAATTGATATTCAGAGGTTATTGTTTTCAACAAACATTATATCATGTAGGTGTGACGCGGGCAAATATAATTTTTGCGTTTTTATTCATCGTCTATCACTGGATTGCACTCCATGCGTGGGGCAATTGGGCGGCAATGTTGGGACTTTTTACCACAGGGTTTGGGCATTTTTTATTTGCTACGGCTTTTCTGAAATCCCGCACTTTGTATTTTCCCATAGGTATTCATTTGGGTAATAACTGGGCGCAGCGGTATTTGTTTTCTGCTAATATGGGCGGCATCAACAACAATCCATCAAACGATACTTTTTTTATTTTGAACAGCAGTCTCCAAGAATCATCACTCAGCTTGACTATTTTCAACTATGTGGTGTCTATTCTGTGTTTTTTAAGTGTCACATGGACGATTTGGAAATGGACAAAAAACTGAATCTTCCGAAGATTTGTAACCTTCGGAAGATTAGTAAAATACGAATTATTGATAAACAAAATTACGAAAATTTGAATTTTCGTAATGGTTTTCTAAAACCTTACAAAACGTACTACTCAGTATGACAGCATACAATAGCGCATCATTTCACCACCAACCAAATATACCCCTCCGCAGGAATAGAAACTTCAATATCAACAGAATAATCGCGGTTCAATTTATAGGTTTTTGCACTTCCCTCTCCTACACTTATCATAGCTTTATCCGTCAAACCCGTATAGTACAAAGGCAGTTTTATTGTACGTAAAATATTATCTTTTAAAGGATTATACAATAAAACAACCCCTTTTTCTTTTAAAATCGGATTAACGTGCATGATGCCGTCCCAATCTCTACCATCGGCTCGGCGCAAGTGTATAATATCAGAATTGAGGATTTCACGGTATTTTTTATACCAATCAATCGTTTCTTTCACGACCTTTTTAGTGGCTTCTGTATCATACAATCTCGGCCCTCGATAACAGGCTTGCACCCCTGCGCCATAGTATTGAAACATCAGTTGTTTATAATCCGCAAGGTGTTCACTGAGGGGTTCTAAAATAGCATCTTCCGAACCGCCTTGATAGCGGGTCAAAGGCACAAAACCCCAACCCATCGAAGGCGTTTTATCCCAAGTGCCATCATATATATTTTGCCTATTTAAAATTTTCTGTTGCGCTCTCGATAGTGAAAAATTGACTTCTCGATAGCCCAACGCAATTTTATGTGAGCCATCTAAAAAATACCAATCGGGCGCATTGATATACACGCCTTTCGCGTTTAAACCCTGATAAAATTGCTTTTGCATCTGCATTTGCACCCATTGCGAGTCGTCCAAGCCTTTATGCCCTGGGTGTTTTGTTGAGGCGCAGACATCACCTGGATAAGGTCCATCGTGTTCGAGGAGGTCAAAACCTGTTTTTTCAATAAAATTATTGAGCTTTTTTAAATAATTAATACCCCATTGACTTGCCAGACAAGGCGCATGACCGAAAAACGCGCCCTTATTTGGTAAGCCTGTTACAGGGTCAATCACGTCCGTTTCATCGTCAATTCTTCGGCTGCTGAACAGCGAATAACCGCCCAATTTTATCCCTTTGCTGTGCGCATAATCCGTCAATTCTTTGAATTTTTTAATATTAGCTTCCGAATCATCTTCCATATTTAAGCCACTGCCGAAGCTCAAAATCACCATTTCATAACCCGTTTCAGCGCATTGATCAATGATGCTTTTCACTTTTGTAGGGTCGGTGCTGACAAGGTGCATAAAAATAGGATTTTGGGTCGTCCATGGGAACAACGTGCTGTACATTTTGCGGCGCGCTAAACCGTTTCGCTCCCTATCATAAGAATCTAAAATGAGTTCATAGGAACGAATGGATTTGTAGGTTTCATTGGGCATTAAATCAATACCCACACCCAAAAACGGATACACTTCCACCACACAAGGCGTTTCATAATTGTAATTCACTTGCGAGGTATATGTGCTGTCAATTTGCCAATGCGTGGCTTGGTCGGATAGTTCATAACGCATGGCGTTGTTGTAGGCAAAGTTATTTTCGATATAAAGTTTTTGTGGTTTTTTCATCTTTTCTGGCTTGCCTACTACCGCCGACTCTTCTTCTACTAAAGCCATTTGTTCATGCACTACTTGATTGATTTTTAATATTTTATCGCTTTTATTTTCAACACTTAGCCATTTACTTAAAACGGGGATACCGTCAAAAATCTCGTAATGAACGGCTACCTCTATTCCTTTTACCCCCTCACTATTTTGGGTAAAAAATAGGGTCAAATGCTTTCCCGTCGGTAGTTTTTTATTCGATGCCCATGTTTGGCAATTCCATTTGAAATGCGGTTGCACTTCGCTTATTTCATAGCGTTGATATTGAAAATCAGCATCATTATTTTTAAAATTGGGAATCCAATCTTCCAATAAATAAGCGTGTTCTTTCTGACCGTATAAGCCGCCGATATTATAGGTTCTACCATTTAAAACAATCCGTGCTTCGGGACGAACGGAACGGATAAACTGCTCACCTGTTACCAAGTTTTTAAAACTTGTAGTCGCTGCGTTAGGCGATATATGGATACGCCGAGCAATCAAACCGTTATTGAGTTCGAGGTATTTATCGCCTATTTTTATTTCGCTTTTTTTAGGAATTGGCGCAATGAGCCAATCCGTTTGAGCAACTATTTTAACAGTAAAAACGAAAGGAATGAGAATAAAAAGTAGTTTTTTCATTGAAATACTGAGGGGGTATGCAGGTTATTCATTTATTTTTAAAGCCATATATTTAATATTTTTTCTGTTCGTAGTATAAGTAATATGCACCAAACCATCAGCCGTTTGAATAATAGCAGGATAACTAAATTCGCCTTTTTCAGCATCTTCTAAAATGTAAATATCTTTCCAGTTGATACCATCTTTTGACATAGCCACATTCAATTTTCTGCGCCCATCCGACCAGTTTTCGCCCGCATTCATGGGGTTATATACCAAAACTTGTAAGCCATTTTTAAGCGTTACACCGTCCACACCTGAATTGGGATTGGGTAAGTTGATTTTAGATAACGGACTCCACGTTTTACCATTATCATTCGACCATGTTTGCACCACTTTGTTCTGGCGACTTCTGTTTAAAAGTTGTAACTTGCTTTTTGAATAGCGTAAAATAGTGGGTTGTATTACGCCAAAAGTATCGTTTTCAATGGGTATTTTAACCCAATTTTGCCCGTTTTTATCGCATTTTTCGAGGTGAATATGCCAAGTTTTTTCATCAATACTTTCGGTACTTGACGGATGCAGTATATCTCCATTTTTCAACTGAATTGGCTTATTTTTAATCGCTCCTAAAAAACCTTCGGGCAGTTTTTCGGGCTTCGACCATGTTTTACCATCATCATTCGAGTGCATCATCATACCCCACCAAGTCCGTGGATTTTTACCAACTTTATAAAAAAGGAATAATTTACCCGCCTTTGTTTTAAATAATACAGGATTCCAACAAGGATAGCGCAGCGTGTCACTCTGAATTCCGTCCACAATACTGAGGGGGGTACTCCAACGCCCGTTTTCATAAGTTGAAATCCAAATAGTCACATCGGGATTTGATTCTCGTGTGCCGCCAAACCATGAAGCCATGAGTTTACCGTTAGATAATTCCACAATCGTAGAAGCGTGGCACTCCTTGAAGGGGGGGACTTGCATCATATTTTCACTTTTAACTACAATCGCTTTTTGAGCATTTAAGTGAAAAAGTGTAAAAAAAAAGGCACAATAGAGGATTTTATAACGCATTTTTAACAGCATAAATTGATTTAGGTAGAGGTATTTGCGGTTTGACAACTTTTGAAAAGTTGTCAAACCGCAAACCAAATACTAAGCAACTGTTATAAAACCTCATAAGAGGTTTTATAACAGTTGCTTAGGTAAAAAATTTCGTTTTACCTGGAATAGCCGCAGGGTACATACCGTTTGCATCGGGTAAAATTGGCGGATTCGTCTGCCAATCATAAGCCGCGGGTTGCAAACTAATACCCGAATTGATGGCTTTATCCCATTCTATAACTTGCCCTGAATAAGTTGCCATGCGCCCAAGTATAGATGTCATGGTACTTTTTGCCCCATTTTCAGCATCAGCAAAGCGATATTCGCCTTTGGCAATAGCCTCGAATAATTCATCATGCTCAACTTGATAGGGGTTCGGGTCGCCTTTGCCCTCGTGTTTATATATCACTTTGCCATTTGTCCCCTTCATTAAGCCTGCGCCAAATTTGACTGAACCTTTTGTGCCAACCAACATTTCGTCTACTCGGCTCATTGTCCCTTTTTGATGGCGACATTGGCTGTTGAGAATTGAACCATCGGCATATTCAAATTCCACAAAATGATGGTCGAATATTTCACCATACTCTTTTCCCACGCGGGTTGTGCGTCCGCCCATGCCTTGCGCCCGAACAGGGTAAGCATTTTTAGCCCAATTCATCACATCAATATTGTGAATATGTTGTTCGTTGATATGGTCGCCGCAGAGCCAGTTGAAATAATACCAATTCCGCATTTGGTATTCCATTTCCGTTTGCCCCTCTTTGCGTGGACGCACCCATACACCATCATTGTTCCAATAAACTTGCCCAGATACAATATCACCAATTTTGCCATCGTACACACGTTTCATCAATTCACGATATACTTTTTGATAATGGCGTTGCAAACCCACAACGACATTCAATTTTTTAGATTTGGCAACTTCTGCCATTTCTAATACTTTTTTTATACCTGCGGGGTCAGTCGCAACAGGTTTTTCCATAAAAACGTGCTTGCCTTGCTTAATCGCTTCTTCGAAATGAATAGGTCGGAAGCCTGGAGGCGTGGTCAATATGACAACATCGGCCAAAGCAATCGCTTTTTTGTAGGCATCAAAACTGTGAAACTTGTTTTCTTCGGGCACTTGCACTCTGGTGCGAATGTCTAAACCGACACTATCCGCAAGGTTTTTAGCATCGCTACCTGTTAGTTTTTTATAGCACTCGTCCAAATTGTCTTTAAAGGCATCTGCCATAGCGACTAATTTTGTGTTCTGCTTAACGCTCAAAGCCTGTGCTGCTGCGCCTGTGCCACGACCGCCACAACCAATGACAGCCACTTTTATTTCTTCATTCCCTGCGGGAAAAAAGTTTTGGCGTGAAAACAATGGGGCAGCCATTAAGCTACCCGTTAAAATGCCTGTATTTTTTACAAAATCACGGCGTGATAAAATATTTTTTTTCATGATGTCAGATTTAGTCTTTTATTCCATATATTTTTTAAAAAATGCTTCAATTTCTTCTGCCGAAGGCTGTTTTATAGGGCGAACGATGCGAAAACCAACGAAAGGGGCATCAGCATTCCACCATTTGCTTTTTGGGATTTGTGGGTCTCTCCTGTTCCAAATGGGGTCAGATTTAATGCGATTAGCAGAGCGTAAATCCACCTCTTTATCTTGAAATGAACCGCCTTTGACCGTCTTCGATTCTCTAAAAGAGGTAGGCGATACTGAGGGGTTGTTATCTGTTATTATTTTTAAATAGTCTTCTTTGTATTCATCCAAAGTCCATTCCATCACATTTCCCAACATATCGTACAAGCCCCATGCATTGGGTTTCAATTCGCCTACTTTATGGTATTTCTCACCGCTATTTTTTTCAAACCATGCGTAGTCTTTGAGTTGTTTAGTATCTTTTCCAAAAGGATAAGGCGTTTCAGTTCCTGCTCGACACGCATATTCCCACTCCGCTTCTGTGGGTAATCGGAAAAAAATACCTGTTTTTTTATACAGCCACTTGCAATACATCAAGGCGGCATATTGCGACATACTATTGGCAGGGAAACCACCTTGTTTTCCCATGCCTAAGGTAAAATCAATATATGGCGGACTGGGGCGCGTTATGGCATCGGGTTTGGGTGCGCCATCTTTTTCGTCATCGAAGAAAAATTCATATTGGTCGTAGGTTGTTTCATAAGCAGCTATCCAAAAGGAGTCAATTTTCACTTTTTTGACAGGTGACTCATCGGGTTCATGTCCTTTTTCTTTATCAGGACTGCCTATTTGAAAACTCCCTGCCTGTATCGGCATCATTTTAATAGTGACATTTGTCCCTGCTATGGCTTGTTCGTACGCAGTGAACACCTGTTGTGCCTTTGCTATAAAAGGAAGCATCAAAATAAAAAAGGTATTTGTAATTTTCACGATAGAAAAAATAGAATTTAGGTAAACCTCAATTTTATATTAATTTGATGAAAAAAGCACAGAAAAACCCGCACTTTGATACATTTTTATTTCATTCTTATGATTTTCTACAATAAGCAACTGTACATTTGGATAACTCCGCACCAATTTCAAGGCTTTTTTAATAGATAAAACGCTACACGCTGTGGCTAACCAATCGGCTTGTGCGCCATCGGGTGCTATAATGGTTACATTGCGTTGATGCGTCAAACCCAAACCTGTTTTAGGATTAACGATATGAGAATAGCGTTTGCCATTGATTTCCAAATAGTTATACATGTCGCCAGACGTTGCAATAGCTTGGTTTTTCAACTTTAAAAATTGGGGTAAAAGTTGGTTGCCTTCTTGTGGTAAACTCACGCCTACCGACCACCCCTCAGTATTGGGCGGATTTTGCCCCAAAGCTAAGTCCCCACCTGCATCGGCAAGGCATATTGGAAACCCATTTTTACTTAAAATATCCACTACTTCTTGCGCAGCATATCCTTTGACAATACCCCCAAAATCCAAAAGTACCCCCTCAGTATTGAAGCGTATTTTATAAGAATTTCCCGTTTTCATGGTCTCAATATATTGCCAACCTGTTTTTGAAAGCCCTATTTTGAGCATGTTTTTATCAGGTAAAGCCTTTTCTTTTCGGGCTTTTCGCCAAAGTTTCACAATATTACCGACAGTTATATCAAAAGCCCCATGACTTGCTTTAGAGGCTGCCAACGCCATCGCCAATATATCATAAAAGTCTTTTGAAATGGATTGCCACTCTCCTGCCCTTGCCTTTTTACAAATGTCATTCGTTTCACTTGTTGGCAAATAATCGCTAAAAATTTGATTCAACGTATCCACTCGATTATAGGCTTTTTCAATAACTCGCAATAACTCAACCGAGTCGGCAGCATACACTGTTATATTAAAAGGCGACCCCATTTTAGGGCGTTGAAAAGTGTATTTTTTAGCCTGTGCTTGTATCGTGATGGTGAAAACAAGCAAAAAAGCCGTTATTTTTATTTTTTTGTTCAACATAAGTAGCCATTTACTCAACTCACCTTCAATCACCTTATTTCCCATCCACTCACAGCCATTTCTAAACGGAAAAAGAATTTTTCCAAACGGAAAAAGAATTTTTCTAAACGGAAAAAGAATTTTTCCAAACGGAAAAAGAATTTTTCTAAACGGAAAAAGAATTTTTCTAAATGGAAAAAGAATTTTTCTAAATGGAAAAAGAATTTTTCTAAATGGAAAAAGAATTTTTCTAAATGGAAAAAGAATTTTTCTAAATGGAAAAAGAATTTTTCTAAACGGAAAAAGAATTTTTCTAAATGGAAAAA
>JAEUUP010000167.1 GCA_016787525.1 Saprospiraceae bacterium | reverse complement strand
GAATATTTCTTTCGGATTGAAGCTAAAAATTGAGGCTTCTGCCTCAATTTTTAGCTTCAATCCATAAAAAAATTTATTTTGTACGCCTTTCGTGCGTAGCACGAAACAGTGTGTAATGGTGTAATTTATTTCTGTCGCGTTGCTAAGTAGTCAAAAATAAGTTTTCGTGCATTCCAAACGCCGCCTTTGGCGGCGAAAGGACTTTGAGGAGCGAGCGATTTTTTGATTAAAATTTTGCCAAAGCCAAAATTTTAATCAAAAAATCGCTCGCTCCAATAGAAAAACATTCAAAGTACGTCTTTTGCGCGTAGCGCAAAACAGTGAGTATCAAACACGCGAAAACTTATTTCTGATTACTTAAGACTATAAACAATTAATAATCAATTGCTTTAAGACCATATATTCGCAATAGTCTTGGCAATCCCCCCTCAGTATTTCCTTATTTTTTCCAAGGCAAATTGTTCACCTTACGACCAATTTCAGTCCCATAACGTACACCTTCTTCGCAATCCATACGATAGTGTACACCTAACGGTACGCGTGACCAAGCATTTTCTTGAGCCATATCTAGAAAACTGGTAAATGAACGCGGTTTACCTTCAAATTCAGTTCTTGTCTTATGGCAATTATCGGTCATAGCATAATTATAGCCAAAAATACTGGCTAATACTTCAGCACCTGCTGCACCCATCGTGGAGTGACCTGATGGATAGGCTGGGAATGATGGTGTTACTCCTTTTTCGCCTGTTAAAGGATTAAACAAAGCAGGCTTCCAATTTGGGTCAATGACGCGGTTGATATAAGTCTGAGGGCGTTCAACATTGTAGAAATATTTTGATTTCCAACAACCTATCGAAGCATCGTTTAATGCTAAGCCAACTTTTGCATTCATTAAAATACCCGTTTCTAAATTACTTTTTTCTCTTTGGAGTACTTGATTGCCGATAGCAATCCAACGCGGACCTGGGCTAAAAGTGAGATTAAGTAAATCATCACTCCAGAATTCTCCTATCCATTCGTCCTCATAAGACAGTGTTGGTGTATTTTGTGAATACACTTCAAGGGCTTGTGCATACAATTTTGAACTCTTACTGGCACTGTATGTTAGTGGAGCGCGGCATATTTTATCTGATTCAGAGATGGCGAATGCTTTGGCATTGCCCCATACGCCGCCCATTGGCTTGCCTGGACCAGGAAAAGTAGGCTTCCAATCCCCTTCCTTTTTATAGGCTGTTTGCCAATCATAACTTTGAAAAGGGTCTTTGTAGTGGTCGTGACCCACAGGGTCTGTTTTTGACCATTCCCAAATGGCTTTGGCTACTTTTATCCCATGTTCTTTAGAGCGAGTCAAAACATCATCACTTACTTGAGTTTTATAGCTGTTGTAGTTGTCGTTTGCCAATACAGTCATCGCTTGCAACTGTGTGTTAGTGGCTGCAGCAAAAAATTGTGGCATCAAATACTCATAAGAGGCATTTACGATAGTAGGCCAATGATAAGCCAGACTCGGGTCTGTTTTGGGTATGACTAAGCCAGAATACAGCGGAGCTAAAGACTTATAACTAGGCATGCCTGAGATACAGGCTTCATAGGCAGATAGACCCATATAAGCTAAGGCGCGTGGCGCAGGACCAGGTCGGTAGCCTGCTGCAAAACGCTCAACTTGAAGAAATAAATCATTCCATTTCACAACAACGTCGCTTGTATGGGTGAAAACTAAGTTAAATTGGGTTTCATCACTGTCTTTTCTGCAAGAGTAAACTGTGAGTGAAAGAGCCGTGAGTAGAAAAGCGTATAATTTTAATTTCATTACGTTTAAATTTTTTATGTTACAGAATTAATGGCACAAAATTATTTTTAAACATATTGCTAAACCTTAAAGCCGTTTAAGAAACTTATAAGAATTTCCTTAGTACAATAAAAATGCAACCAACATAGGGTAGAATATTATAAAAAATAATGAAATTTGTTAGATGAAAATGAAAATTCTGATAGTAGAAGATGAACCCAAAACCGCACACTCTCTGAAAACGTATTTGGAAGAAGCGTGCGACGCAGAAATAGACTGCGCTTTTGACGGCTATTCAGGCAAGCGTTTTGCTCAACAAAATCATTATGATATTATACTGACGGATGTTGTACTACCACACATTAATGGGATAGAGCTTTGTCGCCAATTGCGTGAGTTGCACATAAAAGTACCGATTTTGATGCTTTCTGCTTTGTATCAACCCGAAGACAAAGTGGTCGGATTGAATGCTGGAGCTGATGATTATTTATCAAAACCATTTGATTTTCAGGAGTTAGTAGCCCGTTTACAAGCACTGATGCGCCGAGCGAATAATACCATCATTGCACAAAACAAATTGACTTTTGCAGATTTAACGATTGACCTTTCAAGTTTAGAAGTGTGGCGCAATAATACCAAAATCATATTGACACCCAAAGAGTTTGCGCTCTTAGAGTTCCTTGTTCGCAATCCTAATAGGGTGATTCCTAAAGCCGAAATTTTAGAATCTGTTTGGGGGTTGAATGAAGATATCAATACCAATGTTGTGGAAGTTTATGTCAATTATATACGCAATAAAGTGGATAAAAACTTTGATCAAAAACTCATCCACACGCATTTCGGCATTGGTTATATTCTAAAAAATAAAAATTGATATGAAGATTCGGACTCGCCTTACCCTTCAGTTTATGCTTATCAGTGCTGGTATCTCCTTACTAGCATTGCTTTTCATTTTCAACCAATTCAAACAGTATGTCGAAAATGAGTTTTTCACACATTTAGAAAATAAAGGGCGCATGACCGCAGAAATGGTCTTACGTCACGAGTCTCAATTAAAAGTGCTGCCCAAAACAAAAGACGATAATACCTTGAAACTGCCATCCATAGGCAATATTTCTATTTTCAATGACCGCTATCAATGTGTTTTCACTTTAAATAATGCGACCGATTTAACCCCATTACCACTCTTACAAACCGTTGACCGCAAGGGCCATTATAGATTTCAACAAGGACATTTTCAAGCATTAGGCGTGACATTAAACAGTAGTAGTGGTCAAAAATATATTATCATCTCAGAAGATACACCAGATTTTACTAAGTTGGATACTTTGCGCAATATTCTACTCCTGAGTTTTCTATTGGTGATAGCCGCTGTATCGGCTGGTGGATGGTTTTATGCAGGACAAGCCTTACAGCCTGTTTCTCAAATTGTACATGAAGTAGAAACAATTTTGCCCACTGATTTGAGTCACCGTCTAAAACAAAACAATAACCATGATGAATTAGGGCATTTAGTCAGTACTTTCAATCGGTTGTTAGACCGTATAGAACGCGCTTTTCAGATGCAAAAAGGCTTTATCGCCAACGTTTCACATGAGCTAAAAAACCCACTTGCCACAATGGACGCTCAATTGCAGCTAGCCCGACATAAGCCTCGTTCGGTCAATGAATACAATCTTATTTTAGGCTCTTTGCATGAAGATGTAAAAAATATTACTGACACCGCAGATAAACTGCTCCAATTAGCCAAAATTCATTCGAGTACCCAATCGTTAGCATGGACACAAGTACGCCTTGATGAGTTAATCTACCAAAGTCAGGATAACTTGTTAAAAAACAATCCCCAATATCATATTCATATTGAATTTCGGGAACTACCCGACAATGAAGAAGATTTATGCGTCCAAGGTAACGAATCCTTACTACGAACAGCATTGATGAATTTATTAGACAATGCTTGTAAGTTTTCTGGTGACCACAAAGCCACCATCATACTCGACTGCAACGCGCCCTACCAACTACAAATCCAAGACAAAGGACAAGGTATCGCTCAAGAAGATTTGCCTTATATCTTTGAGCCTTTTTTCAGAAGCCCTCAGAGTGGTCATAAAAAAGGCTCAGGCATCGGCTTGTCATTGGTTCAGAGTATTTTAAAGCTACACCACATAACCATCGAAGTGCAATCTTCATTGGAACAGGGTACAACTTTTCTGTTGCATTTTCCTTCTCAAAAAAACCAACAAACAGTAATCGAGCAAGCTACAAATTTTAGCAATTTATCTTTTCAACACGACACCAAACCCGCTGCATCGTCACTGAAACAATCCATTAGACTGTTTTTTTTCATGGCATTTTTAAGTATTTCGAGTATAAATTGCTCCGATACACACAAATCAGCCCCCCCTCAGTATCAACAAGGTTTAGAAGTCGTTCAAGAATGGAATGCCATGTTTTTAGATTTGGTGCAGTATTCCTCTGGCTATCGCCCACCTGTGAGCGCACGTATGTTCGCTTATGTTGGGTTAGCTGCATGGGAGACAACTTCACCTATTTGGCATCAGACACCGACTACTGTCACAGCCTTCGATACTCTGAAGCACCCCATGTGGCAGTCCAATCAACCCTTTATTATACCTATTGCTCTGAATGCTGTCTATGCCAGTCTGGCTAAATACTATTTCCCTCATACATCCTATAAAATGATAGAAAAGCAAGAGCGTTTAAGTCAGAAATGGGAAGAGAAATGGACCAAAGCGTATTCTGCCGATGCCATAAAAGCCTCCAGAGACTATGGCATCTCAATGGCGAAGACTATCTTTGAATGGTCTGCAACCGATGCCATCGGACATCAAGCCTTTTTATTCAATTATAATCCACAATATAAATCACCGAAACGCAAAGGATCGTGGCAATCAAATGGTATAACAGCCATGCCAGCTTTGCTACCTTCATGGGGTAAGGCACGTACTTTTGTTAGCCCACCTACGGAGTTTGAAGCCTCTAAGCCCATAGAGTTTTCAGATGAACAAAATTCTGTTTTTTTCGCCCAAGCGATGGAAGTCTATACCACCTCCAAACCCATGACAGACGAAAAGACTTGGGTAGCCGAGTTTTGGGGCGACGACTACCCTAACCTTTCTTTTTGTGCGGCTTCTCGCTGGATAGCCATTACCCACCAAGCTTTGGAACACTATGAAGCTGATTTTCAAACAGCTTTAGAAACCTATCTCAAAGTAGGATTGGCACTCAATGATGTAGCCGTCAAAGTATGGCGCGAAAAATACACCTTCAATCTGCTCCGCCCTGAGACCTATATCCAAAAACACATAGATGCGACTTGGAAACCCTTGCACGATACGCCCCCTTTTCCTGCCTATCCGTCTGGACATTCTGCATTTGGGGCAGCCGCTGCCAGCATTTTGGAAAGTATTTTGGGACAAAATAAACCTCTGACCGACCGCAGCCATGAAAATAGTACTGTTTTTATGGGTAAACCTCGTTCCTTTAGTTCTTTCAAAGCGATGGCAGAAGAAAATGCCCTCTCTCGATTGTACATGGGTGTTCACTACCGCATGGATTGTGAAGAAGGTCTGCGCTTAGGCTACGCCATCGGTAGAAAAGTAGCGACCCTCAAAGTCCAACCCAACACCTCCGTCGTCCACAAATAACAACCGCTGCAACGCTTTTTACTGAGGGGGGGTAAAACCACGTAGAAAATAGAGTTTGATACCGACATTGAATAGTGCTACCCAGATTTAGGAAAATTTAAAATTCCCCTGAATCTAAATCGTTGAGTCTAAAAGCCTATGTAACCAGTAAATAATAACTTGGTCAAACTGTCTTTTGAAGCGCAGGTATCCGATACAGGAATTTGAATCGTTTGCTACTTTTTTTTGAAAAAAAAGTAGCAAACGATTCAAATTCCTGTATCGGATACCTATAGCCTTAACTAAATCCTATCCATTTTCACAATCTTAGGTTGAAACTTTGCCACCACATCCACCAACGCTTTTTGCGACAGCATAACCGCGTCAATGTCCTTGTAGGCGTGCGGGGCTTCATCCAAGCCACCGTCGAGCAATATCACCCCATGGTCGCGCAACAAACGCTTCAATTCGTGTTGCGTGATGCTCTCCTTGGCTCTTCGACGGCTCATTTTGCGCCCTGCCCCATGCGCCGCCGAATGAATCGCCGTCACTTCGCCTTTGCCACGCACGACATAACCCGCCGCCGTCATACTCCCTGGAATGATGCCCCAATCACCCGCATTCGCAGGCGTTGCGCCTTTGCGATGCACGACGACTTCGCGCCCATTGAGTTGCTCTTTCCATGCGAAATTGTGGTGGTTTTCGATACGCGCTTTCACCGACGAACCCAATTGACGGATGATGCGCCGATGAATCTCATCGTGACAAGCCGAGGCATAATCACCCGCCAAATTCATGGCCGCCCAATATTCGGCCCCCTCGGTATCGTCGAGATTGAGCCATGCCAAATGTTGAGCTTCGCGCGGTAGTTTGCAGGTGTCCATCGCCACACGGGTATAGTGATTGGCAATCGTTGCCCCCAAACCACGTGACCCCGAATGTGACAACAAAGCCACATATTCGCCCGCTTTGAGGTTCAATTCCGCATTGTCTTCGCCAAAACTGACGATGCCAAACTCCACAAAATGATTGCCCGAGCCTGACGTGCCGAGTTGTCGGGCGGCTTTTTGCTGCATATTGCGCAAAATATCCAATTCATAAAACAACGGATTCTCGATGATACCGTGGTCAACCGACTTCGACCATTGACCGCCCGCACCGAAAATAGTGTTTTCGACGAGGGCTTTTTCAAACGACTTTTCGTGTTTTTTAAACTCACTCGCCGCCATCGGCAACACCGACAAACACATCCGACAACCAATGTCAACCCCCACGCCATAAGGAATCACCGCATTGTGGGTCGCCAACACGCCGCCGATGGGCAAGCCATAGCCCGCATGAGCATCGGGCATCAAAGCACCCGACACCGTGATAGGCAGCTTCATAGCCGTTTTCATTTGTAAAAAAGCCTCTTTTTCGATATTTTCTTCACCAAAAGTTACAAATGGCAAAGGGCTATCGCGCAAGAATGTTGTTTTTGGCTCTTCCCACGGACGCTCTTTGAGTCTTTCGGCAATTTTACCCCAAAGAGCGTCGTCCCAGTATTTTTCAGGCTCATTTAAGAGACCCCTCAGTATGGGTATCACTTCCTCGAAGGTTGAGTGCTTGAATTGTTTTTCCAACACACTCATTGTCATACTAATCGAAGGGTTTTGAGGAAAACCCAGTTCTATCAACTGCTTAGGTTTTATTTTTAATTTACCCACTTAAAACTATTTTTTGAATGATTTTGAATAAAATGAATGATGTTTGAACATCAGACTTGATGCTACGCTAAACTAAACTGCCTCGCATCGTTACTAAACTGCCTCGCATCGTTACTAAACTGCCTCGCATCGTCACTAAACTGCCTCGCATCGTTACTAAACTGCCTCGCATCGTTACTAAACTGCCTCGCATCGTTACTAAACTGCCTCGCATCGTTACTAAACTGCCTTGTAGGAATACAGAAGTATCGAATACATCTGTCCACCTTGCGTCCAGTGGAGTCAAATAAAAAGCCTCGCAAGTCCGATGCTTGCGAGGCTTTTCCCGTCAGATACTGAGGGGTGCTTCATCGCGATAGACATCGGATTGGTCGAACCTGTGTGATATGGATGAAGACACGCATAACGTAAATATTTTGATGTGATAGAGAAATTTTAATTTTTTGACAATTGGTATTTCAACGTCGTAGCGAAATTAACTTTCTGACAACAAAAAAAGTTCCCGAATTATGGAAAGCCTTATAATTTTTAACAATTGAAAACGTTTATGGGGAAAAATGCAGAATATGAAATCCGTTTTTTTAAGCCTTGTACTTTTCACTTTGTCTATGCCCATTTGGGGACAAAAAATGGCTGGAGACATCAAACCTGCTGACTTCAAACGTTTACAAGTGTTGGAAGATAGTATTGCGGCGATTGCGAAAGTGGCTGTGCAGGATTCGTTGCTCAACAATCGTCTATTGGCGAATGGCGAGTTGATTCCTTTGATAAAAGAAGTGTTGAATATTCCAAATTCATTCAATTATGCTTTTACGAAAGTGGAAAACATCTCGATTCAGCGACCTAATGATGGGGCATTGCGTTTGTTCACATGGCAATTGTACATCAATGAGGATGAATACAAGTACTTTGGTTATGTACAACTGAATCGCGCTAAACCGACTTTTTTTGAACTGAATGATGCCGCCCGACAATTGCAGGAGAGTAAAAAAGAGATGTTGTCACCTGACCGTTGGTTTGGCGCACTCTACTATAACGTGAAAGAATTTAAAACCAAAGAAGATACGAAGTATTTGCTGTTTGGTTATAATGCTCACGACCGTTTTGAACGCATCAAATTGTGTGATGTGTTGGTACTGAGGGGGGGACAAATTAAGTTTGGTGCGCCTGTATTTGAAATAGCCGACATAAAAGGTGTGCGCAAACAAAAATTGCACCGTTTGATTTTGACTTATTCGGCTCAAGCAGCCATTCGGTTGAATTATGATCCACAAATGAATATCGTAGTGCATGACCATTTGGAAAAAATGGGGACAAAAGACCCGAACATCCCTTTCACTTATGTACCCGATGGCACTTACGAAGCTTTCGAGTTGCAAAAAGACGGAATTTGGTCGCATGTGGATAAATTGGCTACGACCGAAATGGACGAAGCACCAAGACCAGAACCTAAGTTGAACTCGAGAAATCGTGTAAAAACAGCCAAAAACGATGCTCAAAAATTTGAATGGCCGAAGGAAGTCAAAAAAGATAATTGAAAATTGAATGAGTTCAAAGTAATTGAGTTAACAAAACCTTATGAATGCACTTGAATTTATATGAGTTAAAAAATTATTTTTCAACTTGTTATGTAATTGTTCTGAAAGCCGTATTTTAGCCGATGTTTCTTATTTTTTATGCAGCCAAAATAAGGAATAGCCCAAAAAGTCAAAAGGAGAAAACGAGACTTTTTGAAATAATTATAACGTAAATTAACTAAAAATTGAGTTTTAAAGACCAAATTTGCGCCCATACTGAGGGGGAGACTTTTGACCTACTCGATACATGTAAACGGAATTTCCAATCATAAAATAACGCCTTAATAACAGTCTATGCAAAGCATATTTTTGTTTTTCCAAGCCAACACAGGCACAGCTGCAGCCGCAGCAACAGAAGAAGCTCAAGAAAGCGTATTCGAACTTTTGTCGCACAGTACCTTTGGTATGATAATCATGATTGCCTTGTTTGTCATGTCCATCATTGCCGTAGCGATTTTTATCAGCCGTTATTCGACCATCAAAAAAGCCACAGCTATTGATGAAGGATTTATGAATAATATTCGCGCGAATGTCCAAAATGGCAATATTGGTGCAGCGAGAACGCTTTGCCAGCGCACGGATTCGCCTATCGCTCGAATGGTTGAGAAAGGTTTGATGCGTATTGGTAAACCGCTTGACGATATTGAACGCTCTATTGAGAACGTAGGCAAGTTAGAGATTTATAAATTAGAGAAAAATACCAATATCCTCGCCATCATCGCAGGTGTTGCGCCGATGTTTGGTTTCTTGGGTACGATTGCAGGTATGATTCAGACATTTGCAGACTTGTCAACAGCGAACAACCTTTCGATTAGCGTTATTGCAGGTGGTATTTATATCAAAATGTTCACCTCTGCGGCAGGTTTGATTGTTGGTATCTTTTCTTATGTGGCTTACAATATCTTGAATAATATGATTGACCGCGTTGTCAATAATATGGAAACATCAACATTCAATTTCATTGATTTGCTTCAAGAGCCAGCAGGTTGATTTCTGTGTTTTTTCATCTTTCACAATTTATTCAATTTCAAAAACTAATTGAAAAATGCCATTTCGAAGAAGAAAAAAGCACATGGGAGAAGTGAATATGAGTTCGATGACGGACATCATATTCATGTTGTTGATATTTTTCATGTTGACATCAACGTTGGTGAAGTTTTTACCTTTTCAGTTGCCTAAATCAGAGCAACGCACCAATGCGTCTATCAAAACAACAGTGAGTATTGAAAAGAGTGGCAAAATGACGCTCAACGATAGACAAATATTGCCAACACAATTGGAAGCGGCTCTGCGCATCGCCTTGCAAAATGCACCCGACAAACCGACCCCCTCAGTAACAATCGCTGCTGAGACAGGTGTACCGTTTGAACAAGTGACCAGAGTGATGGCGGTTGCCAACCGTTTGAAAGTTCGGACAATATTGGCAACAGAACCCAAAGAATAGTATTAAAATCACCCCCTCAGTATGGCTTAAAATTTTCAAAAATGAAACTTAAAGAGCGCAGAGAAATAAGTAGCGAAATGGGTATGAGTTCGATGACGGACATTATTTTCATTTTGCTCATCTTTTTTATGATGGTTTCGACCCTCGTGCATCCCAGTGCGTTGAATCTAACGTTGCCATCTAATGCCAAAGCCGTCAATAAACCTGCTACGACTGAACATTTAGACGATATTGGCATCACTGCCAGCGGTGGTTTTATTTTGAATGGCGTGACCAACAAACCAGAGCAGATAAAGATGTTTTTGGAGCGTAACAAAATCAAGAAGAAAGATTATAAAGTCACTGTTTCGCCTGACACCAAAGCACCCGTTGAGAAAGTAGTTCAGATTTTGGATATGACGCAATCGCTTGGCATCACTTCCATATTACACGCAGATTCTGAATAGATTCTGAATAGATCTTGAATAATGCTTTTAATTCTCATTAGTCAATAGAAGGCATTAGTCATTGTAAATGGTGTTAAAATGTGAAAAGAGTGTATAAATTTTATGGAATTTTTTTGGAAGTGAATCTTTATAGATAAACGAGAACGATTGAAAATCTCAACCTAATTCTTGATAAAAATAAAGATTCTAAAACCGTAAATCACTGAAAAATGATTCGCAACGTTCAAATACAGGAAGACGAAAATAATAAAAAGGCGGTACTAATAAGTTTAACGATACATGTACTAATTGGTAGTTTGTTCTTTTTATCAATGGGAAAACACATCAAGCCCATTGAAAATACGCAAATTCAAGTCGAGTTGCCACAAGACCTCTTAGGTGGCGGGCCTGCTTTGGGTTTGCCGAATCAAGGCAGTGGCAACAATCCTGCACCAGGCAGACCCGACCCCGATGCAGGCAATAGCGCCTCGAAACCCACGCCAGAGCCTACGCCGACTCCTCCTGTAAAAACAGAGCCACCAAAACCTGTTTTTTCAAAGCCTTCGACACCATCTACACCTCCAAGAAAGGTCGAGACCACTGAAGACCCAAATGCAGCAGTCATTCGTCGTCAGCAAGAAGCGGCGAGACAAAAAGCGGAAGAAGCTAAATACCAAGCGGAAGCTGCGGCTCGCGCCAAACGCCAAGCAGAAGATGCGGCTAAAGCAGAACAAGCCCGAAAACAGGCAGAAGCGGATGCAAAAGCACGAGCAGAGCAAGCAGCTAAAGATAAATTCAAGGGTCGTTTTGGTACAGGTTCTGGTAGCGGGACTAACGGCGGTGGTGGCACAGGCACTGGTCAAGGCAATACAGGTAAACCAGGGAATCAAGGTCAACCCGATGGCGACCCGAACTCAAAAGTACTAGAAGGTATGGGACGCGGAGCTGGTACTGTGAATGGATTTGGCGGTCGTGGCGTACGTTCTGCACCGCGTTTGCAAGAAAATTCGCAAAAACAAGGTAAAGTTGTTTTGAAAGTATGCGTTGATGCCGACGGCAATGTCACTTCAGCTGACTTTAGTGCTGTAGGTTCTACAACAACTGATGGAGATTTGATTGAGGCCGCAAAACGCAATGCTCGTCAATACAAATTTGCAGCAGGTAGTGTAGATAGACAATGTGGTACAATCACTTACAACTTTATTGTAAAATAAAATTGAATAAAGAATTAGGCTTCTTTTCCATGAAGTTTAAGTTTTCCATAGTATGTTTAATTTGGGAGGGATGTCAAAGTCCCTCCTTTTTTGTTTCTTTGCGACGCAAATGCACCTTATGTGCCTCCGAACGACTATGACTTATCAAGAATCACTCGATTATATGTACGCCCAACTGCCTATGTTCACACGCATTGGGAGTTCTGCATTTAAAAAAGACTTGACAAATACCTTAGCTCTGTGCGATGCTTTAGGACAACCTCAAACCAAATTTCCGACCATTCATGTAGCAGGTACAAATGGGAAAGGCTCGACTTCACATCTTTTGGCGGCTATTTTACAATCATTGGGTTTGAAAGTGGGTTTGTACGTATCGCCACATTACCGCGATTTTAGAGAGCGCATCAAAATCAATGGACAGTATGTACCTAAAAAATGGGTATCAAAGTTTGTCACGCAACACCAAAACCTTTTCACAGACATTCAACCTTCTTTTTTTGAAATGACTGTGGCGATGGCATTTGACTACTTCGCTACTGAGGGGGTGGATATTGCCGTGGTAGAAGTTGGTTTGGGTGGACGTTTGGACTCAACGAACATTATTTCGCCGTTGGTTTCGGTTATCACGAATATCAGTTTTGATCATATGGACATGCTGGGTGATACTTTGCCTTTGATTGCTGCTGAAAAAGCGGGCATCATCAAACCGCATACGCTCGTCGTCATTGGAGAAGAGCAAGATGAAACAACACCTGTGTTTTTGAAAAAAGCCGAAGAGTGTCAATCCTCTATTGTTTTTGCTTCACAAAATTTTGATGTGCAACTGGTTGAAAGCTCATTAGAAAATACGTTTTTTCAAGTCCATCATAAAAAAACAAACAAAATAGAACGCCTAAACGCCGATTTGAATGGCGCATATCAAGCCAAAAACATTGCGACGACTTTGCAAACTGTCGAAGTGATGCAATCCCTATCCTTTTTTGAGAAATATACTGAGGGGGATTGGCAAAAAGCTGTTGAAAATGGATTTAGACGTCTGAAAACCTTGACACAATTTATCGGACGTTGGCAAGTGTTGGGACAATCGCCGACTATTTTGTGCGATTCTGCCCATAACGAGGCTGGAATAAAATTGGCAATGAATCAACTGGAAGCATTGACATTCAACCGATTGCATTTTGTTTTTGGCATGGTTCGGGATAAAGATATTTCAAAAGTGTTGCGTCTATTGCCCACTCATGCCACATATTATTTCTGCAAAGCCAATATACCAAGAGGTTTAGAAGCCGATGCCTTGCAAAACCAAGCCCAAGCCTTCGGGTTAGTAGGCAAAACATACCCCTCAGTAAAACGGGCTTTAGCCGCCGCTAAAAAACAGGCGAAGCCAGATGATTTAATTTATATCGGTGGTAGTATCTTTGTGCTTGCGGAAGTGATATAAATAATCATTGGTCATTAAATGGCATTAGTCATTGGTCAGTAGTTCGGTAATTTTTTTATTTACTGATGTTACGCACGATACAATTACTGACTGTTTTTTGCTACGCAAAAAACAGTGCGTAACCTCTACATTGCGTAACATCAGCTTTCTTAGTTTTCAATAAATGGCAATAACAATACTTCGGTAATTCTTTAGTTGAAAAACGGCGGCTTCGCCGCCGAAAAAATAAAACATCTCGCTCCAAAAGGTCTCTTTGCCGCCGAAGGCGGCTATTTTAAGTTATTTTAGGTACTAAACAATTACCAAACTATTAAATAAATATTCTATAAATAAAAAGAAAAAATGAATTTAGAAGTTGTAAAAAAATCGAAAATAGAAATAGAAATTGGTCTGAACAAAGACAATTATCCAATCGAAATCAATTGGAAATCGTCCGATGCTCCAGCAGGTTATCCGATTCAAACTGCAAAGGCAATGCTCTTGTCGTTCCTCGATAAGGAGAGTCGTGACACGTTAAAAATTGATTTGTTCACCAATGAACTGATGGTGGTCGAGATGGATAAATTGATGTTTGATACATTGCGTACTTTGGCAAATACTTACTATCAGGCGACAAACAACAAAGAGTTGGCAGAGCAAATGCAGCATTTTGCGCACTATTTTGGTGAAAAAACAGAGATTTTGAAGCAAAACAAGTAGTTTTTTGCATTCTATATATCATTTACAAGATGTAGCTTGAGTATTTACTTTTAGCTACATCTTGTTTTTTTGTAAGATAATGTCTAACCACAGAACGTTAATTTGAATAAATAGAAAGAGCAAAACACAATAAACCCCAAAAAATAGTTTATTTTTGTGACACAAACACGGAGAAAACACTTTATTCTCAATACCCCCTCAGTATGACGTTTGATAAATGAACTTTGGAATCCATGACTATTAACGCCTACTGCCCTGTTAAGCATACTAAATTCTCCGAGTATTTTACTTAAAACTGTGACAAATGAGTCTTTCTAACCGATGACTTACTTGTTCTATGTTGTTGCATGACAAGTCTTCCTCCCCCCTGCTTGGTATCCAGTGCCATGCAAAATTCTTTTTGTGCCAAAAGCCAGCTATTTCCTTTTTAACCAATTTCATTCTTTAACAAAACTTACAATATGAAGCAACACAGCTACAATTACAGGAACAGAATGCCTTTATTTTTAGTCTTATGTTTGATGTTGAGTGCCTCTATACTGAGGGGGCAAACAATTTACATCGGACCCAATAATGGCGATTGGTCAACAGCAGCAAACTGGTCTAATGGTTTACCTGCTGTTGGAAATGAGCCAACCATCGTAGGCAGTACGGTAGTTTGCATAAACGGCTCTCTAACAATCAACTATGCTGTTACAAACTTTGGTTCTATCATTAATAAAGGCACAACGACGCTCTCGGGTAGCATCAATAGTGGTGGTGCTTTAGAAAATCAAGGTACATTAACGATCAGTTCAGGAGCGACAATGACAAGTTCTGGTGGCTTTACCAACTCTGGTACGCTGACAAATAATGGCAATGTCAACTCGAATTCACCATTGGCAAATATGGTCACTGGTGTTTTCAACAATCATGCGATTTGGTCACAATTGGGTACAGCTACCAATGATGGTATCATCAGCAACAAATTGGGTGCAAATTTCTCTTGCCCTGCCACTTTAACAAACAATAAGACAATTGAAAACTTGACAGGTGCAACGTGGAAAATTGACTTTGGCGGCTCGTTTACCAATGCTGTTGGCTCAACCTTAACAAATGGTGGAAATTTCCAAAACTTAGGAACATTTACCAATAACACCACAGTTACAAACTCTGGAACATTCACAAATAATGGGGTTCATACATGTAACGGCATTTTCAATAACGAAAGTGGTGGTCGCTTAGAAAGTTCAGCAACTGTTAATGTAGCAGGACGCATCAATAACAAGCTGGGAGGAACTATTATTTCGAGTTTCAAATTCAATGTTTTAGCAACTGGCTATGTGTCGAATCTGGCACAATTTACCAATGCCAATATGATTGATATTGCCGATGGTGGCGTGTTTTGTGTTGAGACTTTGAGTACATTGACAGGGCAGTTTGGGTCGGCTATTACCAATAATGGTTATTTCAAAATTGCAGCATCAGGAACAGCTACAACAAATGGTTCGATTACGAATACCAATAGATTTGACGTTTACGGTACTTATGATGCCATGGGAGGTGGGCAAATTATCAACACTGATAGTATTTGCAATTATGGTTTAATTAAGAATGTAAATGTTATCAATAACAGTGCTGTCTGGAAAAACTTTGGCACAACTGAGAATAATTCAGGCGGCGTTTGGACAAATACGGGGCGTATTGAGAATCAAAAAGGGGCTTTTATCTCAAACAACTACGAGATTCACAACAAACCTTCTGGTATTATCCTAAACAATGGTACTTTCAACAATATCATACGTGTTTTCAATGAAGGTTTGATTACGAACAACGCTTATTTCATTGCAGCAGGCGATGTTATCAATAAAGTAGGCGGTATTTTGACGAATACAGAGGTTTTTGTGGTGCGTGAAGGTTCTATTCAAAATGAAGGAACTGTGAACAACCAAAAAACAATGATTAACGAAACCTGCTCTATCATTTCGAACAAAGTAGGTGGCGTTATTAATAATACAGGTCGTTTTGAGAATAAAGGTATTATCTTCCAACGTGGTACTGTAACAGGCAATGCTATTTTAGCTTTGAGTGGTCACATTCAAGGTGCAGGTTCTAATGCACCTTCGATTTGCCAAACGTCTTTATCTTCGGGAACAGATGCTTTGGGGGAAGCTAAAGTCTATGGTCAAAGCGGTTTTAAGACAGGTATAGGTATTGATGAATGTGCAGGCTTCCAATACTTCGCCAATGATGTCAATCGCTATGTTTACCATTGCAATCAAATCGGGCAATCCCTCAGTACGAACTTTAAAATCATCACTCGGACTGGTGACTCTTTGACTTGTACCGTTCCGACAACGGTCTTTGACAATGTTGCACCTGTAGTTAGCAATTGTCCGACCGATGTTTCTATTTATACGACTGGAAATACAGCTGTTCACACGTGGCCGCCTGTTTCGGGTGTTGACAACTGTAATGATGTGCCAACTGTGGTTGAAACACACACAAGTGGTACGGCTTTCCCGATTGGTACAACACAAGTGACTTCTTCGGTGCGCGATTCACGCAACAATACGACCGATTGTATTTTCAAAGTGAATGTTATTAAGGTTTTTTCGACCGTTACATGCCCAACTTCGGATGCTGTTGCACCTGTTTTCGCCAATTGTCCTGCAAGTCAAACCATCACCACCAATGGAAGCAGCGCGGTTGCCGTTTGGACGACCCCCTCAGTATCTGACAACTGTTATCCTGTGACTGTACGCCAAAATCTTAACTCTGGAACAACGTTCCCAAGCGGTACAAACACTGTTATTTATACTGCAACAGACCCTTCGGGCAATGTAGGCACTTGTAGCTTCAATATCACGGTCAATGGGGCTTCTGACCCTTGTGCCACAGACAATATCAAACCTGTTTTGGTCAATTGCCCTGCCAATTTCTTTGGTACTGAAAACACGGCTATCAATGGTGCGGTCGGTTATTGGGCTTTGCCAACGGCAACTGACAATTGTGGTGCTGTGACGTTGACAGGTACGGCTGTTTCTGGCTCTATCTTCAACGTGGGTACAACAAATGTGGTTTATACGGCTACAGATGCTAAAGGAAACAGCGCAACTTGTAGTTTTACAGTGACTGTGGCTGCGGCAAATCCTTGTCCAGGCGATGTAACAGGACCAGTTTTAACTTGTCCTGCCAATGTCAGTGTTTCAACCTCTGGAACTTCGGCTACGGCAACATGGACAACACCCACAGCGACCGATGCTTGTTCGCCTGTGGTCTTGAACGGTTCGCATCAATCGGGCAATACTTTCAAATTGGGGACAACAACGGTCACTTATTCTGCTTCAGATAAAGTAGGTAACACATCAAAATGTACTTTCAACGTTACAGTCAATAATCCTTGTCTGAATGATACACAAGCACCCACTTTGACGGCTTGTCCTGCCAATCAAACCATCAACTCGACCAATGGTAGCAGTGCAACAGCAACTTGGACAGCTCCTACGGCTACAGACAACTGTACTTTAGCTGGTGTGACTTCCAATTATGCTTCTGGAGCAGCGTTTGGTATCGGTACAACGAACGTCATTTATACGGCAACGGACGTGAGTGGCAATACTTCGACTTGTTCTTTTGGCATTACGGTCAATGTCGGCAATGTCGCTACTTGTGCAGGCAATATTGTTTTGAATCAAAGCTTTGAAAGCAATTTTGCCAACTGGACAAATGGTGGTGCAGGCACAACCATCGTTAATGATGCCAATTCGGGCGCACAAGCGGTCAGTATTTGTGGGGATAACCAAATATTGAAATCTCAACCTTATGCAATCATTGGTGGCACTTATACTTTGTCGGTACGGGCTAAGACATCAGCGACTTCTTCGTCTGCTTTTGTAGGTATTGACTTCTTAGATGCGAGTGGTACGGTCATTTCTACGGCTCGTGTACTGAGGGGGGTAACAACAACCGCTTATGCAACTTATTCGATGACTGCAACTGCACCTGCAAACGCTGTAAACATCATTGTTTTCGCCTACAAAACAGGTGTTCCTTGCTTAATTGTTGATGATTACTGCTTGACTAACCCTTGTACGAACGATACTCAAGCACCCACCTTCTCTAATTGCCCTGCTAACCAAACTATCAACGTTTCTGGCACGGCGACTACGGGTGTTGCCACTTGGACGGCTCCTGTTGCGAGTGATAATTGCGGTACACCTGCTGTTGTCAACAATTTCCCATCGGGTACAGCTTTCCCAATTGGTACAACGACTGTAACTTATGTGGCAACCGATGCAAAAGGTTTGAAATCAACCTGTAGTTTCACCATTACGGTTGTCAATCCTTGTGCTTCGGACGTAACTCCGCCGAGTTTTGGCACAACTTGCCCAACAAACAAATCAGCAGTGTCAACAAACGGTCTGTGTGTGCCAGTTAACTTCACTGCACCGACAGCAACGGACAATTGTGGTACCCCCTCAGTATCGGGTACGCATGCAACGAACTTCTGTTTCCCTGTTGGCACAACAACTGTCACTTATACCGCCGTTGATGCGAAAAACAACAAAGCAACTTGTAGCTTTACCGTAACCATTACAAATGACCCATGTGCAACTGATGTGACTAAGCCGACTTTAACAGCTTGTCCTGCCAATCAATCGTTGACAACGACCAATAACGCTTGTAAAGCAGCGACTTGGACAGCACCGACGGCAACTGACAACTGTGGTACGCCAACTGTCACAAGCACACACACTTCTGGTTTCTGTTTCCCTGTCGGTACAACGACGGTAACTTACACAGCAACGGATGCAAAAAACAATACATCAACTTGTAGCTTTACTGTCACGGTCACAAATACCGTTACTTGCCCTGCGCTCAGCACAACTAAGACTTATCGTTTCGTCAATAAGCTCAGTGGCAAGGTATTGGGTCTCGAAGCCTTGAATACCAATGTGAATACCTACGTCAATCAATATACTTACAACACAACACCGAATATGCAGTGGCAATTGTCGCTCAACAGTGACGGTAGTTACAAAATTATCAACCAATACAGCAAGGATATTTTGGCTTGCCACTACTCTACCAATGGTTCGAGAACTTATCAGTGGGACAATATCAACGACAACGCTAAATATTGGCGCATAGTCAACATGGGCAACTGCGAATACCGCATTCAAAATGTGTATAGCGGCAAATATTTGGACAATATCAACGGTGGCACGGCTGAAGGAGGCTATATCGGCGTTTGGTCTGCAACAGGTGGTTCAGATCAGTTGTGGCGTATCGAAGAAGTCACGCCTGCGCCAAACTGTTTCTCTAATGGCAATATCGCAGTTGATCGTTGGTACTCAATGAATTGGAATTTCCCGATTACATTGCCAACAACTTCGCCCAATATCACCAATTATCAAGGCAATACGCAAGGTCCTTGGAACATTGGCGACAACTATACAAGTCGTGTCCGCGGTTATATTTGCCCGCAGCAAACAGGAACGTATCAGTTCAACGTGACAGGTGATGACAACCTTGAGTTTTTCTTGTCAACCAGTTCATTGTCGGGCGATATGTCGCGTCGGGCTTATATCAATGGTTGGACAAGCGAACTTGAATACACAAAATATGCTTCTCAGACCTCTCCAACGATTACATTACAAGCAAATCAGCTTTATTACTTTGAAATTCGCCATACTGAGGGGGGCGGCGGCGATGGCTGGCGTTTAAGTTGGAAAACACCGTCTAATGCCACATGGCAACCGATTCAATCTCAGTTCTTGGCGCGCTCTTGCAATACCACTTACTTGGCAGCATCGCAAGCCATCTTCGATTTCAGTGCAAAAGCAGACAATAAAGTGGCAAAATTGCAATGGATTAGCAATGGTGGTTTGAATAATGACTATTTCACGGTCGAAAAAGCGGATGACACAGGTGCATTCCAGAAATTAGGTACAGTCAATGCCTCTACAGGCAACGATGCGCCAACACTATTCGATTTTGTGGACTCAAATCCGCTCGAAGGCGATAATCATTACCGCATCAAAACGGTGGATTTCGATGGCATCGAACGTTTGTCGGCTGTTAAAACGGTGAATTTCTCGAATTTATCTGATGCAAACGTCTATCCAAACCCTGCGGACGATGTTTTGAACATTGACCTCAAGGCTTATGAAGGTCGTGCCGTGGGTATTCAGGTGTACAACGCTATGGGTAAGCTCATCACTGTGACACAAGTGGACAAAGCCTCAGCTTTACCTATCCAAGTGTCCACGAGTGAGATGCCTGTTGGCTCTTATCTGATTCGTTTGTTGCCAGAAGGCAAACGCGAAGTGACAAAACAGGTAAAAATTGCACGATAAATATGAAATGTGAAAGATGAAGTATAGAATATGAGACAGGAAAGATAAAATATGAAAGGTCCCCTCAGTATTTTCATCTTTTATCTTCCATAGTTTATCTTTTGTACTTCAAATTTAAATAAAGAATTACTGTCAGAGTTAATTGCGATGCAAAGGGCGTTTCGGTTTCGGTCGAAATGTCCTTTTGTTTTTTTAACGTGAGTTCGAATATTTAAACATGCGACCTCTTTGAGGTCATTTAGTAACCAGTAAATAATAACTTGGTCAAACTGTCTTTTCAAGCGCAGGTATCCGATACAGAAATTTGAATCGTTTTCTACTTTTTTTGAAAAAAAAGTAGAAAACGATTCAAATTTCTGTATCGGATACCTATAGCTTTAACCACATTATTACTTACTCGTTACTTAGGTGTTTATTTTCATCTTTTATACAAATATGCGCTGCCTAACAGCATCGTTTTGGCACAGAATGATGTCCTTAGGCATCACATATTTGTAGAAAAACAACCCTCATGCGCGTTTCCGACCTCATTTTCGTTCGAATTCAGTCGAAAGTTCGAGCGTTCTTCGACTGTTTTGTTCGAATTCAGTCGAAAGTTCGAGCGTTCTTCGACTGTTTTGTTCGAGTTCAGTCGAAAGTTCGAGCGTTCTTCGACTGTTTTGACGAAGTCTTTAGAAACTGTTTTAACGTGAGTTCGGATATTTAAATGTGCGACCTCTAACGAGGTCAGAAAAACAAATTAGGGTTGTTTTTCTACAAATATGTGATGCCTAACGGCATCATTCTGTACCTAAACGATGCTGTTAAGCAGCGCATATTTGTAGAAAAGGTGGAAAGAAACACCTAAACGTCCTCAGAGAGGTCGCACGTTTAAACATCCGAACTCACGTTAAAACAGTTTCTTAGCCATGAGTCGTAAAAATTCGGACAAATGAATCGGGTTGTTACGTTCAGCTTGTTGCTTTTTCTTAGTTTTGCGTGTTTTTTTACAGAAATCCTTTTCTCTCATCAATCTCAACGCATGAAAAAAGTATTAACACTAATTCTACTTTTCCTTTTTGTAATAACCCTGTCATTTGGTCAAAAAAGTAATGCCATCATTCGCGGCAATATTTACGATAAAAACGGGGGGCAGCCTGTGCCTTTTGCGAATGTTGTACTGAGGGGTACGATTCAAGGTGCAACAACTGACATTAATGGGTTTTATCAGATTTCTAATGTCAAAGCAGGTGACTATACGTTGTTCATCTCGTTTATTGGTTATGACAGTATCGAAACAAAATTCTCTGTTCGCGAAGGTGAAATCGTTTACAAAAGCTTTTATCTCAATGAAGCAGCTAAGTCGCTCGATGTGGTCGAGATTTCGGGCAAAAAAGAAGCGGCTCGCACCACCACACTTGTTTCCAAACTGACCATCACTCAGAAAGAAATCAAATCACTGCCTTCTACGGGTGGTGAACCCGATATTGCACAGTACCTAACCGTCGTTCCTGGCGTTTTGACGACGGGTGACCAGGGTGGACAGATTTATATTCGCGGTGGTTCGCCTGTACAGAATAAAATCTTGCTCGATGGTATGACGATTTACAATCCATTTCACTCCATTGGCTTTTTCTCTGTTTTTGAAACGGAAGCTATTCGTTCGGTTGATGTACTGACGGGTGGTTTTAGTGCCGAATACGGTGGCAGAATCTCCGCTGTGGTGGACATCAAAACACGTGAAGGGAACAAAACGCGCTTTTCGGGCTTGGTCAGCGGCAGTCCGTTCCAAACTAAGGTTTTGGTGGAAGGTCCTCTCGTGAAACTGAAAAATGAAGGCGGCCCAAGTGTGTCTTTTATCTTGACTGGCAAAAAGTCTTTGTTGCCACAAACGTCCAAAACGCTTTATGATTATGCTCGTAAGGATTCAACAGGTTTGCCTTTCGACTACCAAGACTTTTATGGCAAAGTGTCGTTGGTTGCTTCCGGTGGTAGTCGTTTGAATATCTTTGGTTTTAATTTCACAGACGGGGTCAACTATCCAAGTATTGCCGATTTGAATTGGAAAACGAGAGGTTATGGCGCAAACTTTCAACTTGTGCCTGCGGGTTTGAAGATGTTGGTGGGCGGCTCGGTGACAGCATCTAATTATAATATTTCATTGCTCGAAACAGACCCCACACCACGCACAAGTGGCGTAAATAGTTTTGCTGCAGGTTTGGATTTTACGGTTTTTGGCAATCAAAGTGAGTTAAAATATGGTGTCGAAATCAGTGGATTCACGACAGATTTGGGTTTTCGCAATCCATTGGGTTTTGATTTCAAACAAAACGAAAATACAACCGAACTCGCTGGCTTTGTCAAATACCGCAAATCGCTGAACAGATTGGTTATCGAACCCAGTTTGCACATACACAATTATAATGCTTTGGGTGAAACGACCTTTGAACCCCGTTTTGCAGCAAAATTGAACGCATCAGATAAGTTTCGTTTCAAATTTTCGGGCGGTTTGTTTTCACAAAACTTAATTTCGACCGTGAGTGAAAAGGATATTGTCAATCTTTTTGTAGGTTATATCAGTGGTCCAGAAGAAAAGCTTTTGAACCCCGACCGCACGGCGGCAGTGTCGTCAAGATTACAAAAAGCAATGCACATCATCGGTGGTTTTGAAGTAGATTTGTCGAAACGGTGGGATTTAAACGTGGAAGGTTATTACAAAAAGTTCAATCAATTGATTGACATCAACAGAACAAAAACAAAACTCACAGACCCCAATTACATAACCGAAACAGGCGATGCTTATGGTATAGACTTTTCAAGCAAATATGCCGATAAACACTGGAGTTTTTGGGGAACATTCTCACATGCCTACGTAACGAGATTTGATGGAGATACTAAACTTTCATATCCGACCAATTTTGATAGAAGAAACAACATCAATCTCGTAGCGACCTATATGTGGGGCGAAAACAATTCATGGGAAGCATCGTTACGTTGGAATTTTGGTAGTGGTTTCCCATTCACACAAACGGTTGGTTTCTATACCAAGTTTCCATTTACTGAGGGGGTCAACACCAACGTGTTGACGGGCAATCCTGATTTAGGTATCATTTATTCATCGAAGAGAAATGGCGGCAGATTGCCAGATTATCACCGTTTGGATATGTCTGTTAAGAAAGCCATTAAATTCACCAAGTATGTGGGTTTAGACATCGTTGCCAGTGCAACAAATGCGTACAATCGTGAGAATATTTTCTACTTCGACCGTGTCAAATACACGCGTGTTAATCAGTTACCGATATTACCAAGTGTGGCAGCAACGTTTCATTTTTAGTGAAAACCTAAGAAACTGTTTTAAAACTTGAAATGACAATTACTGACTGTTTTTTGCAATGCAAAAAAGACGTACTACGAAATTATTTTTTCAGACCGAAGTTCATTTTTCAATCGCAAGCGATTGAAAAATGAACTTCGGTCTGATAGATTCTTTTTATTGTACGCTTTTTACACCATCTGAAAAGCTATCGCTTCAAGAGAAGTAAATCTTTTTTATTCTGATTCGGATTAAATCTATCGCAGATATACAAATCCTTTTTACCATCACCATTCAAATCAGCAGCAACGACACCGAGTGCATCACGGACGTATGTTTTTCCCAAAATTGCATTTGACACGTCTGTAAACTCGCCTTTTCCATTGTTCGCATACACTTTTATAGACCCACCAAACACATTGGCAACGACAATATCCACATCGCCATCTTGGTCAACATCTTCAAAAATGGCATCTATGGTATGGTCTTGGTCTTTGGGCAACCGCCGTTCCGTTTCGTTTGTAAATTTGCCTTTACCATTGTTGATATACAACCTGTTCTGTATGTCCTTCCCTTCTCGGAAGCGCACATTCGATAAAAAAAGGTCTAAATCGCCATCTTTATCCACATCGGCAAAACTCGCTTTTCGAGATTCGATATTGGAGTCGTCAGGCAAATGAGTCTTGGTTGCATCGCTGAAAAAACCTTTGCCATTGTTCAGAAGCAAAAGATTACCATCTTCATTGGCTTCAAAAATATCCAAATCACCATCGCCGTCCACATCCACAGCAGCTAAGTCTTGAGTCACTTTGGCAATATCGGGCAATCTATTGTTTTCGACAATGAACGTACCATCCCCTTTGTTAATCAGCACCGTATTTTTGCCATTATTGCCAAACACGAGGTCAGTTTTTTTATCATTGTTGACATCTATTGCGATAACGGCATTTGCCTCCGAATCAGGTAACTTGAAAGGAGCGGTCTCAAAGTAGCCCTTTCCTTTGTTCAGATAATATTCATGCACCTTGTCGTCTTCGCTACAAAAAACCATATCCAAAAGACCATCGCCATTGAAATCAGCAATGGCAATATCTTCGCTATCGTGTATCACTTGCGGCAATCGTTCAGCTGACTCGTCTGTGAAATGTCCTTTGCCATCATTTATCAGAATACTATTCGGTTGAAATTCATTGGCGAGAACAATGTCCAAATCACCGTCCGTGTCAATATCCACGGCTCGCACGTCCATACTGGCTTTTCTTGCGCCCAAATCGGGCAAATTATCGCTGGCATCTTCATACAAAGCTTCGATTTTTTCTTTAACTGGTTTTTGAAGGGTTTTAGTCATCCAATTACAGGTATAATCGAACACTTTTGGATTGAATCGTTTAGAGGCATATTGTTGGTAGCTTTGTTGATTGGAAAAAAGTTGTAAAAACTCTTGCATTGTACCAATCTCCTCGAATGTATGAGTGGTTTTGGGTGCCAGCCAAAATGTACCATTACCAGCATTATTGGTATTGATGAGGTTGATTAACGCCACATGGTCACTTGAATCAATGGCATTCAAATCACATTCGCCATAAATAGCTAAGACATGATTTTGATACTGACCCCAAGCACCCGCCACATTGCTGGCATTGAGTTCTTTATAACACAAGGGGCTTCTGCCTGAATTAAAAATTTTCAATTCGGGGATATAACCGAGAATACTTTGAAAAGCCGATAAGCCTTTAGGATCTTTGACGACCTCTTCAAGTGACGTATTTTTATAAAAATAATCGTACAAATACGGCTTTGCCTTTTCCAATTCCTCTCTCAAAGCTACATAGTCTTCACCTTGCATGACACTTTGTTTGATGTAGGCATCACACAGATACTCCAGCCAAGGCTTAAAAACAGTACCATACACCACAACGCCTCGCGGTTGAAACCTTTGTGCCAACAAAGGTGCTGTGATGCCACCCATCGAATGACCAAATAAAAAAAGAGACGATTTATCTACTTGTGGAAGAGTCAATAGATGCTGATAACCTGCTTCATACATGGCAAGTTCTTCAAAAAAGCCCATAGGGGCGCAAGGTGGTGTATTGAAGTTGTCGCCCATATCCCCTTTTTCCATTCTGAAAACCGCATAGCCTCTGTCCACCATTGCATCAATGGCTTGTTTGGTTTTATCCAATTCAGTCATATTATCCAACGAATAGCAGGGCAAACCTTGTAGGAAATAGACGGTCCCAAGTGGCTTTTTGCCTTTCAATGTTTTATAAATGGTTCTGACATAGCCGTTTTTATAGGGCATTTCGCCATAAATCACATCGGCAGTGGCACTCGTTTCCTTAGGTTTTTCGACGACAACACCCGTCAAAGTCTGATTTCTTTGTTGTCTCAAAATCTCTACAATCACAGGGTCTTTACCCCTCAGTTTGGCAGCCTCTCTGACAACTTCGTTGGGTTTGACAATGGCAACACCATTGATTTTCAGAATAATATCGTCTTTTTGCAAGCCGAGAAGAGCCGCCGTTGTATTGGGATTGACAAATTGGACGATTGCGCCTTGTTTGTAGTCCAATCTTTTTACCAAACTATCCGCCATATTTTGATAAAAACCAATGCCCAAACCACCTTTGCGTTTGATGTTTTGGCTGAAAGCAGCAACACTCAAAAGAAAAAAAGATAATAAAAGAAAGATATTTTTCATTGCTTCGTTTTTGCCACAAAGAAAAACGCTTACCTGTTTGAGCATTTGTCAAATCCTGCTTTTTTATGTTGAAAATGAGTAAACTTGTCGAAAATACTGAGGGGGTGCTTTGCCTAAAAAACACCCCCTCAGTATTTTTTTATTTTCCACCCTTCAAAGCCTTCAATTTTTGAAGAGCTTGTTCACCAACGGGGGTTTTCGCGCCTATTTCTGCTGTTTTTTGATAAGCTGTGATGGCTTTTTCAGTTTGTTTGGCTTGTTCAAAACCAGAAGCCAAAGCCAACCATGTGTCCGCCGATTGTGGATACGCTTTGGTGGCAAGTTCAAAAACATAGAGCGCATTTTGCATCTGATTGCGAATGACCAAGTCTTTCCCCGCTTGAATCAACTTGCCTTCCAAATTGTAGAAACGGTAGCGGGTATCTTTCGAGAGCCGCATGGTTTCAGATTCAATCAGCGTCATTTTACCCGACTGGAACAATTCCCGCAAATGCCCCATTGGGTCTGTCACAAAATCTTTATCCGCAAATTGGAGTGCTGTGTCCAGAATCGGGTCGCGATTGCTGCGATAGTCTTCAAAAGACATTTCAGCAGCGATATTGGGCGCGAGCCAATCGTCATTTTCCCATTGCGGTTTGTCTTGCCACCATGCAAAAGATAGTGCAACACCCAGTTTAGATTTTGGCAGTTCTATACGGCGATTATCACCATAAAAATTGATGTTTTCACTTGTGGGTTCTCCGACAAAAATGGCATTTGTATAGTTGTGCAGCTCATTCACCAAATTCTGACAAGCCGAAAAAGTCCGTCGCCCTAAAATCACGAACACTCGCCCTTTTTGATTGATTTTGGATTTGATGATGCCTGTGACGATGGGTTTGTTCTTATAATTATTGCCGCCACCATTCAAACGCACATCTAAAACCAGTTTTTCTACATCGTTTTTTTCAATAAAATCAAATACCCGAGCGTAAAAAGCAGGAATGGCTTCCGAAGGATCGTCTTGGATTTGACTGTGCCGCACGTACACTGTTTTGCTTTCGGGCAGATACTCATAAAAATAGATTTTGTCCAAATGTTTCAAGTACAAAGGCGTTTTGTCGCCCGACCGTGCATCGAGCCAAAGACTGTCAGCTTGGATATAGCCATACTGAGGGGTCGTTTTGTAGGATTCTTTGGCTTCAAAAATCTGCTCGAAGACTTTACCGTCTTTTTCCAAAGTGAATTTGATTTTATTAGTCAAAATTGGAATCACTTTCTGAGCATGAAGGATTTCGGGAATACGCAAATAATAAGACGCATGGCTCTTGAAATACTGATCGTTTTCGGAAGGCACTACAGGATAAATCGCCTTTAACACATCGTTTATCGGCATATCGCCTATTTTCAGAACCTTCGCACCCAAGGCTTGTGGATAGTCACGTGTGACGGCTTGGAGATAAATACCATCACTGAATTGATAAAAATTGACAGGTAAGCGATGAAAAGGCACTATTTTATTGTCAAAATACACATCGGTATGCCCATATTGGAACAAGGCGACGATCCGACTAAAACCCGTCACAATTTCATGCGGCTGCAATGAAGGAATAGCTTTGTACAGTTTTTCAACTTCATCGTCGAAGGTTTTAGCTGCTACTTTTTTGAACAAAAAAGAGTAGTCGTTGTGGACAGTGGTTTGCAAAAAACGCAAGTCCGACTGCCAATCTGAAACCGTTATTTGGGCTTTCGATATGGAAACAATTAAAAAACAATAGATGAGAATGGCAAAAAGCTTTTTCATGTTTGTATGACATTTTAATGATTGAAATAAAAAGTTAGTGACTAATTGACAGTTAAAGGATGCTTAGACCCTATCTAAAATGTCACAAAATTACTGAGGGGTGCTGATTCCTAAATCCTTTAATTCTGTGTTTCCTCTTTCTGAATTTTTACAGGTGGTATATTTAAGAAAAAAAAATCAAATATGCATTTAAATGATTTTATTTTTTTTTATAATTATAAAAAACTAATAGTTAAACAATTAAATAGTCGTATAAAATATACGATTTGTTATCTCTTAAAAAGTTGCATTAATAAAGTGTTAACAAACGGTTGTTGCTTGCTTTTTAATTAATAATCAATGAATTTTGACAATTATTAATTAATAAATATAATCGTCATGACAAAATTCCTTACAATTTTTCTCTCTTTATTTACTATTCTAATCGTTTCTGCACAGCCTAATGTCACAATTTCAAACCCTTTACCCAATGCCGCTTTAGATAGAAATGTGGCTGTTACGGTCTATTTTAACGTCAAAGGTGTTGTGTTTTATGACAACACACCGCTGGGTTTAGATTTTGCAGAAAATATCAATTCGACCATTACTGTAACAGGCGGATCACCTACCAATCCTACGCCTGTGTGTTCGCCCGGAGATGGTTGTTATGTTGTTTTTACGCCGACCACGCAGGGAAATTCTGCCAGTATCGTTATCAGTGGGACAGCTGATATGCAATATGGCAATGACGCTATTGGCTTCTCAAATGTGACATTTAATAACAGAACAGTAAACTATCAAGTTGTGGGTACTTTGAGCGTTGAACTCTTGAGTTTCGATGCGAAAAGCGATAAAGCCGGGCAGGCTATTCTCGAATGGGTGTCAAGCAGCGAAAAAAACAACAGCCATTTTGACATTGAACGCAGCTACGATGGTGTGAAGTTTGAGAAAATTGGGCAAGTAGCGGGTGTTGGCACATCAGAATTGGAGAATAAATATGCTTTTACAGACAATCAAAAAGCAGAAGGTCGTTTGGCGTACTATCGCTTGAACATCGTTGACCACAATGGTGAAAGCCGTTATTCAAAAGTAGTTGTGGTGTATGACAAAAAAGGCAAATTAGACATCAAATCGGCAAACGAACAAGTCGTGAATGTCGAGGCTGCTGACAATGGCGATTTGGATATGCGCATTTATAGTGTCAACGGGCAACTTGTTGTGAGTCAAACTGTTGCCGTTACTGAGGGGTATAACAGCGTCGCTCTCAACACACAGACTTTGGCTTCGGGGCTTTATATTTTACATCTGAATGATGGTCGCGAACGCAAGACTATTAAGTTCGTCAAGAACTAAGCCCTTCATTTCTGAGTGTTGAACTTGATACCGACATAGACAAATGCTAAGAATATACACAACATTGGTCGCAAGCTCCCTCGTTACAAGAATAATCTTTTCAGAGCGCAGCCCCTTTTTGAGCTTTTCAAGCTCAAAAAGGGGCTGCGCTCTGAAAAGATTATTCCAAAGAACGCATTTTGTCCAAAGGACTCCTTCGGAGAGCGAAGCGAAAAACAGTGAGTATTTAAGTAGTCAAAAATAAGTTTTCGTGCATTTCAAACGCCGCCTTTGGCGGCGAAAAGGACTTTGAAGAGCGAGCGATTTTTTGATTGAAATTTTGGCAAAGCAAAAATTTCAATCAAAAAATCGCTCGCTCCAATAGAAAAACTTTCAAAGTACGTCTTTTGCGCGTAGCGCAAAACAGTAAGTATCAAACACGCGAAAACTTATTTCTGATTACTTAGCACTTTTTTATGTCGGTATCAAAATTTTTAAAAATTTATAAATCTGCGCCTAATCTGCACCTTTTTAAGCGTACCTCTTTTTATTTTCCTTTGCTCAACCTTTGGCTAATGCTTTCAAAGCGGCCACAAAAGTATCCAATTCCTGCACCGATGTGTAAAGATGAGGTGTGACGCGCACGCCTTTGACGTTGGCATAATCAATAGCCACTGTCCAAATTTTGTACTTTTCCAAAAGCGTCTTAGCCAAATCGGCTGGTTTGAGGGTATCAATACCGACGTTGGCAATGGCACAAGAGCGTTTTTTGTCGGTCGGTGTATTGATGACGATGTGCGGCACACCCCTCAGTTTATCCGTCCAATAATTTTGTAAATAGCGCAAACGGGCTTCTTTGCGTTCGATGCCTATCTTTTTGTGGTAGTTGATGGCATTTTCGATGGCTAAATCGGTGTGAACAGGGTGCGTGCCTGTGTGATTGAGTTTGCGAATGTCATCGTCTTTGAAACCCATATCGCCGAACATTTGCCACAGTTTTTCAATTTTCTCCTTTTTTATGTACAATAAACCTGCACCCAATGGGCAGCACAACCATTTGTGCAAACTGCTGCCATAATAGTCGCAACTCAAGTCGTTTATTTTGAAATCAATATGTGCAAAAGCATGTGCGCCGTCCACCAACACTTCCACGCCTTTGCTGTGCGCCATATCGCAGATGCGCTTGACAGGCATGATATGCCCTGTGATATTGACCATATGACTCACTAAAATCAATTTGGTTTTGTCTGTTATGGCTTTTTCGTAGAGGGCGATGATTTCGTCGTCCGATTTTGGGTCATTGGGAATCGAAACGATTTTATTGACCGTGCCATAACGTCGGGCTTGTAGTTTGAACATATCGAGCATCGCCCCATAATCTTGCTCTGCCATGATGGCTTCGTCGTCTTTTTGCCAATTCAAACCCGCAATGACGGTATCGAGCGATTCCGTCGTATTGCGCGTAATAATCACTTCTTCGACGCTGCAACCCAATAGATTTGCCAACTGTTGTCGCCGTTCTTTTTTATCATCGAATTGGCGGGTGCGCATATAGTACGAGGCTTGATAGTTGATCTCGCGGACGTTTTTGATGAATCCTTCTAACACTTCTTCGGATTGCATCAGATAGTAGCCATTTTCTAAGTTGATATAGTCGGGCTTGAGGCGAAACCCTTTGCGGATTTCCGCCCAAAAGGTTTCGTCTTGTGCCACCGTTTGCGGCTCAAGATTGTGAACAGAAGCTAAGGCTTTATCCAAACATGCGTACGACACCGCAGCCCCTGTCACTGTTTTTAAAAAAGTTCGTTTATCCATTTTATCGTTTTTTCAAGACTCCAAAGAAACGAAAAAGTTGAAAATCTTACACTTTTAATTTCAGTTTGGTCATTTTTCTGAAAAGAAAAAGTCATTGGAAATATGCCTCTAAAATTTAACATTTCAAATTTTAGATGCTCACTATAAGAAACTATTTTTGTTTTAGGAATTGGAAGACCCAATATTTTTATTGCTTCTATTCATCACTTAAACACATTATAGCTCAAGAATGGAAATCCCAAAAATCCGCAATCCTTGTGACTGAGGGGTAGTCTATCTTACATTGTCAAAACCTTTCAATAAAAATAAAATGAAAAAACTCTATTTACCTTTTATACTCTTTTTATTCATAATCAAACTACCTGCTCAAATTAGTCTTACATATGGCTTAGAAAACATAAGTAGCCGACCGCTACAAATCCTAAAAAAAAAGAATGGCAATTACCTTTTATCAATAGTTTGTATTGATTTTTCTCAAACTCCTCGACGTACTGTAAGTAAAATTATAGAATTAAACAATAAAGGTAAAATAATAGATAGCACAATATTCAACTGGTATATTGATAGATTAATACCTTTATCGGATGATACTTTTATAAGTTTAGGGCAAAAATACAGGGCTTCTGATTCACAAAACTTTTTTCGAGTTACTCGATTCGATTCAAAATTTAGAATACTAAATGATACAATGATTGCTGTATTAGATGCCTTAATTGCCCCAGCTTTTTCAATGGATAAAGACAGTACTATAGTCTTCGTTACAAGTAGTAACCTTACCAATTATTTTGGTAAAGTTGACAAATATGGCAATATTACAAGTTTTAAAATAAATAATAGCTTATATGATTACTCAAGCAACTCTTTGATTATTAGGAAGGACAGTAGCCTTTATACTTTTTTTTATAGTTATCGTTTTATCACCACTGACACCGCTTTTAACATACAGCATCAGAGCAAGCGGGTATTTCCTAATACCAGTATTGGTCTCAGTCCAATGATGATTCCTCTGAATGATACAACAGTTTATGTGTTCGGTAAAGGGAGACCCATAAATGCAACTTATAGCGGTTTGAGGCATTTCTTTGGTGTCACTACTTTTTCAGGTCAAGAAATTCATAAAAATATCTATTCTACCAGCAACGACACAGCAATTTGGAGTGGTTGGTACTATACCGCAGACACAACCAAACAAAGAGAGATTTATTGGGCTGGCACATACAATTTTGATATAGGCGCGATAGGTTATTCTTCAGCCGCCTCATCCTTCATTTTGCATAAAATAAACCGAGATTTCTCCATAAAGTGGACAAAAAGATACGGCGGCGATGCTTACTATGAATTGTATGGACTTTTAGCTGATGACAACGGCGGGTGCATACTGTACGGTATCAGATACGATTACAACTTAGTTCCAAAACACGATGCCTATATTTTACACGTTGATGCCAATGGCATAATAACAAGTGAAACGTTTGTGCCGATTCCTACGCCTGATATTGTTGTTTATCCAAATCCTGCAACTGACCTACTCTATATCAATTGGCAAAAAGGGCAAAATACTGAGGGGGGACGTTTGCGCCTCACAAACATTCAAGGGCAAACAGTAATTGACCAATACATCGAAGCTGGTAAAGATGATTATCGCTTAGATGTGTCGAATATGGCACAGGGTGTGTATCTTTTGTCGCTCAATATGGAAGGGAAAGGTATTTCTACACGAAAAGTTCTTATTTCAAAATAAAGGACATAATAAACCAAGGTTTCCTATAAAAACAGTTTCGCCCCTACGAGGCTAAAGAGTTGTTATTTTAATCCTTTTCTACCAATGTTTTGCACCTAACGGCGCATCTATGACTGACAGAATTGCGCCGTTAGGTGCAAAACGTTGGTAGCTCATGTCAAATGTCTTTTTTTTTCGCCCCATAAGGGCAAAACGGTTTTTATAGGAAAGCCCTCATAATAAACCATTCCGCTTCTTCTCCTTAAATGACAGAAAACACATTCTCCTCAAAAATTAGGCTTCACAATGTGTGCGTTTCTTTACAAACTCATTAGTTTTGCCTTATGTCAGAAAAAAAGAAACTTTTAGAAGTCAAAAACCTTGAAGTACAGTTTGATACAGAAAATGCGACTGTAACGGCTGTCAAAGGCATCAGTTTTACTTTGAATCGGGGTGAAACCATCGGCATTGTCGGCGAATCGGGTTCTGGTAAGTCGGTCACATCGCTGTCTATCATGCGTTTGATTGCAGAGCCGCCTGGGCGCATTTCGGGGGGCGAAATCCTTTTCCATACTGAGGGGGGGGCGATTGATTTTTTATCCTTGTCGGAAAAGGAGATGCAAAAGCACCGAGGCAACGATGTCGCCATGATTTTTCAAGAACCCATGACTTCGCTCAATCCTGTGTTCACTTGCGGCAATCAAGTGATGGAAGCCATTTTGACCCACCAAAAAGTATCGAAAGAAGCCGCTAAACAACAAACACTCGCTCTCTTTGAAAAAGTGAAACTGCCCGACCCCGAGCGCGCTTTCCGAAGCTATCCGCACCAACTCAGCGGTGGTCAGAAACAACGGGTGATGATTGCAATGGCGATGTCGTGCAACCCCTCAGTATTGATTGCCGATGAGCCGACGACTGCACTCGATGTGACGGTACAAAAGACGATTCTGGACTTGATGAAAGACTTGCAGCGCGAATCTGATACGGCGGTGGTCTTTATCACCCACGATTTGGGCGTGATAGCAGAGATTGCGGACAGGGTTTTGGTGATGTACAAAGGCGAAATTGTCGAACAAGGCGCAGTTGAGCAGATTTTTTCCGCCCCACAACATCCTTATACAAAAAGCCTTTTGGCGTGTCGTCCACCTTTGGGCGATAGATTGCGGCGTTTGCCCGTGGTGGCAGACTTTATGGAAGTGGTCAAAAACGACGATGGCACAACAAAAATCATCGAAAAAGCGGATTCTGTGGGACAATTGCTGACGCAAATGAAAATCCCACAAACCGAAATCCAAGCGCGATTGTCCGATTTGATGAAAAACGAACCCATTTTGCGGGTTCAAAACCTCAAAACATGGTTTCCATCGAAAAAGAATTTTTTTGGTAAACCTTTAGAATATGTGAAAGCCGTGGACGACGTGAGTTTTGATGTCTATCCAGGCGAAACATTAGGCTTGGTGGGCGAATCGGGTTGCGGCAAAACAACTTTGGGGCGCACCATCCTCCGATTGTCGCCCGCTACTGAGGGGTCTATTTTTTTTGAAAACGAAGACTTGACCCGCATGAAAGCCGACCGTTTGAAGGCTTTGCGGCGCGATATTCAAATCATTTTTCAAGACCCTTATTCTTCCTTGAATCCTCGCATGACCATCGGCTCTGCCATCATGGAGCCTATGCAAGTGCATAAACTCTACAAAAACGACGCAGAGCGCAAAGAAAAAGTCATAGAACTGCTCGAAACCGTGAGCCTCGATGCCAACCATTTCAACCGCTATCCGCACGAGTTTTCGGGTGGCCAACGGCAACGGATTTGTATTGCCCGCGCTTTGGCACTCAATCCCAAATTCATCATTTGCGACGAATCGGTTTCTGCCTTAGATGTGTCCGTTCAAGCCCAAGTGCTGAATTTATTGATTGAATTGCGCCAAAAAATGCAATTCACCTGCATTTTTATCAGCCACGATTTATCCGTCGTCAAGTTTATTTCGGACAGAATGGTGGTGATGAACAAAGGAAAAATCGAAGAAATGGGCGTTGCCGACGACATTTACAACAATCCGCAACAAGACTACACCAAACGGTTGATTGCAGCCATCCCCAAAGGCTTATGAAAAACAATGTCATCGGATTGGTCTTTGCAGGATTGTGGGCTTCCGCTTCAGTGGCGACCAAAATCGGTTTGATTTCGGCGCAACCCTTAGTGATTGCCAATATTCGTTTTTTCATTGCTGGTTTTCTGATGTTTCTGGGTGCGCATGTGCTACAAAAATACCGTTTGCCGCACCGCACCGAATGGTTGCCTTTGCTGATTTATGGACTGCTCAATGTCACCATTTATTTGGGTCTCTACATTCTGTCCATGCGCGAACTCTCCGCAGGCGTGGGCAGCCTGACCGTTGCTTTGAATCCCTTGATGATTTCCGTTCTGTCCGCTTTTTGGCTCAAACGCCCCGTAAAAAAGACCGAATGGCTCGGTCTGTTTTTGGGTTTGGCAGGCGTGGCGATAGTGGTGTATCCATTGATGCAAAACAGCTACGTCACCGCCAACGGTCTGATATTGATGTTTTTCAGTCTGTTGTCCTATTCCGTCGGCACGGTTTATTATTCAAGCCAGACGTGGCAACTGCCCAATTTAGCCATCAATGCGTGGCAAGTTTTGTTGGGTGGCGTGTGCCTTTTGCCCTTCACCTTCGGATTAAGCGATTTTTCGCAACAGCACTACGACCACAATTTTTGGGTATCGGTGCTGTGGTTGGTCTTTGTGTCCATCGCAGCCGTACAAATGTGGTTGTATTTACTCAAAATTGACCCCGTCAAAGCCGCTTTGTGGCTCTACCTCTGCCCTACCTTCGGTTTCATCTACGCCAAACTCATCATGGACGAACCCGTCACAATCTACACCGTTGTCGGCACTTTGATTGTGATTTTGGGTTTGTATATTGGGCAAAAAAAGAATAAATAAATAACGATTGCAGACGCTGTAAAAAGTGAACTGCACGGAGTAAAAAGTGAGTTGCACAGAGTAAAAAGACTTTTTACTCTGTAAAAAGTGAGTTGCACAGAGTAAAAAGACTTTTTACTCTGTAAAAAGTCATCTGCACGCTGTAAAAAGTCTTTTTACTTTGTAAAAAGTCACTTGCACGCTGTAAAAAGTCTTTTTACTTTGTAAAAAGTCATCTGCACGCTGTAAAAAGTCTTTTTACTTTGTAAAAAGTCATCTGCACGCTGTAAAAAGTCTTTTTACTTTGTAAAAAGTCATCTGCACGCAGTAAAAAGTCTTT
>JAEUUP010000071.1 GCA_016787525.1 Saprospiraceae bacterium | reverse complement strand
CCCGAACTTGAAAAAAATTAAACCTTCCCTCCAAAAAGTCCACTCCGCCACCACAGGCGGCGTTATTTACGCTTAAAAAACTACCGAAGTATTGATAGATACGAACGTTAAAGAGCCATGTTTTTAGGAGCATAGATTTATGAAACCTAAAAGGTTTCGTAAATCGTGCATGATCACCGCTCTTACCCAAAGGCAAACAGTCTGCACCTATTTTATAGTATTTTGATTAGGCTCATTTCTCAGATATTATTTTGTTGATACAATCTGAGTCAAATGTCTTAGAACTCAAACGGAAGCTAGTCTTGTCTTTGAACCATTGCTATTATTGTATTAGATAATTATAGGGTGTAGAGATTTCAACAAGCGACTTCAATGGTCACGGTTTTTGCAATTCGCGGTTTTGTTGTGTTAGCAAAGCGTATTTTTTTTTACCCTAGAATCTCTAATGCAAAGACTTTTGGTATATGTTTTGATAAGTATCTGCCTTTAAGGTTTAATAGATACTACTCTTGTAACATATTCATAACCATTTAACAAGTAAATATTAAAATTATGCACCAGCATTACACACTACTACATAAAAAAGAAATATGCTATACCCTACTTTTTATTTTCGCACTTTTCATCATTCCTCATACCACCTTCGCACAGGGCTATGTGGCAGCATCTACCTATTTGGGCGGAACAAATTCTGAACAGAACCCGCGTATGGTGGTCCTCAATGGAGAATCTTACATCTTAGGTAATTCAACATCTAATAATTTTCCTATTACTCTCGGGAGTGCCTTTGGAGGTGGTGCTCAAGGAGATTTGGTTGTTACAAAATTAGCTGCAAATGGAGATGTTATTTGGAGCCGCTACTTAGGCGGTTCTGATAATGAGTATCCAAATAGTATTGTTGTCAGCAATGGGTCAGTATTTATTGCAGGGAATACGGTCTCTTCAGACTATCCTGTCACCAATGGGAGTGCACAAACAGGCGTAACACAAAATGCTATTTATACAAAATTAAATGCAAGCAATGGGGCGATACAATTCTCAACATATTTAGGTAAAGGGTCATTAAGTGAAATATCTGTAGTTGGCGGAAGTGCTTATTTATTTGGTGGCAAAGATGTCGGAGGTACTTTAGGCTTTCAAATTCATGTCGTTAAATACGATATAAATACAGATAATATTATTTTTGACCAAACCTACGGTGGTACAGGAATTGATTATACTTCTTCTACAACCTATTCGGGCAGGACATTTCAAGTTGTCGGGAGTGAAATATTTTTGATAGGTGGTTCAATGAGTACGGATTTTCCTGTTACTAATGGCAGTACAAGGAATGGCAGTTTTGACCATATTTATATGAAATTAAATGGAAACGATGGGAATACTATTTTTTCTACCTACATTGGAGGTACGACAGGTACATCTGATTATGGTGTATTGGATTTGAGAGTAGATAATGGAGGCGTTTATATTTTCGGCATAACAGAAGATACTGATTTCCCTGTCACTGACGGAAGTACGAAAAAAGGCTTGAATGATTTTTATCTAATGAAATTCAACGCCAGCACGAATGCTGTCGTGTTTTCAAAATATTTAGGCACACCACAGGATGAATATTTAGGTGCAATGGAAGTACAAAATGGTATTGTCTATTTATCGGGTTGGTTGGGTTCTAATACGGGTTATCCTCATACGGTTCTTCCAGGCAGTTATACAGGTAGCGCACATTTGTTTTTTACAAAACTCGATGGCATAAATGGTAGTATTACGTATTCTACGTGGTTACATTCCAACAGTTATGAAGATTTTGGTAGTCTTAAAGTCGTCAATGGCGATGCCTATATTTTAGGTTTGACGGGCGGTAATACGAACAATATTTATCCTGTTACCAATGGGTCAAAGAAAACAGGCTCCGTGGGCGATGATATTGTATTGACTAAAATTAATTCCAATAATCAAATTTGTTTTTCAACTTTTATCGGAGGCAACAATGATGAATATCCAACCACAGTTGCTGTTGAAAATGATTTTGTTTATATTATAGGAACATCGGGTTCTAATAACTATCCTGTAACAAATAATACTTCAAAGAAAATAGGGAATGAATATATTTGGACAAAGTTCAACCTAGCACCTAATTTGGTCGTCAGTTCAGATGATGTCTTACCTGCTACGCAAACAGTTTGTAAAAACGGTATTGCTACACCATTAACAGGTTCGGAGATTTTGTTTCCGAGTGACAGTATGCCCATCCTTTATCGCAATGGTGTACCATCGCCTCAAAACGTAATAAGTTTAAAATATCAATGGCAAAAAGCGAATGCAGCTGCAGGCCCATGGACAGATATAGCAGGAGGTGTACAAATGAATTACACACCAGAAGTTGGTTTGACTGACCAATATTACCGCCGATTGACCAATGCTTCTGTTTGCTCAACTAATACCCCCCTCAGTACAAGCAGTGTTGTAGCCGTATTGGTCAACAGCAATACCGCCCCTACGGTCAATGCGGGTAATGTGATTAACACGTGTTCGGGTAATACTGTGACATTAGGTGGTTCACCTGCTGCAACAGGTAATGCTGGCGCAACAATCGTTTCTTATTCATGGGCACCAACAGGTACATATACACCGAGTAGCACTGTGGCAAATCCAACTGTATCACCCACAGCCAATACGATTTACACATTAACAGCTACGGATAACAACGGCTGTCAGCAAATAGGTCAAGCCTTGGTCAACGTCTATGCTGCCAATGCAGGTGTAGATGTAGGTAGTTGTGCGGGCGGAATCGTGCGGATTGGTTCAGCACCTATTGCTGGTTTGGCGGGTGTCACTTACGCATGGACCGCATCACCGGCTGACCCGACAATGAGCTGTACGGATTGCGCGCAACCCGATGTACACCCCTCTGTCGTAACGACTTATACACTGACTTTGACAGTACCGATAACAGGTGGTGGTACATGTAGTACAACCGATGCGGTTGTTGTAACGCCTGTTGCAGCACCTGTAACGCCGAATTTTGCTGGACCAGATGTTGTTATTTGTATCGGCAGCACAGCACCATTGGGGACACCAGCTGAATCAGGCTTTACTTATACATGGGCACCGGGCAATTATTTGACTTCAAATAATGCTTCAACGACAACTTTTCAACCAGGCAGTTTGTCAATGCCAACACCTAATGGCGGTTTATATTATCTCACAGCAGTCAAAAGTGGCTGTTCATTTGTTGATCAAATGCAAACAGCCGTTATCGAAGCACGTGCAGGTGTTGACGGTTGTGGACCTCGCTATCTTGGCGAGGCTGACCGTACACCCAGTTTAAATGAAACCTATACTTGGACTAAAATATCAGGTCCTGGCAATTTTGTAGGGGCAACGAATATACCACAGCCTTTTGTCAGTGCTTCAGTAGGCGGTGCAACAACTTATGAGTTAACCGTTTCTTATACACTCAATGGTGTGACTCAAAGTTGTACAGACCAAGTTGTTGTGCCTGATTGTGGCTGTGTCGTGGATATTAAAGTAGAAGCCCCGTTTTCATGCCCCAGTTTCGGATTGAACAACGGTAATGTCAAACTGATTGCAACAGCTGCTGACATTTTCTCACAAGACCCCTCAGTATTCAGCTATACTTGGTCGCCTTCAGTAGGTTTATCAGCCTCAACAGGCAGAGAAGTGTTTTTGACCGATAATGTTAATCGTACTTACACTGTAACCATGTCGAGTCCGAATAACCCTAGTTTCCAGTGTACACGCACCATCGAAGTTAATCATCCTGCGTGGTCACTACCGATTTTTACAGCCCAAGACCTGACTACTTGCCCTGCAACATCTGTTAACGTAGGACAAGCACCTATTGCAGGTTATGATTATAAATGGACAGATGTGGGTGGTAATTTAAATGCGACCACAGCCTCTAACCCAACAGCAATCGTTAATTCGACAACATCTTTTCCTGTTTTAGTGACCGATATTGGCTCGGGTTGTACCGCACGAGATACCGCAACGGTGACGATTGAAGGTTTTCCAGCGAATATTGCGGGCGATGATGTGGCATTTTGTGGTTCTTCGACAGTCCAATTGGGCAAAGCTGCTGTACCAAATGTAACCTACCTTTGGACACCCGCGACGACCTATACACCAAGCAACACATCTGCCAACCCATCTGTAACAGTAGCAACGACCACGACTTTCCATGTCGTTGCCACCAATAGTATTACAGGTTGTAGCGTCAACGATGATGTTGTCGTAACTGTAAAATCGCCCGTTGCGCCATTTAGTTTTACCAATCAAACATATTGCCCAAGTACAGCGGGCGCATTGCCTTTGCCAGCAGGTCCATCGGGTATGACAACTTATAGCTGGTCGCCAGCCTCATTGGTGACTAACCCAACGAGCAATGGTCCGACTGCAACGACATTAACAACAAGACCCACTTCGGCTACAACATATACTTTGACCGTAGGCAACGTAGAGGGCTGTACAGCATCGGCAAGCGTCGTTTTTACGCCCGAAGTAACAAATCCCGTAGCAGGAGATAACAAAACAATATGTAAAAATACAACGGCTCAATTAGGCGCAACACCCGCCTTGCCAGGCACTTATACTTGGACAGGAACAGCTGCTGCCAATTTGAGTTCAACGTCTATATCTGACCCCGTTTTCACGCCAACGGCAACAGGTGTATTCACCTTTACGGTGTCAAAAACAGACCCAGGTGGTTGTATCACGACGGCTAATGTGACCATTACAGTCGTTGATTTTACATTACCTGCCTTGAGTTCGCCAACCGTTTGTGAAAATACGTGTATTCAGATAGGTACAAGTACTACATCTGCTGGTGCACAATATTTTTGGAGTCCAACAACGGGTTTGAGTGATGCCAATATTCCAAATCCTATGGCTTGCGTGGGTACGACTTCCACGACTTATAAACTCACTGCTGTAGGTGTAAATGGTTGTGTGGCAACCCAAAATGTCGTTGTTGGTGTCAATCCATCACCAGCACCGACAGTAACGATTCCGACAGTTACAGCGTGTTTGGGCGACAGTAATGTGCAATTTACACCAACTGTTACCCCTTCTGGCACATACAACTATCAATGGTTTCCTACAAATGGCACATTGAGCAATACCTATGTTGCAGATCCTAAAGTCTATATCACAGGCGTGGGTAGCAAACAATATACTGTCATCGTAACGAATGCAGCAACAGGTTGTGCCAGTACAGCAACAGCCAATTTGACGGTTGATTTTTGCCCACCTTGCACGCCGCCAAGCACCCCCTCAGTACCACCTTCTGTTACAAACTCTTGTCCAGCAACAAGGGTGAATTTGATGAATATTTCTCAGGCATTGACCCCCTCAGTATCGGGCGGTGTTTTTGAATGGCATGTGTCCAATGACCCTAACTCTACATTAGTCAATACACCCAATAGTGTAGGTGCTGGCAATTATTATCTTTTTGAAAAAGGGCCGACAGGTTGTTATTCGAATGGGGTACAATTGACGGTCAATATTCAAGTCTGTTGCCCAACAGCATTGTGCATACCAATTACTATCACAAGGGCAAATTAAAGTATGAAATGATTATGAAGCCCTCTGTGGGCATAAAATAGTTGAAGCCATTTCTCAATACTGAGAGGTGGCTTTTTTATATTGATACACGTTGATGCCATATTTATGACTCTTAGGTCACAACCCATTTCAAATCAAAATTACAGGTTTATAGATCCCAACTAGTTGAGTGGGTATTAGTGTTTAAGATTAAATACTATTGAAGAATAAGATAGGGGGAATGGCATACGAAGACATAATATTATTTTGGTATGGATTTTGTATGTCGTTTGTTTAGATAAACCGTGAAAATGAAATCGAATCTGCACAAAACTATATTCATAACCATTTAACTGATTCGAACGGATGAAAAAGCAACTTATACAATTGCATTTTGCAAACTATTTCACTAAATTTTTCTTAGTCAGTCTGATAACAAATTCTGCTGTATCAGAGGCACAAAAACTGAGTGTAACACCTTCTCTCTTTTCGCAAGAAGAGCGCTCTCACCCCATTACTTATTTCAAAAAACTCACTGATGGTTCTTTATCGTTATTAGAGTTAAAGCCTGAAACAAAGCAAGCTGACGCACCTGTCGTGTGCTACACCATTACGAATCCAAGTGCAGCTCAAACCATCTGCGTAGATGCCACAGGTAGTAACATCACGGTGAATACGAATATGAATCTGGGCGGTGGCATTCGCTTCGTGCGGTTTACGACCGACCAAATGGCAGGTTCGACACCGACATTAGCGGAGTCGAATTTTATTTATTCCTATACACCGGGGACTTTCAAGGATATTGCGTATGCGACACCAACAGGCGGAAGTAGCCCTTATACGGCAACTTATACGTTTTATTCGCCAGACTTTCCCAATACGACTAATGCACCTATTACTTACTATGTGTATGCCGTTTTCAATCAAGGTGTGGTCAATTCCACATGTGGTATCAATCCTGCCGTAGAAATTCAGATAACTGTAAAGCCTAAGCCCACGGTCAATGCGATTGCTGACCAATACGTTTGCGCGGGTTCTGCTACAAGTGCCGTCACATTGACAGGCTCAGGTGTGTCTGGCACGACCTATGCGTGGACAAATACGACTACAAGTATAGGATTAGCTGCCAGTGGTTCAACAACGATTCCGTCATTCACGGCTGTAAATGCAACATCAAACCCTGTGACAGCAACAATCACGGCAACGCCCACAGCCAACAGTTGTACTGGAGATCCATTAACATCTAAAATCGTCGTTTACCCAACAGGTGCAACTATGATTAGCGGTGTGGCTTTTAATGACTATAATGAAAACGGTATCAGAGAAGCGGCCGAAGGCGTTCAAGCGGGCATCGTTGCCAAAGTCTATAATTCTGCGGGGACTTTAATGGGGACTTCAACGACCGATGCCAATGGCTATTGGTCTGTTTCTGGTTTGACTTTTGGCGGTGCAAATGATAAATATCGTGTTGAATTTTCGATACCCACTGCCCTCAGTACAACAGGGATGCAGCCTTCGGTAAAAGGCACGTCCAATGGAACAGATGTTCAGTTTGTGAGTGCCGCGAGTTGTAATATCAATTTTGGTGTCAATTATCCTGGAGTCTATTGCCAGACCAACCCTGTTTTGGCAACACCGTGCTATACCAATGGCTCAAGAGCCTCGAATCCAAATGACGCTGCGGTCGTTTTATTTAACTACAATGACAGAGGTCAAGGTTTATCGCATGAGATGATAGCCACTGTGAGTGAAGTCGGTGCTGTTTGGGGTGAAACTTATAACCCTAAAAATAAGAAACTGTATGTATCTGCCTTTATCAAACGGCATGTGGATTTAGCACCTAATGGTCTTGGGGCTATTTATGAAATTGACGTGACAACGCCAACAACAGCAGGCGCAGGCACACCAACGCTTTGGCTGGACATCAATGCGGCTACATTTGTCAATACCAGTAATGTCGCTGTTAATTTGGGTATGCCTGCCGACCCAGGCATTGCAACACGTGGATTAGGTTTGAAAACTGACCCCAGCCGCGACAACTGGGCGTTTGATTATGTCGGTAAACAAGGGATTGGCGATATTGAGTTGTCGCAAGATGGGCAAAGACTCTATGTCATGGATTTGACCAATCGGCAAGTCTTATGTATTGACTATACCACCAAAAAATTGATTTGGAAATTAGCCGTCAGTACACCCACTTGTGCAGGGGGCAGTACAGATATCCGACCTTGGGCATTGAAAGAACACAATGGCGTGCTGTACGTCGGTGCACTTTGTTCTGGCGAAACCAATAATAACGCAGGGCAATTGCACTTTTATATCATGCAATGCAACAGCCTAACAGCCGCTACTTCCATGTCTTTGACAGCCGATTTGGGTAGTTCTGTGACCAAACAAGATGGTACGCCTTGGCAATATTGGGCAGCCAATGCCACCGAAGCAGGTATTGCTTCTACACCCAATGATGGTTATATGAATGGTGCTCAACCCATTATATCCAATATTGATTTTGACAAAGATGAAAATATGATTATTGGTTTTATGGATAGGTTTGGACACCAAGTAGGTTTCGCTAACTATTTACCCAATACCACCAATACAAATTTGGTGCATGGCATAGCCCACGGCGATATCACACGTGCGACAAAAAGCGGTAGCACCTATACCGTAGAAACTGCCCCTTGGAGTTTTTTCTATTTAACAGCAGCCATTCCTTCACCACCGTATGACCACTTTGGGGGAGGCATGTTTGTATCCAGTTTATCAGGAACGAACTACGTAACAGCCAATGTGATTGACCCATTCGACTATGTATCAGCAGGTACAACGTGGGTAAAAACATCAGATGGTCAGCGGCAAGGAGGGACAAACGCCACCTCACGTTTGGAAATTGTACCCAACTCTACTTCAACGGCTTATTTTGGTAAAGCCAATGGCTTAGGTGATTTGAGTGCGTTTTGTAACCCAGCACCTATCCAAATTGGCAACTATGTATGGTATGACTTAAACAAGAATGGCGTACAAGACCCCAACGAGATACCCCTCAGTAATATCGCTGTTACACTATGGAAAGGCGGAACGCAAATCGCCTCAACGACAACTGATGCCAATGGCGAATATTACTTTTCGGATAAAAATGCGTCGGGCGTGACGTGGACAGGAACAGGTGCTGATACGACTCTGTTGCCGTCAATGGCTTATGAAGTCCGTATTTTGACCAGTCAATCCCCCCTCAGTAATCGCATTTTGACAACTGCCAACGCAACAACTAATAATGGCAACGACCAAAATGACTCTGATGCGACAACAAGTGGCAGTTATTCTGTCATTAGTTTTGCAACAGGTGCGGCAGGCTCGGTCAATCATACGTTGGATTTTGGTTTCTATTGCACACCACCGACTATTATCAGCGTTGCATCAAATACAGCCAATTGTACCAATGGTATAGCCATCTCAAACGCTTGGGTAGCCGTTAGAGGTATTGCAGGCATGGCAAAATACGCTTACCGTACCAACTCTACGGACAGCCTTTGGGCAAATACAGCAACCACTTCAACGACAGATTCTATTCGTATTTCAAATATCGCCAACCCCTCAGTAGCGACGACTTATACTTTTCGCATTTGGGCTTCTGATACGACTTGTTACAATGATACGACGGTTACGCTCTATCCTATCAACTGTGCGCCTTGTTCGCAAGCTATTATGTATGTGTGTGGTTTCAATAAATACAACGATGCTTTATCATTTGATCATGGCATGATAGATTATTTGCGGGCTAAGGGGCATAGTGTAACCCCAGCGCAAGTTTATTTCGGCACTTTGCAGAACCCCGAAACAGGTAATCCTCTTATGGCTTTCTCTCCTTACGATAAAATCATCGTCTCACACAGTGCTTATTTTGATGCAAGGGATAACTCTGCTAATCTATTAGACTCTCTTAAAGCAACAACAGCAGGGGTATTGATGCTCACATCGGCGGCTCATGTAGATTTAGGTTTGGGTACGAGTGATGGTTTCGACCATCCTTCGGGTAATATGTGGATAGAGAACAACAGCAGCCCTATTTTGCCTGCGGGTTTGCCCAATGGTACTATTGCCATGTATAACGATTCAACGACATTGGGTTTAGATAATTACAGCAATATCATCGGCTGGTGTTCAGGTGTGGGCAGTAGTGCTATTATTGGTGCGTACCGAAATAGCCAACCTGACCCGCGTGTTGCTTACTTTGGATACAGAAAAGGTGCGACTTTAGCCAATAATACTATTGCTCCAGGCAATCGCTTCTTTTTAGGCTTTTTGGTAGAAGGCGCATCGCGCTATCAACCACAAATCCAAGTGACTGACCCGACCAACTTCTTTACAGCCGAAGCCACACTTATTTTAGATGCTGCTCTCGAACAGACTTGTCCTTGTTGTACGCCACCCTCAGTCACCAGCGTTGCCAGTACGGTAGCGACTTGCAGTGGCTCGTCAGCCAATAATGATGCAACAGTTGCCGTCAGAGGCATCACGGGTATGGCGAAATATGCCTATTCAACCAGTGGCGCAACAGGATTATTTTCTGCAAATGCCACATCGTCCACAGCAGACAGCATCAAATTGACAGGTTTGGCCAACCCCTTAGTGGCAACGACTTATACTTTCCGTATTTGGGCAACGGATACATTGTGCTATAATGATACGACTGTTGTTTTGAATCCTCAGACTTTCCCAACGACCCCCTCAGTATCCAGCCCAATTACGAACATTTGTCCATTGACCACAGTGGATTTGACGGTGATTTCATCAGCATTGACCCCCTCAGTATCGGGCGGTGTTTTTGAGTGGCATGTGAGCAATTCATCTGGTTCAGCATTGGTAATGAATCAAAATACAGTGGGTGCAGGTGATTATTATTTATTTGAACGCAGCCCTGCGAGTTGTTACTCAACAGGTAAAAAAGTAACCGTTGCGATACAAGTTTGTTGTCCTTCGCCTGCTTGTATTCCCGTTACTATCACGAGGACAAATTAAGTGGTTTACAAACTCAACAAGGTTAATATTGTACTAAATCTTAAGAAATAGTTTTTGTGTTTATTTGTTTGTTGAAGAGGCTGTCTGAAAATGATAGCCTCTTTTTATATGCCTACAACAGTACTTCGATCGTTTTTTAGTAATCAGAAATAAGTTTTCGCGTGTTTGATACTCACTGTTTTGCGCTATGCGCAAAAGACGGACTTTGAAAGTTTTTCTATTGGAGCGAGCGATTTTTTGATTAAAATTTTGGCTTTGCCAAAATTTTAATCAAAAAATCGCTCGCTCCTCAAAGTCCTTTTCGCCGCCAAAGGCGGCATTTGAAATGCACAAAAACTTATTGTGACTACTTAATAAATAACGCTGCCTGCGGCGGTGGAGTGGACTTTTCGGAGAGAGAGGTTTTAAACTTCTTGGGTCTCGTGCAATCACAACAAAATGTTAACAGCGTCTGCGCATTAGGAGTTTAATATGCATTTGTTTATATTTGTATCTACTACATACGGCGATAAAATTTATATTTATGATTTCAAATCTTTTTGGGAACTTATAAAACCACGAGCGTTCAAAAAATGTAGCGCCCAACTAACTAATTTTTATTTTTCAACAATTTAAATCACTTTTATCATGCAAAACAGAATAGATATTAATTTTGATGAAGCGGGCTATAGCGTTGCTGTAACACAAGCGACTGAATTTGTCAGTTTCATCAACACTTATGTCAAGGACGTAAAACCCGCCGATCGCATCAACGGTGCCAATATGGGCGAACAAAATGGTTGGACGTATGTCAACAAAGCCTTTCAAGCACTCACTGCCGACCGTACGCTTGTTCATGCCAAAATTGTGGATTACGAGGCCTTTGCACGCGATATTGATGCGGCAACAAAACTGTTGGCACTCAAAAAAATCCTTAAAGGTTGGGTGGGCAATATGGAAGGCACTTTTATGCTCATTGGTATTGATTTGATGGAGCAAGCAGGTTTTGTGCGTTCATCACTCCAGCAATTGGCAAAGGCTGACAGCGACTACCAAGCGGCTTACGATGATTTGAATTTCCTTTATGAAAACCGCGCTCAAAAAGCGGCTTTGACGATGGAACAGAACAAACGCATCGAAGAATTGACCAAACAGGTCGAAGCTGCCTCAAAATCCGCTTGATTTTTTGAAGTTATCGCCGCTTAATTTGAAATTACCGCCGTTTTTGCGGTGTCATCACTGCATTTATCGCCGCTCAACTCTAATTTTCCGCCGTTGTCACCGCATTTGTCGCTGACAACGGCGTTTTTTTCGCTGTTAACGCCGCATTTGCCGTCGTTTAACTCAAAAATGCCGCCGTTGTCACCGCATTTGTCGCTGACGACGGCATTTTTTCGCTGTTAACGCCGCATTTACCGTCGTTTAACTCAAAAACACCGCCGTTGTCACCGCATTTGTCGCTGACGACGGCGTTTTTTTCGCTGTTAACGTCGCATTTGCCGTCGTTTAACTCAAAAATGCCGCCGTTTATCTCAATTTTTCATTTGGCATTATGTTTGATATTAGGTTTTTAGTCAAACTATTTCTCTCCTATATACAGTTCATACAAAATAATAAAACACAAAATGGGAAGTCACATATATTCTCAGTTCCACAATCCTAAGTATTTGATTCTATTTGCCTTAGGAGGGCTATTATTTTTTACCCCCTCAGTATTAGAGGCGCAAACCTATATCATGGGGACAGCACCAGCAAGTAACAATGCCAGTATTGCCATCCCTGCCAATACGACAGTCAACTTTTATGATGATGGAGGCGCGGCAGGTAATTATACCAATAGTCAAAATAGGACAGTGACCTTTACAGCCCCTACTGGCTATCAACTAAAAATAGTATTTTCAGTAGTTGACTTACCTGGCAATACAAATATCGAAGATTACTTAGAAGTGCATGATGGTACGTCAAACAGTTCAAGCCCCTACTTGGCACAACTCGGCCATTACGCTCCAGCGACATATATTACAACAACATCTGCGATGACCCTTCAATTGGTTACAAATGGCAGCGTTGTAGGTGCAGGTTTTGCAGCAACGGTTGAAACAATTCCAATAACAGAATATCCATTGAATACAACCAATCAAGGTACAACAACCAGCGTTAATTTAGGTATTATAACAGATGATGGCGGCATATCGAGCAATTATGCAAACAGTCAGGATAGAAGTTATACTTTTTGCTCAAATAATGGTTATCCATTAATATTGGACTTTTTGAATGGTTCCTCAAATTTTGGAGACAATAACGATACATTATTCGTCTATAATGGCAACAGTATCAATGCGCCTTTGATTGGGACATTAATGGATTTGGATGATGAAATCAATTTTGTTTCTACTAACGCCAGCAATTGCCTAACGATTCGATTTAAATCCAGTGCTTCTGGGGTGGATTTTGGATTTCGAGGATTACTCTATACTGCCAATCAAACGGGGGTAACGTTTGTAAAAAACTGTTGGGGCGGCGCAACACCTATACCCAATGCCGCTTTAACAGCTAATGCTGGAAAAAACTTTGTTCTGAACAGAAACGGATTTTACTTAGGTAATGCACCTGTTTGTATGATAGAGGTAGATGGCACAGGTATGCCAATATCGAATTCTGAACACTGGGCTTTTTGTACAGAGGTAAGTGATTACGGAGGTATAGATTATAGAGACCAAGTTGGCACTTATGTTTTCACCCAAGAAACAGTAGGTGCGGGAACAACTACAGTCACTGCTACAGAATCTGCAAAGATAGCGTGGATACTATCCAACTATCAGAACTATGGATACTCTATGGGAAGGTCAGGAGATAGGCGAGAAATACAAAACGCTATATGGAAAATTACAGATGCACAAGCCTGTGCAACAGCACTTTGCAATGCTATCCCTACCAACCCAAGCACGGCTACACCTACTTTAATATTGACACGAAACACAGCATTAAATTTAGCCAAGGGCAGTACACATACCTTCACTTTACAAACCGACCAAACAGAACTCACTCTAAAAGTTTCTGACAATGGCAGTTTGCCAACCGTCACATCTGGCAATGGGTCAGTTACAACGAATACTGATGGGAGTGGTAAATTGACCATAACAGGAGGTGGGACGCAAACGCTCCAATTATCTTTATCAAGAAATACTTATGTGAATATAGAGTTATTTGCAATTGCAAATCAAGTAATTACTAACCCCAATACTTTTACTATTCTAAAACCCAGTTACATAGATGTACAAGATTTTTTTCCTTATTCATTTGCATCAATAAATACAACATCTCCGATACAAAGTGCCAGTGCTAATTTCATATGTATTGAACCTACTATCATCAGTGTCGCTTCCTCAGTCGCCACTTGTACTGGCTCATCCGCCAACAATAATGGTAAAATCACCCTAACTGCTGCCACTAATGCTGATAAATATGGTGTCTCAACAGGTACAACTTATACAGGCGCAGCATATGCTGCTGCAACTACATTAGGAACACTGCCTATTGATGTACAAACAGCAATTCCAAATACAGGCGGCACTTATACCATACGATTGTTTAATGGGGCGAATGATTGTTATAAGGATACTACAGTGATAGTAGCTGCAGTAACGTGTTCAGCAACTTGCGCTATCACATTGATCCCCTCAGTATCGGGCTGCTATCAGAACGGTGGGAGCAAGGCGACTGTCAGCGTAGAAGTCGTTTGGGAAAATGCGCCAAGCGGCGAAAATATAGTTGTAACAGGTCCCACTGGAAGTGTTCCAGCTACGCGCACCATTACGCCTGGTACTATTTCTGTAAATTATGGATATGGCGTAACAGGGAATCAAACCATTGTCAGTCCACAAGTTATTGCATTTGAGATACCTGCTAATGGTGCGACTGGACTTACAGTTTCGGCTAATTTTTCTACTACTACCTCTTGCAGTGCGACAAGTAGTGCTTTTGCAGCACCTGCGGCTTGCGAACCTTTGGTGTGCAGTACGGGTGCTAATCAGTCGGGCGGTACTGTTTTTAGTGATTATAATGCCGATGGTATAAAAAGCAGTGGTGAAACCAATGGTTTAGCGGGTGTTACAGTCAAAGCCTTTGATTGTAATGGCAGTCAAGTGGGCGGTACACAAACCACTGATGCTACTGGTAAATATGCTTTTTCAGGATTAACGGCTGGTAATTACCCAATTCGTGTAGAATTCAGTGGCTTGCCAACGCTTTATGGGCAAGGTACACCGAATGGTACAAACGGACGGACAACTACGCAATTTGTCAGTGCGGCAAATTGTTCTGTGGATTTGGGTGTACTTGACCCCAATGACTACTGTCAAACCAATCCCAAAGTTTTTGTTCCTTGTTTTGCCTCTGGCGACCCACTCGTAGCAGGTACAGCCGCCAATACAGATGCAACTGTTATGTTTGATTATAGTAATTCGGGTTTACCCAATCAAACGGGTGGTGGTTATACTGCACCTACTCATATTGCCTATGCCTCACAAGTGGGAACTTTATGGGGAACGGCTTATAATAGAAACACGAAACGCATTTTCCAATCAGCTATTCTCAAACGCCATGCAGGTTTAGGCTCACAAGGTATTGGTGGTATCTATGTGACCAATGTGAGTAATTTGGCTTCACCAACAGTAAGTAATTTTATAGATGTTGAAACCGATTTAGGTATTGACCTTGATAACCCTTCTAACCCTGTACTGTCTAATTCTGCTCGCGGACTGACTGGCAGTAAAACGGCTGCCTCTAATGACTCAACAGTGATTGAACATATTGGTCGGGTCGGCATTGGCGATCTTGATATTAGTACCAATGGCGATACTTTATGGTTTGTCAATGTTTATGATAAAAAATTGTATGCCGTTGATATTACAGCTTACAATAGCGATGGTACGACTAAGCCCACTGCAGCTAATACCACGAGTTTCACCATTCCAGACCCAAACTGCGTAGGCGGTACGGCTCGTCCATTTGGCTTAAAAATTTATAAAGGAGATGCTTATGTAGGTGTCATTTGCGATGGTGGTACTTCACAAAACAAGTCCAATTTGCGTGCTTATATTTACAAACTTTCAGGTTCAACATGGACGACTGTTTTTGATTTCCCGTTGACTTATCCTAAAGGCTTCGCTGATGACAATCCTGCATTGATAGATAGAACAGGCTGGTATCCATGGACAGATGACTGGAATACCTATACAGCTACCACTCGAGATTTGGGCGGTCGTTTCGGCTGGGTTTACCCGATGCCTATACTTTCTGATATTGAATTTGACATAGATGGTTCTATGATTATTGGTTTTACTGACCGTGCTGGCTTTATCGGTGGTAATTGGAACTATCGTCCTGTTGGGAATTCTCTTTTGTATTCCAATACCGTAGGCGGCGATATCCTGAGAGCATATTATTCAAGTGGCAGTTATGTCCTTGAAAATGCAGCAAAAACTGGAACTTCAACAGGTTATGGTGTAACGAATCAACAAGGTCCAGGTTTTGGTGAGTTTTATGATGAGAATTTAGTGTGGTCATACAATGGTGATGTACCTAAATTAGCTCATGCTGAAACTTCATTAGGCGGTTTGGGAATCAGACCAGGTTCGGGAGAGATTATGTCAACAGCTATAGACCCAGTGAATTATAATATTCCAGCCGACTGGTCGTCACACCCATTTGATGCAGGGGGTGTTATCACATCTAACAATTCTACGGGTGCAAAAAACAACAGCTATGTGGTTTATCAAGGACAGTTGAATAATGGCTTATTTGGTAAAACAGCAGGATTAGGTGATATTGAATTAGGTTGTGCGACCCCTCAGTATTTACAAATCGGCAACTACGTTTGGCAAGACAGCAACAAAGACGGCGTACAAGACCCTTGTGAACCACCCCTCAGTAACGTGACCGTTACCTTGTGGAAAGGCGGAACGCAAATCGCTTCGACCACAACAAACAGTAGTGGTGAGTATTACTTCTCGGATAAAAATGCTTCAGGTGCCACATGGACAGGCACCGGGGCGGATACGATTCTGTTGCCGACAACAGCTTATGAAGTCCGTATTGATACAAGCAATCAAAGCACATTTATCAAATTGGCATTGACGACAGCCAATAGTACCGCCAACAACGGCAACGACCAAAACGACAACGATGCGGTCACAACAGGCAAATACAAAGTCATCAGTTTCACAACAGGGGCGGTAGGTTCAGTGAATCATACCTACGATTTTGGTTTTTATCCTTTCTGTGATACGACTTTGGTAGTGACCAATGCGACGATTTGTAATGGTGCAACAGTTGATTTATTCACATTGGCAAGCGGTGTGAAAGGTACATTGAGCTATTCAACCAATGGCACAACATGGACAGCCTTGACTAACCTGACCAATGTGACCCCCTCAGTCACAACGACGTATTACATCAAAGACACGTTGGTAAGCGGTTGTTTTGATATTGATACCTTGGTCATCACGGTCAATCCAACGCCAACGACCCCCTCAGTATCCAGCCCAATTACGAACATTTGTCCATTGCCCACAGTGGATTTGACGGTGATTTCATCAGCATTGACCCCCTCAGTATCGGGTGGTGTTTATGAGTGGCATGTCAGTAATTCATCTGGTTCAGCATTGGTAAGTAATCCTAATGATGTTGTTGCGGGCGATTATTATTTATTTGAACGCAGCCCTGCGGGTTGTTATTCAATAGGTAAAAAAGTAACCGTTGCGATACAAGTTTGTTGCCCACCACAACTCTGTATTCCCGTTGCTATCACGAGGACAAATTAAATAAGAAATGGTTATGAAGCTCCACAAGAGCAAGAAATAGTTTATTTATTGGCGAAGCCACTCCTCATACTGAGGGGTGGCTTTTTGGTTATCTGTTAAATACCAAATAGTTTAGAAGTAAATCATCTTAAAATTTTTTTGACGATTGCCCTTTTGTTCACAAAAAATGGAAGAATGGTTTTAATATAAGCATACTTCCATAAAAAGTTGATTATCAAAATGATGTTGCTAAAAGCGAGAGCATATTTTCTCTGAGTTCATACAAGTAAGGCTTCTATTTGATATTGTGAGCAGATAGTATTAAGTGGACCAGAACACATTGATAATTGTCGTATGAGGTTTTTCACACACTTTGGCATATAATTTGTAAAATAAGTTTATATGACATTTTTGCATTAAAACCGTATATGTAAATTTTAATTCATAATCATTTAATAAATAAAACATGCAATTCCCTATTCTAACCTTTTCAGCAATTGAAGCAAGGCGACATTGATTAAGAAGGAGTCTATACTCTCGGCATAGAGCGTATAGACTCCTTCTTAATCATAATATCTTTTGGTTCTTAGGTGCTTTGCCTATGCCTTTCAACAAATCTAAAATATATCAATCGGTTAATACAAAACTATTCATTCAGAATGATGAATTTATCTTTTAAATATCAAAAGCATTACTGGCTTTTTGCCTTAGTGTGTTGGAGTGTTATACTGAGGGGGCAATCACCTGGCGGCGTGACAGGAGCAACGCTTTGGCTCAAAGCAAATGCGGGTACAAGTAGTACCACTGAGGGCGGAGCTATTACCTCTTGGTTAGACCAATCAGGAAATTCCAATAATGCTACAACGACAACGAATTCAGGATTTACAGCACCTATCAGTGCGGGCGCAACTTTTCGTTCGGCGACAGGCGGGAATGGTATGAACTTTAACCCAACAGTAGATTTTTCTTCTACTAATTCCCTTGATGGTACTGGAGGACTTTCAACCAGATCTGTTTTCTTTGTTTTTAATCTAAGAGCTACATCATCCATAGTAGCAGTAGTCGGCTATGACGATGCGACGGCAGGTGGTACAGGCGGCAATGGTCAAGGTTATGCACGCTTCAATGGTACAAATATGGCGCACGGTGCCAAAAATAATTTGGCTGGAAATAACTACATGGGAGCAACCCTTGGCTATACTATTTCAGATGTAACACCTACAATTTTTGATGGACAACATGTTAGTAATACCAATATCAATTTATTATTAAATGGTATTGGTACGTCTTCTATTACCACTGTTGGGACTGCACCATCACCGTATATTGGCTCATATCGTTTAGGTGCGACCAGTGACAATCAATTCCAATACGGGAGTATTTTGCCAGAAGTTATCTCGTTCAATGCTGTTTTGACAGCAAGTGAGCGGTTAAGGGTATCTTCATATTTGGCTGTAAAATGGGGTATTACCTTAGGTACAACCTCTTCACTTTCTGATTATCTAAATTCAGCGGGTACAACTATTTGGACAGGCAATGCCACTTATCAAAACAACGTTGCGGGTATAGCTCGAGACGATGCTTCTGGTCTTAATCAAAAACAATCCAAATCCGTCAATACAGGTTTACAAGTAGTCATGGGCAACGGCAATACCATAGCTGCGGATAACGCATCTAATAGCAATGCCTTTTCAGCCGATAAATCTGCGCTTATTTGGGGTGACAATGCAGGATCCGTATCCGCTTGGACAACCACAGGTGCACCTACCAACCGCCAAATTGTTGCCCGTACTTGGAAAGTACAAGAGACAGGTACAGTTGGCTCTGTTAAAGTACAAGTAGCGGATAATTCAATTTCTGGACTACCAGCTGAAGTGACAACTGTTTATTTATTGGTTGATGCCGATGGTAACTTTGCATCAGGTGCAACAGAAGTGGCTATGACGCTCAATGGCTCGAATTGGGAAGGGAATGTGGACTTCACAACGGGACAGTTTTTTACGTTTGCGACACAAGTACCACCTGCACCAGGTGGTGTTGCAGGTTCTTCTATTTGGCTCAAAGCCAATACAGGTGTCACAACAGGTGCTACATTCACTTGGGCTGACCAATCTGGCAATGGACGCGACGGCTCACAATCAACGGTTGCAAACCAACCGTCACTCACCACATCCAGCATCAACTACAATCCAGCACTGAATTTTAACGGTACAACCGATCGTTTAGTTTTGTCAAACCTTACAGGTTTACCGACAGGAACTGCAACTGTAGAAGCTTTTGCCGTAGCTCGCAATCTGAATACAGCAGGTGGTTGGATGCATATTATTTCTTATGGAGGTAGTGCAGCAAATACTTTTTTTACATTAGGTAAACAAACGGCAACAGCAAATGCCGTTACAGCTTTTAACACATCGGATGCTATTAGTTCTGCATTAGAATATGCCAATAATCTACCAGCTCTGACAAATGGTAAATATACAGGTACACAAGGAATTATTCTCTCTTCTGGTGTACAAAGAGGGACGATAACTTTTACTGCTAACAAGCAAATAACTGCTGGGCGCATCGGCTGTGACCCTGTAGATGCTTCTTTTTGGAATGGCGACATTGCAGAGGCTGTTATTTTTCCCAGTAACCTTTCAACTGCCAATGTCTTAAAAGTAAACTCTTATTTGGCAATCAAATATGGTATTACTCTCGACCAAACGACGGCTACAAATTATGTAGCTTCTGATTGGAATGGCACAACTGGAACTATTTTTTGGAATGGCACAACCAATAGTGGTTACAAAAACAATATCACAGGTATCTCCCGCGATGATGCTTCTGCCCTCAACCAAAAACAATCTAAATCCGTCAATACTGGTTTGCAAGTCGTCATGGGCAATGGCAATACCATTGCGACCGACAATGCTTCCAATACTACTACTTTTTCTGCTGACAAATCTGCGCTTATATGGGGCGACGATGCTGCTTCTGTGGCTGCATGGACGACCACAGGCGCACCACCTTCTCGTCAAATCGTTGCACGTAAATGGAAAGTGCAAGAAACAGGTACAGTGGGCTATGTCAAAGTACAAGTGCCTGACAACAGCGGCACGAACGGCTTGCCTGCCGAAACAAATACCGTATATCTTTTAGTGGATGCCGATGGCAATTTTGCTTCGGGCGCAACAGAATATGCTATGACACTCAACGGCACAAACTGGGAAGCGCCAGTAGATTTCACAACGGGTCAGTTTTTCACTTTTGCAACGCAGGAGAACTCACCTGTCACCCTCAATTTGGCAATGACGGCGGATAAAACGACTGTTTCATCGGGTCAAAACATCACTTATACTTTGACTTTGACCAATTCAGGTACGAACACAGCGACTAATGTACAAGTGAAAGATAAACTGCCCGCAGGTGTGAATTTCGTTTCAGCAACGCCTTCATCGGGTACATATAATTCGACAACGGGCATTTGGACTCTCCCCTCAGTAGCTGGGGCTGCTGCTCCAACTTTGACCATCGTCGTCACAGCACAATAAGGACGACCCCCTCAGTATAAATCTTGGTTTGGAGTCTATAGACTTTAAAAAGGTGCATACGGATATAAAGGGTTAATGGCTGATGCCGAATGACACAATGACAAATCAGAGGTTTTTAAAAAGAAAAAAATACATACAATGTCAATAAAATCTGTCTTGCCAATTATTCTGACATTAAATCTATTGGTGTATGCCCGTAGTTCTATGTTGGCACAAACCATAACAGGAACGGTTTATTATGACCTCAACCAAAATGCAGCAAAGGATGCACCCGAAATAGGTGTCCCCAGCATCACGGTCACAGCTTACAACACTGCGGGTGTGAGTGCTGCGACCGCCACAACCTCGGCAACGGGTACATACACCCTGTCGAGTTTAACGAATGGTCAAAATTATCGTGTTGAATTTACCAACCTGCCGACGGGGTATTTCAACAGTATTTTCGGAACAGGCAGTGGAACGACGGTGCAGTTTGTCACAGCATCTGCCACAGGTGTGGACTTGGGTATCTGTCATCCTTCTGACTATTGCCAAGCCAATCCGAATATTGCCATACCTTGCTATGATGCAGGTGCTTCGACACAATCAGGGTTCACCGATGTCAACACGCATCCGGGTATCGTGTCTTTTCCTTCCACAGCGTCTGCGACGACGGGCGGCATGTCCACAACACCTGCGCCTACGAAGAATGTGGCTTTCGGTAAAGTCGGTGCAACTTGGGGTGGTGCATGGAAAAAGAACACCAAACGTATGTTCTATTCGGCTGTTCTCAAACGACATGTGGATTTGGGCGAATTTGCCAGACCCCTCAGTAATTCACAGACTGTGGATGGTGTTTATATGATTGACTACAACGGTTTGGCGGGTACATACATCGGTGGATTCCGTTTGCAAGGTGTCAACGGCATTGATTTAGGCTCTGTATCGCGCAGCATCAAGACAACAGCCGTCAGCGGCACGACAGCAGCAGACGACAACGCCTTGTCTTCGGTCAATAGACAAAGCCGTGACTTAGCTGCTTTCTCAAAAGTAGGCAAAGTGGGCTTTGGCGATATTGTGATGAGTGAAGATTATAAGTACCTATGGTTGGTCAATCTGAATCAAAAGAGTTTGATAAGAGTAGATGTCAGCAATCAAGCCCTGTTGCCTACGACAGGAGGCACACCAGCAGCTTCTTTGGTGTCCACCTACAATATCAACTTCTCCGCCATCACCTCTTGCAATGGTCAGCTACGCCCTTGGGCATTGAGTTTCTATCATGGCAGAGGTTATTTGGGTGTTGTCTGCGATGGTTCGACGGGTGCAGCCGCCGATTTGAAGGCGTATGTCTTGTCATTCGACCCTGCTAACGTGGCGGCAGGCTTCACCAAAGAGTTTGAAATGGCATTGAACTATACACGTGAAAACTCAGCTTGGCCCACAGCATCGAACAGTGCTTATCGCTTAGGTACTTGGCGACCTTGGACAGATACTTGGTCATTACCAGCTTTGGGTGGTGAGTTCTCTTGGGCTGAACCAATCTTATCGAATATTGAGTTTACACCCAACGGCAGCATGGTATTGGGTTTCCTCGACCGTGGCGGCGTGCAGTTTGACTACCAACAATTCTCTCCTATATCTGGTAATAGTAAACTTATTGATATTGATGCGGCAGGCGACATTGTTTATGTCTGTAAAACAGCGAGTGGATTCAAAGTAGAAGGTGATGCCACAGGTTGCGTCATTGACAGCGACCCAGGAGGCACCCCCTCAGTAAGTTTGGCAAACGACGGCCCTAAAAACGTCGGTGAGTTTTTCTATCAAGACATGGCTTCATCCAATCCAGCGCAACACATGGAGGTGACTTTAGGTGGTTTGGCGATGCTTCAAGGGACTCAACAGGTGTTTACCAACGCTTTTGACCCAATTGTTGAGAACTTCAATCAAGGGGGACATTTCTATTCAACAGTCACGGGTAAGCGCACAGCACAGTACCAAATCACGCCCAATGGTGTCAACAAAGGTGTAGGCTTAGGCGAACCTGAAGTTATGTGTAATGTACCACCCATTCAGATAGGTAATTTTGTTTGGAAAGATACCGACAACGACGGTGTACAAGATGCAGGTGAAACGCCACTACAAGGAGTGACTGTAAAACTCTATGCGGCTGATGGTACAACGGTCATCGCAACCGCTACGACGGATGCTAAGGGGCAATACTATTTCTCAAATGCCACTGGTACGTCCACAGCGAACAATATATACGGCTTGGCACTCACGCCAAGCACCAATTATTTCTTAAAAGTCACCTCATTAGGCACTCATTCATCTGTCACAGGTTTGTCTTTGACTACGCCAACAACTGGTGGCACTTCGGGTATCAATGCAGGTACATCATTGGCGAACAATGATGCGGTTGTCAGCAGTGGCATACCGACGATTGCCCTCACAACAGGGTTTTATGGAGAACACAACGATACTTACGACTTTGGTTTTACCGCTTGCTCTGTAACAGCAACGGCTTCGGCAAGCCCTTCAACAGTTTGTGCGGGTCAAAGTGTCACGCTCTCAGTCTCTGGTGGCAACTCTGGCTCAACTTATACATGGTCAGGACCCAATGGTTTTACTTCAACAACACAATCACCAACTATCTCAGGTGTGTCGGATGTCAACAGCGGAACGTACAGCGTCACTGTGTCCAACTCCCCAACATGTACCGCTACGAGTACGGTCTCTGTTGTTGTCACTACGGTGACTGCGACGGCTGCTAATTCGGCAGGTTGTGTGGGTGGTGCTATCCTTCTGAGTGCTACGGGTGGTGGCACATATGCTTGGGCAGGGCCCAATGGTTTTACATCTACTTTGCAAAATCCGACATTGACCACATCAACAGCTTCAGATGCGGGTACATACGCTGTTCAAGTGACCAAAAACGGTTGCACCGTATCTGCCAATACCGTTGTAACATTGAGTAATGCCACCGCTTCTGCTACCTCCAACAGTCCATTGTGTGCGGGCAGTGTCTTGCAATTGTCTGCTTCGGGTAGCGGTACATCTTATTTGTGGTCAGGTCCGAGTGGTTTCACTTCTACTTTGCAGAACCCCTCAGTATCGCCCGTTGTTGCAGGCACTTATAACGTTACAGTAACAGGCGGTTCGTGTGCAGGTACAGCTTCTACGACAGTCGTCGTGAATCCAACACCTGTGGCAACTGTCACCAAAGGGACTGTATGTGTGAGTGAAAGCATTCAATTACATGCTACGGGTGGCACAACTTATGCGTGGTCTGGGCCCAATGGTTTTTCATCTACATCTTCTGACCCTGTTATTTCGCCCGCAGCTTTGGCGAATGCAGGGACATATTCTGTCACTATCACAGGGGCTTCTACGCTGTGTTCGGCTTCTGTTCCTGTGAATGTGACATTAGGTAGTATCTTCTTGTACAACTATGCAGAGATTATCAACGCTGACCAAGTGGTGTCTGGAGTGACTTTAGCCAATAATTCAACGACTGAAACAGACGATGCTTTCTTCACAACAGAACTCATACCTTGTACACAGCCTTCGTTTTCGCTTTCTGCTACTCGAGCAACGTGTAATGGAGCTGTTGCCAACAGCAATGCACAACTCAATGTAACGAGTATCACCAATGGTACACGCATCGGATGGTCTGTCGGTGCGACTTATACGGGCCCAGCTTATGCTGGAGCTACTAATTTGTCTGGCGCAACATACACCATAGGCAATTTGGAGAACCCTTCGGACTCGTTGCGCTACACGGTGCGGGTATTCAATGGTGGCGATTGTTGTGTCGAAGACATTTCGGTTGTTTTATACCCTGCGCCTTGTGCGGCAGCAACGAGCAACAGCCCGATTTGCTTGAATGGAACAATCAATCTGCAAGCATCAGGAGGCTTAACCTATGCGTGGTCGGGTCCCAACGGTTTCACATCGCCTTTGCAGAATCCAAGTATTGCTTCTGCAACAGCAGCGGCCGCTGGTACATACACCGTCACCGTTACTTCTTATGGCAATACATCAACAGCCACGACAACAGTTGCTTTCAATACACCGACGGCATCTGCTGGTGCTAATTCACCTGTTGCGGTGGGTCAAGCCATTAATCTAACAGCCAGTGGCGGAGCGACTTACGCATGGTCGGGTCCTAATAGCTTTACGTCAACTGAACAAAACCCGACTATCAGCAGTGCAACATTGGCATACGGCGGCACTTATACAGTCACAGTCACCAATGCAGAGGGTTGTACGGCGACGGCGACGGTTTCTGTCTCTGTTACCAATAACGCTTGTTCTCAAACAGTGACTGCCGCAGCCAATACAGTATGCGAGGGACAAACGCTCAACTTGACGGCGACCCCCTCAGTATCTGGGGCGAGTTACAACTGGACTGGACCGAATGGTTTTACATCGAACCTACAAAACCCTTCGATTACCAACGCTACTGATGACCACCACACAGGCGCATACATTGTCTCGGTAACGACGGCAGCAGGCTGTACAGGCTCATCATCGGTCAACGTCACCGTTGGCAAATATCCGACAGCACCCATTATCACAGGCACAACGGTCGTATCTGTTGGCGATGCTTTGACATTGACCGCAGAAAGCGACGTAGCAGCCACATATACATGGACAAAACCCAACGCAACAACGGCCACTGGTTCAGTCCTAACGATTCCCAGTGTGACAACAGCCGATGCAGGGACTTATTCTGTCGCCGTGAGCTTAGGTTCATGTACACTCAATGCGTCAACAAGTGTTACGGTCAATCCAACGACTCATTTGACCTTGACAAAAACAGCTGATAAGTCCACCGTTACGCCGGGGGCGAATGAAACAGTTGTTTTTACACTCACACTCAACAACAGCGGTACTATCGCTGCACCGAATACAAAAGTACGCGACCTTTTACCGTCTGGTATGACCTACGTTAGCTCATCCACAGCCAACGGGACATATAATCCCACAACAGGTATTTGGGATGTCGGCACTGTCCCCGTCGGTAATGTGACTTTGACAATAACGGCAACTTTGCAATAGAATACTGAGGGGGTATGTTTAGAGGGGTCTCGGGATATGTTTAGTGGTGTCGCGACCCTTCTGAGAGGGGTAGCGGGATGTGTTTAGTGGTGTCGCGACCCTTCTGAGAGGGGTAGCGGGATGTGTTTAGTGGTGTCGCAACCCTTCTGAGAGGGGTCACGGGATAGTTTTAAAGAGTTTCAACTCCTTCTAGGAGTCCAAATACACACATAAGTAGTTCGGCTTAAATAATCAAGAACTGCTTTTGATCATAAGTATTGAATAAGAATGATTGAGAAGCAAGAACGAATGACTTCTTGAAGCCAGTAAATGTTATTAAACAGTAGCCATTTAATAGAAAAATAATTGCGATGGAATATATCGTTTCACACAAAGACCTATCGTGTAGCCTTAAAAAAGGTTATCAATCCTTACAAAACAAGGGTTTAAGTATTCATACTATGAGAAAACGCTTGGGGAGTACCCTTGTTTTGTCCATTATGACCTTGGGGTTGATGGCACAGAGCATCACGGGGACAGTGTTTAATGACATAGATGCCAACGGGGTCAAAGCCACAACGGAGTTAGGTATTGCCAACGTCACCGTCACGGCTTATGCACCAAACGGAACAGCCCTCCCCTCAGTAACAACCAATGCGTCGGGTGTTTATACTGTTTCAGGATTGACGGCTGCCACCACTTATCGCCTTGAGTTCTCCAATTTTCCCACGGCGTACCATTCTGGACCCAATGGCACACAAAGCGGCACATCCGTCCAGTTCGCTACGGCAGGTGCAACGAATGTCAACTTGGGTTTGAGCTATCCGAGAGACTTTTGCGACAGCAATCCAGACCTCGTTGTACCCTGTTATGTGAGTGGTGACAACTTGGCAGGTGGTGTGAGTTCAGCAGATGTATTGGTCAAAATACCTTATTCGGCTTCCAATACATCACCTTCACCCACGCATATCGCCAGTGCAGGGGAAATTGGACCCGTTTTCGGTACAGCCATTCAACGGGGAACGAAAAAAGTATTCACTTCAACCTTCTTAAAAAGGCATGTCGGCTTGGGACCGGGCGGTTTAGGGGCTATTTATGTCACTGATTTGAACACCAACGTCAGCAGTACGTATGTGAAACTGACAGATTTTGGTATTGATGTTGGTGTTTCGGCTTTGGGTTCTCGTGGTTTGCCTGCGTCTAAAGTCACTTCAAGTGTGGACGCAACCGCTTTTGACTTAGTGGGTAAAGCTGGTTTGGGTAGCTTGACGCTAACAGATGATGAAAAGACGCTTTACACCACCAACCTATACACCCGTAAGTTGATTGCCGTCCAAATAGGCTATCCTGCCAAAGCCACCATCGTAGCGGGAGATATTACAGAATACACCCTCCCCTCAGTAACAGCGACGGGTGGCGTGGCACGACCGTTTGCGGTCAAGTATCACAAAGGCAAAGTCTATCTGGGTGTTGTAGCTACAGCCGAAACGAGTGGTTCAGCCAATGATTTGGTGGCTTATGTTTTAGAATTTGACCACGCAAGCCGTACTTTCAATCCAACACCTGTTCTAACCGTGCCTTTGAACTACACAAAAGGAAAAGTGCACTCAAGTTATGGTGCAGTTGCCAACTGGATGTCGTGGACAAACAACTGGGCAGGTATGCAGCAAATGGGTTCTTCTGCCATAGGTGTTCGTGTTGCTCGACCACAACCGATGTTGTCGGACATTGCATTCACCGACGATGGCGATATGATTTTGGGTTTTGCCGATAGGGGCGGACACCAAACAGGCTTCAAACAAAAGAGTACCACCAGTGGCGACACTCAATTGTACAATGGCTATATCGGTGGCGACATTTTGCGCACCAAAAAAGTCGGCAACACATGGGTAATGGAGAGTAATGGTACACTGAGTGGCGGTCAAATTGGTTGTGGTAAAGGTAATGGAGAAGGTATTGGCGGCGGTGAGTTCTACTGTGCTGAAAACTATTCAGGTATTTTGGTCACAGGTCAACCCGCCGTAGAGATTCACCAAGAGACATTTATGGGTGGTATGGTCGTCGTACCCAGCACCAACCAAGTGGTTATCACAGCGATGGACCCTATTGCGGTATGGTCAGGTGGTTTTACATGGATGTCGAACACCGATGGTAACTCCAACCGCCGCTATCAAATCTACGAAACAGCCAATTCCAATAATGGTACACAAGGTAAAGCTGCTGGTTTAGGTGTAACAGACGCTGTGTGCGCCGTTGCACCCATCGAAATAGGCAATCGCGTATGGAAAGACACCGATGCAGATGGTATTCAAGATGCTGGTGAACCCGCCATGCAAGGCGTAACCGTCAAGCTCTATGCCGCCAATGGTACAACTGTTTTGGCAACAGCGACGACAGATGCCAATGGTGCATATTATTTTTCTTCAAAAACGGGTACATCTACGGCTAATACGATATATGGTGTGAATTTACAACCCGAAACAGACTATTACATCAAAGTCACAGCCTTGGGTTCGCACAGCTCAGTATCGGGTATCAGCCTATCGAATGTGTCAACAGGAGGTACAGCAGGTGTCAACAGCGGCACAAGTCTTGCCAACAACGATGCAACTTTGGTGTCAGGTGTACCAACCATTCAGTTGAAAACAGGTACAATCGGTGCGAACAACCATACCTACGATTTCGGTTTCACAACATGTAATTTGAATGTCACAGCTGCCAACACAGGCCCATTTTGTGCAGGAAGTACGATTTCACTCACCAGTACAGGTGCAAGTGGTAGCGCAACATATGCGTGGACAGGTCCAAACAGCTTTACATCTACGGCACAGAATCCGACCGTTAATAGTGCCAGTAGCTTGAAGTCTGGTGTCTATACCGTCATCGTCACAGATGGTGGTTGCAAAGACACAGCGACTACAACGGTTGTTGTCAACACAGTCACAGCCACCGCAGGTGGTGCAGGTGTATGTGCTGGAGAAACCATCAACCTTACAGCCAGTGGCGGTACAAGCTACGCATGGTCTGGGCCCAATGGTTTTACATCTACGGCACAGAACCCCTCAGTATCACCCGCCGTTGCAGCGAGTGCAGGCACTTATACTGTGACTGTCACAGGCTCTGGCGGCTGTACGTCAACGGCTTCAGTGACCGTCGCTGTTAATTCTGCATCTGCCACGGCTACGGGCGGCGGTACAGTTTGTACAGGCAGCACTATTTCCTTGTCTGCAACAGGTGGCGGCACTTATGCGTGGTCTGGGCCTAACAATTTTGCCTCATCATTGGCTAATCCAACCGTTACCAATGCCACAAGTCTGAACGAAGGCACATACACCGTCACCGTCACAGCTGCCAACGGCTGTAAAGCGACGGCTTCAACATCTGCCACCATCTCCATACCAACTGCCACAGCGACATCCAATGCTCCAGTCTGTGCGGGTGGCACTATCAACTTGACGGCGACGGGTGGTGGCACTTACTCGTGGTCAGGTCCTAATAGTTTTACATCTAACTCAGCGACCCCCTCAGTACTTTCGGCTACAACAGCCAAAGCGGGTACATACACCGTTACTGTAACCAATGCCAATGGCTGTTCAACAACAGCTTCTACAAACGTTTCAGTCACAACAGTATCTGCCACAGCATCTGCTACCAATACATGCGTAGGTGGTTCAATCAGTTTATCAGCTACGGGCGGCACAAGCTACGCATGGTCTGGGCCTAACAGTTTTACCAATACAACTCAAAACCCTACAATTGCCCCTGCTACTGCTGCCAATGCAGGCACATATACTGTTACCGTGACTAACGCAGGGTGTTCAGCGACAGCAACAGCCACCGTTTCAGTAGCCAATGCCCCCACTGCAAGTGTGGCAGTCAGCCCCATCTGCGCAGGCGGGTCTATTCAACTGGCAGCCAGTTCTGGGGGCGTATCTTACGCATGGTCTGGCCCTAATGGCTATACTTCGACACAACAAAATCCTGTCATTTCACCTGCTACCACAGCGTATAATGGTACTTACACCGTTACCATGACAGGTAGCAGCGGTTGTTCAGGCACTGCTAATGTCTCGGTCACAGTCAATGCCCTTCCAACTGCCACAGCGGGTGCAGTGAGCAATGCTGTGTGCGTAGGCAATACGATTAATTTAAACAGTTCAGGTGGTGGCACTTATGCATGGTCTGGTCCCAATGGTTTTACAAGTTCTGTTCAAAGCCCGACCATAGCCAATGCCACTTCTGTCAACGCAGGCACTTACACTGTCACCGTGACTTCGGCAGCAGGTTGTACCTCAACGGCTTCTACAACGATTACCATAAACACTGCTTCGGCAACGGCTTCGACCTCTACACCAATAATTTGTGAGGGTTCAAACATCAGTTTATCCGCCACAGGAGGCGGCACATATTCATGGTCTGGCCCGAACGCATTTACAAGTAGTTCAGCGACCCCCTCATTAACAGCCGCAACTGCCGCCGCATCGGGTGTTTATACCGTCACCGTGACCTCCAACGGTTGTACCGCAACCGCTACAACTGCCGTGACAGTCAACAAAGCCAGTGTCACAGCTTTCAGTAATTCGCCCGTGTGTGTGGGTCAAACATTATCATTGAGTGCGACTGCTGGAGCAAGTTCGTATTCATGGACAGGGCCGAATGGTTTTACATCCACCTCGGCGACCCCCTCAGTATCGAGCATATCTTCTGCCAATGCAGGTACGTACAACGTCACCATCACCGATGCCAATGGTTGCACGGCTTCAACTTCTACAACAGTCACTACCAACGCATTGCCCAATCCTACGGCAACCAAAGCGGTTGTGTGTAAAGGTGAAACCATCAACTTGAACTCAAATGGTTTGTCCCCACTTCAATGGACTTACCCAGATGCTACCACTTCCACAACGGCCAACCCAAGTATTGCGAATGCAACAGCAGCGAATTCGGGAACTTATACCTTGAAAAACACATCAACAGGTTGTACTGCCACCTATGATGTATTGGTCATGGACGGTCAAGCCTGTTTGAAAAACTATGCAGAAGTCATTTCTTCTGGTTTAGTTGACCCCAATAATACTTTTGCGGACAACTCAACCAATCAAGACGACGATGCAACAGCGCAAATCTGTTATACAGACTGTGTTCAACCCGATTTTACCCTCACCCAAGTGCAAGCCACTTGCAATGGTGGTGCGCCCAACAACACAAGCATCGCAGTTTCAGGTATCAGCAACGGTACTAAAATAGGTTATTCGGAAGGTACGACTTATACAGGAGCAGATTTTGCGACAGCAACAACCTTTACAGGAGCGACATACGCCATTACAGGCATTGCCAACCCTGTTGTGGCAACAACATATACGATTCGCATCTACAACGGTGGTTCTTGTTGCTATACCGACAAACAAGTCGTTATCAACCCATCTCCTTGTGCGACCGCCTCGAATAGTGGGCCTGTGTGCCAAAGCTTCGACATCAATTTGTCAGCTACGGGTGGTGGTACTTATGCCTGGTCAGGACCCGATGGTTTTAGTTCAACAAGTCAAAACCCTACCATCACAGGTATGACCTCTGCCAAAGCAGGTGTGTACACCGTTACAGTCACTTTGGGTAGTTATACGTCAACGGCTACCACTACTGTCGAGATGTTTACACCCCCAACCATAACTGCATCGAGCAATACACCCGTTCCAACGAGCCAACTCATACAGTTCCAATCCACCTCAGTGCCAACGTATGGCAGTTACACATGGTCAGGGCCTAATGGATTCAGTTCCGCGGCACAAAATCCGACTGTGACATCTTCAGCCGCTGCCGCAGGCACTTATACCGTGACGGTCACAGATGAACATGGCTGTGTAGGTACAGCCACAACCAATGTGTCTGCACCGCCACCCACGACATGTACAGTGACGGCTTCTGCCAGTGCGAATGCCACCTATTGCGAAGGTGATACCATCTATCTGACCGCATCAGGTGGCGCATTCTACAACTGGTCGGGTCCGAATAGCTGGAGCTCGACAGCACAAAACCCAGTCATCACAGATGTCAGTCCGATTCACTCAGGCACTTACACTGTTACTGTAACAGGTGCAAATGGCGGTTGTACAGATGTGGCATCTGTGACATTGACGGTGTTCAGTAAACCTTATCTGGGTGCAGACCAAACTGTGTGCGAAAGTGATACGCTGACTTTGGTGGCTTATGCGTCTGAATTCGTTTTGACAGACAGTGTTCGGGGGAATTGGACTTCAAGCCTGCCTTCGGGAGTGACTGTAACGACCATACCAGCCAATCCAACGAGTGACAGTTTGGTGAAATTCATTTTTACCAATACCCAGACGACCGACCAAGTTGCCACGATATATTTCGGAGCTTCTGGCGGGTGTACAGATACTGTTTTGATTACAGTCAAACCTACACCAGCACTCTCAGGACGCGATACAAGTGTGTGCAATGGTAGTTCAGTTGATTTGACAAGTCTGATTAATAATTATGCAACATACCTCAATCCTATTTGGAAAGAAGGGTCAACGACAGGCACAACTGTTGCCACACCAACAGCTGTCACCCCCTCAGTAACGACAACTTATTACGTGACTGCGGACTCATCAAATGGGTGTAAAGCAACCATTCCAATCGTTGTCACAGTCAATACTGTACCAACGACCCCCTCAGTAACAAGCCCAATATTAAACGTTTGTCCTGCTTCAACCATAAATTTGACAACTGTTTCCTCTGCATTGACCCCCTCAGTATCGGGCGGTGTTTTTGAATGGCATGTGAGCAATTCATCCAGCTCGGCTTTGGTGACTAATCCGAGTGCAGCAGCGGCAGGCGATTATTATTTGTTTGAAAAAAGTCCTTTAGGCTGTTATTCGGTAGGTTTGAAAGTTACAGCTGCCCTTCAAGTCTGTTGTCCGACACCGAATTGTATTCCTGTAATAGTGACACGTCAGAACTAAAAGGCTGATTTAAAGACGTTAAGGAGAGAAAATAAAGTGAAAAAGCCACTTCTCACGATAAGAGAAGTGGCTTTCGCTGTATTATATTGTGTAACGACTACTATCCAACTTGAGCAAAATAGCCAACATCGCCGTAAAACCTAAAAGAGAAGACCCTCCACCCGAAACAAACGGAAGTGGAATACCAATCACAGGCACTAAACCCATAGTCATACCGATGTTGATGAAAAAGTGGAAGAAGAAAATACCTGCAAGCCCATATCCATAGAGTCGTGCGAAATTGAGTTTCTGGCGTTCAGCCACCTGCACAATACGTATGAGAAAGAGAACGAAAATAGCAATGACCGCAAAAACGCCCACAAAACCTTGTTCTTCACCAATGGTACAGAAAATAAAGTCCGTCTGTTGTTCTGGCACAAAGTTGAGTTTTGTCAATGTGCCTTCGAGATAGCCTTTCCCTTGCAAACCGCCCGACCCAATAGCTAATTTTGAGTTGTTGAGATTATAGGCAGCCCCATGTGGGTCAACTTTGTCAGGTCTGAGCCAGACATCAATACGGTCTTGTTGGTGTTTTTTCAGCACATTTTTAAAGGCAAAACTTGTTGAATACACCACAATCGAACTCAGCAACAAAGCTCCAGCTGTGACAATCACCATGCGAAAACGCCCACGACGACTGTGAACAACAATGTACAGGAGAACGCAAATAAGCATCAAAAAGAGCGCAATGTCTTGTTGATTATTGAAAAACAAATAAGCTGACGTGATAATGAGTGAAATAGTTGCTGTGAGCCAAATACGCTGCCTATCAGCAATATTGAAAGCGAAAATGAGTGATGAAACCATCATCAAATACATAACCACTTCATTCGGACTTTGCTCAAATAGCAGCGCGATGATGAAAACTGTCAACACCGAGAAAGCAATCAAATAAGGTGTCCCTGACATGCCTTCACGATACATCATAATGCTGAACGATAGGAAAACCAGCATCGAACCAGCATCGGGCTGCAATATAATCAAGCACATAGGCAAACCCAACAAGCCCAAAATGGTCAAAGTAGCCTGTGAATCGCGCAGCGAGGTACTCGGCGACGATAAAAAGTTAGATAATACCAAGCACGTACCCAATTTGGCAACCTCAGCAGGTTGGAAACCAAAAACACCAAAGCTAAACCATGCCTTAGCACCATTGATTTCTTTACCGAAAAAGAGGACAAGTACCAATAATATCAGCCCCACTCCGTAGATAGGGTAGGCAAACACGCGCCAAAACTTGGCATCAATGGAGAAAATGATGAGTATCAACAGCAGCGAAATACCTATAAAAATACTCTGCTTACCGACAACCGTTTTCAGCATAAACTCATTGAAGTCTTCCGTATAACCCTGTTTGTAACCAACAGCATAAATCATCAGCCAACCTATGCCAACAAGAGCTAAGTACAAAGAGAGCAAAACAGCATCTATTCTCCCACTATCCGAATTTGAAATGTCTTTGGCTATCATGTTGATAAGCAATAAATTATGAGTTTACTGAGGGGGTTAGTTCATCACCTCTGTCGTTTTGACTTTATCCGTCACGATATAAGCATCAGGATAATCTTTCTTGATATTTTGCAGATACTTTGCGGCACCATCGCGATTGACAAAAGCACCTATGCGCACACGATAGTAAGGCTGTTGTTGCGACCATGTGATAGGTACATCTTGATAACGTGCCGAGAACGCTGACATAACTTGGTCAACCTTGCGGCGGTCGGTAGTTGCCATCAATTGGATGCGGAAGCCATCAATCATTTGGGTCGAAGTGGTGGCTTTATTGATGCCCATGTAGTTCGCCATCATTTTTGTGATGATAGGCTCTTCATTGACTGTCACGCCGCCTTGTGCTTTCAATGCGACGAAGGACAATAATATAAGAACAGCAGTGAAAATACTCTTTCTCATAATGCTTTGTTTGATATTTGATTAATTATTTTTTCTAAACAGTAGGAACAAAGTTCTACAACATAATTCAAAAACTGGTTGCCAAGACCACTTTTTTTAAATAATACTGACGAAAATACATCAAGAGGATACTCATTTTTCCTTCAAACCCCAATCTGTTGGCAGACCATCCACACTGACTGTATTCTTTTCCGACACATAATCGGAAAGGCTTTCTACACTTTTCTTAGATGCCCAATCGAAGTGAAAGGTCCGCTCTCCAACATAATCGTAGAAGGGTACGCCAAATCCGCAAGACGTTTGTACCATGTCAATATCTGCTACAATAATTTGACGTGTACTTGGGTAAATAGTGAAATGCGCGGCCAATTCCGACCACCCCTCAGTATCAGGCAATACAGCCCGCCCTTTGCCATAGAATCTTAAAATATTAGGCGGCCCATCGAAGGCACAGAACATAAATGTGATTCGCCCATTTTCGAGGGTGTGAGCAGAAGTTTCGTTGCCACTGCCAATCACATCCATATAAGCTACTTTGCTTTCGGATAGAATGCAAAAGCTATCCATACCTTTTGGCGATAGATTGATGCGCCCATCCTTACTGAGGGGGGCTGTGGCGACGAAGAAGATATGTTGTTTTTCTGCAAATGCTTTATGTGCAGGCTGTATGGAATCGAAAAACTTACCCATTTGGATCCAATTTTAAGAAAAAAGACAGTAAATACACAGATTTTTGAAATAATTGGGAAACCTGTATTTAGAAACAAAACATCATCAAGACAAATACTTACCCACAATCGGCATCCTACGCCCCATGCCAAACCCTTTGTTTGACACGCGCAGCACAGGCGCTGTTTGTTCCCGTTTGAACTCATTGATATTGACTAAACGAAGGACGCGATTGACCAAAGCCTCATCGAAGCCCATGGCAATCAACTCTTTAGGCCCTTGCCGTTTTTCAATGTATTGGAACAAAACCTTGTCCAATACATCGTATTCGGGCAGTGAGTCAGAGTCTTTTTGGTTGGGACGCAACTCCGCTGATGGCGGTTTTTGGATGGTACTGAGGGGTATGATTTCGCCATCTTTGTTGATAAAACGTGCCAATTCATACACTTCCATCTTGTAAACATCCCCAATGACCGACAAACCACCGCACATATCGCCGTACAAAGTCCCGTAACCAACAGCCATTTCGGACTTATTGGTCGTATTCAACAAAATATTACCAAATTTATTGGAAAAAGCCATCACCAGCATACCCCTGATACGCGCTTGTAAATTTTCTTCCGTAATATTTTGCGGATAACTCCAAAAATGTGGCTTCAACGTCTGCTCAAAAGCCGCGAACATAGGCTCGATGGGAATAATATCGTATTGGATGCCCAAATTTTCAGCCAAATGGCGTGCGTCATTGACAGAATGGTCGCTCGAATACTGTGAGGGCATCAAGATACACCGCACATTATCAGCACCCAAAGCGCGCGCTGCCAAAACGGCCACGACTGCCGAGTCAATGCCACCTGACAAGCCTAAAATGGCTTTTTTCAAGCCCATTTTCCTGAAATAATCTTGAATACCCACAATGAGTGCATCATGTATGAGCTTAATTTTTTCTTTAGGCTGTTCATTCGATACACCGCCACGAATGACTGTATCTAAATCATAAACCCGCAAACACTCTTCAAAATAAGGCATCTCGTCGAATACATTCCCATCGGGCGACATAACGATAGAGCCACCATCGAAGATAATATCTGTCTGCCCACCCGATTGATTGGCATAAAAAACGGGTACTTTATAGCGCGCCACATTGGCTTTCAAGACATGGATACGGTCAGGTGCATGGTCGTAGGAGAAAGGCGAAGCCGACAGATTGAGCATCAAATCTGGTTGTTCATCCATCATTTCATCCATTGGACAAATGCGATACAAAGGGTTTTCATTGCCCACATTCCAAATGTCTTCACAGACAGTCAGAGCTATTTTTTTGCCTTTAAATGTTAATGTCTTCCATGAGTCAGCAGGTTCAAAATAGCGGTATTCGTCAAAAATATCGTAAGTGGGCAACAAAGTTTTGTGCTGAACATGTTGGATTTGACCATCTGCTAAGAAAAAAGCGGAATTGAATAGGTCTTTGCCCTCCAATTTCGGATTGCGAGAAGGCGAACCAACCACGATGGCAATGCCTTGAGCCACCTCTGCCAATTTTCCGACAGAAGCATACGCCTTGCGAATAAAATCATCAAATTCTAAAAAGTCTCTGGGTGGATAGCCACAAGTGGCGAGTTCACCGAATACGACGATGTCGGCTTTCAAAGCTTTGGCTTTTGTCACCATGCCGAGCATTTTTTCCAAGTTTCCCTCAAAGTTGCCGATGTGGTAGTTGAGTTGGGCGAGTGCGATTTTCATAAAGCAATATTGTGATTGATGGAACAAAGGAGTCAAACAACCCCCTCAGTATTTTGGGCAAAATTACATAAAAAGTACAAAAAACTTGCGCCAAGTTTGAGGCTTGGCGCAAGTTTTAGAAGTGGTTGTTTAAGGCGTTTTCACCTTTTTTGTAATCCTCAATCGTTCGTCACGGTTGGCAATTTCAGTGGCAGTGAAAAAAGCCAATTTCACAATTTTTGCCATTTTATCGAAATTGATTTTGTCAATCGTATCTGTTGGTTGATGGTAATCATCGTGTGTACCATTAAAGTAAAAAATAGCTGGCACACCATGTTCTGCAAAATTGTAATGGTCACTACGGTAATAGTAGCGATTGGGGTCGTTTTCATCATTATAAGTGTAGTCCAAAGTCAGTTTGGTGTATTTAGCGTTCACTTTTTCATTGATGTCATGCAAGTCTTGGCTCAATTTATCCGCTCCAATGACGTAGATATAGTTTGGATTGCCCAATTTTTCATATTTTTCGTCCACACGACCCACCATGTCAATATTCACATCGGCTACCGTTTTGTCTAATGGAAATACAGGATAGGTTACATAATATTTGGACCCCAACAACCCTTTTTCTTCACCAGTCATCAATAGGCATAGTACACTGCGACGAGTGCCTTTGCCTTGCCGTTTGGCTTCTACCAATGCTTGAGCGATTTCCAAAACTGATGAAGTACCACTGCCATTGTCGTCCGCACCATGATAGATTTGCTCGCCTCGCGTGCCTAAATGGTCGTAGTGAGCTGATACAATGACAATTTCATTCTTCAACACAGGGTCGCTGCCTTCTATGAATCCCATCACATTGTTGCCAATCAATTGTTTGAAAAATTTATCCATTTTCAAAGTCAATTCACAAGGCAAAGTCAATGAACGTGGTTTGCCTGCGGCACATTTTTCACGGGCTTTGGCATACCCCTCAGTATTTTTACCAATAATTTCCTTGGCTATATCGGGTGAAATAAAGGCACTATTGACCATTTTGCCATCGGGCAAAACCACATCGCCCGTCAAATTACGACTGAAATTGCGGCGATTGGCTTGCAAGCTTTCTGCCATTTTGGGGTCAATGAACAAAACGGCTTTCACCCCCTTTTGATAAGCAATGGCTAATTTTGCTTCAATTTTAGACCAATTAGAAGCCGTTTGTGTTTTAGAAATGACGAAAGTGGAATCTTGTGCCATTGGTTCTCCCATGTTTATCAAAATCACTTTGCCTTTTACATTAGCTTTTTTGTAGTCAGAATAACGCGCATGGTCAATACCATAGCCTAAAAAAACGACTTCGGATGCCTCGATTTTGTTGCCTTCCAACATAGGATTCAGATAAGGCAAAGCGTAAAAATTGAATTGATGGCGATAAGTATGGTCATTCACTTTGAGGGCAATATTGTTCCAACCATCGTTTGTGTACACCATGCGTTGGAAGTAGGTTTGATTGTCACCCACCTTGGGCAGACCCAATTTTTCAAATTGTGCGGCGATGTAACGGGCTGCTTTGAGGTTGCCTTCAGTGCCAGTTTCACGTCCGCCCAGAGAGTCGGATGTTAAAATGGTCTCGTGTACACGTAAGTCGTTGGTATTGATAGTCTCTGCAAAATCAGCCAATGTGGCTTGTTGAGCTGTGGCGTGTACCCCCCTCAGTATCAGGAGGATAAAAAGAAGTTTTTTCATTTAATTCGACATATTTAAATTATAGACAAAATCCTATTTAACATAAATAAGAACAATAAAAACAGGGCAAAGTCGCAAATTAATTTAATTATTTTACCTGTAAAGCTGATTTTTATTGGTTAATACAGTTTGAAAATGAAGATATTAAAAAGTTTGGTATTATTCTTGCTGTTAATTCGTTTTGTGCAATTCACAAAAATTAGATTAGCTTTCATGCGAGATACACGATCTAAAATTTCATTTTTCAATCAAAACCAATTCCGCGAACATGTTTAAAAGACTCAATTTTTTAGCAACTTTTGTTTGTCTGTTTCTTTCATTTACAATTTTTGCAGAAGAGCTTAATTTCATCAACGATGACCTCAAGACGGGACTCAATCGTGCCGCCAGTGAGGGTAAGCTAGTGTTTCTTGAATTTTCGGCAAACTATTGTACACCGTGCAAAATGATGGATGAATACACATTTACACAGCCTTCTGTCATTGAACGTATGAACAATGGCTATGTTCCTGTAAAGGTCAATATTCAAAGTTTTGATGGATTTGATTTGAAAAATCAGTACAACGTCAAAGTATTACCAACCATCATTATTCTCGACTCCAAAGGTCGTCAAGTGAGTCGGTACGAAGAAACTATGTCAGCAACAAAACTTAATTCAGTGCTTGACAAACACAATTTACCCCAATATCGTCAGAGATTGACTCCTGTTTATGCTAACAATAACAATAGTTCGGGCTTCAACCCTCAAATAAATAAAACTAATCGCGTACCAGATTCGCCTGTTCCTCCCTCATATAATACGACAGCGCAAAAAATTACTGTTCCCAATTCCATTCAGACTGACAATGCAGTAGTTCGTGCCAGACCGAATGCAGTAGCAACATCAGATATTGGTCAACGCAAAGAAACACCTAAAAACAGTTTTACCATCCAAGTGGGCGCATACAGTCAGTTAACAGGTGCAAAAGCAGCAATTGAAGAATTGAAAAAGAAGAACAATAGCCAAAGCCAGTACATCATGCAAAGTAAAGTGCAAGGCAAAATAACATATCGTGTTTTAGTGGGCAAGTTTGCGACGAAACAACAAGCAGAAGCATTCTGCAAAAAAACGGCTATTGAAGGGATGGTCAAACCTTTTGAAGATATTGGTAAAAAATAATCTTTTGTTTATCGTGCAAAATGCCCCAAAGTGTAATCACTTTGGGGCATTTTGCATGATAAACAAAAGATACTGAGGGGTCAATTTTCTTTGATGATTTTTACTTTGCTTGTCATCAATTGGTGCGAAGGAATGACAACTCGCTCAGAATCAGAGACTTGTATCGTCACAGCTACATTGCTCATTTCGACGATGACACCTCTGATGCCATCAATTTCTATGGTCATACCCTTGTGAAAGTTTCTTTTGTTGAAAAAACCCGCTAAAATATTGGACAATACCTCGCGCGACGCAAAACCATAAGAAATGGAAGCAGCCAGCAAAATAGCACCAATAATCATCAATAAATTGGTGGATAGTAAGCGTGTATCTACTTTGGCTTGTTCTAATGCGGTCAGAATCACCATGATGAACAAGACATAATATATCACAGCGGACAGTATGCGTCCCGTGCTGATACCCAGAGAACCCGTTGCACTTCGCACAAAGTCGCGTACAAGTGTCGCAATATATGCACCGATGCCAAAAATGAGCATACCCGTGATGAGATTGGGCAAATACTCTAAAAACCGTTGTATCTGATAAGAAACAGAAGTCCAATTCAACGTTTCGGCTGCCGATGAGATGATGAGCAATACTAAAATCCAGTAAATGAACCGCCCAATGATGGTGCTGGGTGCAAGTTGAATACCTGCTTGTTGTAGAAAATTAGTCAGCTTTAAACGCTCCGCGAAAGCATCGAACTTGACTGTCCGAAGCAGACGCTCGAATCCGCCTGAAACCAAACGCGCCAAAAGCCAAGCTATGACAAAAACAATGATAGCACCTAAAATACTCGGAATGGTTTCCGTGAACTTTTCACCAAATACACGAAGCGATTCTGCGAATAAATCCCAAATTCTTTGTAAGCTGTTCATTATTGTAAAAAATTAAGTTGTTACAAGTTATTGATTATCAGTTGATTGGTTTCCTTCCCTATATTTTCTTTCTAAAAATTTGAATAGTTTTTCTTTGTCGGTGGCATCTAAATCCGTATCAGCAACCCCCTCAGTATTTTGCTTACTTTCTTTGTATTTTTTCTCAAGAAATGAAAAAACGCGTTCTTTTTCATCGAAACCAAACTCACTATCTGGTATTGCATCCACTATTTCAGATTGTGCTTGAACGAATTTGATTGTAAACAAATCCACAATATCTGCCACCAAACTGGTTGCGTCAATCGTGCTGAACACAGCATCTTTCAACTTAAAATCGGGTAATTCAATCTTTTCAGATTGATTGCCCAACTGTTGAAAGAGATTCGCTAAATTAAGTTCCTGTTTTTCCATTTTTTATTGGTTACTTTTTGTTAGTGAGTCATTATCAGAGTTGTTACGAATGAACGAAACCTATAATGACTAACAAACTACCTTTGTTTTTTTTCTAAATCTTCAATCAAATCAGCCAATCTATCGCGGCTGCGTTTGAGGCGCATCTTGATAGCCGACTCGCCAATCCCCAAAGAGTCAGCAATGTCCTTGACGCTCATACCATCTTGGTAGCGCATCATAAGCAGGATTTTATCGTCTGCATTGAGTTTTTCAAAAACGACTTCTAATTGTGTCAATTTAAGGTCTTGTAGTAGTTTGCTCTCTAAAGATTCGTCGTCATTTGCCACATAATCCAGTTCTGACTCAGAATAGCCCGAAAAATCCAGTCGTTTTTGTTTCGACAAATAGTCCATACAATAGTTGTAGGTGATAGAGTGAACCCACAAAGAGAAGGCCGCTGTACCTTTGTATTTCGTAAGATTCATAAAAATTTTGACCATGATGTCGTGTGTACAATCTTTGGAGGCTTCTCTATCTTTGATGAGACTCAAACACTTATGAAAGATACGACCTGAAAAACGGTCATACAATACTTCGAGGAGATGTTGTTCACCCCTCAGTATGCGCGCTACAATTTCCTCATCGGTGAGTGGTTGTTGCTTGTCTGACGTTGTTTTTACAGATTTGAAAAGTGCCATGTTGCTTTTGGTCGTGGGTCAACCTGTCAGTAATCAGTGGGTCTGTTTATAGGTTTTAAACGACCTTCGTTGCGTGACTAATGACCAGTGACAGCCCTAATATTTGGCGAAAATAAAACAAGTTTGCATTGGGCGTACAGAATTTGGGTTTAAAATTGATGCAGAACGCTCAATTCACGTTGTTCACAGTGTTCATCGGCAACAAACGTTCTGGGAAATCTTGAACTTTTGTGGTTTTACCAAAGCGGTTCATGCTTATTTTCAACTCTCCTGTTTCGGTATAGCGTTGGATATTGACAAATTTAGCACCCCACAAGACTTCTTCAACGCCAAAATAAGAGAACTCTTTGAACAAAACTTGGCGATGCGCCTCATCAAAAACTTTAACTTGAATAAAAAACTCCATCGAAGAAGTATTAAAGTCTTCTTGCGACAAACCCCACAAGGGGCTTTTGGCATCTATCGGGTGAACAACCGTCCAAGGCACAGAAAGAAACGGAATCTTGGAGCGCATAACAGGCAGATTGTAAAAACGTTTTTTATACCGCCCTTCAACGATTTCCAACTTGATGAGGTCGAGCGTGACTTCCACATCTACTAATTTATTCTCATACTCATTGGCTAACATAAACTTGAAGGCGTAGCCGCCCATAAAATTGTCAAAAACAGCTTTTGGGCTCAAAGCCACCTCCACACGAGGTTGTGTAAACTTGGTATAGAACAAACCTGTCACAACCGAGAAAAACAACCAACCAACAAAAGACTCAAATGAAGCGACCCAATTCGTTCCCAAACATGTTGGATGAATGTGTCCATAGCCAACAGTTGTAAAAGTTTGAGTACTGAAAAAAAAGATTTCTAAAAACCAATGCTTCTTAGCCCCCTCATCAAAACCACCCAAACAATCAACGCCACCGACTGCCCAATACATCATTGTAAACAATAGATTGAATACCAAATGACCTACAAAGGCATAAAAAAAGAGCCGCTGCCACGACATTTTGATGAGCATATTGAACACCCGAAATGAATTGAGTGAATCTTTATGCAGATTCAATTCACCATCGCGGCGCAACAAGCGGATCGGTCGAGCGTGCTTTAAGTTGATTTTGAGCCGTTGTTTATCCATGTACCATCTTTTGTCTCAAAAATACGAAAGAAAATATGAATCGAAAATACCCCCCTCAGTAAAATATAGCGAAGGTCGGCGCGTTTACGTACGCGCCGACCTTCTCATTGTATGTTTGAAACATCATACTAAAACATCTTCACTACGACGCTTTTCCCATTCCCACGCTGTGTGCATGATGTCCTCTATTGTGCGTTTAGGCACCCACTCCAACTTTTCTTTAGCTTTGTCGTTATTGGCATAAATAGAAACCACATCACCCGGGCGACGCTGCCCGATGCGGTAGTTGAACTTCACACCTGTTGTGTTTTCAAACGCGTGAATGGCTTCCAAAACGGTGACACCATCGCCAGTACCTAAATTGAATACCTCGTAGTTATCTTCATTTTTATGCTTCATAACATATTCTAAAGCAAGTGTATGTGCATGAGCTATATCCATAACGTGAATATAGTCTCTAATGCAAGAACCATCGCGTGTAGGATAGTCGTCCCCAAAAACAGTCGTTTCACCGCGTTTACCAATAGCCGTTTCAGTGATAACAGGCACAAGATTGAGCGTAGCATACAGAGGTGATTCGCCCATCAAACTACTTTCGTGCGCACCCGCAGGGTTGAAATAACGCAGTGAAATGAAATTAGCAAAAGGGTGGATGAGTGCAAAATCTTGCATAATGTCCTCGCCAATTTGTTTCGTCCGAGCATAAGGACTTTCAGCCTCTTGGCGTTTGGTTTCTTCCGTCACAGGCAACTGTTTGGCATTGCCATACACAGAACAAGACGATGAGAATATGAAATGTTTGATTTTAAACTCCTCTAAGCACGTCAAGATATTGAGCAAACTGTCGAGATTGTTGCGATAATACAAGAGCGGCTTTTCTACTGACTCGCCCACAGCTTTGAGGGCAGCAAAGTGGATGATACCTGCAATATCGCGATTTTCGACGAATATACGTTTCAAATGCGCTAAATTGCATAGGTCAACAGTGTAGTTCTTGATTTTTTTTCCTGTGATTTCCTCAATACTTTCCAATACTGAGGGGTCTGAATTGAGGTGATTGTCAACCGAAATAACATCGAAACCATTGTCTATCAAGTCAACAATTGTGTGGCTGCCTATATAGCCACATCCACCTGTTACCAATACTTTACTCATAATTCCTTGTGTGTAAATTTTATTTAAACTGTTTTAGTTGGTTTTGTCGTCATAAAAATAACTCATTTTTGATGCTATTGAAATTTTAGCTTTAAAAATCAGCAGAAAATTTAGTACGACAGGAGGATTTTGTCTAAGCAAAAATATGAATTTCACCTTCAATAGTGCAATAATCTTATAAAGGCAATTCTTAAATGCTAAGTTAATTTCATGTTGTTTCTACTTCAAAAAATAGAAATGACATGAAATCAGTGTTAACCAATTTTAATTCGGAATTATCTACTTTATGGGACATTGTAACACATTGATAATGAGCAATATACCTCAAAGTAGTTAAAAAGGCAATTTAGGTTTAGTTTTCGGCTTCTTACTACCTAAGTTGCCTTTCTTTTGATTATTGGTTTTAGTTGGTGCTTTCTTAGGCTTATTTGGGTTGTGGATAATCGCTTTTGGTATTTTGACCCTCATTGATGCCTTAACCAACGTTTCAAACATATCATCAAAGTTACGATTATTGTACTTGAAACAAAATTCGACGATATATTTTGGCAAGTAAGCCAAACTAACATGGTGATATTGCCCAATGATACCACGCTCGACAATAGCCCAAAAACTTTCAATCGTATTTGTATTCACACCGTTATATGAATACAGCCTACTGTGGTCAATTTTGATATGCTCAATGATTTTACCAATCTTTGAATAACCTTTGTAAGTGTCCGTAATGAGCAATGAATCTGACAAGTCAACGTGTTTTTTAACAAGTGCTTCCAACTTCTTTGCACCCAAAGAACTCATCACTTCGGCTATTACTGCACCGTCACGTTGAACGATACCCGTAACAGGAATGAGTTTTTGGCTACCACGTCCTCGTTTTGTGCCTAAATCTACTTTTGCCGTATTGCCTTTTTTTGCACTCAAATCAAAGCCTAAACTTTTGACCTCCTCAGTACGTTCAATAAGGTATTCTTTACCATCTTCGGTTAAAGCTCTTTTGATGTTTGGTTTTCTTGGTTTGCCACCAACGTAGGTTTCGTCCATTTCTACCACATCTTCCAAAAGTTCTACTTTTTCTTCTGCCATGATGTCACGAATGGTATGGTACATATCAAAAGCGGTTTGATAAGCAATACCCAAATTTCTTTGTAATTGTAACGCTGAAAGACCTTTCTTTGCATCTGAAACGATAGCAAAAGCAAAAAGCCACGTTTGTAGTGGTATATGCGTTTGGTGCAAATGCGTTTTAGTTGTAACGGAAAAACTTTTACGGCACGTTTTACATTTGAACCGTCCGTCTAATTGTTTCTTGCTGACTAAGGTTGATTCGCAATGAGCGCAAATGACACCTTTTGACCAACGGTTATCCTCAAAATAGGCATAGGCTTTGTCCTCAGTAGGAAATTTTTTAGTAAGTTCTATTAAATTCATGTAACCAAATAAGTTTTTTATCAATAATTAAGTAACAAATATATAAATTATTTGGTTAAATGTAGTATTTTTACGCAATATTTTAACAAAAAATATACCTAAAACTCAATGAGAGAATCAGAAACAAATATTGGTCATGCAAAAAGTGACATATCAGAAAAAGACCTTTTTCTTATGTTTGAGCAATCGAGAGAACTTCATAGCTTGCATCATAACTGCATTAATGACATTTTAAATATTATTGCGGCGGGTAATTCACCCAAAGAACGAGTTAGATTGATTTTGACAAGAATAAATCAACTCAAACTAACAATAGGAAGATTGGGTTACTTGCTTTTTTTACTTTTTGTCTGCTGAGATTTTTTTAGATTGTAAACATAGTTCCATCTTGATTCGGCGGTAACACCGCCTAAACTTTTACAATGATTCATTTCCAATTCCGTACAAAGTTCACTTTCAACTTGTCTTGCATTAGCCAAACTTTTAGCCCAAAACTTCTTATAATCTTCTAATTTATTTAGGTTCTTCTCGGTTTTATGGTCGCTTGTTCTATCATTATCTGGGTCTTTTGAAATCCCAATATACCAATCGGAATAAACAGGTATCTTATTTTCCTTGTAATGACTGTTAATGTAGTCAACAATTTCTTTTTTCACTTCATCTACAACGTTTCGATTGTATGGGTGTGCATCAATGTATTCTTTGGGCTTGAATGGTGTTTTTTGCGTACTTTCAATCGAGTTGTTAGCTTTTTTAGTAGCGTTGTTCGCTTGTTTTTTTGCCTTCATGCTTTAAGTTTTAGCCGTTAAAAATTTTTTGAATTAAATAACTTTCTTATAATACAAAGAGAGATTTACCCAATCAAAGCTATATCTCCTTTGGTTAATCCATAAATCTGATATACCAATTCGTCAATACTTTCGTCTTTGCGTACAATTGACTTATGTATGGCATCTCTTTTATCTATGGGCGTTTTTAGAATATCTGTTTTCAATTGCATCATTTCTTTGACAAGATTCACTATTTTATCATGTATCGCTTTGTTTTCTTTGTCCATCGTAGGCAAAGGTAAATCCCTTAAATCTTGCAACAAAACTTTGGGAAATGTGCCTTTGAACGCATTAGCAGACGTATTGGAGTGATAAAATGAGATAAGTTTTGAATTGAGTACACCCAATAAAAACTCAATTGCCATATCCTTACTTGTCATTTTGATACCATCAACGGAGTTTGAAAACACATAATCACCGTCTATAATCGTTGCTTGAATTACACCTTTGGCGGTCACTTCACGCACCACAATTCGTTTTCCTTCAAACCATTCGGGTTTTCTTGGTGCGGCAAGCCAACTACCATAATCTATGAATCCACCTTTCCAATTTAAGGCGTAACGGTTGATTTCACTACCCCCCAATAATGGACGGTGCGTAGGTTTAGTTTTTTTATCAGAATGATAAATTTTGGTTTCAGATTCAAACCCTTTTTGTGGTGGCAAGCCTTTACCCTTTTCGTATATCTTTGCTCCCCAAACCACATTAGCAAAATCAGACAATTTCATATCCAATAATTGCATTTTCTTAATCAAACGGGTTGCATCTTGATTAGAATAGACAGGGAAATTGAAATTAGGATTAGAAAGAATATCTTTCAAGGTGACATCATAGGCGTATTTGTCCGATGAATCCCATCTTTCTACGAAAAAGTCATTTTTAGGGCTTTTTTTGGACAAAAGCAAAATGCACGTTTCGACGGTGGCATCTTCAAAAGTCTTTTTAGGCGTTATCACCATGCCATCAATAGCCACTCTTTGAGCCAAAAACTGCCTTAGTTTAACATCATACATCGAAGCAACCCACGCAGACGGTATGATATAGCCTATCAATCCACCTTCTTTAATCAATTGGGTAGCTCGTTCAATAAAAAGTATATAGGTATCTAATTGATACCCTGCAACGGCATAAACATCTCTAAAATAGAAGTCAAAAATACCTGTCAAACTTGCGCCATACGGCGGATTGCCAATCACACAATCAAAACCGCCTTGTTGGAACACCTTTGGAAAAATAGTTGCCCAATCAAAAACCTTATAGCCTTTTTCTTCGGCTATGGAGACAGAGGGGACTCGTTTTCTTAAATCCTTGCCAATCAATGAATTGCCACATTGAATATTCATATCTAAGTTAGGCAAAACCTTCTCTTTGAATCCTAAAAGCCGTTCATCTTCCAATGTTGCGCTTGTTTCATCTTCTAAAACTTTGAGTAATAGGCTCAATTTGGCAATTTCAACGGCTCTTTCGTCCAAATCCACACCAAAAATATTGTTGTTTAGGATACGTTTCTTTTCTATTGTTGTCAATTTGCCATCGTCACCAACGGGAATTTCTTTCAACTTCTTTCGATTTTTGTAATAATAGTCAAGGTGATAATCAAGTAAAAACTGGTATGCACCTAAAAGAAATGAACCCGAACCACATGAAGGGTCAACAATTTTAATTTTGGCTATTTGGTCAGGCGTTTTCCCTGCAATAAGTTGACCAACGGTTTTTTCAACGATGTAATTGACAATATACTGAGGGGTATAATAAACACCCCCTGCCTTTCGGACTTCGGGTTTTTGCTCAATAATAATTTTGTTTCGTTCAACTCGTATTTCATTACCCAAAAATTGCTCATAAGCATTGCCTATGATTTCAACTGGCATTACGTCAAAACGGTAAGGTGGTTGATACAATTCATTGATAATTGTTGATAGTGTAAAATCATCAATTTTTATATGTGTTGAAACGGTATCTTTTTTGAAGTCAAAAAGACCCGAATTGTATCTATTGTTTGCTTCAAAATAGTAAGTCAATAGATTGTCATAGGCATTTTGAACGCCTGCAATTTTGAGAAACAATTTTTTGCTCGTTTCAATATTTCGTGCTTCGCAGATACGGAGAAAAAGAATACGGTCTATGGTTTGTTGAACGGCATAATTTAGGGTCGCGCTGTCAATATTTGAATTACTTTTGTGAATACCCAATGCCAATAATTCACGCCACCGATTCAAGGTAATAAGGAAATGTTTATCAACTGTTATGCCACCTTTAATGTAGCCATCTGTTTTAATCAATTCCTCTAAACTATCATTTTGTACGTTTTCTTTGTAGAAATATGACCAAAGAAAATCAAAGTTTTGATTTTCCAAGTATTCGTCATACTTCAAATATTTGATAAGCCCAACCTTTACTGAATCCGTTTTTTTGGGTTCAACCGTACAATTGTAAACCGCAAACTCTTGAAAATCAGTTAAAACACAAATAGGTCGTTTGGCGTTCCAACCGTACCCTCTCACTTGTAAGGCAGAGTCAATATGCCTATCCAATTTTACAGGCACGGCTTTGGCATCTAAGTAGAAGGCAACCGAACCATTTTCGTAGTTAAAATTGAAGTCGGGGCGATAATCTTTGTTATTCGCTTTGAAAGTGATTTGCGCTCTAACTTCCATCTTATTTAAGTCTTTGCGCTTATCGTTATTGAAATCCCAACCCAATGCTTTAAACATAGGTGAAATATAATGGCGTACTACTTCATCTTCATTAGAGCCACCTTTTTCTAAGGCTTTTTCATTTCGTTGAAAATAACTGATTAAATCATCAAGTTCTTTTTTCGCTTTGTCTTTCGCTGTCATTTTGATAAAATCCGTTTGGATATGCTGTTTGAAAATTCAATATTTAGAGTACAAATGTTGTATATTTGTGCTTTATTTGTGGTTGTAACGATATTTTTTGCAAAACACCCTGTTAATCTTTGCTATTATGCAGTTCTAAATAATTTCAAATAATTGAAAAAATCATGGATTCTTTTATCTATCTAATATTTATGGGTTTTTTTGTTCTTGTATTAGAACCCATTTTAGATGTATTCAAATTAGCTTTTCATAAATATAGAAAGCCTTAATTCTGTTTTTTCCTGTTTAGTATTTCACTTACTAAATTCAAACCGCCAATACTGATTATTGAGGTAATGACTGTGAAAATCGTTTTCGTAAACTCTTTATCAACTGAGCCTTGCTCGTTGAATTTATAGAGCGAGAATAGCACTATAACCATAGCCAACAACGCAAACATTTTACTCCGTATATCAAAAAAAGAGATAAATGTTTGTTCGTTTTTCTGCTGTTCTTTTTGTAGTTCTGTAAGTCTTACTTGGTTTTCAATTTCTAATCTTTCGTTTTGAATTTTTTGAATTTTTGATTCAGCTTGGGCAGCTAAAAATTGATTGATGAATTTAACTATTTCGGTGGCTCTTTCTTTTCCAAGAAAACCATCAATTAAAGCTATTGCATCTTCATCTACTTGGGGTAATTGAGGTTCTTGTTTTTCAAGTTCTTTACTATTATCTGCCATAATTTGTAAATGAGTTTAGTTGAATGATAAAAAATGTGGCTTTAAACAACACCGTGTTTAAAGCCACAAATATAGTAAAAATTTATTATTGTCCCATAAAGTAGATAATTCCGTTTTAATTTGCCAACCTTCTAATTTGCTTACGTGGATTCAACTCTTTCAGATTCAAACTAAATGTGATGCGCTCCAAAAACGTGCGCTTCGACATCAATGCCTTGAAACTATTAGGGTCTTCCTCCAACGGCTTACCACTGAAATAAACAGGCACATAGATACTCACAGCATCGCCCAAAAGCGACCATTGTATGCCACCACTCATCAAGGTTTTAGTGGCAGAACGCAGACTAGTTGGACGTGTATCATCGAAATAGCCCAAATCAAAATACGGTTTCAACTTCAAAAAACTCGGCAAATTGACAGGCAAATCGAGCGAAAGATTCAAAGACGCGACAAAACTATTGCTAAAACCCACTTCAGTCGGATTGCCTGCGGGCAAGGCAAATTTCATACCCCCCTCAGTAGTCGGGTCAATTTGTTGACCTGCTAAGCCCGTTTCTTCGTTGCGACCAATCCATAAACCATCGTAGCGGTAATCGGTCAGACCACGATTGACTAATCCCAAACTACCTCTTGTGCGTGAACCAAAGAAGTTGCCCGCCTCGCGTCCCGTATTTTTCAAAAAGCCACCAACAAAAAGACGTGTATATAAACGTTTGCCTTTTTGATAGACAAAATCTTTTTTCAATTCCAGAGTTGTTTTCAGATAATTTTGGTCAGCATTCGCAAACGTATAGTTTTGATTTTCAATAGCTATGCGGAACGACGTATTGCCTAAAGCATTTTTTAAAATGCCTGAATAAATCAACTGCGTAATATTTGAGTTGTCAAACTCTTTGCCAGTTTTTATACCTGCTGTGTCGAAAGCAAAACCTTGTTCGCGCAAAACAATATGGCGCAATTCAGCCTTGTGTCGAAAAGGTGACGTGGGATTAGCACCAAAATTGATGGATACTGAGGGGGTATATCGTTCATAAATCAAAGGCTCTTTGAACTTGTCGTTGAAGTCGAAACTGAATCGGCGTGCGCCCAAACCCAAGGTAATTTCGCTACGACCTGCAAACATGTGATAGTCCAAATTTGCCAAACCCGAAAGGGTTTTTGACCGAATGGCATACGTAGGAGCAAGTGACCATTCCCATTTTTTCAAAGGCATGATACCATTATTAAACCACATACCCAACATCAAACCATCGTAAACATTCGCCCCTAAAATCGGTGTGGCGTAAAAATTCGTCCGCAAAGAGTTGTCTAAACGCGGCAAAATGCTCACACGTAGAGGTTCAACAGTTTTGAATGCACCCGATAATTTGACAGCGTTGTTCTGACGATTCAAGTCTGGTAAGTCACGTTTGGCATCAATCACAATCGCTTTTTGGTCGTATTTGTCGCCTGTCCAATCCTTACGGCTTTGGCTCATAGCATAAGCCAAATCATAGTTTTTCGGCACTAATACTTCTGTCGTTTCGCCTACGTTTAATGGCGAAAGTCGAGTAGTATAGACGATTGAATCTCGTTTATTGAGCAATGAAACAGTGAAAGGTGTGGCAACTTCGCCCACATTTTTCACTTTTATGCGCCAAAAATCAGTGCTACTGTCTATCAATTGCTCAATTTTATAATCTACCTTTTTAGTCGAACCTATCAAACCATCGAAAAACCACGACACATCGCCCGCTGTTGCCGCCTCATCAAGCCATATTTGCTTGAAATCTTCAGGTTGCGGATGTTTGAATTGCCATTTTTTGAAATAGCCTTGCATGATTTGATCAAATTTCTCACGCCCAACATGACGCTCCAAAATTTTGAGCGATTGTGCTGTTTTTTCATACACGCTCAGACCGTAATTCATCGAAGTAAATTGATCGGATGGCAAATTGGGAGCTTGGTTTTGGCGTGTAAAATTGATGAAATGGGTGCCCAATTCATTGAAACCATAGTCCGAACCTTTGGTCAAAAACTTGGGTAAACCCACATCTTGTGGCTGATTGCCATAATATTCGGCATCGTAACGGTGGTCGTAATACGAATTCAAACCCTCATCGAGCCAAGGAAAATCACGTTCGTTCGACGCTAAAATGCCTTGAAACCAGTTGTGTCCGACCTCATGCGTTATCACTCCATCCAAGCCACGGTCATCAAAATCGCCCGACAAAACGGTAATCATCGGATATTCCATGCCACCGCCGAAACCTTCGTCCGACATCACCGCCGACGCTTGTGGGTGCGGATAATCGCCTACTGCATCGCTGTAAAATTGCACAGCACGATTGATATAACCTATTGATTTTGACCAAGTTTTACTATATTTGGGAGGGAAATAAGTATAAGTTTTTACAATGCGCCCTGTTTGTTTCAGCTTTGTTTCAGAGGCTTGCACCAAAAAACGTTTGTCGGCAAACCAAGCAAAATCAATCACTTTGTCGGCTGTGTAGCGAATCGTTTTCATCTTTTCAGCAGACGGTGGGAATGAGTCGCGTTCAGAGGTTTTCACTTTTTCTTTACTTTCTTTTGCTGACAGTACCCCCTCAGTATATTTCGCTTTTTCTTTCAAAAACTCGACTTCAGAAGGTGTTTGTAGCACACCCGTTGCGCCTACAACATAGTTCTCGGGCAAAGTAATAGAGACATCAAATGAGCCAAACTCTTGATAAAATTCGCCTTGGTCGAGATAAGGTTGTGGATGCCAACCCTTTGCGTCATAGACCGCAGGGCGTGGATACCACTGTGTCATCAAGTACTGCTGCCCTGCATGACCGCCACGTGAGAATGGGAACGGAATTTTGTAAGTAAAAGGTGTTGTAATTTTGATGCTTTTACCTGACAAAATAGGTGTGTTAAGTTTTACCTTTGCGATGTCAGGGTTGCTTTTATCTACTTCAACTTCTACTTTTTTGCCATCAACCTCAAAATTGAGGTTCGATAAATTGCCCATTTCAGCCGATTCTGCAAAATAGAAGCGAGTCGAGCCATTGCGCAATTCTTGTTTAGCAAAAGCAGAATTCTTGGACTTGTAAGCATTGGGTTGCAATAAAACATACAAAATACTGAGGGGGGCTGGTGCATTATTATGGTAGTCCATTTCAATTGTGCCAGACAAAATATGTTTTTTGTCGTCTAATGAAACCACTATTTTGTAATCAACCTCTTGTTGGAAATAAGCTTTTTGAGCTATTAGTTCACTTCCAATAAGGAGTGCAAAAAGTAAAAAAGTTAATTTTTGTTTTGGAAAGTAAATATTTTTCATTTAAATAAATTATTGATAAACAGAGAATTATGAAGATTTTAGTAGGACTATTGTGTGCAGCTACCTTTGTTGCGTGCAGCAAAAGTATAACAAACGCGACGAAAGTAGAAACGCAATCGCCCTCAGAAGTTATTGTGAAAGCGAAAGAAAAATTTCCAGAATCATGGTTTGGCGAATGGACTGGCACGCTCGAAATTTTCAATGCCAAAGGCTTATCTCAATCTGTTCCCATGACTTGTTTGATGTCAAAAACGGATACCGCAGGCGTTTACAATTGGAATATTATCTACGGAGAAGACCGCACAAAAGGCTTACGCCCTTACCTACTCCGCACCATTGATGCCACAAAAGGACAATACCTGTGCGACGAAATGAACACCATCAAAATGGAATCGTATCTCATCGGTAACAAACTGTTTTGCAGCTATACCGTCGCTGGCAACTGGATTATGTCCATTTATGAGAAACAAAATGACGACACAATGGTTTTTGAAATCATATTTGGCAAAGAAAAATCAGTGAGCGAATCAGG
>JAEUUP010000166.1 GCA_016787525.1 Saprospiraceae bacterium | reverse complement strand
GTTTCAATTCCAAAGTGGTGCGATTAAAGTCTGTTGCAAATATATGTATAATACATTGATATTCAACATTGGAATTACTCTATTCCTGCTTAAAATGAGCAGAAAAATGCGTCGAAGTCCAATCATGCGATTTTCCCTTGTCAGCGACGACTTTTTAAATCGTTGATTGTCAATGGTATTCCGTTTTTGGCTCGATACTGAGGGGGGGATTTGGTACACGACTCAATGACCGACAACCGCCAATCTGCATAAACACATCGCAATCAACGATTTATAGAAAGTTATCTGTTTTGTTTTTTTCTCGACCGAGTACCTCTTTATCGAGCCATCGCTCCTGCCGACTCGTAAAGATAATCAAACTGTCTTCGGATGGATTCATAATCTCGGCGGCTTCTATTTTGAGTTTTTTCAATTGCACACCCGACAGTTCGCCCTCGAATACGGAGTTCTGAATCCATATCAGATAACGACGCATCAATTTGAGCATCTTCGCCACTCGTTTTTCGCCACAATCATAAACGGCTATCACATACATATTTTTTAGTTTTAAGCACAAGGAAAAAAGATTGTAAGCACAAAGATTTGCGACAGTGCGCAGAACGTATCGGATACTTTGTAAACCTATCGCCTTTTACCACCAAATCTTGAACGGTTTGTATTGGGCATCTATACCCAAGATGAATTTCTGCAATTTGTAACATTCCAACCGCACCAAATACTTGTAACTCACAGGTTTGTTGAGCGTGCGGTGTTTGATGGTCTCTTTGAGTCGTTCGTCCCACTCGCGCACCACGATGGCACGACCTTTATCGGTCAAACGACAACCATTCATCTTGGAATCGAAGTGTTCGGCTCTGATTTCGCGTTTGTTCAAGAGTTTAAAAATCATGCGGTCAACCATGATGGGTTTAAAAATCTCGGCTATGTCCAACGCCAACGAATATCGCCTTGCACCCGGTTGATGCAAAAAAGAAATGGTTGGATTGAGTTGGGTGTGATAAATCGTATCGAGAGCCAAAGTATATGCCAACGCATTGCCAAACGAAATCAGCGCGTTGACTTCATTCGACGGCGGATTTTTGACGCGATTGCCCATCGTAAAATCGTTGATGATGAGGTCGAAACCATCGTAATACGTCTGCCGACAATTTCCTTCCAAACCCATCAATTCTTCGACATCTTTACTGAGGGGTATGTTTTGACGATAGCCTTCGATTTTTTCAATCAATGGCTCGGCATCTCGACCGCGTTTGTCGTAATACTTCAAGTTTTTGAGCATATTGAACGATGCACCTTCAATAAAAGCCTGTGCAATCGCCAATCGTTTCGGTTTCGACAAATAGGCTTTGGTTTGCTCCACCTGCATTTTACCCGCCAACAGATAATCTTTGGGCATAAACGAGCCAGAGTAATGCTCGTAGTAATCGAAAAAATGCACAGGCACTTGCGCTTTACCCAAGAAGTTGTAAAGTGCAGAATTGGCATCCACCGAACCGAATATATAGAGGTTTTCGATGGTTTCGATGGGCAGATTTTTCTTATCCACCTCTTTGCCCGCATCGTCAGTCACGACAAAATGCAGTGTGTTGTCCTTGCGACTCATGCGCCCTGGATTGAATAGATAATAAGACCGTTTCATTGTCTATTGAATTAGAATTTTACTGATCCGTAGGATTCCTTTGGTAAGGGGTGGTGTTTGATGAAAAAAAATGTATTTTTGTAGAAAATTAAAAAACATGACAGTTACAGAAGCATTCAGCGATATAGCAGACATCATTGCTCAAATGAACCCCAACAAAGTCGTCGGGCTCAAAGCACCTAAAGAAATGTCTGAACGTGTCGAGTTTCTGATAAATCACAAGAAGAACGGCACAATCAATACTGATGAGCAAGCAGAATTAGAACGTTTACTCGCCTTAGATTTATTCATCAGTTTAACCAAAGCACGTGCAAAAGTGCTTTTGAAAAATGCTGCATGAGAAAAAGTATTTCAGACAAAAACCGTTTATTCGTCGCACAAAGAGCTGAGTTCTATTCTAAAATATTGCGGTTCAACGAGCCTGATTTTATCATCCTTCGAAAAATACTGACAGAGGCAGGTTCTTATCCATAACTCATTCTGCCGCATAACAAAAATCATAAAACGAGCATTTCTTACAATTTGCCTTATTGATAACAGGCGGACACGACTCCGAATCCACAATCCTCGCTATTGCATCCAACCATTGAGGTATCAACTTTCTATCTGCGTCGGTCAATTCGACCCCCTCAGTATGGCGCAACTTCGGATACTCCAACACACCTTTTGCTCCTTTGATGCCATTGCGTTCCAGAATCCAGAGATAGTATTTGACTTGTGCGCGGTGTGCCTCTTCGGCGCGATTCGATTTTTTGACTTCATGCACCACCCTATTTTTAGCATCATAAAAGTCAATTTTCACACCATCGAACACCAACTCTGTGTATTTATCCGACCGATGCGTATAGGAACTGTCGCCAATCAGTTTGCCCTCCGCCACAGCTTCCGACGTATGCTCCATCTGAATACTGTGCGCATGAAGCCACAATTTGCGATGACACAAATGATAGTAATTAACAAGCGTCGCTGTTATGGTTTGCATGATACCGTGTTTAAGTATAAAGAAAAAAAATTTAGAGTCCACAGATTGAGCGTAAAAGGCACATTTCCAGAATTTAAAAACGCCGTGAATGTTGGTTATCAATCAATTATGGTTATGCGAGTTGCCTTTCCCGATAAAGTACAAGACCCTATTGAGCTATTCAGAAAGCACCTTGCCGCTCTATCAAATGTTAAAATTTAAAGAAAACAAATATAAATGTGAGAGTGATACGTTTAAGACCTAACAATTGCAATCATGTGTATTGAACTTGTTTTCAGATGAGTCTAAGATACAAAACGAATATTTCCCACCAACTTTCAATCTTAAAACCATTTCTTTTTTATTTCAAAACATTTTTCAAAATGGAGTTAAATCAAATCAAGAGTTTTTCTCTCGAAAAAATGACAGAGATGTTCGAGGCACACGACAAGTATTCGGCACTCAAAAACGAGTTGTTAGCAGAGACCACGAAAGCCACCACAAGCAAAGCCAATGTGGGCGGTGACAATATCGAGTCCGCGCTGCTGTGGTTAGCTTTCGTCAAAGAAAATCCTGGCTGGATTACCCAAAAACTCAGTGTTGCCGAATTTGAGAGTAAAGCTGATGCCGCTCGTTTGCTGCAACTGATTGAAAAAGCCGAATCCGAAGACCAAGCCACCAGCAAAGCCATACACGACCGTATTGCGTCCGATTTGCGCTTTTTCTGGACAAACGCCGAAGGCTTCTACGATGACGCTTCCATACACAACACACTCATCAAAGAGAAGTACAAAGACCTGCCATCCATTTCGCCCAAACGCAAATCGGATACGCAAATCGAAAAAGACTTCCGCAAACTCGAAGCCAAGCGCAACAAGAAAAACGGCGACAATATACCTCCCACAACCTAATACCCCCTAATCGCCATCCTTGTCAAGTCCACACAATACCGCATTGTGTGGACTCTTTTTTTGTCCGTTACAACACCATTTTACTGAGTTACACCGACGACAAAGTTCCGAACTTCGTCATCGGTCAATACGAACACCGTTTTACTGTTCGCTAACACCATTTTACTGTTCACGAACACCATTTTACTGTTTCACAACACCGTTTTACTGTTCGCTAACACCGTTTTACTGTTTCGCAACACCGTTTTACTGTTCACGAACACCGTTTTACTGTTCGCTAACACCGTTTTACTGTTCAGTTGCACCGACGATGAAGTTCCGAACTTCGTCGTCGGTCAATACAAACACCATTTTACTGTTCGCTAACACCGTTTACTGTTCAGTTGTACCGATGACGAAGTTCCAAACTTCGTCGTCGGTCTAACGGGACTGTTTTTCTATTTCCGCAATCGTCTTCTTATCAAATCGCTCAGGAAATTCCTTTTCGCGCAGATACTTTTCGGCTTTTTCAAAGGTCAAGTCCAAAGTCTCTTCTTCATCGCAATAAAAGCACGTACCACCCATATCGTGCAACATCAAAAAACCGAGATATGGAAAATCACTACTATACCCTATTTCCATTCTCCCCCATTTTCTTATCCAATACGCTAAATAGGGATAGTGTTCGGCGAAGGGTTTGGTGGGGTTTTTCATTGTTTACATTTTTTCATTATCCTTCTAAACTCAAAGTTTGCTGCTTTGAAAGCATAAAAGTTTATTTTTTCCACAATTTTGATACTTATAAATGTTTTCTACCCAAAAACATTATCGTCTTTTAATATTTCTTGTTCATCATAATCAAGTCCGTATTCTTCTGTGTACTCTTTTTGAATGATGTAAAAATCAATCGTTATCAATTTTTCTTTGTTGAACTCTCCTTCGATCATATGTTTATCAGGTAGCAGATTAATATCATTTTCAGCCTTTAGTTGAGCAAACTTCTTTTTTCTAATTTGCACTTTCAAACTCTCTGCACCAATAAAATCATACTCATCTAACAGTTTTTTAAAATCGCCAACAAGTCGAGCAGGAACTACTTTAATACCGTCGAACTGCTTATAAAATTCTTCTTCAGTTTGCTTTGAGTTTCTAATAAGTGGACGTAAAAGATTTTCTACGCAATCTTTGAGCATATCGTATCTTTCTTTAAATTCCTTTTCTTGTTTCTCACTCCAAGAAGGATAAACTTCATTCATAAAACCTTGAAGTTTTGCTTCTTCAATTTCATTTCCGTTTCCAATAGTTTTTAAGACTATTAAAGTCCTTTCTAATACATCTTTTGGATAGATGTAAAAATCATTGGGTTCACTTTCTTCAAAAACATGAACTTCACAGATGCCTTTTTCTCTTTTTCGATTCACACGCCCAAATCGTTGTATCAACGCATCAAATGGAGCTAATTCTGTGAAAATAATATCATAGTCAATATCTAAACTGACTTCAATAGCCTGAGTACCTACAAGTAATTTGATTGGATTCTCTTTGTCTTTTTCACCTGCTTTTAAATTTCCTTCATGTGTATTTCTGTCTTTTCCATTAAAAGCACTGTGCAATAAAACTGATTTCCACTTAGGCGACTTTAAGGCTTTGTAAATGGTTTGTGCTTTTTTGACTGTGTTGCAAACCACTAAAACTTTTTTACCTGCTTTAAGTGCTTCTTCAATTGGTTCAACTCTCAAAAGTCCCCCCCTCAGTATTAAGCGATGTCTTGTAAACTTTTGGTAGAGTTCATCACTTGCTTTTATTTCATAAAATTGCCCAAATGATTCAGCCAGTGTATTTTTTAAGAAATCAGGTAAAGTTGCGGTCATTATCAAAACATGAACATTTAAATATTGTGTTGCAAACTCTAAAAGCACTTTGATTTGGGCAATTACACTGGCATCGTAAGCGTGTATTTCATCAAAAATAAAATAACCACCAGACCATTCAAACAAGCCTTGTTCAAACCCTTTTAAGCCAAATAGATGTTTGACCAATTGGAACGGTGTAACGACTTTGACAGGTGTAACAGCATTTTTGTACTTGTCTTTTAAGTTTTTGATAGCTTCTTTTTTCTTTGACAAACTGTATTGTAGGTCTTCAAAATAATTATAGAGGTAGTCGTTAAGTTTGCCATGCAACATTCCAACTTGTGTATTACCCATTCCTTCATCGTCGTCACCCAAGCGTTCATACATAGCATTGATAGATGCTGTGTATGGCAAGATGAAAAAGACACGACCGTTCCCAAATTTTTCAATTTGCTTTCTTGCCCAAAGCATCGCACTTTCTGTTTTACCAGAACCTGTTGGGGCTGTTAAAATTACGTTGCCCCAAGTGTCTGAACACTCTTGTTGATGTTGGTAATAGCCATGTTTTGCTTTTTGAGCTTCGAGAAAATGAAAGTTTTGGTTTTGCAAGTAGAACAATTCCTTAATCCGAGCAGAACCCATGTGGTCGCAATGTTTCATGCCGCCAAACAAGAGTAGTAAATTGAAGTAGTTCGGGTCAAAAAGCCTGTATTTACCTTCACTTTTGATATACCTCAAATAATCACCGACTTTGAGTTGAGGAAATAGAGGCTTGATTTCGCCAATTTCAATATGGTAATGTTCTCTTAGCAATTGGCGTACCCCCTCAGTATCTACCTCTCTAAATTCTGATTTGTAGTCTTCAGCACCTTCATAATATTCAAGATAATCTTTGTTGAGCATACCTAAATCTTTGTGATGTGCAGCTATTACCCACCACATCAATTTCTTTACTTCGGGTTCTATACCTTCATAAGCATCAAAGAAAGGCAATGAAAACAACTCATGTCTTTGCTGATTCCATTCATTTATTTTGATTCCACGCAACACTTTTTGAAACTCTCTGTGGGCTTTACCTAAGTCGTGAAAGACAATACACAACCACAAAGTTTCCCAAAACGATATGGATACTGAGGGGATGTTTGGTACATTTGGAAAACACTTTTGTAAATATCTCCAAATCAGAAGACAATCTTCAATGTGTTCCAGAAGTGTCAATTCTGGGTCTTTGTCGGTGGCTGATTTTGCTAAGATTTTCATTATCAGAGTTTTTGATTTGGTAAAACCACCCCTCAGTATTTTCAAGCATTTTGCTAAAATACTGTGGTCAAATTGACGGTGTGACTTGAAGTCACACCGTCAATAATACCTTTTTGGATTAGAATTTTGAGAAATCAAGAGAATGGAAGTAAATATCAACTCCTTTTTTCCCTATTGAGGCATCGTGAACGACTTTTGTTGTATTAGAATTTGTAGGCGTTTTACAACTGATAATAGAATAGGGTTTTGTTCCTAAATTATTACGAGGAATTTCATCAGTAAAATAAACAGGTAAGGCTTGAACAGTACCTGCTAAAAAATTGCCATTCAATGGAACTATTTGACCGCTAATCTGACTGCCAGTTTTTGGGTCAGACAATTCTATTTCCGCTATTTTTTCAACCGTTGCCAAATCATTCATTCGACCTAAAACCAGTGGGAAAAACGGTTTTCTGAAATATTCTACTAATTTTTCACTATCAGTATAAATTCTCAGAAAGTTATCAAACAAAAACTCACGTCGCACAACATTTGACTTAGCATTATTGGTCGGTTTGCCTTTGTTGGATTCAATTTGATAAATCGTTTCCAAATCAACGGCTTTACCTTCAAACTGAAAGTAATAAGCTAACTCCAATTTTTCATGTTGAAGATATTGACCCGCAGCCGCATTGACCAACCCGAGAATCGTACTGAGGGGTGGTACTTCTAAAGTTGGTTGAAAGCCACTAATGATATTTGGATAGCGAAAACTGGCTGTCCAACTGGTGATGTCAATTGTGAAAACAGATTTTTTCATGTCATTTGTGTTTCCAATTGTTGACAATATTGGTCAATCGCTTCGTTAATTGAAGCTACTTTTACTGAGGGGTAGGCTTCAGAACCTAATTTTTCCAATTCTTTAAGTTCTGTTTCTATTTCATCCATAAAACCTTTTCTTCTACCAATATAAACTGTACCAACAAATTGATTTTTGTAGTCTTTCAAAACTTCTTTTAAGGCTTCGATACTTAAAATAACCGTCTTCTCTGTTCTATCTGTTGTTGCAATGTGCGAAAAAGGATGATTACCTGTTGTCATACTTGCTAATACAATAAATTTTGGTGTTACATCTGCCATATTATTAGTTTGCATTGCACCACCTGAAATTGTTTTGAGTGCCTGTATTGTTTCTTTTGAACGTTTGATACGAGTAGTCTTTGCCAAGCGAACCAATTGTTGCGCTTCGCCTTTGCTTGTTTTAACATGGGCATCTGTAAATGCTTCCGAGCCTGCCACAGCTAAGATAGTTTCACGTTGATTAGACGTTATATTCTTAAAACCTGTCTTATTATAGTCTGAAAACGTTCCAACTTGACTCAAATCAAGTGAAAACATACCTTTCATAATCGCGCTGTATTCGTCTTTAACATAAGGAACAGAATCACCTACTTGACGCGCCATTGATGACCAGTTTTTAGAAGGTTGAGTAGCCGCAACTGAAACGATAGCAGAGTTTTTTAAAGGTGAAACTCTTGTTACTGTTCCATTTTCTTTATCTGGCTCTCCATTTTTTTTCAAAACGACATTGCCCTCTGCATCCAATTTGTCCACTTTTGTTGCTTTCATATACCCAAACACGTCGTCGTCGTCGTATTTTAAAGGGTCTGCTTCCGTAAAAGCAATTTTGTTATCTCGCGTAATCGGAGACATTGCCCAAGCATGGTTTTTTTGAAGTGCTTCTCTCCACCAATAACGCCAAGCTTGTCCTGAGACATAAACATAGGCTTTTCCGCCTTTATAAACAGTTTTTGTACCAACAGCATTGTCAAAGTTGGCATCTGTGGTTTTACCTGCGTTGTTGAGCGCAACAACATCTACGTCTAAGAGGACGTAACCTTGAGTTTTTAGATTCATTTTAGTTTAAATTTTATGAGTTAGGAGATTCTTGTTCTTCTGTTTCAACTTCGATTTCGATTTTTTTATCTAATTCATGAATTTTCTGGTAAATGGCAATCAATAACAAATCGCGTACTTCTCGCCAATCAGAGCCATCTGGAAAAAGATACTCTACATAATCGTCAATCGTCCAAAGCACATCTAAGTGTTTGCGTGAGTTGACATTGTCTTTTGCCAAATTAACAAGATAACGACGCAGTTCGCTTTGCTTTCGCAATCCGTTAATCTTGGTACAGGCTTTTTTGATATAGTCATCATTATTGTCAACAACAATGAAGTCTGCCAGTTCTTTAAGTTTTTTTACAGCTTTTACATCCATTTTTCTAACAAGAATTTGATAAAGTTCAATAATTTCAAAACGTATTTTGTTTTTAACACTCCACTTTAAGAAAAAACGTAAAATGGATTTGTTATGTAGTAAATTTTCGTAAATAAGGTTTTTCCAAGACTTGTAAGTTTCAAAATCAACTTTCTCTTTCTTATTCTCCCAAGTTTGTTCAACATCATTAAAATGAGCGTCTTTGAATTTTGAGCTTGTATAATGATTACTAACAAATCGTTTCCAATCTTGCTTATTTTTATTGCTGAAACACTTGGAGTAAAACCTAAAAACGGTTGCTGGAATGGTATATAAAACAACTTCAGGAGATGCCCCGAAATTCGTGAAATGCAAAAGGTTGAGTGTTACATTTTCTGATAAGTCTCCTGTTTCTTCATTGCGATGGAAAATCTTAGCTTCGCTGATACAATCACTTGCAAATCTGAACAAAGCATTCGCAGGATTTTTGTAATCAGATACTAAAACACCTCCCGCAGTATTGTCAATTCTTTCATTCAATCTTCGGATATTTGATTCACAGTTTTCTTTGATAAATTGCCAAGTAACATCTGGATAATTGCTATAAATCAAAGCTATTTTATCATTCAACTGTTGCAAACCAAAAGGAACGAAGAAACTACGAATAATCATTTCTTTTGAAAAAGCTAAACCGCCTTCGTGGCTTGCATGAAAGTTGATAAAAGTACCCGAACCCGATAAAATATGATTGTCGCGCCCTGCTGAAAAAAGCTTTGTCTTTTCGCCACTAATCCGACAATATCCTTCTCGATGTGGTAGCTCATCATTTATCAATTTTCGGAAGTATTCAATCGTTTCTGTAACTTTTCGTTCACCTTTAAAAGCAGGTTGCGTAATCGTCGAGTTTAAGAAAAAAGCATTCAACTTGCCCGACCAATTTGTTACATACTTCTCAGTCATCCATTCGATTATCTTTTCAATGGATTTACCTTTCGTTACGCCATTTTCTTCCATAAGATATTTTATGACGTAGCCGCCAACATCTGCGAAAGGGTCGCCTGTGAGTTTTGTTAGATTCAGATTATTCATTCGTTTTGTCAGAACTTTAAATGTTCATATAAAGGTAATGAAATAAATCTCATTAAGGATTCCATAATGTGATTTATTACATTTTAGTATATTGAAATAGTTTTACGATTTTATTCATCAAAAACTTTATTGTATGAGAAAACATCTTACCTTTGCTCAAAAAGAAAGCACACCCTAAGAGCAACAACCCTTAAAATGTGCCATGATTAGTAGTTTTTATTGCATTGGGTGGAGAGGTCTCTCTCTGCCCTTTGTTGTGCAAACATACGAATTTTTTAATCGCACCACATTTTTTTGGAATTGAAATTAATGAGATTTCTTGCTCTAAGAAATTTTCTAACTTGCACTCCTTGAGATTTGAGCCGATAGCCTTTGCTTTCGGCTTTTTTATTTATCAAAACTTTTATTTACTATTCTTGCATACGCAACCAAAATCCAAAAGTTTAAGTACCCAATAAACAAATCGCATCCTACACACTACTCTCTCCTTATTATTCTGAAAAAAGCCTATCTTTGTATGAGAAAACCACTTGTATTAGTTTCATAAACGCGCTTCTGTGCAGGTTGCCAGTATTGGCACGGTACTAATATGAGTGGTTTATTTTATTATGTATTGCTGCCATTATTTTTAGCATTCGCACAGTTTATATAAAATTTATCGGCACACATGCTGAATAGGGTAAAATAGATGTCAAAACAGTTTCATTTAAGCCATGATTATTCAAACAGAAACAGAATTAAAAGCCGCATTCGCTCTACTTGATCAACTATTGACTGAAATGGGCGACGATACAGCCAAACAAGCTGAAGCCAAACTATTGGCTGAAGCCATTCAAGAATATGAAAGCCAATATGTTTCTTTTCCTCTACCCACAAGTTTAATCGGTATGATTGAGTTAAAGATGTACGAAATGAAACTCAAACGCCAAGATTTAGCACTGCTCTTGGGTATCGAAACATCTCGCGTATCGGAATACCTTAATGGAAAAAGAAAAATCAATTTAGAATTTGCCAAAAAAGTCCATGAAAAATTGGGCATTGATGGCAATTTTATACTTGAATCTGTTTGATATTCATACTTTCATAAAACCTTTCAGTACCCAAACCATTAAAACATAGACCTCAATAACCAAACCCTACTCTACCAAACTATTTTTCTATTTCCTATTTCATAAATCGCATCCCAGGCACTGCCCTTGCCCTATTGTTCTCAAAAAAGCCTATCTACTGCAATCAATAAACAGATTGCGTCTCTACCTACGATTTCAACGCCAAAACAAAACCGAATCCACCCGACGATAATTTGCCAAAACCACTGTAAAAACCGATGCGCAACCACTCAACGGGTGCTGTCAAGGCAAAATCGTATTTCCAACCAATGGTTTTTATCCATTTGTCGCTGCCTTTTTGTGGTTCGGATGTTGACCACATTTTAGGCTGATTCAAAATTTTTAAATCAACATTTTCTTCCAAATACTGTCCAAAGGACTCCTTTTGGACAGGGGGTGCTTCGCCTGTTGCTGCCTGCACTTTTGCCGCCAGCGAATTGAGAAACAGTTGTTTGTAATGGGCATCGGCAGGGCTGCGGAACTGTTCGTAACGGTCTGATTCGGTTTTTTCGGTCAGACAAATGCCTGTTTCTGCCCGAAAACGCATGGTTTCTGTGAAAAGAGGTGTTTCTAATATCTGCACACTCTGCACCTGAAAACGCACCTTCGTATCCACTGCCACCACTTCAAAAACTTGATGCTGAAATAAGCCTTCGACGAATTTGGTCAGTTGATCGTCAATATAAAAACTCACAGTCCACTCTACCCTACCCGATTCAAATACCAAATGACTGCGTTGGACATCTGTTCGATACGGTTGCCCCCTCAGTAAATCGAACGAAAAGAGTTTGAAGTTCTTTTTGCCCGTTGCCATGAAGCCGCGATTGTGCAGCCAATCGCTGTATTCAGCATCAGCTCGTTCGATGATGTGGTAGATGACCGCCCGCAGAGCATGGCGGTGATTAAAATGTAACCTCGACTGAGGGGCGCATTGTAGCGATAGTTTTAAACGCATATTCTGTTGTCGTTTGATGAGGCAAAGATGAGCGGGTAGGTAGGGGAATATCGCCCCCACCCCTAAAAAAGAATGAAAAAATCTTAAAAATTTTTGCTTTGCAGTTTCTGAATCTCCTTCCGAATGTGGTCAAGCAATTCATCGGGTTCGTCAATGGATATGATGTTGTCGTAATTGCCCAAAATGAAATTGGTAATACCCAAAAACTTCTGGTTGACTTTACAAATCAAATCGTACTGTCCAACCGCATCTTCCACGGTGTGCAAATAGCCGCGTGTATTCGGGAAAGCCTCCAACAAAGCATTGAAGCCGCCTACTTTCATACGAATATGCGCCCGCACTTGATTGTTGTTGTGTATGCGAAAAGGGTCGGTGGCTTGTATGACATGACTGCCTTCATGCTGCCAATCCAAAGGCGAGATGTCTAATTTTTGGATACGTGATATTTTGTAATGGCGAATGTCGCGTGCATCTAAATCGAAGGCGTGAAGAATGTCGTCCTCTGCGGCAATATGAAAAGGCTCTACGGTTCTATCTTTTATCGTGCTGCTATTGGTCGAGCGATACCCCCTCAGTATGATGGCTTTTTTGTCGGTCTTTGCTTTTTCGAGTTTATCCAATTTTGTCAAAAATGAACGGTCGAAAGTGCTGTTCATTTTCGAGACATCGTAGAGGCGATTCATCTTTTTGAGCAATCTATCCACCATTCGGCCATCGGCATTCATGGTCCGAATGGCTGTATTGAGCAATTCCTCTTCTTTGGGACTGAAAACCAACAATGATTTCAAGTTTTCGTATCGGCGTTCTGTCCCCAGCGCGTAGCGATATTTTTTATCGTAATGCAAATCGAAGCCCGCCGTTTTGATAGCCTCCAAATCTTCTTTGATGGCATCTTTTCCCACACAGTATCGTTCAGCCAATCGCTGTTTGGTATAAACATAAGGTGATTCAACAATGGAAAGAAGAACTTTCAAAGCTCTGACGCGTCCTGTATATTCTTTTTCGGTAGCCATATTTGAGTTTGAGTGGTTAATAATAGACAAATATAAGAACATTATATTGACTTGATAGACAAATATAAAAATAAGGCTATAAAAATACAACTCATCTTCTGTAGCGGTTATCTGTGTATTCATGCGACCATGCTTTTTGTGTTTATATTCTTTAAAAATACAGATTTACACAGTAAAAACAAATATTAATACATTAAAAACACAGAAATAATCTGTATTTGTGTAACAAAAAGGAAGATTCAAAGCGTTGTGAAAAAAGATTTTAAGTACAAAGACTTGCGACCGTGCGATGTCCGACAAATGACCATCAAAAACAAGACAAAAATATTAGCCCATGAAAGCCTATACTTTTCGCCATTCGTCCAATTGTGTTCCAACAGGCATCGAACACAGGCACAGCAACCCATACTGTACAATCCAAAAACAAAGCGGCAGAATGAAAGAATGCCCCAAACTGTGACAAGAGCCAATGAGCCTGAAATCGCAAAGATTGAAAGTCAAGACAAAAAGTCAAGAGAGGTTGAACAAGTCTCAATGAGTTTAGAATTAGGCTTACGCTCCCCTACCCTACTCAAACCGTATTTCTAGGTATCATTCAGCGCACTTGACATACGATTGCGAAAGATTTAATCAACAATCGTTATTTTTTTCTTTAAAAAGAATGTAATTATAACACAAAAACACGACCTTTGCACAGGAAAAATATTTATTTTTCTGTGTTTTTTCTGTATTTATACAGTAAAAATCAGTAAACGAAAAAAAATCGAGTATGGTCATAGGGATTACAAATTTAAAAGGCGGTGTTGGCAAAAGCACCCTCAGTCAGAACTTAGCTGTGGCACTCTTGCAGAAAGGTTATTCCGTGTGTATTTTAGATACGGATATTGAGCAGCGTTCTTCTACCAAGTGGGCGAGTATTCGCGATGGACTGGGTGACGGTGTGGCACACATTCCCGTTTCAAGCATCGAAGGCGGTCAAGTTGCAAAGATGTCGGAGCATAATAGCAGCTTGTATGATTTTGTATTGATAGACGGATCGCCTCAGTTGTCGAAGACGGCGACGAAGACTTTATTGATTTCTGACATTGTACTCATTCCAGTTACGCCCAGCGGATTGGATATTTGGAGTTTTGAGAACTTTAGTTTGCGTTTAGAGGAAGTAAAGACGGTTAAACCATCGTTGAGAGCTTATGCTGTTTTAAATCGCTACAGAGGCAATAATTTGGATAAAGAAGTGATTGACGTTGTGGAGAATTTCGGAGTGCCTGTTCTCAATAGCAAATTGGGCGACCGCATTGCTTACCGCGAAGCACCGATTGCTGGCTTAGGTGTTTTGGAGTACAAAGACACAAAAGCTCAAAATGAAGTCCAAAGTTTATTGACAGAATTAGAAAACATCATAAAATCATAGAACTATAAAAATCACAAAGAATATGGCTAAAGTTGCACGTCCATCTTTACAAGCGACTGTTAGAGTCGGTACACCCACAGCCAAAGAAGTTGAAGAATTGGCAGAACAAATCCACAATAAATCTGCACTAACTGTTCCTGCGCCTGAAGAAGTGACAGAAGAAGCGATGCACCGATTGACTCTGGACTTGCCTAAACCTCTTTTGGAAACCATTCGAGCAGAAGCCAAAAAACGCCGCTACACCATCAAAGGTTTTTTGTTGATGTTGGTTGACAATTACTTTGAAGAAAACGCACAAAAGAAGTAAAAACACGCTTAAAGCACAGGTTAATACTTTATTTATACGCATTTTTTCTGTGTTTTTCTGTGTTATTTGCACAGTATTACGTCATTTTAACAGAATAATACAGGTTCGTATCTACCAAGGCTTGTGGTGAGCGTTCATACTGAGGGGGGCGGCGGAATAGGGGAGTTACAAAAAATACATTTTTTAGGGCTTGTAACAAACATGGATATAGGCTCTCTTTTTCTGAAAAAAAACATCATCATTCTCTTTTGATGATGTTTATATTTTTTTCATTTCCTTTTTAAATGTTTCGCGGCCTGTATTTATTTTATTATCAATCATTTATGTTTGATTACTATCGGGAATTTAGGAGCGAATTATCGGAAATTTAGGGACCATTTATCGGGAATTTAGGAGTGAATTATCGGAGATTTAGGTCTATAAAATCGGGAATTTAGGGGCGAATAAATGAAATTTAGACATTCAACTATCGGACATTTAGGTGAAAACTATCGGGAATTTAGGAGTAAATTATCGGAGATTTAGGCACAAACAAATGCGATTTAGATAACAAACCATCGGACATTTGGGAATAAAGCGTGAAAAACTAAAAATAACCATCGGACATTTAGGAATAAACCATATAAGATTAAAGCGAACTATCGGAGATTTAGGACTGAATCAAAAAAAAATCTTAACTTTAACTGAATAACAAGACTATTTAGGTCGTTTTATCAGCATTCCAGGTTTTTTATGGGGTAGGGTAGCAGACAATATGGCGATAATGTGTTTTATTTTCCTAAATCTCCGATAATACTTTTCAGTACCAAAAGCAAAAGTTCGGTCTTGAAATAAGGCATTGTCGCATTCACTTTATTCGATAAACCTGTCTTACTTGACTATCAATCAAAAATATGGCAAAGAAAAAAGAAAAATGGGCCAACCCAACACTGTCAGGAAATCCCAAAAAAGAAATAGTCCGAAAAGCCAACGAATTGGTTGAAGCGCGGTATAGATTCGATATTTGGGAAACCCGATTGTTTCTCAAGTTTTTAAGCCTTTTGGGTCGAGAAGAAGAGGAGTTTAAAGAATACTACAAGTTTTATCTGACCGATTTTGTCAAAGATTTTAAATTGGAAAACGCTCATGCGACCTACAAATCCATCGAACAAGCAGGGCATGAGATGGTCAAAAAAGTCATTACACTCGAATCAAAAGACGAAGGACGCAAAGCCCGCGTCTATACAGGTTTATTCACTGAATTTATCATCACCGACGAAGATGACTCTCAAAACTACGCAAAAATCAGCGTCAGCAAATGGTTGCGCCCCTATTTAGTGGCCCTCAAAGACAGATATTTGAGTTACGATTTGAGTAATATTGCTTCGCTATCAAGCCCGTATTATGTCCGAATTTATGAATTACTCAAGCAATATGAGAAAATAGGACACCGCCGTTTTACTGTCGAAGATTTGAAATTCAAAATGGAATTGGAGAATAAATACAAGTCTTATGGACACTTCAAACAGGACATCATCGAACCCGCCAAACGCAATATTGAAGCCTATTGCGATATTGTTTTTGAATACGAGGAAATAAAAAAAGGGCGCAAAGTTGTTGAGCTATTGTTTCACATTTCTTCTAAAAAAGAAAAAAAACAGCCCATAACCGTTTCTAAAGAAGAGTCATCGTCGAATATAGTGACCCCTCAGTACTTCGTGCCTCCCGTGGAGTTTCCCGATTGGTTGACAGCGATTGGCGATAAACTCAATAAAGATTGGTTGGTAAACACAGACCAACTCAAACTGAAAGCACTGGGCAAAACCGAAAAAGACGTGCAAAACGCCATAGCCTTCACGCAAGAACGCATCAAATTGGGTAAAGTCGAGAATCCAGCAGGCTTGTTTTTAGATGCCTTAGAAAAAGGCTATATCTCAAAAGCCCAAAAGAAAAGTGAAGAACAGGAACAGAAAAAACGCGAAAAAACAGAACGCTTGCGCCTACTCAAAGAACTGGAGCAGTTGAAATTGGAAAAACTTGCGGAAAGAGCGAGAGCCATCAACGAGCAAATTAGGGTATTGGTCAAAAACGATGAATCTATCCGCGAAGCGGCTTTTGAAGCCATAAAAACGAGCAGCAATGGTTACTACAAAAAACTTCTCCTCAAATTCAATAATGCGCCCACACCAACAGATTTTCGGGAGGACGAATTACTGAGGGGGGCTGTGATTGATGAGATTCAAAAGCAAAATATAGAATCGTTTAAGCCCATCTATCAATTATTCGATACACAGATAAAAAGTTTAGAAATACAGATACAGGCTTTAAAAATATAGAGATAATCTGTTTTAATACAGGTAAAATATTTAAAAGTGCAGAATTAATCTTTAAAAACACAGATTTTTTCTGTGTTTTTTCAATATAGAATTGACAATTAATTTAAAAAAATGAGTAACAACAATCAAATCATACTTTTTGAAGAAAAACAAATTCGTCGGGTTTGGTACAAAGAAGAATGGTGGTTTGTAGTAGAAGATATTATCGGTTTGTTGACCGATAGTAAAAACCCGAAAAAATACTTAGCCGCTCTGCGAAGTCGAGACAAAGAACTTGCCAAAGGGTATCCACAACTTGTAGATACCCTTGCCGTCCATACTGAGGGGGGAAAGCAGCGCATGACTTGTTCTAATCGGAAAGGCATTTTGCGCATCATAATGTCGGTGCCTTCGCCCAAAGCCGAACCGTTCAAATTGTGGTTGGCACAAGTAGGGGAGGAGCGCATGGAAGAAATCGAAAACCCTGAGCTGGCTCTTTCGCGTATGCGCGAACTTTACCTCGCTAAAGGTTATCCAACAGAGTGGGTAGAAACACGGATGAGAAGCATTGACATTCGGAAGCAACTGACAGATGAATGGAAGGCACGACAGGTAAAAGAAGGCACAGAGTACGCCATTTTGACAGCAGAAATCGCCAAAGCAACGTTCGATTTGACCCCTTCGGAACACAAACAATTCAAAGGATTGGAGAAAGAAAATTTGCGCGACCACATGACAAATCTTGAACTGATTTTCACAATGCTTGGCGAGGAGGCGACACGGCATATTGCGGTGCAAGAAAATGCCCAAGGCTTTGAAGAAAATCGAGATGCGGCAATACAAGGTGGGCGTTTGGCAGGCAAAGCACGGCACAATGTGGAGGAAGACAAGCGTTTCAAAGTGGTTTCCTCAGAGAATTTTTTGCACTTGAAAAAAATAGAAATAGAAGAGCAAAAAGATACAGAAGATAAAACCAACTAACACAGCACCAATTAAATAGTATATAAATGTCATATTAAGAACAGCAACGGTCAAAAATTTATGGTCGGCTATGAAATATTGGCAAATCCATAACGCGATAATTGCGCCTAAACAGGTGACAAAATGCTTGCGAGAAGTATCGAATAGGTACTATAAAGCCGTTTCACAGTAGTATTTTTCCAATATTAAAAGCCGTTTTTTCTAAATTTTCATGTGTTAAAGATAAAGCCTCTGATAACGTACAAGGTTTTTGAGCAATAGGAAAAGCCGCTTTTAAGCCTAATTCTTTGATATACTGAGGGGGCATTTCCAATGCACCACAAAGCGCAATAACAGGTTTTTGTTGCGCCCTTGAAATGATACCTGCAATCAATTTTCCATGTGCGGTTTGACTATCAAGTTGCCCTTCGCCTGTAAAAATCACATCTGCCCAAGCCGCTTGTTTATCAAAATCGGTTAAGTCCATGATTGCATCAATACCGCGTTTTAGCTTTGCTTTTAAAAAAAATAATGCCCCAAATCCTAAACCACCTGCTGCTCCTGCTCCCTCAATTTCAGTCATTTCAGAGAGATTCTTTAAGGTTTTGATAAGGTTTTTAGCTCCTTGCTCTAAAATTTCAATAGCACTATCATCTGCCCCTTTTTGTCGAGCATAGACATAAGCAGCTCCTGTTTTGCCTAAAAGGGGATTTTTAACATCGCTTAGAATTTCAAAAATAACATCATCAGTCATATTATACTGAGGGGGTCGCGTTGTGCGAATTTCGTTTAAGTTTTCTCCAATCGGTTGTAGTATTTCGCCATTTTTATCTAAAAACTGCCAACCTAAAGCGGCTGCCAGACCAATACCCAAATCATTTGTTGCCGAACCTCCAATGCCTAAAACAATGTGTTTTGCCCCTTTTTCGAGTGCATTAAGTATCATTTCGCCCACGCCAAAAGTTGTGGTTTTTAAAGGATTGCGTTCTTCGGGCGTTAAAAGTTGTAAACCTGCGGCTTGCGCCATTTCAATAAAAGCGGCTTTATTATCCGAACTCAAATTGTAAGCGGCTTTTATTTTTCTAAAAAGAGGATCATTCACCTCAATTTCTACCTTTTTTAAATCTAAATGATGGTTTAAAACATCAGATAAACCTTCGCCACCGTCGGCAAGAGGGAAAATTCGAGTAGATACTGAGGGGTCAGCTAACTTTAAACCCTGCTCGATGGCGCGACAGACTGAGGGCGCATCAAGGGCATCTTTAAAACTATCACATGCTATGAGGATATTCATACAGACCGTTGAGAGGATTTTCTAATGATGAGTTCTGTTTTTAAAATATGGGTTTTGGCTGTTGCAGGCGAATCATTTCGTCATAACCGAGTTGTTTTAGTGAGTAAAAAATCATTTGAAAAGACAAAGCTAATGTTTCATTTTCTAAAAAACGATAATGACTTTACCTTTGAATCAGCAGTTTAATCTCGATAAAAAACCGTGCATAGTCAAAATCAAAAAAGGTTGGTCGGGTTTAACCCGACCAACCTTTTCTTTAATTTTCAAGACTTGAACATTTTATCCACCCATTTTTGAATGATTGGAGCAAGAATTAAAATGACTGGAATAACGACTAAAAAAGCAAGAAATTTCGAGATTAATTCTGTTACAGAATTTCATCATCTTTCTTCGGGCTTTCAAAGTTGATATGCTATTGACTGTTTATTTCACCACAACCCGCACTCTATCCAAATTCTGAATCCGTGCAAAAGGTGTTTGGGCATCGCCTTCTCGTTGTGAAGCCACTCTTAAAGTTGGGAAAAAAGTGCCCTTTTTAGTGAATTTATACGTCATTTTTAAGGTCGTGCGTCCTGTTTTTTCATCGAAAGCAATGCTTTGAGTTTTTATTGGAAAAGTCCCTGCGCCTTCAAAATCCCATTCTGCCGATACGATTTTACCCGTTTGCAACGGCACTTCTACAACTGCCGTGAAATTAACGGCTTTGCCTGCTTTTATATCTATTTTTTTACCGCCATTAATCGTTAAATTCACAACAGGTTGAATTCCCTTGCGTTCTGATGCCGCTGCGGGTACAACGACTTGAGCATCTTCGATTTTGTAATGGGTCGTTGTGGGTGGTGCAATGCTTTTTTCACACCAAGCACTCAAGTCTCGCAAGGCTTGTTGCAATACGCCTAAATAACTCACGGTGCGGGTTGGGTCTTCTTGTTTCGATAAATCGCCGTGCAAAGTGTGGTCGGTATACCACAATCTGAAATTATCGTCGGTTTTATCGCCCAAATTGGCTTTTACTTTATCCCGATAAAAATCGCCTTGCCAAGCAAAGGCTTCTCTATCCCACAAAGAACACAACAAAATCATTTTCCCTTTAAACTTGCCATTCGGCAAAACACCCGCTGCACCTCTTGTAAATAAAGGACCTAAAAGCATCGGTCTTTGCGGATAAATAGGTTTGCCTTCAGCATCACGCAAAAAATCCCATGCTTTATATTCTTTACCAGGTACTTGGTGGCGATGATAAGTTTGAACCGCTAAAAAGTTAGAATTGTCAATAAAAACTTCATCGCCCGCTTTTATTTTGGCTAATACTGAGGGGTCAACGAGACCAAAAACAACTTTATCACCGACAACATTAGCTAATTGTAGGGTTTTTCCTGCGGCTGCACCCGTTTTTATCACCAAGTCACCACCCATAAAATTAACATCGGGCAATACATCTTCTATCTGAAATGCCACAGGCATTTGCCCTTCGACACCGCCCATACTTTTCCAAGCCAAATCTGCCGAACCACGCTCGCCTACTGAGGGGGCTTCTTTTAAACCCAATTTCACAGCTTCGTCAATCGCAATACTTGCTTTTATTTTACTGGCTTTTTGAAGGCGTGCTTTCAAAAGAGATTCTGTTGGATTGGCTCCTAAATAACCTTTGACTTTCCAAAAATCATCAAAAAACTTGCTGTCAGCCATGCGCATACCTTGATACAAAGCGATAAAACCATGAATACCCATTGTTTTGTAGCCAAACCATGACTGCGGTGGAAAACCCAATTTAGTCGCTTCCGCCAAAGCCTGTTTTTCTTCTTCGTTCAACCCTGCATACATATCACCGCTTCCGCCCGCATCAACGGCATCAATAATTTGAGGAAGTTTGTCGTGTAAAATCCGCATGGCATTCATCCGCACCGAAAACACATTGGGAATAGCCATAGGCGAACCCAATACATAAGGCACAACACCGTCCCAGACCCCCTCAGTATTTTCGATACTTCCGATTGTCCGATACGCCCCGCCACTTCCACCAAACGCATAGCCAAAGGGACGATTGCCCCCAAAGATGCTCATAGCGACAATGCGTGAAAACGCAGCAGTAGCAGCATTGGCTCTAAACGCACCAATCGTCGGGTCAGAATTGAAATTGGGTTTGGCAAAATCCACTTTACCGCCGCCATTTGTTTCAATGAAATATGCGCCGCTACTGATAGAAAAGCTAATTTTATCATCTTCGCCCGTTGCGCCTTGCGACAAAAATTCATTGTCAGGAAAAGGCGTGATGTATTGAAAAAACCGCCCTTGATAAGCTTCTTTTGTTGGAAAATAAAGGGAAAAACGGGTTTCAGTGCCTTTAAAACCACCGTGTACGTAGCGGTGACGGACGGGTTTCTCACGCATTTCGTCTATATCAATAAAAGGTGTTTTGAAAAAAGTGTCTTTTGTTGAAAAACCTTTAGCGAGTTCGTCACTCAAATTAGGCAAGTTATTTTGTGCGTGTATTACGATTGACAAACAAACGAAAGACAATACGGCAAAGGGATTGAATTTTATGAATCGCATCGAATTTTTATTTTTAAATAATTATTTTAAACGTCAAAAATACTGAGGGGTAGCCATCACACAATCCCTCTTTTCGCCATCATTTTTTGAATAAAATTAGTGGCGTAACGTGGATTAAAACGATACAGCAAATCCAAAAAACGGGCATCTTTTCCAACCGTCGCCCGATATTTATTGGTTTCCATGGCTTTTATGATGATTGCAGCAGCTTTGGGAGCAGGAAGAGCCATTTGTGACTGCTTAGAATCGGGTTCTACTTTGGGCATATCTAAACCTGAATTTGTTGTAATATTGGTTGCAATCGCCCCTGGATGCACCACCGTTACCTTGACATTTGTATTTTTCAATTCCGCATACAACCCCTCAGTAAAAAGTTTCACTGCCGCCTTTGCTGCCCCATAAAACGTCTGACCTGGGAACGGAATAAAACCACCCATGCTCGAAATATTGACAATATGCGCTTCGGGGCGGGTCAAAAAATGCGGTAAAAAGGCTTTGGTCAGATAAACTGTCCCAAAGAAATTGACATTCATAACACGATGAATTTGATCGTAATTCAAGTCATTGACAGGGATAAAAGGTTGAATAATACCCGCATTATTGATAATCCCATCTACTGCGCCCAACGCTTGAATCACTTCTTGGGCAAAAGCCTCAACTTTTTCTTTATTTGAAATATCCAAAGTGTAGCCTTTGAATCGTGTGGCGTTTGCACCTGCCAATTTCTGCGTTTCAGCGAGTGAATCGGGGTTGATGTCTATGCCAATGACAGTCGCATTTTTATTTAAAAGCTGAAAAGTCAATTCTCTGCCCATGCCACTGCCTGCACCTGTTACGATGATTGTTTTATTATTGACTTGCATTTCATCTAAAGTTTAAAGTTGAAAAAATAGAAAACCGTTAGCGTTATTTAGAATGTCAAAAACACGATGCTATGAGCGGGTAAATCTATATTTCCTTTTTTTACATTTTTACCAACAAGTGTGGGTACTTCATCGGTTGCGGTCATTTTCAATTCTACACCATTCAATTTCACTTTTTTGGTCAGCAATGCATCGGCTGTTAATAGGTATTGTTTGGCTTTCGTGGGTATGTTTACCGAAGTCGCTTTATCGTTGGTATTGAGTATTAAAACAGCTTTTTTATTGGGTTTTCCTTTCAAATTATGTACAAATACATCAAGACCCGCCGCCAAACTACCACTTTCATAAACTTGCGTCCCCATGAAACGACTCCATAGCAAAGCCGCCCAGTAATTAGGTCGTGGCGTGTGTGTGTCGTGGTCGAGCATCCCGTATTCGCTCCTTGCAAGGGTGTTGTGCATGACCACTTGAACGCCTTTTTTAGCTAAACGCCCCAATTGTTCCAAATATCGAAAACAATCAATATAGGTAGCCGCCCAAGGATTACCGCCACAAGCCGACTCTGCCGTTTCGGTCAACCAAATTGGGGCGTTTGGTACGTATTTATCTCTGGCATTTTGATAAAATTCAAGTCCTTTTTCGGTTCGGCTCAACCATTCAGCAGCCAGCGCATTTTCGGGTTTTTGTCCACCCATGCACCGCTTGGAAACTGTGCCGTAGTAATGATAGGTGAAAACATCGAAAGTTGGTTTGGGCTCAGGCGACAAGAGCGCATCCACGGAAAGGTCTAATCCCGAAGGTAAAATGCCTTCGCCTGTGGAACCTGGACCAATAATTTTCATATTGGGGGCTGCTTTTGTTGCAAAATTTTTAAAAAGAGCAAATTCGGTGGCAAAATTTGACCCATTATAACCTTTTGGCGCATCGCCGTGCGAGGCATGAGATGGTTCGTTGAAAAACTCAGCCGCATAAATATTGCCACCAATAGCGTTTGTATAATCCAAAATAGACTGGACTTGGGTAGGTTGCCATACGCCTTTTTCATCTCTCATGCCATCACTGATGGGAAAAGAACTCACCAACCTGCCATCTACTGCCTTGCAAAAATCTACAACACCTTTCCATTGCGAACGGGTCAGAATATTTTTGAACCCTCTTGGAGCATTTGCCATTTTGGGCGCATCGTCATTTTGAAAATAAATGGCATTTGCCCAAGTTCCGCTGACACGTACATAAGTCGGACCCAAAGCCGCGGCTAAGTTTCTCAGCTTTTTTTCATACAAATTAATAGGGTCAATCTGCCATTTTAAAGCGGCAATGCCTGTTTTATTAGACGTTTTGCGGACAGAATCTATCAAATTGTAAGGAATCCAGAAGTCACCGCCTATGACCTCACACATTTCGATATTGAATGATTGGAAGCGTTCATCTACCTTACCAAGTGCCTTTATATTTGTCAAATTGAGGGTATTTTGGGCAGAGGCCTGTGAAAAAACGCCTGAAAAAAAGAATACTGTACTGATGTAAACCCATATTTTTTTCATGATTGTATGAATTATTTTATTTTAATTATTGAGAATACCCCCTCAGTATTTGGTATATGTTTGACGCTGTTTTGTTCAAACGATATAACCTATATGAGAATTTAAAAACAAAGTTAAAAAACAATTTTTTATTGTATAAAAATAATACAATAAAAATTATTTTTTTTATTAATTTTGCTTTCAATAAATTTTACAAGAGCAATACCCCTCAGTATATTGACGATAATCTCAGCTAAAACAAGCAGAAATCTTAAAAACAGGTCTATTATGGAAGTTTTAAACGGAAAAAATTACATCAATCAAATCGCTATTGACTGTGTAGTGTTTGGTTACGAAGATGGGCAGTTAAAAATTTTGATTTCTCAACTCAAGTATAAAGGCGATTTTTATGCTTTACCGAATGGTTTTATCTTTCAAGAAGAAAATACAGATGCTGCTGCTCACCGAATTTTGCAAGAAAGAACAGGCTTAAAGGATATTTATTTGGAAGAATTTAAAGTCTTTGGCAAAGCCGATAGAAATAATAAGGCGTTTTTGGATAAACTTATAGAATTGAATTATGCAGACACGGCTTTTGAACAAACCCATAATCCTATGTATGAATGGTTAAGCAAACGGTTTATTTCGATAGGCTATTATGCCCTTGTCAATATTAAAGCAGTCGAGCCGCAATTGACTGAAATTGATAAGTCGTTGGAGTGGTACAATATCCACGAATTGCCCCCAATGATTATGGACGGCAACGAAATCGCACAAGCCGCTTTGAAAACATTGCAACGGGATATTGATGAAAAACTAAACGTTTTTAACTTATTGCCCGAAAAATTCACGATGAAAGAAGTTCAAGATATTTATGAATCGGTTTTTGAAAGAGCCTTTGTCAGAACTAATTTTCAAAAAAAAATATTAGATTTAAATGTATTGGAGCGATTGGAGAAGAAGTTTACAGGCGCAAAGAACAAAGCACCGTATTTATATAAACTCAAATAAAATTGTCTTCTAAATACTGAGGGGGTAAATTAAATCGTTGATAATCAATGAAATATAAAATTCTGCAAAATAAAAAATAAACCCGAAGTAAATGGAAAATAAGAAAAGGTTGGTCGGGTTTAAACCCGACCAACCTTTTCTTTAATTTTCAAGACTTAAACATTTTATCCACCCACCTTTGGATGATTGGAGCAAGAATTAAAATGACTGGAATAACGATTAAATAAGCGATACTCCATGATTTTAACCATATTTTTAAAAATTTCTCTGAAAAGCCAATGTTCAAAGCAATTAAGGTAAAAGAGATAATACCTGTTGTTACGCTACCCATAATAAGGGCGAAAGCTATTTTCTGTTTCATTTTATACTGGAATTTTAATAGTGCTGACAGCCAAATTAGACGTTGCCTGTGCGACTAATTTTTTATTGTTTAACATTACCGCATCTTGATAACAACTTTCCCTTTCGCTCGACCCGATTCAACATAAGCCAGTGCCTCATTTGTTTGTTCAAATGGAAAAACCTTGTCTATGACAGGGCGGATTTTTCCTGCTTCTATCAATTTCGTAATTTCAGAGAGTTGGTTGCCTTCTGCCCTCATAAATAGAAACTTAAAATTGACATTTAGCTTTTTTGCTTTTCCTCTTGCAGACATACTCAACAAACGCATGAGCATTTGAAAATGCCAGCCCAAACCAATTTCTTTTGCAAATTCGGGTGTTGGTGGACCCGTCAGAGAAACCAATGTGCCGCCCGCTTTTAGAATTTTTAAAGAATCTGCAAGCACTTTTGCTTCTCTATTGCTATGCAGCACGACATCATAATCTTTTAAAATGTCCACAAAATTTTGTGTTTTATAATCTATCACAAGGTCAGCACCCAAACTTTTAACCAAAGCCGTATTTGCCGAGCTTGTTGTTGTGGCAACAAAAGCACCTAAATGCTTTGCCAACTGAATCGCAAAAGTGCCAACACCACCAGAACCCGCTTGAATGAAGACTTTTTGCCCTTTTTTCAAATTGGCAATTTCAACAAGTGCTTGCCAAGCAGTCAAGCCCACCAAAGGAATAGAAGCGGCTTCTTCCATTGAAATATTTTTGGGTTTCAAAGCCAAATCGTTCTCATGGACGGCAATTTGTTCCGCAAAAGTACCGATGCGATAATCACTTACTCTTGAATAGACCTCATCACCCACTTTAAATTTTGAAACTTTTGCGCCTACTTTCATTACGACACCCGCCATATCATGACCATTCACAAAAGGCGTTTTGTAGGGTATAAATATTTTGAACTCACCATTTCTAATGAGTGAATCCAACAAATTGACACCTGCACTATGAATCTGAACCAATACTTCATTGTCGTTTAGGGTTGGTTCACTGACTTCTGTTAAATGTAATGCCTCTTTTTTACTGTGTTTTTTTACTACGAATGCCTTCATTTTATTTAAATTTATTAATATTTTTAATGATTGAGTTTTCAAATGTGTTGTAGGCAAAATGCTGAATCGCCAGAAACACTTTAGCTCCTTTACCAACGGGGTTGCTGAATTTTGGATTTTTATCTTCCACCAATTTTAGGATGGTATTTATTACAGGTGTCGGTTCGGGTGCATTTTCAAATAAATCTTTTGCGAAAGCATTAGTCTTACTTCGGTAACTATCGTAATCGTTTATCTTCTTTTCTGCCACAACCGAACTATGTAGAATATTGGTTTTGAAACCCATCGGCTCAACCATCGCTACGTTGATATTAAACTCTTTTAACTCAAAGCGTAATGATTTAAAATACCCTTCTAAAGCGTGTTTGGAAGCACCATAATAAGCCGCATTCGGAAAATTCAGTAAACCCATTATTGAGCCGACCGTTATTATTTTTCCAAATTTTTGCTTTCTGAAATAGGGTAACAATTCATTGGTTAATTTAATTGTTCCCCAAAAATTGGTATCAAATTGTTGTTTGCCTTGTGCAATCGTCGTCTCTTCGGCAAGCCCCGACAAATAAAACCCTGCATTATTTATCAAAACATCTAATTGTGAAATGTGCTTGAACAACTCTTTGCTAAAAGAATTTATAGAATTATCATCAGCAATATCCAATGCCAGCATTTTGAAAGGCACTTGCATTTTGCTTGGATTGCGACTTGTACCAATAACGTTGTAGCCACTTTCGTGTAGCTTGGTTGCGACTATCAAACCAAAGCCTGACGAAGCACCTGTAATTAAAATTGTTCGTGACATTTTCTTGTTTTTTAAAAATTAACCCAATAATTTTGCTTGCAAATTGCAAGTGCAAATGTAATAACATTCACTTGCAATTTGCAAGTAATATTAAAAATATTTTTAACTTAATTTTTATGAAGAATTTAAAGCAAAGGTCAGAATGCCCTATAAGTTGCTCACTTGATGTGTGGGGAGATAAGTGGTCACTGTTGATTATCAGAGACCTCATGTTTGCCAAAGAGTGTACTTATGGTGATTTTTTAAAATCTGATGAGAAAATAGCAACCAATATTTTAGCCTCTCGATTGCAGGCTTTGGAGGAGAATCAACTGATTGTAAAACTTGACCACCCCGATAGCAAAGCAAAAGTGTTGTATAAATTGACCCAAAAAGGGATTGATTTGCTACCAATTATGATAGAAATAAATTTGTGGGCAGAAAAATATTTTACAATTCCAGAGGAGAGAAAAGGGATGTTAGAAGAAGTCAAAAAGGATAAAGACGGCTTTATAAAATCAATGTCAGAAGATTTAAAAAATCATTCTTAGTAATACGGTTTTAATAAACGACACCATTACGGACTGTTTTTTTGCTCCGAAGGAGTCTCTTGGACAAGCAAAAAGCGTGCTTTGAGAATATTTTTTTCGGATTGAAGCTAAAAATTGAGGCAAAAGCCTCAATTTTTAGCTTCAATCCATAAAAAAATTTATTTTGTACGCCTTTCGTGCATAGCACGAAACAGTGAATATCTGCAAAGACTTGAATAATTATGCCCACCCTCACCTATAAATAAACATAAACTTAATATTGACATAAAGAATAGTTAGGTGCATTATTAATAATTTTGCTCAAAAATTATGCTCCCTCAGTATCGAAGGGAATTTATTGATTCAAAAAATTATTCAAAAATGTATTCCTTTAAGCATCTACTCGCCGTAGCAGTCCTTGTGTTCCTTTCTATCAGTTTAAAAGCTCAATTTCTAATGGATATTATTGACACGACAAAATCGTCGGGTCAAGAAATGTTAGGCATTCTCAAAAGGTACGGTCATTTGCGTTTGAGTGGTTATTTACAACCGCAATATCAGGTCATACAAACCGAAGGCGCAAAATCGTTCAATGGTGGTGACTTCCCCGTAGGCGTTGACAGCCGTTTTATGCTGCGTCGAGCACGTATTAAGATTGATTATGCCACTTTTTCACAACATAAAACACCTCAAATGCAATTCGTGTTTCAATATGATGGCACAGAACGAGGTGTGGTTGCGCGCGACTTCTGGGGTCGTTTCTTTGAAAACAAATACGATTGTTTTTCTTTAGTCACAGGTTTATTTGCACGCCCTTTCGGTTTTGAAATCAACTATTCATCGAGCGATAGAGAAGCTCCAGAACGTGGTCGAATGTCTCAAATTTTAATGAAAACAGAACGAGATTTGGGTGCAATGTTAGTCTTTGCGCCACAAAAGAAAGAACATCCTTTGCACCGACTAGAAGTTAGTTTGGGCGCATTCAATGGGCAAGGTTTGATAGCGACAACAGACTACGACAATTATAAAGACATCATCGGTCGTATTCAACTGAAAAATTACCCCCTCAGTAAAAACATCAGTTTAAACCTCGGAGCATCGGTTTTGTATGGTGGTATTCGTCAAAACAACAAAACGATGTACACTATGAAAGGTGGCTCAGACTTTACAGCCACAACCGACAGTACTCATATTGGCAGCAAAGCACCCAGACAATATTTTGGCGCGGATGCTCAGTTGAAGATAAAATCTGGAATTGGTACAACTGAATTGAGGGCGGAATACATCGTAGGCACACAATCAGCAACAGCAACAACTTCTGAAACACCTGCAACTTTACCAACCGACCCGCTTTATGTACGTCCTTTCGATGGTGCATACTTTTGTGCCCTGCAAAGCTTTGCTAAAAAACACCAAATCGGTATAAAATACGATTGGTATGATGCGAATAAGGCTTTGACAGGTTCAGCTATCAAAAGTGGTACAAAACTATCGGCGGCAGACATGCGCTATCGCACATTGGGTTTTGGGTATATTTGTTATGTCACCGAGAACCTGAGAGCCGTATTGTGGTACGATGTCGTTAAGAACGAAGCAACACAATTATCAGGTTTAACAGGAGATTTGAAAGACAACATATTCACATTCAGATTACACTATCGCTTCTAATATGATGAACAAAATAGAAAAAATACCCCTCAGTAATAAAATAATAACAGAAAAAACAATTGTAGTCAATAACTGAGTTTTTAATTGTAAAAAATTGATTTATAATTATTTAGAACAAATTAACTGAAAATAAGTCAATTGAGTCAAGGCAAAGACATCTAAAACACCCTATTGTTGAAAAAATACTGAGGGGGTAACTTTGTGTCATCAATAAAGAAAATAAATTTTTTCAAATTATAAATTTTCAGGAAATGAGTGCGACTAAAAATCAATTAAATCAAATCATTGACAACCAAACTCAGTTGGTTGAGAAGTTAACAGGTTTTGCAAAAGAAGCAACAAAATTTGCAGTCGTTGATGAGACGGCTGTTGCTGAAGGTAAAGCCATTTTTAATGAATATACAGCTAAAAACAAGGAATTGTTTGAAGCGATGATGAAACCTGAGTCTGCTGAGAAACTGTGGGAAAAATTGCCTGCAAACTATTCAAAAGCTATTGCTCTTCAGACAGAGTATTTCAACAAAACAGCTGATTTTTACAAAAACATGTTCTCAAATTCTGCAAAAGCAGCTCAAGACACAGCTTTGAAAGTGACAGACCTTTACAAAAATAGCTACGAAGCTATGTCTGAAACATCAGCTGCTAACATGAAACTTGTGAAAGAATATTGGGCATAAGGTATTAATTATTGCTTGTTGTTGATTGATTGTTGATTCACTAATACAGATTAAACAATAATCAATCAACAATAGGCAATCCAAAAATTAACTAACTAAAATAAAATCAGTGATTCAATGAGCAATCCATTCGATTCCATATTTGACAGTCAAAAAAAAGCATTCGACTATTGGACAGATTTTTCAAAAAAAACAATGAGTTCATTCGGGCAAAACGGTCGTAAAGCCGCCGATACACCCGCCGATTTGCTTAAAGAATATTATGAGTTTCAAAAATCTTTTTTTGAGGAAATGACCAAAGTCGGCGATCCAAAAGAGGTTTTTGAGAAATCACCCGGACGTTTTAAAAATTGGATTGACGTACAGACAGAGTTTACGGAACGTTGGCTCAAGCTGCTCAAAGAAAACACTGAAAATCAAGGTTTTAAAATGCCTGAATGGGACTTTGCTAACCCTATGAAAAATTTGGGTAATAGTGCAAATGATTTAAATGGTTGGCTTAAAAAATCATCTGATTGGTTGCGCGACAATGTATTGAGCAAAATGCCGCCACAGATGCAAGGCTACTACAAAGACTTTTCAGCGTCCTATTCTGACTTGTACAAATATTGGGAGTCATTCACCAAATTGATTCAATACGGTGTGACACAAAAAGAAATCGTTGAAAAATATTTTTCACCCGATGCATACAAAGATTTTGTCAATAAATTCATGGGTTTCACGAATGTGGGCAACCCAAGCGAGGTGTTGGACAATGCGAACAAGTATTTCGAGCAGATGATTGCCAATGCGAGCAAATTCGCACCATCTGCCGCTTCGGTGAACGATAGTTGGAAAAAAATGATGGAACAAGCTGCAGGCAACGACCTCAGTCCATTGTTTAAAGGTGTTCTCGATATGAATACTCAGTTGCAACACGAGATTGCACCGATGTTCAATATTATGGGTGAAGGTAAAGAGGTAAAAATCATACGTTTGTTGAAAGATATTCAGTTTGCTTATGTGGCTTATGTAGTCAAAAGTGCAGATATGCAAACGAAAGTTTATCAAGCAGGTACAGTTGCTTTGCCAACAATATTGAAAAAATATGCTGAAAAATATGCTCAAACACAAGATTTACCTGACTATAAAGCATTCTACTCAGCTTATGTGAATGAATTAGAAAATGCTATCATGGTCGTTTTGGAATCGGGCGAATATTCGATTTTACAAAATGAAGTGGCGAAAGCAGGTATCGCGGTCAAGTCAAAATACGACGAATTGATAGAGTTGATGTTCAGTGATTTGCCTTTTATGATGAAATCAGCAGCTGATGACATTGCTCTTGAAAATGCTACTTTGCGCCGCAAATTGCGGGCATTAGAAGAACGAGTTTCCAATTTGGAAGAAGGGACTCCCATCGCTGAAAGCGCATCTAACGCTGTTGTAATGCCAGAAACGACCCCCTCAGTAAGTGCGGCAACAGAAGATACGCAAGACGACTTGAAACGTATCGAAGGGATTGGACCCAAAATCGAGACTATTTTGCAAGACAATGGCATCAAAACCTTCACAGAATTGGCAAAAGCAAATGTGGATTTTGTGAAAGGTCTCCTCGAAACAGCTGGCCCACGTTTCCGCAAACATGATCCTCAAACTTGGGCTGAGCAAGCGCTATTGGCAGCTAAAGGCGAGTGGGATAAATTGCAAAAATGGCAAGAAGAACTCAAAGGTGGTAAAGTAACCAACTGATACCCCTCAGTAAAAAGATGTTTATATTTTCGTAATATGAGCTTTAAGTTTTTAATGTTGTTTTATCAGAAGGCAACCCATTCGATTTTACGATGTTTTTGCCAACCAATCCTGTTCGCAACAGAGCAGGTTTAAGAGAAAAGAAATCGAAAAACGGTATGCCTTCTGATTTTTTTAAACCAATTTTAAAAAATTGATAATTAGACATTTAAGATGAGCCAATATAATAAAGTCGCAGACCAAGTTGTCGAGCAAGTCAACACCGTATCAGATGCCATGCGCAACCTTTCGGAGGTCGAGATGGTGGACATAGCAACAGCTCCGCGCGAAACTGTTTGGGAAGATGGCAAAGTGAAATTGTACCATTTCACACGTGAAACGCCTGCAACAGTCAAAACACCACTACTTATATCTTATGCTTTAGTCAATCGTTGGGAAATGATGGACTTACAACCCAACCGCAGTTTTATCCGCAAACTCGTGAGTGAAGGAGTTGACGTTTACATCATTGATTGGGGCTATGCGACGCGCCTTGACCGCTACAAAACGATGGAAGACTACATCCTCGGCAATATCAACGATTGTGTTGACTTTTTGCGCAAACGTCATAATGTACCGAATATCAATCTTTTAGGTGTTTGTCAAGGTGGCACTTTTAGTTTGATTTATTCGTCTTTGTATCCTAACAAAATCAAAAACCTCATCACGCTCGTCACGCCTGTGGACTTCGACAATACTGAGGGGTTGCTTTTCCGTTGGGCAAAAGACATGGATGTGGATGCGATTGTGGATGGTTTCGGTGGCATCGTTCCAGGCGACTTCTTAAACACAGGTTTCGATCTTTTGAAACCCATGAACAAGACGCGTAAATACATGGCTCTACCCGAAACGATGAAAAATAAAGACACTTTGATGAATTTCTTACGCATGGAGCGTTGGGTTGCCGATTCGCCTTCGCAAGCAGGTGAGGCATACAAAAAATTCATCAAAGACATGTATTTGCACAACAAACTTAAAAAAGGCGAATTTGAGTTGGGCGGCAAAAAAGTAAATTTGAAAAATGTCAAAATGCCTAAACTAACCATTTTTGCTAAAGATGACCATATTGTGCCACCAGCAACAACAAAACCTATCAATGATTTGATTGGCTCGACAGATAAAGAGCTACTCGAATTCCCAGGCGGTCATATTGGTGTATTCGTAGGCGCACGTTCTCAAAGCTCTTTAACACCTAAAGTAGCTAAGTGGCTGGCAGATAGAGATTAAAAATGATTCATTGTGAAGAGTTTACTGATGTTACGCACGGTACAGTTTACGCACTGTTTTTTGCTACGCAAAAAAGACGTGCTAAGAAATTATTTTTTTTAGACCGAAGTTCATTTTTCAATCGCTTGCGATTGAAAAATGAACTTCGGTCTGATAGATTCTTTTTAGTACGCTTTTTTTGCGCAGCAAAAAACAGTGCGTAAACTGTACCGTGCGTAACATCAGGAGTTTATATAAAAAGAGGTTGTATCAATACTTTTCGATACAGCCTCTTTTTTATGTATTATTGAAAACCGTAGTAGTCCAATCTTATTTTTGGGTTAGAGCAGGCAGCATTTTCCCAATAAGACTCACCCTGTTCTCTGGTGATCAATCCATCTTCAAAACCTTTCAGAAAAGCATATAAGCCATCTTGTTAGCATTTATTTCTGACACATCTCAGTATAAAGTAGCGACATCCATGCCTCTTTGACACGACCTTGTTTGAGCAGCATTTGGCCCAATTCCTTATAATTGTCATGAGGATTTAGATGTACAAAATGGGCGATTTCTGACTCAGAAGGCTGTTTTGCTATATTGCCCAAACGACCTAAGTCGTTGCCTGTAAATGATTTATCATTTTTGATGAAATCAGGAACCGCATCTACACCTATGCCTTTGTGGACACTCGGTTTTGGCACTTCAAACAAAGCGTTACCCGATGCACGACAATACCAATCGCCTCCCAAACGGGCCACCCAATCGGTTTTAGTTTGGTCAATCACCCCGCTCTCGTTTAAAATATCTTCTGAAAAATGAGCCAAAAGCACTTCACAAATGACCAAATTTGGTGCGCCTCCTGCATCGCCCATCTGAATCACTTGCTTGACGCGACATTCAAAAACTGCTTTAGATTCGGCCACGCGTGGCGGTTTCACCATCACAGACACCCCCTCAGTAAAACCCGCTTTTTTAAACTCATTCACCCCTTTGTCGTATTCACAACTTGAAAGCGACATTTGTTCGACCATCGCATAATCCACCATACAAATAACCACTTCATCGTGTCCTAACACATTGTCGAGCGTATCTTTTGAGCTACCGTCGCGCACACGGCGATTGGGCGAAAAAATCAAAGTTGGTGGATTTGTACCAAAAACATTGAAAAAACTAAAAGGGCTCAAATTTATATTGCCCACTTTGTCCACCGTTGAGGCAAGGGCAATCGGACGTGGCGCAACAGCTCCTTGCAAAAAACTATGCATGACAGGAATTGAAACTTCCTTTGGATTGATTGTTACCATTTTATGATTCGTTGTTTAAATGAATATTGGCTTGCCTTATTGCACAAATAACGATTAATGAGCTGGTAAAACAGTCGTTTGTACTTCACCAAAATCAATACAAATGCCATTTTTTTCTGCAAAACCTTTGATGGTGATGGTGTCACCATCTTCTAAAAACGTGCGTGTTGAGCCATCGGGTAGAGAAATAGGTTTTTTGCCACCCCAAGTCAACTCCAATAATGAGCCAAAACTATCGTGTTCTTTACCCGAAATCGTACCTGATGCCATGACATCGCCAATGTTCAAATTGCAACCATTTACGGTATGATGTGCAATTTGTTGAGCAACTGTCCAATACATGTTTTTGAAATTGGAATGACAAATTTTGACCCCCTCAGTATGTTCGGGTTTTAGGAAAACTTCTAACGTTATATCAAAATTTTGACGATTTTTTTCTTTTAAATAGGGTAAAACCTCAGGATTTTGCACCTCCGCAGGCACTCGAAATGGTTCAAGAGCTTCTATTGTGACCACCCAAGGGGACATCGAAGAAAAGAAATTTTTTGCCAAAAAAGGGCCTAATGGCACATATTCCCAACGCTGAATATCGCGGGCAGACCAATCGTTGAATAAAGTAAAACCAAAAACTGAGTCTTCAGCTTCGTTGACATCAATGGCATGTCCGATAGCATTATTTTTGCCGATGATGGTTGCCATTTCCAATTCAATATCCAATCGTTTGGTGGCTGAAAAAATCGGCAATGTTGAGTCACTCGCGTTGATTTGACCTTTTGGCCGGTGAAAATTTTGCCCTGAAACGAATATCGAACTCGCTCGTCCATGGTAACCAACTGGAATGTGTTTCCAATTGGATAACAAAGCATTAGCAGGGTCACGGAACATCATACCGACATTGGTGGCGTGTTGTTCTGAGGAATAAAAATCGGTATAATCGCCAATTTTGATGGGTAGATGCAAGTCAACAGCTTTTGCATCATAAAATACGGTCACGCCAGAGCGTGATGGAGTTAAAGGCATCAAAGGGGAAAAGTTTTGAGTATCGGACAATATCTCTTGCAAACGCTTTCTGACAGCATTGGTTTTTTCTTTGCCCAATGCGATAAAATCGTTCAAAAAATCCTGCCTAAAAACAGATTTTTTGATTTTTAAATCATCGAAATAGCCCAATTCTGCCACCGCATACAGGTCAACGACTTGGTTATTGATGATGGTTGCCAAGCGTTTTTTCTGTTTTTTTATGGAAAAAATGCCAAAAGGGATGTTATGAATCGAAAAGCTCATTCTTTATTGATTTTAATTATTCTAACCACGATTGATAATACTGTCCATCGTCAATTTTCAAAGCCGCTTCGGTGACACTGAGAGGGCGGAAAGTATCAATCATCACCGCTAATTCTTCGGTTACTGTTTTGCCAATGCTGCGCTCATACGCCCCCGGAGCAGGCCCATGCGGAATGCCGCCAGGGTGCAGCGTGATATGTCCCTGCTCGATATTGTTGCGGCTCATAAAATCGCCATCTACGTAGTAGAGCATTTCATCGCTGTCAATATTTGAGTGGTTATAGGGAGCCGGAATACTGAGGGGGTGGTAGTCGTACAAGCGTGGCACAAACGAGCAAATCACAAACGCTTTTGTTTCAAACATTTGATGCACTGGCGGAGGTTGGTGTACACGCCCTGTTATGGGTTCAAAATTGTGAATAGAAATGCCATAAGGGAAATTATAACCATCCCAACCAACCACATCGAAAGGGTGAGTAGGGTAAAGTAATTCGTACAAGACACCTTGTTTTTTGATTTTCATGACAAAATTGCCTTTTTCATCGTGCGTTTCGAGGTCTTGTGGGAGTTTATAATCGCGCTCACAAAAAGGCGAGTGTTCTAAAAGTTGTCCGAACCAATTGCGGTAGCGTTTGGGTGTATAAATGGGGTGAAAACTTTCGGCATAGAGCAAGCGATTGTCTTCTGTATCAAAATCAATTTGATAAATCATGCCACGTGGGATGATGAGATAATCGCCATATTCAAAAGGTATATTGCCCAACATGGTGCGTAAAGTACCCGTACCTCGGTGAATAAACAGCATTTCGTCAGCATCAGCATTTTTATAAAAATAGCTTCGCAGCGACTTTGTTGGGGCAGCCAAACCGATGTGAATATCCGAATTGACCAAAAGTGGCGTGCGACTATCCAAAAAATCGTCCTGTGGAGCGACTTCAAAACCTTTGAGCAAACGAGCTTTAATGCTTTTTTCAACAGCAATTTTGGGTGCAACGGGCGTTTCTGACAAAATTTCTTTGATCATCGTTGGGCGATATATTTGATACATCAACGAAGACATACCGTCGAAGCCAATTGTGCCGAATAGTTGCTCGTAATAAAGCCTCTCCTCAGTCGCGCTTGTTGCGGGATTTCGTGCCTCAATGTTGCGGAACTGAGTGTGGCGTTTTTGCGGAATTTTCCCGAGTTTATGATAGATAGGCATGATGACAAATGGTTTGCATTGGTCAAAAAAATTATTTGAAACAGACACCCCTCAGTATGCGAGGGATATGATTGCAAATATAGTTTGGTTATGTCAATAGTTGATATATCAACTAAAATATTTTTCAATTTTTCCACAAACGACAGCATTTGCAGTTGTCATGGACTTAGTCTGAGCTGTTTTTGCAATTAGACACAATGATTTTCAAGAGTTTTTGGGTTTCTTGAAGCGTATCGGGTGAAATGGTGTCGAGTGCAGTTTTCCTAAAAGCTTGAACTAAATCGCGCAGTTTTTCGATGGTATCAGAGCCTTTTTCTGTAACTGTGAGTTGAAACATACGGCGATTGGTGGGATGAATGGCACGGGTTAAAAAGTTATTTTGCACCAACAATTCGATGATTCGTGTGACCGAAGCCTTGTCTTTGAATACTTTTTCGGCAATATCATTTTGAGAAATATCAGGATTTTTGATGAGTGTACTCAGTATTAGCCATTGGTCGAGCGTGATGTCAAAACCGTGTGCTTTGAGCTGGTTTTGGAAATATTGGCGATAAGTTTTTACCGTTTTTTCTAAATTATAGAAGAATGTATCGTTGAGTTTTTCCATAGGTGCAAATATAATACAACTATTGATATATCAATTAAGGTTTGCTGAAACCTCTGAAATCCAGATAAATTTTCAATAATTTGCTTTGTTTTTCATTAGACTTGCTGCGCATTGATTTTCAGTACAATATGAAACACCCACTGTTTTTTTCATACCAGAGCTTGATGACGCAAAATGCGCTCAGCCTTGCAAAAAAGACATGCGTTGAGAAAAACCTATCAGAGCGACGTTCATTTTCTGAGAAAATGAACGTCGCTCTGAAAAAACATCTTTGTACGCTTTTTGAGCGCAGCAAGAAACAGTGAGCAACTGATAATTCAAGAGTTTTTATTTTTACAGTAAAGCCCTTATTATCGGTCGAAGTTCAGCGTTATTTAATCCGACTCGATTCATCTTCGGAACTACCCTTATGTTCTCTTGCGCTTTTTATTTCGTTACTACCAAATCGGTAATTGAATGTAACGCCATATCGTCGAGCTTCCCAGACACCATAGATATTTTGGTAAATATCATTGTGTACAAATAAGGCACTGAATCCAACTGTATTGAATACATCGCCCATAGATAGTTTTATATCACCTCTATCTTTTAGAACTTTCTTTTTCAAGCCAATATCAACCATGCCTTGTGTTTTATTGACATAGATCCAAGTGAATTTAGAACGATACCAACCCGATACTTCAAATGTAGTTGATTTGTTAATTTTGAAAGTGCTTGTACCATTAAAACCATAATTGCTGTTGGCAACATCGTAAACAGTACCGTCTTTAAATTCGCCGTGGATGGCATTGTTTTGATACCAAAAATTGGTATTGATTTCCCACCATTTTGTAATAGGCGTATTGAGCGACATATTCAACGAAAGCCCTTGCGAATAAGAGAAGTTTTCAGTTGTATTATAGATTTTATTGGCATCTATTCTCGAAATATTATTGTATTCGTTTGAAGTATAATAATACGATACTGAGGTTGTGAGTTTCGACATAAATGTATGCGTCAATTTGAGCCTATCTGTATAGCGAGGTTGCAAGAAAGCGTTGCCTTTATAGTAAGTAAGTTCATCAATTCTATATTCGAATGGATTCAAATCTTGATAACTTGGGCGGTTAATGCGTCTGCTATAATTCACATTCCATGAATGATTTTTTGAAGCATTATACGTTAAAGCAAAACTTGGGAATAAATTCAAATAAGATGTATCTACTTTGTCGAGCGCATTCTTTTTGTAACTGACCAAATTGCCTAATGAAAATGTTTGCTCACCACGAAGCCCTGCTTGTAAGCTCCATTTTTTGTTAAATTGCCTATTGTAATTGATATAAGCTGCCAATACTTTCTCAGAATATGTAAAAGTATTGCTTCTGTCCGTATCTCGAACAGCCACATTGCTTTCCACATTGAAAGCATCAAGCACATTGTTTGATTTTACAGTCGAAGCTTTTATTCCATAGCCCAATTTTCCTTTTAAAAACCGTTGCTCGTAGTCCGCTTTGAACGAAAGAATAGTAATATCGGTTGGAGTTGCTTGCCGATAGACAGTATTATAGGACGTTTGTAGTGGATTTTTATAGATATAGTTATTGGGTTGGAATAAATCTGATGTGCCGTTGTATGTACCATAATCGGCATCAATTGTCAATTCATGTCCACTTGTATCTGCAAAACGATAGTTGATATTATGATTTAAATTGAGTCGCATCCCAGGTGAACTTGAGGCAGATGTTAATATAGCAGAATCTAAAACTTCTTCGCTATTTCTACCTATAAGCGTTTGACTTTTGGTGATAAAATTATTGTCGCTATAATTACCATTCACGACATAACCAATGGAGTTTTTGTCATTGAGTGTATAATCTGCACCTGCTTTAAAATTTTGATACTTATCATGGAATTCCGAATTGATAGAAGTATTGTAAGCAATACCTCTTAAAATACGTTCATTTTGGCGTGAATTATGCCATATACCTTGACCAATGCCATATTTTCCAAACAAATTCCATTTATTGTCTCGATAGTTCAAACTACCAGAAAAATCAATTTTGGGTGTTACTCCGATATATGGGTTTACTGTAATATTGCCATTCGTCCCCATTTTTTTATTTTTTTTCAAACGTATATTAATGATACCCACATTGCCCGCTGCATCATATTTAGCTGAAGGGTTTGTAATGATTTCAATAGCTTCTATGTCGGACGATTGCATACTTTTTAAGACAGATGCTAAATCACGACCTGAAAGCGGCGAAGGCTTTCCATCAATATAAATTCTAACACCTTGTTTGCCTTCAACAGATATATTATCATCTTGATCTACTTGGATGCTTGGCGACTTTTGTAGCAACTCCAATGCATTGAGTCCTGTTGAATTAATGCTGCCTTCAACATTTACCACCAGTTTGTCCGCTTGAATTTCTATCAATGGCTTTGTACTCGTTACAGTTACTGCATTGAGTTCTGTTTCTGATTTTTTGAGTGTAATAGGTTCTAAAATATAGTTATCACCTTTAAAATCGAACGATTTAGTACTCATTTTAGCAAAACCAATGCTGTTGACCGAAATAAAATAACGCCCAGAAGGAATGTTTTTCATTTCATATTTACCATTAACATCAGTTATTGCCCCTTTTGTCAGCGATGAATCCTTTACATTCAACAAGGTAACAGTGATAAACTCCAATTTTGTACTGGCTTCATCTTGAACAATACCTGAAATAGATTGTGCAGAAAGGGAAATCGTGAAAAGAACTAAAAATAGGTTAATAATTAGGCAAAGCTTTTTCATTTTGTTAAATTTAAGTTGAAAAAATTTGTAAAAAGAATGTGATACATGGCAACACTCGTACGTCATATAAAACCAGAGTTGAGACAGGTAGTAGAAGTACGATTAATTTCGTAGCAAAGATACTACGATTAATTTCGTAGTTCTAAACATTATTACGAAAGTATTCGTAGTTTGTCGAAAAGAAAAGCAGTCTTAGGGCAAGACACCCCCTCAGTATCTACGACTTAACATAAGCTGAATTACAACCCGTGAGAAGTTGTCGCGTATTGGTCGAAGTATGCTTGAGATTATGTATGTGTTGTGCATGTGTCTTGAAAAAGGGATTCATATTTGCGCCATCAAAGGCAGTTGGCAATTGGATAATTCTATTCAAAGCAAGGTCATGGCAATGGCTTTGACCATCGCCGCCGAGATAGAGCCTGATTTGATTTCGCTGAGAACGAAAGAAGCCTTACAAGCTCGAAAGAATAAGAGAATGCCCAAAAGGCAAGGCAAACGCAAATTAGATAAATTCCGACCAGAGATTGAAGCCTTGCTAAATAATGGTTCAACTCAGAAATAAGATTGCCACATATAGTATACATGTTTCAATTCCAAAGTGGTGCGATTAAAGTTAATATTTGTCTATCCGTGCATCGCTCCAAGCCTCGTTTCAATTCCAAAGTGGTGCGATTAAAGTATTATCAAACGCAAATTCTGCATAAGCTGTGCCTTGTTTCAATTCCAAAGTGGTGCGATTAAAGTGATAAAAGATTCACTGTAACAGGTGCAAACCCAACAGTTTCAATTCCAAAGTGGTGCGATTAAAGTTTGAAAAGCATATTTCGGAACATCAAAGCGGCTTTGTTTCAATTCCAAAGTGGTGCGATTAAAGTAGATTGTTGAGTTTACGAATGACATCATCTGCAAAATGTTTCAATTCCAAAGTGGTGCGATTAAAGTGGACTGCGGGGGTTATAATTGTCGGCATCATTTCAACGTTTCAATTCCAAAGTGGTGCGATTAAAGTACAGTATAATCAAAATCTTTTTGAGCGAAAATACTGAGTTTCAATTCCAAAGTGGTGCGATTAAAGTCATAAGACGAAAGAGGCTGTTTTATACGTTCCTAATTGTTTCAATTCCAAAGTGGTGCGATTAAAGTCGCTGAGGATACTATTATTAACATCTTGTGTTGTTGTTTCAATTCCAAAGTGGTGCGATTAAAGTTGATTGAAAAAAGCCATTGATTAGGCTTTGAAGGTGTTTCAATTCCAAAGTGGTGCGATTAAAGTTTAAGGTAGGTCAGGGCGGATCTACTATATCCCAAGTTTCAATTCCAAAGTGGTGCGATTAAAGTGACTGTAAAGTCTTTACACTTTTTTACAGTAGTTTTGTTTCAATTCCAAAGTGGTGCGATTAAAGTCGCCCTACACACGATTTCTGTATATTTTGTTGCACATGTTTCAATTCCAAAGTGGTGCGATTAAAGTGGCGTGTCAATCGCAGTTAACGAGATTGAAAACGAGCGTTTCAATTCCAAAGTGGTGCGATTAAAGTTTAGCCGCCTATGCCGACAAGTCTTTTGCACCCACTGTTTCAATTCCAAAGTGGTGCGATTAAAGTTGCCCGTTGTCAATTTCATCTATCGGATGCCTCAGTATGTTTCAATTCCAAAGTGGTGCGATTAAAGTCTAATTTTTAGGCTTTTTAGGGACATTTTTAGGCTTGTTTCAATTCCAAAGTGGTGCGATTAAAGTTAGGAAGTTTCCGTACCTTCGAGTGTCAGGTAAGGATGTTTCAATTCCAAAGTGGTGCGATTAAAGTCCTTATTAGTAAGGTTTTGGTAAACTTCAATGCACTCGTTTCAATTCCAAAGTGGTGCGATTAAAGTTGCTACGCCTCTGCCGACAAATCACCGCTTGCGCCGTTTCAATTCCAAAGTGGTGCGATTAAAGTAAGTATCTCGCTTTCAAAAAAAAGGGCGTTGACCATGGTTTCAATTCCAAAGTGGTGCGATTAAAGTTTGACAGACAAATTCAGTTGCATTTTGACGCGTTGTTTCAATTCCAAAGTGGTGCGATTAAAGTCATCTTTGCCCGTTCCTGTACTCACAATCATCAATCGTTTCAATTCCAAAGTGGTGCGATTAAAGTAGGTCACTGATGTATTTTTTGCAGCCAGCGAAATATGTTTCAATTCCAAAGTGGTGCGATTAAAGTGATGAAGAAGATGAAGAATACGATTTGATAGTTATGTTTCAATTCCAAAGTGGTGCGATTAAAGTTCTGTATCGCTTGCGACACGTACCCATCGAATAATCTGTTTCAATTCCAAAGTGGTGCGATTAAAGTGTGAACAGTGAGGAGGTGAACCGTGAAAAATCGAGGTTTCAATTCCAAAGTGGTGCGATTAAAGTGTATTGCTGATGATGATTGAGCCATTATTGAACTGAAGTTTCAATTCCAAAGTGGTGCGATTAAAGTGGTGCGTTTTAGCGAAATAACGCCGCTTTTGATTTTGTTTCAATTCCAAAGTGGTGCGATTAAAGTGGCTCGACTCGCTACATCGCAGTGTATGCCAGTGAAGGTTTCAATTCCAAAGTGGTGCGATTAAAGTAAGTCCTTCGGATTCAAGAAAAACATTGCTTCGGCGTTTCAATTCCAAAGTGGTGCGATTAAAGTCCTCGAAACACCTAAATGAACCACCCCCATTCTCTACCTGTTTCAATTCCAAAGTGGTGCGATTAAAGTGTTGCTTGATACTGAGGGGTCTGCATTGTTGAGACATGTTTCAATTCCAAAGTGGTGCGATTAAAGTTTCATCTGAAGCAAAGTTATTTTCGACTATTACTGAGGTTTCAATTCCAAAGTGGTGCGATTAAAGTCACTCATTGCGGTCACATCGTTTGCGGGGTTCACATGTTTCAATTCCAAAGTGGTGCGATTAAAGTTTAAGAGACGTAAAACGGCTCGTTGATTTGATATTGTTTCAATTCCAAAGTGGTGCGATTAAAGTCGGTATTAAATTAGAATCGGCAACGCCTTCAAATGTATAGTTTCAATTCCAAAGTGGTGCGATTAAAGTTTCCACACGCAGCAAGTTGACCGTTTTGACCAAGTTTGTTTCAATTCCAAAGTGGTGCGATTAAAGTTCGGGAAACTCACATCTGAAAGCGTGGATGGTGTCGTTTCAATTCCAAAGTGGTGCGATTAAAGTAATGACAAGTGATATTGAAAAACGCATTTTTGAGGAGTTTCAATTCCAAAGTGGTGCGATTAAAGTAATTACTCAATTTCGTCGGGCTGGATATTGCTCAAGTTTCAATTCCAAAGTGGTGCGATTAAAGTCTGCGGTTACGAACCGTTGTAGGCTTTGCGCCAGCTTGGTTTCAATTCCAAAGTGGTGCGATTAAAGTTTACGGCTCGTTTACACGTATAAAAAACCCCTATTCGTTTCAATTCCAAAGTGGTGCGATTAAAGTAAAATACCCCTCAGTAATAGCTTGGGCAAAGGATAACGTTTCAATTCCAAAGTGGTGCGATTAAAGTGTTTATAGGATTGGGGATTCAGGCGCAAGTGGCACGAGTTTCAATTCCAAAGTGGTGCGATTAAAGTCAGTTCCCACACTTATTTAATGACACTCAAAGAGCTGTTTCAATTCCAAAGTGGTGCGATTAAAGTAAGTATGTAGATGAGTCTATACAAAAGCTTATCAAGTTTCAATTCCAAAGTGGTGCGATTAAAGTCGTTGGTGTATGCCTTTATGTTCAAATTCAACACTGTTTCAATTCCAAAGTGGTGCGATTAAAGTGCCATCAGTATTTACATTTTCAGTTTTTTCAGATTTGTTTCAATTCCAAAGTGGTGCGATTAAAGTACAGTTAGTATCTAAAAAAGCACTAGCAAAAATTCAGTTTCAATTCCAAAGTGGTGCGATTAAAGTCAATGTATAGAGATATTTTAAAATTAACTACAAATCAGTTTCAATTCCAAAGTGGTGCGATTAAAGTTAATCAGGTAATTGTTTATAATGATACTCAATCAACGTTTCAATTCCAAAGTGGTGCGATTAAAGTAGCAGTGACTGTGAACGAGCCTTTTTCACCGCTCGAATGTTTCAATTCCAAAGTGGTGCGATTAAAGTGAATCTAAAATCACGAACAATCTACAAAGTTCTGAGGTTTCAATTCCAAAGTGGTGCGATTAAAGTTTTTGCATGTTGAAACGGATTTAAATGTGAAAAAAGTTTCAATTCCAAAGTGGTGCGATTAAAGTTCTGAACTGTCGTTTGTGCGACCTAAAGAATCGCAGTTTCAATTCCAAAGTGGTGCGATTAAAGTTTTCGGAATTGGGACGGTGAAAACTATCCCTGTTTGTTTCAATTCCAAAGTGGTGCGATTAAAGTGAAAAAGGAACTCTAATTGCAAATTTGTGAAAAAAAGTTTCAATTCCAAAGTGGTGCGATTAAAGTCCAGTAAAAAATTATTATTTTTCTTCATTTCTACTGTTTCAATTCCAAAGTGGTGCGATTAAAGTTGATGTCTATGTCGGGTTTTCAAGAAACTATAAGAGGGTTTCAATTCCAAAGTGGTGCGATTAAAGTTTTTGACAATGACGAGACTTTGACTGTTACTATTACGTTTCAATTCCAAAGTGGTGCGATTAAAGTCTTCATACTAAAATAACCGCTCATGTTTTTCATACGGTTTCAATTCCAAAGTGGTGCGATTAAAGTTTAGCCGCCTTGGCTTCTTTTTCAAGAGCTATGGTTGTTTCAATTCCAAAGTGGTGCGATTAAAGTCGGCAACAACACATTTTGCGTAAACGTATCTTTGAAAGGTTTCAATTCCAAAGTGGTGCGATTAAAGTGAGATATTCGCAGTTGTAGCGGCACGGACGGAGGTCTGTTTCAATTCCAAAGTGGTGCGATTAAAGTATGACCGATTTGCGCCGATGATGTTTCAAAAAAACAGTTTCAATTCCAAAGTGGTGCGATTAAAGTTTTAAAATCTTACAAATTTTTATGAAAACTACAAATGTTTCAATTCCAAAGTGGTGCGATTAAAGTTATTTGACTTTATAGCCTTATTGCTTTTCTTTATTTGTTTCAATTCCAAAGTGGTGCGATTAAAGTTCACGTCAGGTTATTTAGCTTGATAATGAAAGATATGTTTCAATTCCAAAGTGGTGCGATTAAAGTCGGTGCTAAGGTTACCGTTGAGTTGAAACAAAAAAGTTTCAATTCCAAAGTGGTGCGATTAAAGTTATCAGTACCCAAAGCCTTTTGCAACTTAATAGCATGTTTCAATTCCAAAGTGGTGCGATTAAAGTCACCGCTGTCTTCTGAAAAAGGAGCAGACATCAATGTTTCAATTCCAAAGTGGTGCGATTAAAGTCCACATTTGCCTCCTGCGGATTCATTGAATCCTAAGTTTCAATTCCAAAGTGGTGCGATTAAAGTCTTAATCAAGCCTTATCTAATACAACTGTCTCAGAAGTTTCAATTCCAAAGTGGTGCGATTAAAGTGATACTGAGTATGTCGCTAAAAGGCTTGGAAGAATCGGTTTCAATTCCAAAGTGGTGCGATTAAAGTGGGTAGAAGGCAACGTTTATGATAATATTGAAATAGTTTCAATTCCAAAGTGGTGCGATTAAAGTTACCCCTGCTGGAAGCATTGCGCACTTGAAACTATCGTTTCAATTCCAAAGTGGTGCGATTAAAGTGGTGTTTCGCGTTTCGTGTCTGAGGCAGAAGCCTTGTTTCAATTCCAAAGTGGTGCGATTAAAGTTTGTTCAATAAATCACTTGCAATGTCGCTTTCGGTGTTTCAATTCCAAAGTGGTGCGATTAAAGTCAAATGTAGTGAGCAATGAATGATGGTTTATCGTATTGTTTCAATTCCAAAGTGGTGCGATTAAAGTCTAACGGTTTGTGGCTTTGTACCTACCCCCTCAGTAGTTTCAATTCCAAAGTGGTGCGATTAAAGTCAGAGCCTACCGAGACAACTTGCTAAATGAGCAATGTTTCAATTCCAAAGTGGTGCGATTAAAGT
>JAEUUP010000089.1 GCA_016787525.1 Saprospiraceae bacterium | reverse complement strand
ATTTTTTTATTGGCTTCAAAATAACGGTCTGAAATAGTCTTGAAGCGGCTCGCCAGAAACTCCGCAAGACCAAACATCTTGATTTCTTTCGCCGTTTCGTCCGATGCGCCAATGTAGCGTAGGTAGTCCAACTCGCGACGTTCGGGAGTCCAACTCAACGTGAGCGAATAGACTTTTTGGTTGAAATAAATCTCGCCAAATAAGGTCGGGATAACGGCTAAAACTAATATTAAAATCAGCCAGGGATTGAAAAACAACAAACCTGCTCCTAAAAATAAAATGGTGATGATGTCTTGGGCTTGCTCAAAAACCTGTGTCATCAGTATCGTTCGTCCCGTGGTTTGTCGTCTGGCACGTTCCAATTTGTCATAAAACTGAGGGTCTTCAAATTGATACAAATCGAGCGTTGCCGCGTGCCGAATGATTTCCATCGAAGATTGATTAGAAAAAAGGTCGCCCAACAAGATTTCAGTCAACGAAATACCTCGTCCGATGATTTCGGAAAGCGCGACAATGCCAAATTCTAAAACAATCAGAGTCAATAGCCACGACCCCTCAGTAAAAAAAGCTGTGAAACTGATATGCGATACACTGTGTGTTTGCGCCAATCGAACCACTTCGTCAACGATATTTTTAGCAACAATCAATGTCAACAAAGGTAAAGCAGAACGTATCAGGCGCAGCACGATATTCGACAGCATGAGCCATTGATTGGTACGCCAAATCAAGCGAAAGAGAGCTGGAATGTGTTTCAAAGCCGCAAATTGATCTTTGAAACTACTGGGTTTATTTTGAGCCATAAGATGAGCGTTAGGTCTTAATTCAGGTATTTTTTTCACAAAAACAATCTGGTGAATAATTGGTAACTTCTACAAAAAGAAAAATCCACTCGTTTTGTTCAATTGCCCACAAAAATGGGGACAGAAGTTGGCGTTTTTTTCATAAAAGCTAAAATGAGGTGCGATTTTCGACGTATTCTCATTTTAATATCATTTCTGTTTTGATTTTATATTCAATAAAACATTGATTATCAATAATTATTTTCGACTAAAATTTGAGAATCTATTAAATCTGTATTTTGCTATCTCAGAAAATAAGGTGAAATTTGCGATATTGGAAAAATACCTCTCTCATAAGAACGGCGAATTGGACCATTTATACGTTATCATTGATTGATTGACCTCATCAAAAGCCTGCCAAAAGTACCATTGTGAGTAAAAAATAGATTTTAGTTTCGGTATGCAAAGAAAAACTAAAATTGTTGAGATACTCGAAGATAAGTTTAAAGAAAAATCGGGGATTTGACCATGGCAAAGAAATATTATTTAATCGTCGGTAGTGTCATTTTGTTTTTGCCCTTTTTACTGAGGGGGCAACAACAAGCTTCTATTTATCTGGAAAAAATTTCTGACAATCCTTTGAATATCCTATCGGGTAAAGTTTTTTTTGACCAAAACCAAAATGCCGCTTTCGACAATGAACAGATACTGAGGGGGTGGTTTGTAAAAGCCGAAAACACCACAACTGGACAAATTTATTGGACAGCGACAGATAGATTAGGTCAATACCAATTCAAATTAGAGTTAGGCACATATAAAATTAACGTCATCACACCCAATCGCTACTGGCTGCCCTTCCAACAAGACACTTATACAAAATTTTCTTCAAAAGGTAGTGAAATTGCTCTCGACTTTGCTATGAAAGCCGCTGCATCCAGCCCAGCTATGCAGGTGGATGTGAAAGCCCCAAATTTTCAAAATTGTGCCGAAAACGTTTACACCATCCGCTATGCGAACAACGGTACATCATTGGCTAAAAACGCCTACATTGATTTTGTGCTCGATGCATCTTTGACCTTTGTGGAAGCTTCGCAGATGCCGCAATCGCAGAGAGGTCAAATCATGCGTTTCAACGTAGGCGATGTACCTGTCAATGGAGTTGGTCGTTTCACTGTGAAAGCCAAAGCCAGCTGCTCAACCTATGCTCCTATCAACCAAACCGTTTGCTCAGATGCACACATTTATCCAGACACGATTAGTTCTGCTACAATTCAACGAGCAGCAGCAGTGTCGTCGGTGGTGGTAGCAGGTGCAAACACAGCTAGATACAGCAAGAACCATATCATCATAGAAGATGTCATTATTTTTATTTTGCCAACCAATGGCGATATTCAATCAACCAACCAAATAGACTCGTCTAATGTCAAAAAGTCTGATAGTCAAATATTTAGCGACGAATCAGCAAGCTTTGGTGTCAACCGTTTGGCATTGCAAGCTTTCCAAACAGCGTATTTTGATAGCTATCCGAAAGCTGTGAGTATTCCCTCTGTATTCACACTTTGCCAAACGTTGCAAACCAATGTCAAACAAAATGAAAGTCGTATAAAAGGTCAATTGGCGATGTTGTCTAACAATACAGTGGTGATTTATCCTAACCCAATTGTCGAAATGGCTACGTTTGAGACACAAATAAAAACAGATACCAAAGTGCAACTCTTACTTTTTGACGGTTTAGGCAAATTGGTCAGAAATGAACCTTTTGTGGGCGAAAAACTACTTTTCCACCGCAAAAACCTCAGTTCGGGCGTGTATTTCTATAGAATTATGAAAGATAATACCCCCCTCAGTACGGGTTCGATTGTGATAAGTCAGTGAGTCTATTGGCACATTATATCATAAAAAATAGCCTCAACTTTCAGTGCTGAAAATTGAGGCTATTCCTTTTTCTGACTACAGATACTACAATACTTCGGTAATTTTTTAGTTGAAAAACGGCTGCTTCGCCGCCGAAAAAAGGGGGAATGGAGGGAAGGTTTAATTTTTTTCAAGTTCGGGCGCAGCCCGAACTTGAAAAAAATTAAACCTTCCCTCCAAAAAGTCCACTCCGCCGCCACAGGCGGCGTTATTTACGCTTAAAAAACTACCGAAGTATTGATACTATAAATCCAACAACAAACTTGTTGGGTCTTCAATCAATTCTTTTACTTTTACCAAGAAAGTGACGGAAGTAGAACCGTCAATGATGCGGTGATCGTAGCTCAACGCTAAGTACATCATCGGGCGAATTACGATTTGACCATCTACCACCACAGGGCGGTCTTTGATAGCGTGCATACCCAAAATGGCAGATTGCGGCTCATTGATAATCGGTGTGGACATCAAAGAACCAAATACGCCACCATTGGTGATAGTGAACGTACCGCCAGACATTTCTTCTAAAGTCAATTTGCCATCACGTGCTTTAGCTGCCAAATCTTTCAATTTTTTCTCAAAATCGGCAAAACTCAAAGACTCAACGTTGCGAATCGGCGGCACAACCAAACCTGTCGGAGTCGAAATGGCCAATGAAATGTCGGCATAGTCGTGATAAATGATTTCATTCGTTGTGCTGTCAATGAAAGCATTCACATCAGGCATTTCCAACAAAACCTTAGCACAAGCTTTGGCAAAAATGGACATGAAACCGAGCTTAATACCGTATTTTTTGACAAATTTATCTTGATATTTTTCCCGTAATGCAAATACCGCCGACATGTCCACCTCGTTGAATGTGGTCAACATGGCTGTTGTATTTTTAGCAGAAACCAAACGTTTGGCAATGGTTTGACGCATACGCGACATTTTGACTCGACGCTCACCTCTGTTAAACGCTCCTGCGGATACAGCAACAGGTGCTTCGGCTTTAGGTGCGGGTTTTTCGATTTTTGCTGGCTCTGGTGCTGGTTTATTGGCAACTGCTTTTTGCGCATCGTCCTTTGTGATACGCCCGTCTCTACCTGTCCCACTAACATCGCTGGACGAAACACCGCCTTCTGCCAATATTTTTTGAGCTGCGGGTGAGGGTGTACCTGTTGCATAATTACTTGCAGATGAAGTCGTTGCAGGTGCTGGACTTGCCACTTCTGCTTTAGTGACTTCGGTTGCAGCTGAGGCAGCAGCAGCATCGGTATCAATTTTGGCAACAACATCACCGATTTTCAAATCTGACCCCTCAGTAGCGACATGTATTAACTTGCCCCCCACTTCGGCTGGCAACTCAAGTGTTGCTTTGTCAGATTCAAATTCGCAAATAGGTTCGTCTCTTTTGATAATTGCACCGTCTTCTTTAAGCCATTGCGATAAGGTGACTTCTGTGATGGACTCCGCAATGCTCGGAACTTTTATTTCTATAACAGCCATTTCTTTATTATTGATTATTGCTAAATTTTTTGCTTTTATCGGACTGTCGTGCCGAAAAATCTGTTATTTTCTGTACTTTTCAAAAACACATACAAAAGTCTATATACGTTCTCAGAAAACCAAACTTTTGCCCTAACATTCTTAAAATCTTCCAAAAACGGTTCAAAGTTTATTTTGCCTGCTTATTGAAAACCAATAAATTAGCATTTGAGCCGTCTTTTGCCTCGTTGCTGATATACAATGTGCCGTCCGCATCGAAGCACAAACCTTCGGGTTGAGGGAAGAGCGTTTTGTCCAATTTTGCCATATCTAAAATTTTGCCCGCAGCATCTAACACAATGAGCGTCCGATTGGTTGCAGACACGATATATGTATGTCCGTTTTGTGGCTGAACCGCAATGCCCGATGGACCAAACTCAAAACCCGCAGGCGTAGGGTTTTCGATATAGTCTTTTGTGAGTTTAGCGTAGCGTTTGTCTGTTTTTTGCTTTAAAAACGATTGAAAATCAGCCAGTTGCACATCAAATACTTTTGATACTGTCATAGACTCCTTTGGAGAGGGGGTCGTTTGTTGTGTATCGAATGCCCAAATCGTGCGTAGAGTTGCCCCATCTGTTTTTTCACCTTTGGCAGCGAGTAATAATTGATGCGTCTGCCGATTGTAGCCTAAACCTTCGATATTGGCATTTCGCAAACTTTCAACTTTGAAAACTTGAATGTCGAACGGCGTTTTGTCTAAATGCCACATTTTGAACAATTTGCCTTTGCTCGTAACCGCCCAAAGCGTGTCGCCTACAAACTCAATACCTTCAAAATCGCCTGAATTTTGGAAAATGACTGAGGGGGTCGCTTTGCCCGTTTTTTTATCAATATAAAACAATTGTCCTATCTCATCTTGCAAACAAGCCAATTGCTCGGCATTGGGAGAAGCTGTCAGACCAGAGATTTCGTGCAAAGGTGTCGCCAAATCAAAAGAAGTGGATGGTTTCGACAAATCGTAGGGCAGGACATCGCTCACGGTATTTTGCCCTTTTGAAGATTGTTCACTACAGGTTTGCATGATTAAGAAAATAGCTAAAAAAACGTTTTTTAAAAGCATAAAAAATTGATTTTCAATGATTAAAAAAGAAATAAAACAGGCTAAAAGCAACTAAATCAGGTATTTGTTCGTGTAAACAAAAACTTTTTACGTCATTCAAACTAACGAAAAAATATGAAACGTTATTTGTCAGTGGGTGTTTTTGTTCTGTTCTCTTTTTGTATCTCGGCACAGAATAGCACCCCCTCAGTACAATTCTTTGAAGGTGGCGCAGCAGAATACACGCCTACCGAATGCGTATCGCCTGCCATCAGAGAAGCGATGCAAACCCAAATTGCGACCAATATTGAGCGATTGGAGCGTGAAGGTGCATTTGCACAGTTGCGTTCACCACAAGTTGTGGCTTTCGATTGGCCTCTGAAACAAGCTTCGGGTTTCGATGCCGATCCAAGCTACTACGGCATCAGTAATTTTGTTGATCAGAATACCGCCACAGGTAGTGTGCAAGATTATAATTGTAACTCAAGAACTTACGATGGTCACAAAGGTACAGACATTTTTACCTATCCATTCGGCTGGAAGCGTATGGATGATAATTCACTACACATTATTGCAGCAGAAGCGGGTGTAATTATTTATAAAATTGATGGTTTTGAGGATAAACACTGTTCTTGCGTCAATTACGATTGGAATGCTATTGCTGTGCGCCACGCCGACAATTCGGTGTCGTGGTATGGTCACATGAAGAAAAACAGTCAAACCACAAAAAACGTTGGCGCATCAGTTGCCAAAGGAGAATATTTGGGCGTGGTGGGCAGTTCTGGCTGTTCGACGGGACCACATTTGCATTTTGAAGTTTACAATAGTGCAGGAAAATTGATTGACCCTTTCGTGGGTTCGTGTAATGCACTGAGTTCGGTCACTTGGTGGGCAAACCAAAAACCGTGGCGCGACCCAACGCTCAATCGTCTGCAACTCGGCAAAACGCCTGCCGTTGAAGGCGATTGCGTGACCTATAATGACCAACCCAACGATACCTATCAGTTTGCTTATGGCAGCAAAATCTATGTAACAGCTTATTTTCACGACCAATCGCAAGGTGACGTGACTACTTACACAATTTACTCACCCACAGGTGCAACAGCAGCCACTTGGACACATACCTCGCCGAGTACCTACAACGCTTCTTGGTGGTATTGGTCGCTCACTTTGCCAAATAGTTCGGCTGGTACATGGCGTGTGGTCGCAAATTTCAAGTCACAGACAGTTGAAAAGGTGTTTACACTTGCACCTACGGTGGGCGTAGGTGATTTGAGTGAAAAAACAGCCATATTTTATCCTATTCCGTTCAGCTCAGATTTAAATTTAAATTTTTCTACGGATGAAAAAACAACTGTCGAAATCATTGATTTACAAGGTAAAACATTAAAAACCATCTATTTGGAAATAAATACTTCATCGCATATTTTACCACTTTCAGACTTACCCAACGGCGTATTCATGGCAAAAATTAAGTCAGACAACCAATTCATTGTGAAGAAAATTATAAAATCATAGCTCTTTTTCTCCCCCTCAGTATGAGCATCCGATGGTCTTTGAGACAGAATACTGAGGGGGTACAGCGTTGCCTCCCACCTCATAAACCGCCTTATATTTTGCCGTTTGACATTTTCCCTCTATTTTTGCCGATATACAAAATACCATCTATGATATTGCGCTATTTCACCCTATTTTCGGCAATCATCTGTCTTTTGGCTTGTAAAGAACAGCCCAAAACGCCTCCGACGGCAGTAGGTCAACCCATTGTACCGATGCAAGAAGACTTCGCTAAACGATGCCCTAATGCCCAAGATGTCGTTTGGGATACGCTCGATGTGGGTTTTTCTGCCTTGTTCACAGATGATGAAATCGAGAAAAAAGCGTTCTACGATGCCAAAGGCGTGTATCAATATACTGCAACTTTTATAGAACAAGAGTCTTTGCCTAAAGCCATTCAACAGGTATTGGATAAAAAATACCAAAATGCAGCAGCGGTCAGTTTGCAGATAGATAGCCAAAAAGGCAGAACCTATCAAATTGAATTAGAAACAAGTACAGATTATATCAACTTGGAATTTGATGAATCTGGAAAATTACTCAAAGAAGAAAAGCACCCCCTCAGTAATGAAGAAATTCAAAGACAAGAAGAGGAAGGTGTTGACCAAAATCACAAATAAATGAGAAACCCAACTCTTTATATCGCTCAGAGCGCACTCGGCGGACGTGGTGTTTTCACTGGTTCACCCATCAAAAAAGGAGACATGATTGAAGTCTGTCCTGTCATCGTGATGAAAGAAGGGGAAATGGCTGTTTTGGACACGACAACACTCTACGATTATTATTTCCTTTGGGGTGATGACCAAAAAGAATGTGCCATTGCGCTGGGTTTTGGCTCTCTTTACAACCATTTCGCCCCGTCCAATGCCGACTATTTCATGGAATTTGACGAACAATATATCGAAATCTTCGCTGTTCGGGATATCGAAGCAGGTGAAGAAATCACCATTAATTATAACGGCGACCCAGACGATAATTCTCCTACTTGGTTTATGACTGACGGAAAAGATAGATAAACGTTTTCAGCTTAAAAATCAACTAAATATGGCATTTACAGAATCAAATATGCTTCCTCTCGGCACAAAAGCTCCTTTTTTTAGCTTACCAGATACCGTCAGCGACCGCATTTTGACGCTTGATGATGTGGCTTCAGATGTAGCAATGGTCATCATGTTTTTGTGCAACCACTGTCCTTATGTCTTGCATGTCAACTCAGGCATTGTGGCATTGGCAAAAGATTATCAGCCTAAAGGTGTATCGTTTGTCGGCATCAGCTCCAACGATGTGGACAATTATCCACAAGACGCACCCGACAAGATGAAAATCGTGGCACATACTGAGGGGTACACTTTTCCATATCTATACGACGAAACGCAAGAAGTCGCTAAGGCTTACGATGCTGCTTGTACGCCTGATTTTTATGTTTTTGATGGCGAACGACGACTGGTTTATCGCGGTCGGATAGACGGTTCACGCCCTAAAAACGATTTACCTGTGACTGGCGAAGATTTACGTGCCGTTTTGGATGCTGTACTGAGGGGAGATACTGTGACAGAAATACAATACCCAAGTGGTGGTTGCAATATCAAATGGAAGCCCAATTGAGGGCGAAATATGGTATTGAACCCATATTCAATCAACAATAATCAATTACTATTTAGTCACTTTAATTAATCAAAACTTTTAACATTATGAAGAACATCACCCTTATTTTGTGCCTTTTTATGGCATTCTCAGCACAAGGGCAAGCCCTTTTGTCAGAAGATTTTAACTACACCGATTCGCTGACAAAACAAGGTTGGACACCTGTCAGTGCTTGGGGAACGAATGGTCTGTATGCGCGCGCCACAGGTTTGACGCACACGGGTTATGCCAATTCAGGCATCGGAAATGCTGTTGACATGGTTGCCAGTGGCGAGGACTCGAAAAAGGATTTCACATCGGCAGTTACTTCGGGCAGCCTTTATGCTTCCTTTTTGATGAATTTGAAAACAGCTGCCAAGACAGCTGGCAGTTATGTGACAGGTTTCACATCTGGTGCCTCTGGTTCTAACTACAATCTGCGTTTTTATGTCAAAAGTGATAGTGCGGGCGGCTTTTATTTGGGCATTGGTAGAGGAACTGCAGCGGCTACTTACTCCACTAATCGCTACACAGCCAATACAGCTTATCTTGTGACCATCAAATATGGTTTTAACACAACGGCGACCACCAACGACACTGTTGCTTTTTATGTGCATCCAACCGCATCAACGACAACCATTGAGCCTGCGATTTCAGCTTATACAGTCAACAATTTGGCGAGTCTTGCAACAGGTTCAGATGCCACCGAAATCAATGCCTTTTTTCTGCGCCAAGGCACAGCCAGCGATAGTATTACATTGACGATGGATGGTATTCGTGTGGCAACGACATGGGCAGGCAGTGTTTTGAAAACGTCTTCGACACAACAAATCGAAAAATCGGCATTCAGAGTGTACCCCTCAGTAACAAGAGGTTTGGTGACTCTCTCGTTCGATAAAGTAGGGGAAAAAGCAGTTGTTTCTGTTGTGAATGTTCAAGGACAGGTTGTTTTATCGAAAAAATATGATAATACTGAGGGGGATCAAAATCTGGATTTGAGCCTCTTACCCAATGGTACTTATATTGTCCGATTGGTTTCAGAACAAGGGTTTGTGACACAAACCATTGAAAAACAGTAATTTAAATTCTCAAAGGAATAAGGAGTTTTTTTGAAAACTTCTTATTCCTAGTTTTGTTTTATTATTCAGAATCAGCTTTATTTTCATTAAGAGATGCCAAATATCATCATCCGACCAGCGACTATTGACGACATACCAGCGATTCATGCACTCGTATATGAGTTAGCTGTGTATGAAAATGAGCCTCAAGCTCACACAGCTACCATTGAAGAATATAGGCGCGATTTTGAAGCAGGCATTTTTGAAGCGCAGGTTGCCATAGACACTGAAAATACTGAGGGGGGGCAAATCGTCGGTATGATATTCTACTACATGGCTTATTCGACTTGGCGTGGGAGGATGTTGTACTTGGAAGACTTTGTTGTGACTGAAAAATATCGCCAATTTGGTGTCGGTCAACGACTCTTCGACACCTTTTTAGAAGTGGCGCGCCAAAAAGATTGCTTTTTGACAAAATGGCAAGTTTTGGATTGGAACACGCCTGCAGTCAATTTTTATCAGAAAAATAAGGCGATTATCGAAAAAGAATGGTGGAACGGCAAAATATTTTTAAAAGAAATTTGAGATTATAAAATATATTTATATTTTTGTTTCGCCAAATTTTAGTATTAAAAAAAGATTTTTCTTTTAGATTTAGAAATCAAACGTTAGATTTGTGGCTCTAAATTTCATTTTTATCCGAGTACATAAAGAAAAATTATAGTGTTTCATAGTGTGAGGGGTGACCGCTGTCGTGGTTGCCCTTTTTTGTGTTCCCTCTGTTGCATACTGAGGGGTGTGTTAAAGTTTTTTAATGGCTTTTGAAAAAAAGTTTTGCTTGGCAATTAAAAACCTGTAACTTCGTTTTGTTTTTAAACTAAGTCTATATTTTTAATCATTCATCACTTGAACAATTATCTTTTGAAATTATGAAAACAGATATTCTCGTCATAGGTGGCGGTATTGCGGGGTTAAGTTTCGCTATTAAAATTGCCCAGAAAAGAAGTGATTTGCGTATTGATGTTTTGACAAAAACAGTTGAAAATGAATCGAATACGCGCTATGCACAAGGTGGCGTGGCCGCTGTCTGGGATTTTGACAAAGATTCATTTCAAAAACATGTGGAAGACACACTTGATGCAGGAGACGGTTTGTGCAAGCAGAGTATTGTCGAAATAGTCGTGAATGAAGGTCCTCAACGTGTCCAAGAAATCATTGATTGGGGAACTCGTTTCGACAAACATGGAGAAGATTATGACCTTGGTAGAGAAGGTGGGCATACCGAAAATCGCATTTTACACTATAAAGATTTAACAGGTTGGGAAATACAGCGTGCTTTGGTTGCTGAATCTAAAAGATACGCCAATATCCATATCCATGAGCATTATTTTGCTGTTGACATCATCACACAGCATCATTTGGGTTGGAATATCACCCGACTGACACCTGATATTGAATGTTATGGTTGTTATGCCTTGAATAAAAAAACGGGAGAAATTGAGACTTTTTTGGCTAAAACAACCATGATGGCAACGGGTGGCACAGGTCAAGTCTATAAAAATACGACTAACCCTGTCATCGCCACAGGTGATGGCATCGCGATGGTCTATCGTGCCAAAGGTCGTGTCTCAGATATGGAATTTGTGCAATTCCACCCGACAGCTCTGTACAATCCAAGTGGCGACAATCCCAATTTCCTCGTTTCTGAAGCCGTTCGTGGCTTTGGAGGGATTTTAAAAACACCTGATGGCAAGGAATTTATGGAAAAATATGACCCCCGCAAATCACTTGCGCCACGTGATATTGTTGCTCGTGCGATTGACTCTGAGATGAAAATTTGGGGGTCGGAGTGCATGTATCTTGATTGCCGGCACTTGGATAAAGAGGCTTTTTATGCGCATTTTCCAACTATTTACGATAAATGTAAGAGCATTGGCATTGACCCTATGACGGATATGATTCCTGTCGTACCTGCGTGTCACTATCAATGCGGGGGTATTTTGGTGGATGAAATTGGCAAAAGCAGCATCAAAAACCTCTATGCCTGCGGCGAATGCAGTTGCACAGGTTTGCACGGGGCAAATCGGTTGGCTTCAAACTCGCTGCTCGAAGCACTCGTCTTTGGCCATCGCATTGCGAACGATACTTTGGAACATATTGATAGTCAAGAAATTAAAAAAGGTATTCCTAATTGGAATGCGGCTGGCACAACTGACCCTCAAGAGATGGTCTTGATAACCCAAAGTACAAAAGAATTGAAAGATTTGATGAGCTACTACGTTGGCATCGTACGCTCAAATGTACGTTTGAAACGTGCGCTCGACCGTTTGTTTATTTTGTATCGCGAAACGGAAGATTTGTATAATACGACGACCATTTCGCCACAACTGTGTGAATTAAGGAATCTGGTAACAATTGCTTATTTGATAACACGCTCGGCAGCCACTCGTAGAGAAAGTCGCGGTCTGCACTTCACGACAGATTATCCGAATGAGCAACCGTTCTTACAAAATACCATCCTATAAATCGTTAGAAAATCTGTATAAAAAGCAGATTATACTGAGGGGTAAAAAAAAACGTCCGAATCTGAACAGATTCGGACGCCTTAACAACAAATTATAATCCCATGAACATATTTCTTATCGCCACTGACTTTTTTCAGTGCCTTTATTTCTTCGTTTCTTTTTTGTCACAGGAAAATCAGTTTTGCCGTCTCGACTTTTAAGTGAATGTCGAGACGACTAACCCGACAACAAATTATAATCCCATGAACATATTTCTTATCGCCACTGACTTTTTCAGTGCCTTTATTTCTTCGTTTTTCTTTTGTCACAGGAAAATCAGTTTCGCCGTCTCGACTTTTAAGTGAATGTCGAGACGACTAACCCGACAACAAATTATAATCCCATGAACATATTTCTTATCGCCACTGACTTTTTCAGTGCCTTTATTTCTTCGCTTTTCTTTTGTCATAGGAAATCAGTTTCGCCGTCTCGACTTTTAAGTGAATGTCGAGACGACTAACCCGACAACAAATTATAATCCCATGAACATATTTCTTATCGTCGCTGACTTTTTCAGCGCCTTTATTTCTTCGTTTTTCAAATGTTCAGATTTTATTTGAAAACCAGATTGCCGTCCCGACCTTTTTTAGAAACAACGTCGGGACGACCCCTGACAGCAAATTATAATCCCATGAACATATCTTGTGTAGCTTGCTCTTATAGTTGTTTTCTTTTTGATGATACAAAGGTGCGACAAGAATTTTGGCTATGCAAAGACATTTTGAAGGTATTGTGAATTGAAATTCAAGGCTAAATAATTTTATTATTTTACTATGATTAAATTAATAAATTGATAATCAATGCTTTATTTACTTAAAACTTGCCGACAAAAAAACGCTATTGTGAAAAATAAATTATTTTTCCCCCCTTTCTGTGAATAGTTTTTTTTGAAATTTTTTTTTATTTTTTTTGCTTCAAGGCTTGACAAGCTATTTTTTTCTCCACTTATCGTTTGGATTTGCTCATTTTAAAGAGCAATACCCCTCAGTAGAAGAAGGGTTTTGGAGAGTATTTCAACAGTTTTTTGCTTCATTTCATTGGGAAACGAGGTGGAAATACTATTTTTGAACCGAATCATAAAACGCAATACTATTATGGGTTTTTTGTCAACACGTTTTGCACTCTATCCAACTTTATTGAAAATATATCGGATTGTGAAAAGGATTTTTTTATCCCTCTTTTTCGCACACCTCATATATACGCTATTGCTGATTTTCATTCCAGTCGTGTCCACGCCTACTATTTTCTGGCAATGGTTGAACGGCAAAGACATCAAAAAACAATGGGTCAGCCTCGACCAAATCTCAATTCCGATGCAACACGCTGTGATTGCCTCTGAAGACCAAGAATTTGAAAACCATTTTGGCATTGATGTGGATGCTATTGAAAAAGCTATGGAATTTAATAAAAACCACAAGCGTAAAAAAGGTGCGAGTACCATTTCGCAGCAAGTTGCCAAAAATGTTTTTTTGTGGCAAAACCGTGATTGGTTGCGTAAAGGATTGGAGCTGTACTCGACATTTTTGATTGAATTGTTTTGGAGTAAAGACCGCATTCTGGAAGTCTATCTGAACGTAGCCGAAATGGGCGATGGTATTTTTGGCGCAGAAGCCGCCGCTTTGCATTTTTACAAAAAACCTGCATCCAAACTCACAGCCAACGAAGCGGCCCGCATTGCTGCTTGCCTACCCAATCCCATTCGCTACCGTGTGAACGACCCTTCTGATTACGTTTTGAAAAGACAGCGATGGATTTTGTGGCAGATGGAGAATATTGAATGGGAAAAATAGAGGCGAGTGTGTGACAAAATGCATACTCGCCTATTTTTCTAACTGCCTTTTCACAATTTTACGTTTAATAGAACTAAACCCATCTTTGATTTTTAGGAAATAAGTCCCATTCAGTACTGCTTTGGTTGAGATTGGCCTATTTAGGTGGATTGACTGCCGAAATATATATTTTTAATGTCTGCCCATTGACCGTTGAATTGTTGCAAAAACCACTACTTGCCTGACCTGTTTTCGTCAATACATAACCAATATTAGGTTTGAAGGCATACGTGGAAGGGATAACATCAACACCATAAAGCATTTCGGTACTGAGGCCCGTTAAGATAAAATTATAGACGATGTCTCCATTCACAATCATAGAAACATTGTTTTTGCAAACTACATTAAATCCTGATATTTCATGATAAATGCAATCGTTTGACAGCGATTGGGGATTATTCATTTTGGGTGAAAAAGTAGGGGTAAACAGTTTGAAAGTAAACATACTAACAGGGTTACTAAGCTCGCGAATAATCATATTCGATTTATTGATGCGCACTTCAACCTTTAATCCTGAGGGTGTTGTATTGACTGTTGGAGTTGACAATTTTGATCGATCAAGTTGAGCTTGCAGTAATGAAATAGATGACAAAGTCACAAGAAGAAAAACAATTATCTTTTTCATAATTATTTGATTTTAAATAGATTAAGAAGTGTATTTTAGTTGCCAAAAATATTTGTAGATCTACTCTCTGAATAACTCCGATACCACCACCACCAGCCATTGACACAAGCGTTGTTTTTTACTTTAAAGGAAAGCCTCACTATTTTATTGGGCTGAATGCTTATCTGTTGCCAACCGTTTTTACCTTGACCTTCAGTACTACAGATTGAAGTCGTGACTTCCATACTGGACAATATAGTATTTGTTAATTCTAAAATAACAGTGTTATATCCAAAGGCATCTTTATTGATGGCATATCGTACTTTAAGCCCTTTATGGGATGCATCTTGAATCCATGTACTGAAATTTTGCGCATTGCTGGCAGTAACTAAAAACACAAACAAAGTGCTGATAAGAATGTATTTAATTTTCATAACTATTTGATTTTAAAAGTTTTATTAAAATTTTTAATGATAACTCTGAGCGTAGAAAGTGAAAAATGAAAAGTTGGAATCATTGATAATCGCCGACTTGAATTTTTCATTTTTAGTTTTTTACTTTTCACTGATTATAAACCATTTTCAATAGCGTATAATGTGCGTGTGTTGTGTGCTTTTGATGATACAAAGATGCATCACATACTGAGGGGTATGAGCCAAAATGAGTGAATTGCTTTATTAAGTGTGTAAGCAAGCATTCTGAGTGAGTGAATGGGTATTAACAGATTTTAATCACTGTAAACTTTTGAAGATGAAATGCGTTTTTGATATTTTCAAACATTATCAGCCAAGGGATTGAGTGGTTTGAACTTTGTGATTCAATTCATTTAAAATAATTAGAAATGGCATAAGTATAAAAATCGCATTACAAGTGGGCTGATTCCTGAACTCAGGCACGGCAGCTGTTAACCGACTTAGCCAAATATCTTTTTAGGTATACAAAAAACTGAGGAAGACATACCTGGTATCCTCCTCAGTGCTTTGATTATTCAAGGTAAAAAGAATTTCATAGAGTTTTCAGCACATTACACCTAAAATTGAGTTTGATTATTGTTTGATAACTTTTTCTTGAATTGATACATTTTTTGATTTGACCTCCAACATATAAATGCCACTTTCGAAGTTCGACAAATCAAGTGTCATCTGATTTGTTTGCGATTCTTTATTAAACATTACCCTACCCAGTATATCTAAAAACGTTACGGTAGCGTGTTGCATATTACCCAAATCAATAGTCAAAAGGTTATTAGTCGGGTTGGGGTAAATCTTAATTTTGCTTACATTACTTCGACTCACGCTCACCACTTTTGAATAATCATTTTTTTCATTCAAGTCATTCATTTTCAATCGGTAATAGGTGGTTATACTGAGGGGGTATCTGTCCAGATATTCGTAAGTTGCAGCTTTGCCCTTAGCTTTAGTTGTGCCGATTTTTTCAAACTTCTGACCATCCGTTGACCGTTCGATGTTAAAATGACTTGCATGGGTCTCATGGGCTGTTGAAAATGCTGTGTGGCATGGCTTACTACACAAGCCGACAAAAGGTCATCTGACCATTGATGTCAAACAAGAAAAAGGCAAACTTACCTTTGTGGTTGAAGATGACGGAGTTGGTCGCTCGAATGCCCATAACAAGACCTCTCAACAAAACGGTCGCCAATCGTTAGGCGTGACTATCAGCGAAGAACGGTTGCGTTTGATTAACAAAGCTGTGGATAAAAACAATATTCACATCCAAGATTTAATCGGTGCAGATGGCTCACCTCGCGGTACACGTGTGGTTCTGACTGTTGAAGATATTACCGCGAAATAAACGATACCCCTCAGTACAACAGTTATACTGAGGGGTCTGTAAAGTAATATACTGAGTGAAAAGTGAAAAACGAAAAGTGAAAAATGTAAGCGATTGTTTTTCACTTTTTTATGTAACCATTTTTAGGCAAACCATTTTCAGTATAAAAAAGCGACAACGCCATTCTAAACCTCGTTGTCGCTTTGTATAAACGTTTATACACTTCGATATAAACGTTTGTGCAAAATGTATAAACGTTTATGCAAAATGTATAAACGTTTATGCACTTCGGTATAAACGTTTGTGCAAAATGTATAAACGTTTATGCAAAATGTATAAACATTTATGCAAAATGTATAAACGTTTATGCAAAATGTATAAACATTTATACAAAATGAATAAACGTTTATGCACTTCGGTATAAACGTTTGTACAAAATGAATAAACGTTTATGCACTTCGGTATAAACGTTTGTACAAAATGAATAAACGTTTATGCACTTCGGTATAAACGTTTATGCACTTCGATATAAACGTTTATGCACTTCGATATAAACGTTTGTGCAAATTACCTTGAATCGAAAAACGGTTATCATAAGAATAGGTAATAGAGCCATTAAGTGTCAATTCGCCACCGTTTGCGATACCTCTACCGTTGTTGATTGTGCCATCGTATAGGCTATTGTTTGCTCCTTCAATATAAGTATTACCATTTGCTATCGTTTGATTCCGAATTTCGCCACCTTGGAAATGGAAGTCACCCGTTATAGTTAATTTTCCGCTGCCACTGATTACACCGCCGCCCATATTTAATTTGGATAATGTAATGTCTTTGTTTAAAGTCAATGTACCAGCCCAAAGATCTATGTTAGCAATATTAAAAGTGATCGTATTGTCTAGGGTAATTGTCCCAACAATATAACAGCTTCCTTGTCCAACAATAGAAGTACCAGAAGCTAATGAAGCGAAAGCATCAAACCCCAAAAAAGCATTGGCGGCAACGGTAATAGCACCTTTTAGAATAGTTTGGCTACCACTTCCTAATCCAAGAACACCTTGATTGATTTGTATTTGACTGGTTGTACTTAAAATCATTTGCGGAATATAAACTTGACCTATTCCTTCTTTAATCATATTTCCCCCGAATGAACAAAAATATAATGTAGTGCCTTCTCGCGGTCGTGTGATTGACCGCAAATCATGCGAATTAAGTCAGCATCTGTGAACGCATCTGTATTCTTTGGCATTGACTTCCTATCTACTTACAGGGGAAAGAGAATTTGTTATGTTTTGTAAAGATAAAAACATAAAAGTATGACTTAAAAAAAACTGGCTTTAAAAATCGCGATTATCCACAATTTTTTTGTAGATATGCCTTTAAAAACAATCACCCCCTCAGTAATTTCGCTATTTCATCATTTACATATCACTTTTTTATGTCAAAAATCGAAGAAAAATTAGCTGCGATGGGCTTGACTTTGCCCACCCTTCCTGCCTCCAAAGGTATTTACAAAAGCTGTTTGACCATTGGCAACCTTGTTTATGTGTCGGGTCATGTCTCTATCCAAACTGAGGGCATCTTTATCAAAGGTAAATTGGGACAAGAACTCAATGAAGAGCAGGGTAAAATCGCTGCCCGTCAATGTGGTCTGGCGATGCTCGTGTCACTGAAAAAACATCTGGGCGATTTGGACAAAATCAAACGGGTGGTCAAGATTTTAGGCATGGTCAATGCCACGCCTGATTATGAAAAACACCCCATCGTCATCAATGGATGTAGCGAATTGTTCCGCGATTTGTGGGGCGAGGATTTTGGTTTGGGTGTGCGCAGTGCCGTTGGTATGGGGTCGCTACCCAATAATGTCGCTGTCGAGATTGAAGGTATTTTTGAAATTGATTAAAAAATAGCAATTTAGTGCATTTGAACTTTGCAATATGAATCTTCCGAAATTCGACTATAAAATACAAAACGTCAATCATTTAGACACGCCTACGCTGGTCGTCTATCCCGAACGAGTGCAACACAATATTGATTTAGCTATCAATATGGTGGGCGATGCAAGTCGTTTGCGCCCGCATATCAAAACACATAAATCTCCTGATGTGGCTCGACTGATGTTGGCTGCGGGTATTTCAAAGTTTAAGTGTGCCACGATTGCAGAAGCCGAAATGTTGGGCATAGTTGGTGCGCCCGATGTGTTGTTGGCTTATCAACCGATTGGTCCCAAATTGAGCCGATTTATCGAAGTGATAAAAAAATATCCGACGACACGTTATGCTTGCTTGATTGATAATGTGGCGGCGGCACAAGCTCAATCTGTTGCTTTTGAAGCCGCAAATCTCGATATTCCTGTCTTTATTGACCTCAATTTGGGTCAAAACCGCACAGGTATTGCGCCCGATGAATCGGCAATCGCTCTTTTTGAGGCTTGTTCGACGCTAAAAGGTATTCACGTCGTCGGTTTACATGGCTACGATGGGCATCTGAGAAACCTCGATTGGGCAGTTCGAAAAGCGGACTGTGATGCCGCTTTTGACAAATTGAAGTCCGTGGAAGCTGAAATACTGAGGGGGGGTAAAATCAATCAATTGACCATTGTTTCGGGCGGTTCGCCTTCGTTTTCGGTACATTCTAAGCGCGAAAATGTCGAATGTAGCCCCGGTACATTCATTTACTGGGACAAAGGCTATGGCGATTTGTGTGCCGAGCAGCCTTTTCAACATGCTGCTTTATTGGTTACGAGGGTCATTTCTTTGCCCGATGCCACTAAAATTTGTCTTGATTTAGGTCATAAATCTGTTGCTTCTGAAAACAGTATCAACAATCGTGTTTTCTTTTTGAATGCACCCGAACTTGTACCCCTCAGTCAGAGCGAAGAACATTTGGTTTTGGAAGCGGGCGAAGGACATGCTTACAAAGTGGGCGATGTTTTATACGGTTTGCCTTATCATATTTGCCCGACTGTGGCTCTTTTTGAACGGGTTTTCACAATCGAAAATGGTCATGTCAGCGGCGAATGGTTGACAATTGCAAGAGATAGAAAAATAACTTGTTAAGTGCTTAGAGGGGGTTCTGGAATTTTGATTATTTCAGAAAACTGTGTTTTCAATCGTTTTAACAGTCAAAACCATCATAAAATGCTCATTTTCGATGCTCATCTCGACCTCAGCATGAATGCTTTGGAATGGAATCGCGACCTGCGACAACCTATTGACAGCATCAATGCACGAGAAAAAGGTATGACCGACAAACCCGACCGCGGGCGAGCTGTCGTGAGCTTGCCTGACTTGCGAAAAGGCAATATTGGTATTGTCGTCGCTACTCAAATTGCCCGATTTGTCGCACCAGATAGTCCATTGCCGGGTTGGCATTCGCCACAACAGGCTTGGGCGCAAACGCAAGGGCAATTGGCTTGGTACAAAGCGATGGAAGCAGAAGGAGAAATGGTACAAATTACTGAGGGGGTCGGTTTGGCGCAACATCTGGCATTGTGGCAAAACGGAGAACCCAACGACCGCAAACCCGTTGGCTATATTTTGAGTTTAGAAGGAGCTGATTCTTTGATTTCTATTGATTATGTCGAAAAAGCTTATGAATATGGTCTTCGTGCCATCGGTCCTGCCCACTATGGCGCAGGTCGCTACGCCAACGGCACAGATGCCACAGGCAAAATGGGGCAAAATGGTCTGGATTTGTTAAAAAAAATGGCTTCACTCCGCATGATTTTAGATGCGACGCACTTGTGTGACGATGCTTTTTGGCAGGCAATGTCGCATTTTGATGGAGCAATTTGGGCAAGTCATAATCTTTGTAGAACTCTTGTTGACCACAATCGGCAGTATTCTGACGAGCAGATTAAGGCTTTGATTGAACGCGACGCAGTCATAGGAGCAGCTTTCGATGCTTGGATGATTGTGCCAAATTGGGTGCGAGGCGCATCAACACCCCTCAGTATGCAGTGTAATATGGAGAAAGTGATTGATCACATTGACCATATTTGTCAAATTGCAGGCAATGCCCTACATGTGGGTATTGGCTCAGATTTGGATGGTGCTTTTGGCAATGAACAATGTCCTTATGACCTTGAAACAATCGCAGATTTGCAAAAAATGCCCGATTTGTTGAAAAAACGTGGTTATACTGAGGGGGATATTGAAGGGATAATGCACGGTAATTTTTTAAGGTTTTTGAAAAAACATTGGTCTTAAAATAAATTTCAGGAGTTGTCAGTTAGGGAAATTTCAACTATTTCCCTAACTTGACTTCCATCCTTTTTCTAACTAAAGGTCAAACTTTATCCCTTGTGCCAAAGGCAATTGGCGACCGTAATTAATCGTGTTCGTTTGACGACGCATATAGGCTTTCCACGCATCGCTGCCCGATTCACGTCCACCACCAGTTTCTTTTTCACCACCAAATGCGCCACCGATTTCAGCTCCTGAAGTACCAATATTGACATTGGCGATGCCACAATCTGACCCTGCAACACTCAAAAACTGTTCAGCTTCGCGCACACTATCGGTCATAATGGCAGAACTCAAGCCTTGAGGTACACCATTTTGTAGCGCAATGGCTTCGTCAATAGTCGCATATTTCATCAAATATAAAATGGGTGCAAAAGTTTCATGTTGCACGATGTCCCACTCGTTTTGTACTTCTGCGATGCACGGTTTGACATAGCAACCCGACTCAAAACCTTCCAAAACACCGCCTTCTACGACGAAGTTACCACCTGCCGCTTTCACCTTTTCAATCGCAGACAGATAGTTTTCAACGGCCAAATGGTCAATAAGTGGTCCAACATGGTTGTTCGTATCCAATGGATTGCCGATTTTGAGTTGCGTATAAGCCTTTGCCAAACGTGTTTTGACGTTTTCATAAAGGCTTTCATGGATGATTAAGCGACGTGTCGAAGTGCAGCGTTGTCCTGCTGTACCAACTGCTCCAAAAACAGTAGCGGGAACAACCACCTCCAAATCAGCCGATGGCGTGATGATGATAGCGTTGTTGCCTCCCAATTCCAAAATCGTTTTGCCCAAGCGAGCAGCAACAGTGGCATTCACAATTTTGCCCATGCGTGTAGAGCCTGTCGCTGATACCAAAGCGACTCGCTCGTCTTTGGTCATATATTCGCCGACCTTGTAGTCACCGTTGATGATGCACGAAACGCCTTCGGGTATATCATTGGCTTTCAATACTTTTTGTAAAATATTCTGACAAGCAACACTGCAAAGAGGCGTTTTTTCGGAAGCCTTCCAAACAGTAACATTGCCACAAACCCAAGCTAAAGCCGCATTCCACGACCAAACAGCAACAGGGAAATTGAACGCTGAAATGATACCCACGATGCCCAGCGGATGCCATTGCTCGTACATGCGGTGGCTAGCACGTTCCGAGTGCATCGTCAAGCCATAGAGTTGGCGGCTCAAACCAACAGCGAAATCGCAAATATCAATCATCTCTTGCACTTCTCCCCAGCCTTCTTGTAGGCTCTTACCCATTTCGTAGCTGACGAGGCGACCGAGTGCGTCTTTGTGCTTACGCAATTCTTCGCCGTATTGACGGACAATTTCGCCTCTTTTGGGTGCAGGAACATTGCGCCACACTTTGAACGCCTCGCTGGCTTTCACAATGACGGCTTCATATTGCTCACGATTTGTGACTGTAACGCTACCGATAAACGCTCCATCAACAGGGGAGTGGCTTTTGATAGATTTACGTCCCCCCTCAGTATTTAAGCCTGTTGAGGTGCCGTGATTGACTTGTTTTAAGCCTAATTTTCTTAAAAAATCAATTGATTTCGATTCTGATTTGGTTAGAACTGACATGAGTAATAGGTATGATTGAATAATGAAACGGTACAAAATTAATGAGAGAAAGGTGATTTTTTAGTTTTAAGATTTATTTAAGATAAATTTTTAAGTACAAAGGCTTGAATTTCAGAAAAGAGTGTAATTTTGCGCCCATTATAAAATTTTGCAATTCCGGCTATTGCAAAATGATAATTCAAAAAGGGTAATTTACGCCATTTTTAATGAATTGGTTTGACACAAACATGAAATAATTATATTTTTGTAATAATAAAAAAATATAGTGCATTGAGAGAATTAAATAAGTTTAAAAGTTTAGCTTTTTAGAAGGTTAAAAAAACAGCGTAGTTGAAAATTACACAATCCAAAACTGCTTGAGACTTTCACCAATACTTCTATTCACTTGCACACATTTGAGGCTATTTTATTTGGCACGGTTTTTACCCAACCGTCATTAATTTGAAACAATAATTCTTTAACCTTTTCAAAATAGAATAAATATGGCTATACCTGCTGTAAGATATTCGGATGAAGAATTGCACGAATTCAAAGTGCTTATTGACGAGAAACTCGCCGCTGCGCGCAAAGAAGTTCAGTTTCTGCGCGAACAGATGTTAGAAATCAACGAAAACAGTGCCAATCAACAAAGTGGCGATTGGACTGATGAAAGTTCAAGCCATACTGAAATGGAAATGTTGAATAATATGCTGGCTCGTCAGCAACAGTTTATTCGCAATCTCGAAAATGCTATTATTCGTATTCAAAATAAAACCTACGGCATTTGCAGTATGACAGGTCAGCTCATTAGCAAAGAACGTCTGAAACTCGTTCCTCATGCGACTAAAAGTGTCGAAGCTAAAAATGCACGCCCTGTTCCAAATACAGCAACTCATGCTGCAGCTGATCCAAAATTGCGCCGTGTTGAGGACGACACACCCAGCACTGACCCTGTTGAAGAGACGGCTGAATTGCAAAAAGAGTTTTTTGGCAACGAATAAAATGATTTTTCAAGGTATTAAAAATGGCGAAGTGAACAACTTCGCCATTTTTGTTTAACGGACAACCTTCAAATAAGCAACGACAAACCTAAATTCAAAAACAATCAAAATCCAATTTGGATAAACCTCGATTTTGCCCCCCTCAGTAAAAAGACTTTTCTTTTTGGGTTTTGCTATAAAACTCTAAATTTACGTCGGTATAAAAGTCTTTTTTCAACCAATCATATCAACCAACTTATGAAAATCATAAAAATCTGTGCGTTTACATTGTGCGCATCTTCTCTTTTGGCTCAATATCAAACGCAACCCAATTCTGTTTCTGCTTCCTCTGGCAAAGACCGTATCATGGCTTTGGATAAGCGTAAGGCATTGACAGACAACTCGTTGCTCAATGGGGTAACTTATCGAAACATCGGGCCAACGGTACAAAGCGGACGTGTCGTGGATGTGGACGTGAATCCAAAGGACCCCTCAGTATTTTACATCTGTTACGCATCGGGTGGCTTGTGGAAAACAGAATCGAATGGTGCAGATATGACACCCATCTTTGACAATCAAGCCGTTATGACCATCGGCGATGTGGCTGTCAACTGGAATAAAAACATCATTTGGCTTGGCTCTGGCGAAAATAATTCGAGCCGTTCGAGTTATGCAGGTGCAGGCGTTTATAAGTCAACCGACGATGGCAAGACTTGGCAGCATCTCGGTTTGGAAGAAACACACCACATCGGGCGCATCGTGTTGCATCCGACCAATCCCGACATCGTGTGGGTAGCGGCTTTAGGGCATTTGTATTCGCCCAACAAAGAACGGGGTGTCTATATGACCAAAGATGGTGGCAAAACATGGCAACAAACCCTCTTTGTGGACGACAACACAGGCGCGATTGATATTGTGGTGGACGAAACGAACCCCTCAGTATTGTACGCTGCCATGTGGATGAAAGAACGCCGCGCTTGGAATTTTGAAGAGTCGGGCAAAAGTTCAGGCATCTATAAATCAACGGATGGCGGTGTCAGTTGGAAACTCGTCACCCCCGCTGGGGCAGGTTTTCCAACAGGTGCAGATGCAGGACGTATTGGTTTGGCTTTGGCAAAAAAAGGCAACAATACGCTCGTGTACGCCGTCATTGACAATCAAGGCTCGAAACCACAGAAAACAGCCGAACCTGTCAGCGATGAACTCAAAAAAGAAGAACTCAAAGGCATGAGCAAAGACGCATTTTTGGCTCTGCCTAAAAAGAAAGTCGCTGCTTACTTGCGTGCAAATGGTTATCCCGAAAAGTATAAAGCTGACGACATCATCGAACAAATCAAATCAGGCAAAATCACTGTTCAAACTTTGTACGACTACGTGGACACTGGCGACGATGGTTTTGCCAATCGCCTCGGATTGATTGGCGCAGAGGTTTACAACTCCGAAGATGGCGGTAAAACGTGGAAACGCACACACGACAACCCGATTCCAGACCAGTTTTTCACTTATGGTTACTATTTCGCTCAGATTCGGGTGAACCCAACTTATCCCGAAAAAATCTACGTGCTGGGCTTCAATGCCATCGGCTCAAACGACGGTGGTAAAACTTGGCGCAATCTCGACAAAGACAACGTTCACGCCGACCACCATGCTCTTTGGGTCAATCCCAACCGCAAAGGACACCTCATCAATGGCAACGATGGCGGTATCAATATCACTTACGACGACGGCAAAACATGGTTCAAATGTAACAATCCGCCTGTCGGTCAATTCTACCACATCAATGTGGACATGAATGAGCCGTACAATGTCTATGGCGGTTTGCAAGACAATGGCGTTTGGTTCGGTAGTTCAAAAACAGAACCCAATGTGGACTGGCACGATTCAGGCCACAACGAATATCGCCGTTTGATGGGCGGTGACGGTATGCAAACCATGATAGACACCCGCGACAATGCCACAGTCTATACGGGTTTCCAATTCGGGGTGTATGCGCGCACGACGACCCGACAAAACGCAGGCAGACCCAAGTTCATCACACCCAAACACGATTTGGGAGATAAGCCGCTTCGATTCAATTGGCAAACGCCTATTTTGTTGTCGCAACACAATCAAGATGTGCTGTATTTTGGCGCAAATAAGCTCTATCGTTCGCTCGATAAAGGTGATAATTGGGAACGCATCAGCGACGATTTGACCAAAGGCGGCAAAAAAGGCAATGTACCTTACGGGACTTTGACGAGCATCAGCGAGTCTTCGTTCAAATTTGGTTTGCTCTATGTCGGTAGTGACGATGGTTTCATTCACATCTCAAAAGACGGTGGCAACTCTTGGAAGAAAATTACTGAGGGGTTGCCCAACGACTTGTGGGTGAGCCGTGTACAAGCCAGCAGCCACGACAAAGCCACGGTTTATGCCTCACTCAATGGCTACCGTTGGGACGATTTCAATGCGTATCTCTATGTCTCGACCAATTATGGCGACACTTGGACGCGCATCGGCACCGATTTGCCCGCCGAGCCTATCAATGTCGTGAAAGAAGACCCGAAAAATCCAAACATCCTCTACGTCGGCACTGACCACTACCTCTACGTCTCACTCGACAAAGGCAAAACATTCCAAACCATGGGCAACGGCTTGCCGCACGTCGCCATTCACGATGTGGTCGTGCATCCTCGCGACCGCGAACTCGTGGTTGGCACGCACGGACGCTCATTGTTTGTTGCCGATGTGCAACACGTTCAGCAACTCGACGACAAAACTCTGGCGAAAGACTTTGTCGTATTCGATTTGAAAAAACAAACGAATCGCGGTTGGGGCATCCAGCGCAACAAATGGGAAGACATGAAACCCGTCACCGCTCAAATCCCCTGCTATGCCAAAAACAGTGGCAACGCCACCATCACCATTCGCGCAGGAAAAGATTTAGTCTTGTTGAAATCAACCCTCAAAGTGTCGAAAGGTCTGACCTATCCAGAAATCGAAATGATTGTGGATGCGGCACAGACCCCTCAGTACACCACCTGGTTGAACAGCAATAAAAAAGACAAAGAAGAAAAGGACATCGAACTGAAAAAAGGCGACGACGGCAAATACTACCTCCAAAAAGGCAAGTACACCCTCGACATTGAGAAAGACGGTGTCAAAATAGAAAAGGAATTGGTAATAGAATAAAAACACCCAACCCGTACAACGGTCGGTGCGCACCACAATCGCACCGACCGTTATTTTTTGCCCACCCACCTTTCAAGAGTAACGCAGAACGAATCAGGAGTAAAGCAGAACGAATCAGGAGTAAAGCAGAACGAGTCAGGAGTAACGCAGAACGAATCAGGAGTAACACAGAACGAGTCAGGAGTAAACCTAAAAAATGCCGTAGGCATAACATTATGGTAGCAAACGCAAAAACAATTTGCCCAAAAAATGCCGTAGGCATAACATTATGGTAGCAAACAAAAAATAATTTGCCCAAAAAATGCCGTAGGCATAACATTATGGTAGCAACGCAAAAAATAATTTGCCTAAAAAATGCCGTAGGCATAACATTATGGTAGCAACGCAAAAAGTATCCAATTTGCCTAAAAAATGCCGTAGGCATAACATTATGGTAGCAAACACAAAAAACGTATCGGATTTTTTCAAAAAATCCGATACGTCAGCGCGAACCCATTGATTAACAATAACGTTCTAAACACCCCCTCAGTCATTTTTCTTAATTTGAAACTCAAAATCATTCAGCGCATATTTCAGAAACTGGCGCAAATCGAAGCCCTCAGCAGCCAAAGACTGAATCGCCACCACCTCAGGGTCAGGCTCGTGGGCATGGTCAGCCAAAGTCTGTTCGACATAATCCACCATCGGCGCATTGTATTTTTGGACTTCCTCCAACACCTTATGCAAGGGCATATTGACAATAATGGTTTTGTCTATCACATGTTTGGGCAATTCCACCGTCGCGTGGAAGGTAAAAACAGGGGCCGCTTCATCATCGCCATAACTAATATCTATATTCGGAATCTTATAATCCAATGCCCCCAATTGCACATTCTTGATTTGCGGTGTAGGCGGTGGCAAATCGGGGTCCCAGAACATCTCAACCTCCAAGCCATTCAACACACAGCGGGCAAAATGCTCAATGTCAAACCCCTCCTCTTTCAAAGCCTCAATCGCCAATTCCTCCTTAAAATGCGGGTCATCGAAACCCTCAATCGTCTTTTCGACATACTCTGCCATCGCAGGATGTTTGTGCGACAAGACGGGCAAAGCCTCCGACAGAGGGATTTCCATCCGAATCGCCTCCTCATACACATCATCTGGCACTTTCACCGTCACCCCCATCTTGAAAATGGGTTCTTGCGTGAACGTATAAGCAAACGTTAAGTCCGATATCTCATAGTCCATCTCGCCGAAACTAATCTTCGCGACCGTTTCGTAGTCGGCATATTTTTTCTGTTTTTGACTCTTCTTCTTTGCCATGCTTTCGATTTGTTTTTTTTTGTGAAACCATCATTGTTTATCCAATCCTGAGTCTATTCATACGAAAAGGCGACTGTAAAAGATACAAAAAAGAGACCCCCTCAGTAAAAATGGTGTCCGTCATTGCGAGCGAAGCGAAGCAATCTGTTAAAAGGCGGGCGCACACGCTCATTGGGTTTTTGCGCTTGCCTCTTAACAGATTGCTTCGCTTCGCTCGCAATGACGCGCTGTTTTTCAAGAAAGCAGACAATTGTTGGATAGCCGTTGTGAAATCATCTTGGGCGATAAGGTTGCGGATGCGAGAGATAAAATTTTGGGTGTGGTTCATACACTTGTTTTTTTATTGGCATAAAAATAAACCCAAAGAATAAAATATGAGATATTTTTTAGTTAAAAAAATATAAAAACGTAACAACTGACAAACGATAAGAGTTATAAGTAAAAACGAAATACGATACCCATTTTAAATAAGCTGAAATCTAAATCTTTCAACTTATAAAAAAACAAAAAAATGAGACAAGAATATGTTTTAAACCTCGAGACCTACAGGGTCATGGACAATTTTTTTGATGAATACGGAGACCTCATCGAGGAGTTCCCTTTACTCAAAGAAGATGTTGAATCCTTCAAAGCCTTTTTGGAAGCCATTGACAGCAAAGGCAGCGACCACGCCAAAGCCCGCACCATCACCCCCGCCGACAAACAAGCTCTGCGCACCAAAATCGCACAAAACATCCGCAAAGGCTTGGATGTGCTGGTTGCCCAAGCCATCAAAGACAAAAATAAGGACTTGAAAACAGCCTGCGGCACAACTGTCACAGCCTTTATGCGGTGTTCAGAAGCCGATTTTTTGACTTTGGCACGCGAGGAATACAAACGACTGCTCCTATACCCCTCAGTATTGGATCGTTACGAACTCACTGCCGCGTATCGCACCGCCATAGGCAACGACATCGAGACATTCAACCAGATGAAGCCCATCCTCAGCCGCGAACGCTCCAAAGCCTCCATCATCAAAGGCAATCAAGACGAATTGTTTGAACAGATGAAAGAGTTTGTCGCCAAAGTATTGCCCTTAGCCATAGAAAAAACGCAGGAGAAATATCCCGATTTTGCGAAAGAATACGCAGCGGTCAGCACAGGCAAGACCCCCTCAGTATCACCGACCAAATTGTCCGTCGTGGCGGTTGACGAATCCGACAATCCCATCGCCGAAGTCACCATTGAGTCCATCGAGCCTTCCTACACCAATATCACCGATGCCAGCGGCAAATGGTCTGTAAAAACAGGCGCGAAAAAAGAGGTGGTACTCAAAGTCAGTAAAGCAGGTTTTATGAACCAAGAAGTGACGGTAAAAAAAATCAAACGCGGTCAAGTCACCGACGTGCGCATCCAGATGCAAGCGACAGCCATCGCCGCATAGAGGCGTGACCATCAATCGTACAATAAAAAAAAATAGGCTCAATCATGATTCTCGCTATCATCATTGAGCCTATTTTTTAGGACAACATGCCGCAATGTTCCATCACTTGCGCCAACCGAGGCTGTTCACATTCACACCCACTTTGCGTCCAATCGCCAAGCCTTGTTTATTGTCTTGTTGTGTATGGATGCCGCCCAAGATGCGGGAGTAGCCACATTCCTCAGCCATTTCCCAAAATGTATTGAACTTGCGAACCTTAAAATCCACCTGTTGTGCCGTATCGCGTTCGCGTTTTTCATGCGTATTGTCCGTAAAAGGGAAAGGTTCGCCATAAATGTCTTCCAAAACCACCGCTGCCGCCGCCGCTTGGGTAGAGTGACCCGACGAGTAGGCAGGGAAAGGTGGCTCAGGCCAGTACTGCACAAAAGAAGCATCAATATTGTCGCGCACATAAGTCGAAGGCCGTTCGCTGAAAAAGGTGTATTTTATTTTCCAACAATTGATAAAAGCATCGGCCACACCCAGACCCACGCGGGCATAAGTCTCAGCCGCCACCGTCAGATTGGCTTTGGCCGTCCGAATGGCAATCGTCCCGAGATTGTAAGAATGCCCCGGTGGCGAATACACTTCCGAAGGGTCGTCGCTCCACCAAGCACCGATTTCGCGCTCCTCTTGTGTCAAGTTAAAGTTTTTGGCATACACCTCCAAAAACTGAGCATAACATTGCGAAAAACGACTGGTCGAGTACGGAATGATGTCAGGCACAGGAATCGTAGCATCGTTTGCCACAAACGTACGGTTGCTGCCCCAATAAGGATGCAGCGGGCGTTGCGATGTGGACTGGCTTTTTTTAGGCGGTTGCCATTTGCCGGGACCCGTTGGTATCACATAGTCGGTTGGGAAATTCTTCAAATAACCCTCAAAACCACCATCTACTGTTGACCATGTGAAAATAACATTGGCGACATTTTGTCCAAAGGCTTTCGAGCGTTCCACAACATCAGCTGTTTCAGTTGCTGCATATTGGGTTGCCAAAGCTTTTTCCAATGAATCAATAGCTGCGACTTGTGTGGACGAGAAGGCATAAAGTTTTTTCAACATCAAAGCTTGACCTGCATTGAGCGACAGATACCAATTGTAGCGTTTGCCAATCTCTGCTTGTGGCATAGTTGCTGGGTTGCTTAGTTTTTTGGCAATGGATTGATGCGTTTTGCTGCCTTGAACGACACTTTCATACATCGTCAAACCTAAGTAGCCCAAAGCCCGTGAACAGTAAGTCGGTGAGTTGCCTGGCAATCGGTAAATCATTCGGAGAGTCATATCCGCCCATTTTGTGGCAACCTCTGCGTTGTCGGGGTCAAACTGTAGTTCAACTTCCGTTACTTTATCAGGTTTGCAACCAGCCATAAAAAGAAAGAATAGGAGAACACTCGAAACACCCAAAAATCGAAAGAAAGCTTTCATAGAATCATAATTTAAAGTATTCAAAAATAGTGTTGGTTGCTTGTTTTAGACTTCAAAAGTACATCGAATTGCCTTTAAAAGCCGTCCTAACAAGGTTTTTTTTCAATTTTTAGATAAAAATACTGAGGGGAGGGTATGGAAAATATAAGTCACGTCTGTGTGTCAAGTTGTGTCAACTTTCTTCAAAGGTGCTTTTCAGATGAATTTTCCTAAACTGTTGTTGAAAACAAAAATGTATTTTTACAGATGTTTTCAAAATTAAAAACCAATTCGACATGAAAAACCTACTTTTCCTAATCGTTTTCTCAGTTTTCACACTTCAAGCACAAGTGAAAAAAGCACCCCCTCGCGCAGAAGGCGATGGCCCTTGGCCACAACTCATCATCCGAGGTGTAACACTCGTCAACTCGACGGGTGCGCCGCCGATTGGTCCTGTGGACATTGTGATTGAAAAAAATCGAATCAAAGACATTGATGTGGTCGGTTTCCCAGGCGTTCCGATTGACTCATCGCGCCGTCCCAAACTCAAAGCGGGCGGCAAAGAACTCGACTGCTCGGGTATGTACCTCATGCCTGGCTTTGTGGACATGCACGGACACATCGGCGGACGGTCGCAAGGGGCTGATGCAGAATATGTGTTCAAATTGTGGATGGGACACGGCATCACGACCATCCGCGACCCTTCGGCGGGCAATGGTCTGGATTGGGTACTCGACCAAAAGAAAAAATCGGCCGCCAATGAAATCACTGCGCCCCGCATTCTGGCTTACACCTCCTTCGGCATGGGCAGCGAAGAACCCATTGCGACCGCCGAACAAGCCCGCGCTTGGGTGCGCAAAAACAAAGAGCGCGGTGCCGATGGCATCAAGTTTTTTGGCGCAAGCCCCGAAGTCATGTTTGCCGCTTTGGATGAGAACAAAAAATTGGGTCTGCGGTCAGCTTGCCACCATGCTCAGATGGATGTCGGACGCTGGAATGTCGTTAAGTCCGCCAAAGCAGGTTTGACCTCTATGGAGCATTGGTACGGCTTGCCCGAAGCTCTTTTTGACGACAAAACCGTGCAGAATTACCCCCCTCAGTATAATTATCAAAACGAAGGCGACCGCTTTGGCGAAGCAGGCAGATTGTGGAAACAAGCCGCCAAGCCCAATTCCCCGCGCTGGAATGCTGTGATGGACACGCTTTTGAAACTGGATTTCACGATTGACCCGACGTTCAATATCTATGAAGCCAACCGCGATGTCATGCGCGCCCGCACAGCTGAGTGGCATCCGCTCTATACCATGCCCAAATTGTGGCAGTTCTATCAACCCAGCCGCATCTCACACGGCTCGCATTGGCACAAGTGGGGAACAGAACAAGAAGTGAACTGGCGCGAAAACTATCTGATTTGGATGCAATTCGTGAATGAATACAAAAATCGCGGTGGCCGTGTGACAACAGGTTCGGACTCTGGTTTTATTTTTCAACTCTACGGTTTTGCCTATATCCGCGAGTTAGAATTGTTGCGTGAGGCGGGTTTTCATCCTCTCGAAATCATTCGTTCAGCCACACTGCACGGTGCAGAGGCTTTGGGTTTGGACAAAGATTTGGGTTCTGTTGAAGTCGGAAAACTGGCAGATTTTGTGATTATTGACCAAAATCCTTTAGAAAACTTACAAGTGCTCTACGGCACAGGGGCGATAAAACTGGATGATAATAATGAAGTCATTCGCGTCGGTGGCGTAAAATACACGGTCAAAGACGGCATCGTTTACGACGCTAAAAAATTATTGGAAGATGTCCGCAAAATGGTTGAAAAAGAGAAAGCCGACAATCCAAAATGGCAATTCAAACAACCTGGGATGAAATAGTGATTGGTTGATTAATTATTGATTGGTCATTAATCATTTTACTGAGGGGTATAAAATGACTAATGACCAATCAACTAATTGACTATTAATCTAACTCAAACAAAGCCTCAATAGAGCGATTTTCGTGGGTGTTGCGAATAGCACGGGCAAATAGTTTAGCCGTTGACACCATTTTTATTTTAGGAGATTCTTGTTTCAGCGGAATCGTATCGCACACGACCAATTCTGTCAAAACCGAATTATTGATATTCTCATAAGCCTTGCCCGACAAAACAGGGTGAGTCGCCATCGCACGCACACTTTTTGCGCCCTTGTTCATGATGACCTCTGCCGCTTTGCAGAGAGTGCCAGCCGTGTCCACAAGGTCGTCCACAAGCACCACATCTTTGCCTTCCACATCGCCAATGACGTTCATTTCGGCGATTTCATTGGCTTTTTTGCGGTATTTTGAACACGTGACGAACTCACGACCCAAGACACGACCGAAATTTCTGGCTCTTTTGATACCACCCAAGTCGGGCGATGCAAAAAGGACATTGTTGATGTCAAAGGTTTTAGGGTCGAGCGATTGCAGGTATTTGACAAAAATCGGTTCACTGCGCAGATGGTCAACAGGAATATCGAAAAAACCCTGCAACTGGTCGGCGTGAAAGTCCATCGTCATCAGGCGATTGACACCCGCCGCTTCGAGCATATTGGCAATGAGGCGCGCGGAAATCGGAACACGCGGCTTGTCTTTTCTATCCTGCCTTGCATAACCAAAAAATGGAATCACAGCCGTGATATAGCCAGCCGAAGCCCGTTTGGCAGCATCAATCATCAGCAAAAGTTCCATTAGATTGTCGGAAGGCGCAAAAGTAGATTGGACAAAAAAGACGAATTCACCACGTACACTTTCGTTGATAACAGGCTGCATTTCGCCGTCGCTGAATTTGTTGAGGGTTAAGTCACCGAGCTTTATATCGTATTCCTCAGCGATTTTTTCTGCATGATAACGGGAAGCAGAACCCGAGAAGATTTTTACTAAAGACATGATAATTAATGTTTGATGGGGCAAAGTTAGGTTCTTCGACGAATAGCTTGCTAATTGGGTTGACTGTTTTTTTGAAAATTAATCCAATCCGTTTCTTCGTCAATATCTGTCAAAGCGGGTAATAGAAAAACCGTTTTACCCTTTTCTTTAATACGATCAAGGCTTTGTAACAAAACTTTCGATGTACTCCACTCCATATTCTCAAACAAAAATTGGTGGTGATTTTGAGTGTTGGATGCGTGCTTTTCGTTCTTTCTAAGCCCCAAGAGATAATAACCCCCATCAGTTGAAGGACCCAAAACATAATCATTGATTTGTAGTTCCCAAAAGGCTTGTTCTACAATATCCGCTGAAAGAGTCGGGCAATCGCTACCGATAATGCAAACTTTTGAATGCTGTTCAATTACAAAACTGAATGCATTTGACATTCTTAATCCCAAATCCGATCCATTTTGAACGTATTTTTCAAAATAATCATTCGCCCATTCATCATCTTGTTCTACAAAATCTGAGTAAAATACATAAACTTTTACCCCCCTCAGTATCAAAGCCATTTCTCGTGTGATTTCCAATAGTCGGAGATAAATTGACAGAGCCTCGATATCGCCAACTGTACGAGCTAATCGGGTTTTTACTTTCCCTATCTCTGGGTTTTTAATAAAAATTATTAATGCATTTTCCATTTTTTTACACAAAAGTAAAGCGGCTTACTCAACTAATGTTGAATAAGCCGCTTTACTTTTTAAAATTTCACACTTTTTGTCAGAGTAGTACAGCAGGATTTATCCAACCCAGATATAACCACCATCGTTGGTTCCTCCACCACTGCCTCCACCATTGCGAGAGCAGTTTACATGCTGTTTGATGCTAAAAATTTGCGTAGTGCCTAACATTTGACGAATTAGATTTGAGAATGTGGAAAATACGTGTTCTAAATCGGTTTTTACTAACACCATTCATTGAACCGATTGCACTTCTATCTGCAATAATGATTCAAATAAACGAAAAGTTTTTGAAAAAAAAACGTAAAATCGTGACATTTGAATATCATTAACATCGAACATCTTATTAACATGATTATGAGAATTACATGTATATCCGACATAAGGCTAAAATATTCACTGTTACACCTCTAAATTTTCAATAATGATGCCAAATGAAGGAAAAGTTTATACCCTAAATAGGTCATATTTTAATTAATTCTATAAAAAAAATATAAGAATGAATTTTGGAAACAAAAAAAAGCAAGAAATGAGCTTTTAGAAAGCTATTTTCTTACTTTTTTTTGATCAATATTTCATATGGCAAAAAATTATTTCTTCTTCGTTTTTTTCACACAGTTAATAAATTGTTGAACTTCGTTGTAGATTTTAAGCCGATGCCACAAAACCCCTAAGACCAATATATTCAAGCCCAAAACAAACATAGCATTGCGTAAAAACTCGATTTTTGATACCAAATCTGGATAAAAGTTGCGAACAACTATCATTTCGATAGCCACAGTAAAAGCAGCTAAAAGAAAAAATAGAACAGATATAGCACGCGAATGATGGGCTATTTGAGGTTTGTCTTCTCGCAGGCAATGCTCCAAAAAGTGTGATGAGTCAGTATCAGTTGGGTCAATCTTTAATAATTCTTGTAAAACATGAATGGCTTTTTTGTACTCAAAAAGATTGTAATGTGACGAAGCTTTTTTGAATAATGTTGACTGGAATATCTCCTGTCCATTGACCTCACTGATATTTTCTATAATCGAAGTTTCTATCACAATATCAGCTAATTTGATATGCTTTTTATATTCACTTATTTCAAATAAAGCATTTGTATAAGCTACCAAAATCTCGAAATATTCATCAAACTCAAGTTGTAAGACTTCTTGTTCATACCGTTCATAATAGCGTACAATCTGCCTAAACTCCCCTGCGTCAATCGCTTTGAAGCTCCGAAATAATGAGGATTGCTCTATTTTAGATTGAAAAGACATTTCCTGAAATACGAAATATGAATAACGATTATTTATTTTAAACTATTTGACTATCATAGATTTACAATTCGCACTGGAGTGATTTAGTTTTATTTTCTTGCTTGCTATTGCTTCAAAACTCAATTCGTTCTATCAATGAATTAATTTCGTAAAGTTTTCAAGATTCGCTCCCAAAATTACAATAGAAATAACGAATCAACAAAGAAAACGGTTGCTGTATTCGTCCATTTTTTTCAACTGTTTTTAAGAAAATTACGACAATCTTTATTTAACAACTTTCCCAGTTAAATTTATGTTTTCGTTCTTGACACTGTAAAAATAAATACCCGAAGGCACGCTACCCAATACAACTTTTGTTTGCATTTTATCCACAAAGTTTTCTTTTTTGCGATAAATGATTTGCCCTTGCGCATTCACAATTTCTACTACGGCTTCACCAACGACCCCCTCAGTATAAATTGTGAAATCAGAACTAAATGGGTTCGGATACACTTTTACAACAAACTGGTTATCAATCTGTTCAGCTTTAGACGGCTTATATTTTAAACCTTCCAAAACGGCACTCAACGCATCAATACGACCATAACCATAAGTGTTATTGGGAATTGTTGTACCCAACACATTGCCACAATTTTGAGCTGTTATCATCGGTTTAGCCGTCCGTTTCAGAATGTTCTCAATCGTATCCACCTGACCAGCTAATTTTGGATTGGCAGAAATCATTAATGCGACTACACCAGCCACATGCGGCCCTGCCATACTCGTGCCACTATAATTGGCATAACCGCCATTCAAAACACTCGAATAAACCCCAACGCCCGGTGCAGACACATCGGGTTTGAGTCGTCCACTCCCATCAACTGTGACAGGACCTCGGCTACTAAAACCTGCAATTGTATCGTTAGAAGCTGTCGCACCAACTGCAAATCCCGGCGCATGAGTCGCAGGCGGCGCGTTGATAGTCGAACAGTTCGGTCCAGAATTACCTGCTGAAATCACAGGCACAATACCTGCCATGCGAACAGCTTTCACTGCGGCATCCATCATCGCAAAATTACTCGTGTTGCACCCCTCAGTAGTTGGACATGACCAAGAGTTATTGATGACATGCGGTGCCAAAGCAGGTTTGGGCAGTAGTCCAGCTAAATTCGTAGGTGCTACGAAAAACTGAAAACACTCAACATAGCGCGCCAATGTACCATCGCCCCTGTCCATATTGCGCGCACCAATCCATTTTGCATTGGGCGCAACTCCAATCAAAAGCGTATCGAATGCCCCCGTCATAGTCCCCATCGTATGCGTTCCGTGCGAGTGGTCGTCGCAAGGCGCAGTCGTATTTGTGCCACAAGGATTTGAATTAGTAATCGAATCGGGATGGATGGCATCGTGCCAATTGTAGTTGTGGTCTGCGACACTTGTTGTCGTATTCCAGCCCCGATATTTGGGTTTTAGTGCAGGGTGCGTCCATTCATAACCTGTATCTTCGCCACCAATCACCACATTTTGACCTTTATAACCCAACGACCAAACGCTATCAGCTCGGATTTTTTTAATCCCCCAAGTGATGACAACACCTTCAGGCTGAGGAGATAAATCAGGGACTAAATCTATTTTTGTATGCGGGTTATTCATTATTTCAGCTACATCATTCCTATCGGCTATCTGCTGAATCAGACTTAAATTCGCTTTCAAATAAAGGCTATTGACTAACCAATAGGATTGAAAAACAGTGTTTTGTGCATTCAAAAACTGTTGAATGCCACTTTGCGTACGCTCTGCATGATTCTTCAATGTGTTGAACACAAATTGCCCTTTTTCTTCCTTAGTTGTCAAACGTTCAGCCGCCGAAATATCGGCTTGCTCATGCATCAAAACAAGGATTTCAACCTCTTTTTGACCGCGCAATTGCTCAAATACTGAGGGGTGTATTTTCGACTGTCCTGTTTGTGCCGTTGCGACGAACGACATGAAAGCATAGGTGACAAAGAAAAAGAAACGTCTCAAATTCATTTTTTCCATTTTTTGGTTTGTATTGAAAGTAATTTTAGATTTTAAAAACACAAATTTGCAAAAATTTGCGTTGGCTTCGCCAAAACGCCTTACATTTATCTGTCAAAAAAGCAAAGCAGGATTGAGTTCGAGAGTCCGTACAATCAAACAAGCATTTTCTCACTCAATTCGTTACAATTTATGAAGCAAGAAATACTCAATCACTTGGCGAACGACGCTCGTTTAGCGACTATTTTACCACTCATTTCGCTGCCTGAGATCGAAACCCACAACGATATTTACGCCGACTTGCTCGGTAGCATCATCTCTCAACAATTGTCTGTCAAAGCTGCCGCCACCATCGAAAACCGCTTTCTCAACCTATTTCCCAATCAAAAACCCTTACCCGAACTTGTGTTGGCTACTGAACACGATGTACTGAGGGGTGTTGGTTTGTCGAATCAGAAAGCTTCATACATGAAAAACATTGCAGCTTATTGGATTGACAATCAATTGAATACAATAGATTGGCTATCCATGAGCGACGATGACATCATAGCCACTTTGACACCCATCAAAGGCGTAGGCAAGTGGACAGTCCAGATGATTTTGATGTTCCGCCTCAACCGCCTCGATGTGTTCCCGATTGATGATTTGGGCATTCGGCAAGGTATGATAAAAATATACGGCATCGAAGAAACGGGTAAAGACCTGCTGAAACGTTTACACGAAATTTCTGACCAATGGCGACCCTATCGCAGCGTTGCTTGCCGCTATGTTTGGAAATGGAAAGACACCATCATTTAGAAATCTGTCAAAATCTGTGATATGAAAATAGGTTTAATGAGCGACACACATAGTTTTTTGGACAAACGTGTGTTTGAACACTTTGCGGAAGTTGACGAAATTTGGCACGCCGGCGATATTGGTAGCCTTGAAGTAGCAAAAGCGTTGGAGGCATTTAAGCCTTTTCGCGCTGTCTTTGGAAACATTGACAATCAAGAACTTAGACATTTGTATCCCGAAAATTTGATATGGCATACTGAGGGGGTTAAAATTCTGATGACGCATATTGGTGGTTATCCGTCCAAATATCCTGCACGTGTCAAAAATCTTCTGAGAGAAGAAAAACCACACTTATTCATCTGCGGTCATTCTCATATTTTGAAAGTTATGCCCGACCATGAGTTGAATTTGCTGCACATCAACCCGGGTGCTTGTGGCAACGAAGGTTTTCATCGGGTCAAAACATTGGTGCAATTCGATATTTTGGAAGGAAAAATTCAACATTTGGAGGTCGTAGAATTGGGTTTGCGTGGACGTTGAGTTGTTATTGAAGGTCATTTTTTATACAAAATGACTTCTATCTGCCCCCCCCTCAGTATTTTCTCAACTGACCAAGTTTGTCGCAGTTCATTAAGTTGGTCAGCCGTTAGTTCATTCATCACATTGCTGTAAAATACATATCGGTTTTTCGACAAATCAAGTCTTGCGAAACTTTGTACTGGGGGGGTATTTTTTAAGTCTATCAAATCGAATGAACGCAAATTCGGAAACGCTGTACCAATTTTCGAATGGTTAATTCCTTGGTTATCAATGTATTGTATCATACTATTGCGCAGGTGATAGTAAGGTAGATGCGCCAAAGTAGAATCCCAGCCCGTTGCAATGGGTTGTGGATAAACCCAAAAATTGCCACTTCCGAGACCTAAAACGAGGATGATTGAAAAGACCATTTGCTGCCGCCATTCTTTCATATCCGAAATCAATTTGACGCACAACAGACAAGCCACAACATAAATTGGCAACAAATAACGGTGATTCAGCAAGGCTTGATAAGCCAATAAAGTCGGCGTTAAAACCACAATCAACACACACAGCAACAACCAAAGTTTTTGCGTCGTAGCAAAGAAAGGAAGTGTTTTACGCTTAATTTTAAGGCTTAAAAACAGAATAAAGATAAAAACAAACACATGCCCAAAGTCGAAAAGTCGCCAAATCAGCAAAACAATATTTTTTATAAAACCTTTAAAATCAACCAATTGAAACGACTCTGCCCACGACGAACCTGCAAAATAGCCTATCCACCCTTTGTGGGTAAAATGATATAAAAAAAAGCCCACAGCAAATGAAACACCCAAAAAATAAGGCGTAGCCACAGATATAATATTAAAAAACAAGGCTTTTGGGCTAAAGTCTCCCCCCTCAGTATGTGTCGCAAATTTTGCCTCGGATGGCACAAGTTTTATCCTTTTCACCAATCTATCCTTCAAAATATGAAAGAAAAATAAAGCCGCTACGACCATCATGCCGCGCATACTGACCGCTGCCAAACCCAAAATAGCTAAAGCCAACAGCGTCTTTTGCTCACGAAATAGACAATTCAAAGCCATCAAAAAGAAAAATAGCAAAGCGACATCAGGCGACACCAAAACACATTGACTCGCCACAACAGGATTGACCCATAACAAAAGCATGAACACATAAGCCCAACCTTCGCCCAACAGCTTTTCACCCAATCGCCATGCTTGCCATACGATGCCGAATAGAAAAGGCAGCATGGCTAAATGACTGTTTTCTAATGATTTACCCATAATTTTCCAAACAATAGCTAAATAAAAACCAAATGTTGGAGGATGCCCAGAATCCATGTCATCGGGCAAAAGAAAGGTCGAAAAAGAAGAATTGTAGAAAAATTGCGCATGTTGCGACCCCAATTGAACAGTATCCCAAAAGAAAAAATGCGTTCGCGCAGCCCATGTTGCCCATGCAACAAAGGCGAAAAAAGGCAAAGTCAAGGCACTTGGATTGTTCAAAATCTTGACAGCCGTGGCTAAAACGTGGCTTTTTAAATTTTTCAACTAATTTTGAGCAGAATTACAGCAACAAAGTAAATCAAAAAATGGAAAATCCGCATCTTAGAATTTTTTTAGCTTGTTTGGCATGTACGATTCTGCTTTTGTTTCGGCATGGCTATACTTTTGGCTCGGGCGACCAATCTGAGATGCTTCCCTACGCTAAATATTTGTTTGACAATACTTTATACCCCTCCGATTTTTATATTCAAAGTATCGCCTCTTCTGTACCCAACGAGCGTTATATCTTTTCGTGGTTGCTTTCCTATTTGGGCGATTATTTGGAATGGGGTATTTTTATTCTTCACATTATAGCCACCATGTTGCTTGTATTGGGTCTTTATCGTTTGGCCGTCAAGGGTTTACATCACCCAAACGCACAATGGTTGGCAACTTTAGTACCTGTAATGGTCTTTTATGGTGTCAACTTGGGTGGCAATGAGTTGTATTACAACACTTTTTTACCCAGTTATGTGGCACAAGTCATCGGATTGTGGGTGTTTTTATATGCTATGGGTGGCAAAATTTTGCCGATGTATGTCCTTTTGATGTTGGCAACCTACGTGCATCCACTGATTGGCGTTCAGTTGTGGCTGCTGATGACCTTATCGCTTATCGTGATGATTTTGCTGGATAACAAAAAATCTTTACTCATTGGTTTATTGATTTTCAATTTGTTATACTTTTTTTCGGCAGGCATTTTGATTTATAAAATTAAAAACGGCTACGATTCGGGCAACCCAGATAGCGCAGTATTTTTTGATATTATTCGCTTTCGCGCCCCGCACCACTATTTACCACACACTTTTCCTCTGAGTCATTGGCTGATTTTGGCTTTTCCTTTCTATGTCGGTTGGCGTGCTTCCGATAGCATCGTCAAATTCGTTTTTCGGTGGATTGCGATAGGTCTTCTCGTTTATATTGCAGGTGTTTATATTTTGAAAAGTCCGACACCCCTCAGTACCCAATGGTTTTCGACGACGGTTTGGGTCAAGACTTTTTCATTTCTTATTTTTCTCTCTTTTGTGGAAATCTTTATGGCAAAATTTAAACCTAAAGATTATTTTTTGTTGCAAAAATTAACTTCTAATACATTCTTTTTCAATGGTTTATTAGTTGCTACCGTACTTTCCATTATTTTGATGACCCCTCAGTATCGTTTGCTCAAAGAGAAGCCTTATGAGTTGCCATTTTTCAATAATGAAAATGCGGAGGTCAGAATTTCGCAATTAGCCAAGGAAAAAACATCCCAAAATGCGCTGTTTTTAATCCCTGCTGACCTATCCGAATTTCGTTTTTGGTCCGAACGCTCTTCATTTATTGATTACAAAGCCACCAATCATCGCCAAGCAGCATTCCAAGAATGGTACGACAGAATCCAAAAAGTGTATAAAATCAGCCTTGCAGACCGTTTGAATGGTGCGGATTTGACAGCTTTGGCTAATCAACACTTTCAAAATTTAAAAGAAACTGATTTTTTAGAATTTGCTAATAATCAACATATTACTCATGTGCTAACCTTTAAAAACGTGTTGTTGACTTTTCCTAAAATCGCCGAAAACGACAAATATGTCATTTACGAAATACCGCATGGATAGTGGGTTGATTCAGCAAATTTTTATATTTGCTCCTAATCAAAACTTAAAAATAGCGTGTCAATGAAAAAACAACTCTACCTTTTCTATCTATTGCTATCCAATATACTTTTCGCTCAGACATCGGTTGAACCACATCGTCCTCTATTTCACTTTACGCCCAAAACGGGTTGGATGAATGACCCCAATGGCATGGTCTATTACAAAGGCGAATACCATCTTTTTTATCAACACTATCCCGACAGCACGGTTTGGGGACCTATGCACTGGGGTCATGCCGTGAGCAAAGATTTGATGCGGTGGGAGCATCTGCCGATTGCCTTGTTTCCTGACTCGATTGGTTGCATTTTTTCGGGAAGTGCCGTCGTAGATGTTAAAAACACGTCTGGTTTTGGCAAAAAGGGCGGAGAAAGTCCACTTGTCGCCATTTTTACTTACCACAATTTCGAGGGTGAACGCGCCAATCGCAACGATTTTCAATCGCAAGGCATCGCTTACAGCTTGGACAAAGGGCGAACTTGGGTCAAATATGCCCACAATCCTGTCATCAAAAACACTGGGAAACGGGATTTTCGAGACCCCAAAGTGATGTGGTACGAGCCAACGCAACAGTGGATTATGACCTTAGCTGTTGCCAACCACGTTGAATTTTATACATCCAAAGATTTGAAAAACTGGGCGCAAACAGGAGAATTTGGTCATACTGAGGGGTCGCATGGTGGCGTATGGGAATGTCCAGATTTGTTCCAGTTGCCTGTTGATGGCGGTAAAACACAGAAATGGGTTCTCATTGTCAATATTGGCAATGGAGCACCCAATGGTGGCTCGGGCGGGCAGTATTTTATTGGCGAATTCGATGGAAAAACCTTTAAAAACGACAATAAACCCTCTGACATCTTGTGGCTTGATTATGGAACAGATAATTATGCTACTGTTACGTGGGCCGATGCGCCCAACCAGAAACGTCTTTCGTTGGGTTGGATGAGCAATTGGCAATATGCACAGATTGTACCCACTCAAACTTGGCGCAGCGCAATGACTTTGCCACGTGAATTGGGTTTGGTGAATACCCATCAAGGTGTCCGACTGATACAAAAACCTGTAAAAGAAGTCGAAATACTGAGGGGGGATAAAAACACGCTTTCCAAGCAAGTGATTGCTTCGACTTTGGGCTTAAAAACAAAAGGTAAAGGTCAGGAAATCTCACTCACTTTCGATTTATCAAAAACAACAGCTTCCGATTTTGGTATCGAATTAGTCAACTCAAAGGGCGAAAAAGTATGGATTGGTTATGAAAAAACAACCCAACGCTTTTTCATTGACCGTACTGAGGGGGGTAAAAAGGATTTTCATAAAGGCTTTGCCAAAAGGCATTATGCCCCGCGGTTGTCAAAAGACAATCTCTTAAAATTATCCATTTTTATAGATGTAGCTTCTGTCGAACTCATCGCCGACGATGGTTTGACTGCCATGACGGATATATTTTTCCCTAATGAAGATTTTAATAAAACGGCTATTTTTAGCAAAAATGGCTCTACTTTTTTAGAAAAATGTGTGTTTTGGCAACTGAAATAAAATATTTTACCAACATTCAGCATATAAAAAAAACGTCGGTAAGAATACTCCTACCGACGTTTTTTATGGTATTGAAAGGCTTTCATTAATTGCCGCCGCCACCTACTTGCTTTTCACGTTCTTTTGCGCGTTTTAATTTTTGCATTGGGTTTTCACCGCCACCAAAATTACGTTGGCTGTTTTTGTAAATCTCAAAACGAGACATCTGCGGTTTAGGCGGGAAGTAATTGTTCTCCTCGTTGACATCGCAGGTTTCGAGCATTGGGTCAAGTACCACTTGCTTCAATTCTTTTGTAGAACGGAATACTTTAGTCACTTTGCGGTCGCCCAAACGCCAGATTTCGGCTGGGATTTTGAAATACTCTTTCGAGCCATCGGTGTATTGCAATTCTACACAAATAGGTGACAACAACTCCCCTTTCATAGCGAAAGTTATTTCATGGAAATTTAAACCTGATTCCAAAATAGCTTTTTCGTCTTTGCTCAACGATGCGAGGTATTTTTGGTATTCTTCCTTATCCAAAATCGTTGTTTGATAATCCAATTCATTGCCCGAATAAATATCTTTTATCGTTGGGTCAATGTCTTCTTGAGTTTTTGCAATGGCTTTTTCGTTGCGAATGCTTGTGATATTGCGTGGTTTGGCATCTTCTTCTGCTTTGCGAGCCGCCATTTCTTTTTCTGGATTTTTTGAATTGATGCGATAAGTTTTCACATTGTCAATTGCGATATCCACATTGTCCGTTGTGTAGAACCAACCGCGCCAGAACCAATCGAGGTCAACGCCCGAAGCATCTTCCATCGTGCGGAACAAGTCGGCAGGCATCGGATGTTTGAACATCCAACGACGAGAATAGGTTTTGAAAGCAAAATCGAATAATTCACGTCCCATCACTGTTTCACGCAAGATGTTCAAAGCCGTAGCGGGTTTGCCATAAGCATTATTGCCAAATTGGCGCAATGATTCAGAGTTCGTCATAATGGGTTCTAATTTGCCTCTATCGCCCCGCATATAGTCTGTCAAATTGGCGGCTGGGCCACGGCGGCTTGGGTAGTCGCGTTCCCATTGTTGCTCTGCCAAGTATTGCAAAAATGAGTTCAAGCCCTCGTCCATCCAAGTCCATTGACGCTCATCTGAGTTGACAATCATTGGGAAATAATTGTGTCCCACTTCATGTATGACAACAGAAATCAAACCGTATTTTGTTCTTTCTGAATAAGTGCCATCTTTTTCAGGACGACCACCATTGAAGCAAATCATCGGATATTCCATACCGATTTGGTCAGTGTGCACCGAAATTGCCACAGGATAAGGATACGGGAACGTATAGTGAGAGTACCATTTCAAAGTATGCGCCACCGATTTGGTCGAGTATTTTTCCCAAAGCGGATTACCTTCTTTTGGGTAGTAAGACATTGCCAAAGGTGTTGTGCCGTCCTCTTGTTTCACTGCCATTGCATCCCAAATGAACTTGCGCGAAGTTGCAAAAGCGAAGTCACGCACATTGTCTGCTTTGAAAACCCATGTTTTTTTAGCGGTTGATTTTGACTTTTCAGCTTCGCGAGCCTCCCCCTCAGTAGCGATGATGACAGGAGCATCAAAACTTGTTTTAGCTTTCTCGAAACGAGATAACTGATTGGCAGTCAGTACTTCACGTGCATTTTGTAAAACACCTGTTGCACCTACAATATGGTCAGCAGGGACAGTCAAAGCCACATCATAGTTGCCAAAAGCCAACGTAAATTCTCCTGCGCCAAGAAACTGTTTGTGTTGCCAACCTGTTACATCTGAATAGACGCACATGCGTGGAAACCACTGAGCAACAGTATAAAGATAGTTGTTATCTTCTGGAAAATACTCCCAACCGCCACGAGAGCCTGTACGCAAGCGGTCAACGATATTGAAATTCCATTTTACTTTGAAAACCATTTTTTCTCCTTTGCGCAAAGGCTTGGGTAAGTCCACACGCATCATGGTTTCAACGATTGTGAACGACAAAGCTTTGTCCGAAGCATCGCGAACCCACTCGACTTTGAAGCCATAGTCATCTGTTGCAGACATCGCTTTGAGTTGACGAGCGGACATTTTTTCGTCCATTTTCTGTTGGTCAATCTGCGTGGCGATGCCTTTTGGATCGTGGTTATTTTGGTCAAGTTGTAACCAAAGATAAGTCAACACATCAGGCGAGTTGTTGGTATAGGTGATGGTTTCTTCACCTGACATAGATTGATTGTTGTCGTTCAACTCGGCTTTGATTTTGTAGTCGGCTTGTTGTTGCCAATATTCATGCCCAGGTGCGCCTGATGCTGTGCGGTAGTTGTTGGCAGTTGGCAAAATTTCCTCCAATTGGCGGAATTTATCGTCAAAAGGTTCAATTTTTTTCACTTCTTGACCCCTCAGTATAGAAGGCATCAAACAGGCAAAAAGAGCCCAAACGAGGCAACTTTGTATTGTTTTTTTCATCTAAGGATTGGTTTGTTACGATTTTAGAAAATGATTTCCGATTTTTTTTCGTAAAAATAAGACAGTTTTTGTGTCTTGAGGTTGTTTTACGCCTTTAAAAAAATACTGTTTATTTTTTTAGACAAACATAAAAAAAGAAACGCCTTTCGGATATAAGACGAAAGGCGTTTGCTTTTGATATTTCAATCCTAAAAATTATTGAACTTTTCGACCGCGTTCTGTTCTCGAAGAAACTTCTGTATGTCTGATTTTTCTGAAGTCCACCAAAAGCGAGGCAATCGCACTTTGCTCATCTGTGAAAAAGAAACGGTCGTCATAGCGCACTTTGCCATAGCGATCTTTCCATTCGGAAGCTAACAAAACATATGAGCCTTGCCGCTTTGGATTAGCTCCAAACATTAGATACCGTTTGTCGTTCGTTGCGTCAAAGCCAATAGCAAAATGGTTGTCGTTGGCTCTGAACAAAAACACCCCTGGTGTACCTGCCTTGACGCGTACTTCTTCCACCTTTTCACCTTTCACGATTTTGATGCTACCGCCTGAAGAAATTTCATTGGACCCCTCAGTCAGTTTGCGGCGAATGACAATATCATCTGATAAATAAAATTGAATTTTGCTTAGTTCGCTGTCACTCCAATTGCCTTCTCGAAGGATATTGGTGGTGAAAGGACGCAATTCACGACCACATGATGAGAGCGAAATAATGAAAAATGCAGCGAAAAAAAGGTTGATTGAATGTTTCATTTATTGAAAATTTAAGTTTAAAAGTAATTGATAGTCAATAGAATATTATTTGATTAGGAAACATAAAGTTTGACAACAATTTTCAAGCTAAGTTAAAAACAAAAAAGCGATTTGTCCAAAAGTTTAAATTTGTCTTAACGCTTCTTAACAGAATTTAACGTCACAATATTGATTCCAGAGAGAACAATAAAAGAGTAAGGTGGCTTTATATTTGATTTCATAAAAATTCAAAACCAAGAAACTGTAAAAGAAAATAAAGGAATAACTAATCGAAGTAAACTATGAGAAAACTACATATAAAACTGAGTCTTATTCTTTCGCTTTTGGCTTTTGTTGTCAAAGCTGATTGTGTTTTTGAACAAGGTTTAGAAGCGAAGGAATTTGGCGTTGGTTTGATGCTGACTTGGCGTACATCTTCTGAAATTAACAATCAGACATTTATCGTCGAAAAATCAGAAAATGGCACAACTTTCAGCAACGTTGGCAACGTCAAAGCGAATGGTACCACACGTGACAAAAAGGCTTACAACTTTTTGGACGTACAAGCCACGGCGAAAAAAATATTTTATCGTCTCAAACAAGTGGACTTCGATGGTACTTATAGTTTTAGCGAAGTCTTGGTTGTGAATAAAAAATTGGACAATAACCTCATCGTCGTTCAAATGACGAGTGAAACAACCTCTCGTTTGTTTGCGTGCATGATTGATGCGATGGTAGAAGGCAATGCAACTTTGAAATTACAAGATGCAAGCGGCAAACAAGTATGGCAAGGCACACAAAAAATGGTTGCGGGTCTGAACAATATCACCGTTGACCTCTCAGCACACCGCGAAGGGACATATAAGTTGGTGGTGTCAATGGGCAAAGAAGATGAAACTTTAGTGATTCGAAAATCATTGGACGAAGTAGAGTCAAAAATCAATGTTGCGACTAATAAAAGGGCTTTAGGTCCAAACAGATAAACTTTAGAGAAAGAAAGTAGATTTTTAGTCGAAAAGCGTGATGATACTGAGGGGTATCATCACGCTTTTTTTTATTGTAAAGACACATATCCTAAAACTACAATTTTAGTGAAAAGTAAATATTAATGAAGTATTTGAGGCAATTTTTAAAAAAATCTAAGGCTTTTTATAAGTTTGTCACAAACTATAAAAATCAATCAAAAATGATGAAAAAACTATTACTACTTGTAATTTTATTTTGCACTACACAATCATTTGGGCAAAAGCTGAACAAACTACCCGAATCGAAAATTCCTGCTATTGAGACAGAAACCCATCTGCGTTTTATCGCTTCCGATGAATTGATGGGGCGAAAAACGGGCGAACAAGGCAATCTCGTAGCCGCACGATACATCACTGAACAGTTTCGTCTATTGGGTTTGAAACCCGCAGGAGGCGATTCGTATATGCAGCTTGTGCCATTTAAGAGTACCAAGCCCGCTACTGAGGGGTCTATCGTGGCAGGTGATTCGACACTTAAAATTTTAGATGATTTTATTGTTTTCGATGGTAAATCAGCCGATATGCACAATGTCCCTGTGGTTTTTGCAAATTATGGTTGGATTGATGGCAAAGGTTACGACGACTACAAAGACCTCGATGTGAAAGGTAAAATTGTTGTCATTCAATTGGGTACACCCGATACGAAAAAGCCATTTGAAGCCATCCAAGCATCAGATGCTAAAGCGAAATTTGCAGCTGATAGAGGTGCCGTAGCTGTCGTTGAAATATTTACAGCACAGATTCCTTGGAAAAATTTGCTGCGCTTTTTTACGTCTGAAAGCCTCCGATTGGCTTCTGACAAAACCGAAAGTTCGATTCCTCACTTGTGGGTGAACGCTGCCCGAGGCGGTGCTTTTTCAAAAGATAAACTCAAATCTTTGACGATGCACACAAGCGAAAAAAAGGAAACCAATGTGGTGTCCTACAATGTAGCGGGTGTTTTGGAGGGAACTGACCCTGTTTTGAAGAAGGAATACATCGTACTATCAGCGCATTTTGACCATATTGGCATCAATCGCACCAACAAAACGGACTCTATTTCAAACGGTGCAAGAGACAATGCGTTTGGTGTAACAGCTATGCTGTTTGCGGCTAAGGCATTCAGCCAAATGTGCACGAAGCGTTCGATTTTGTTCATCGGCTATACAGGCGAAGAGATTGGTTTGTTAGGAAGTAAATACTACGTGGAACACCCACTTGTACCTTTGAAACAGTGCGTTTTTAATCTCAATTGTGATGGCGCAGGCTATGATGACACAAGTTTATTAACCACAATAGGGTTGAGTCGAACTGACGCAAAGGCAGAACTGGAAACATCCGCTAAAGCTTTTGGGCTTAAAATCATTGATGACTCTGCGCCTGAGCAGAACCTGTTTGACCGTTCTGACAATGTAAATTTTGCTGCAAAAGGCATTCCTGCGCCCAATTTTGCCCCAGGTATGAAGACATTTGGTGGGGAAATCATGAAATATTATCATCAAACATCGGACAATCCTGAAACGATTGATTTCCCATATTTGCATAAATATTGCCAAGCCTACGCCTATGCGGCGCGATTGATAGCCAATCGAGCCACACCGCCTAAATGGATAGCTGGCGATAAATATGAAAAAGCTTGGAACGAATTGTTCGGTGGGAAGTAAAAACAATCGAAATACTGAGGGGGTATTAGAATATTCAAAACAAAATTTTAGGTCATAAAACAAACCAAAAAGAATCAAATTATGGGAGAAGCCAAAGTAAAAGTGGTCAGAGACCAAAAGCAAATGCAAAATTTTGTGCGCCATTTGCTTCGTGACGTTGACGCATTCGATTATATGCTCAAAAATGACTGGTTTGAGTCCGACATCACACGCATCGGGGCAGAACAAGAGATGTGCCTTGTCAACAAAGACACTTTCAAACCCGCCTGCATCAACATGGCTGCTTTGGAAAAAATGAAAGGTTGGGACTGGGTCACCACCGAACTGGCACAATTTAACCTCGAAACCAATTTAACGCCGCTTGAATTTAAAGGCAATTGTTTGCGTGAAATGGAACGCGAAAATACTGAGGGGTTACAGAAAATTCGGGATGTTGTACGTGAGATGGGCGCAGAGGTTGTGTTGACAGGTATTTTGCCAACATTGCGCAAATCTGACCTCGATTTGTCGAACCTAACACCCAAACCTCGCTATTTGGCTCTGATGGAAAGCATCAAAGAGCATTCGTTGCGGGGCGATGAACATTTTGAATTGCGACTCGATGGCATTGATGAGCTGCATATTCGCCACGATTCACCACTTTTGGAGGCTTGTAACACAAGTTTTCAGGTGCATTTGCAGGTTTCGCCGAAGGAATATGTCAAAATGTACAATATTGCTCAAATGCTGCTTGCGCCCATCATCTCCATTTCAGCCAACTCGCCACTGGTTTTTGGACGGCGATTGTGGCACGAGACGCGGATTGCTTTGTTCCAACAAGCCCTCGATACCCGAACCTCGCATGAGCATCTGCGCGAACGCCGCCCACGTGTCAATTTTGGCAACGACTGGTTGCACGAAAGCATTTTGGAAATTCATCGCGACGATATTTCACGTTTTAGGGTTTTGTTGGGTGATGTGATTGAAGAAGATTCACTGGAAATGATTGCTAAAGGCAAAACACCTAAACTGCGTGCTTTGCAAATTTTCAACTCAACGGTGTATCGTTGGAATCGTCCATGTTATGGTATTTCACCCAATGGCAAACCTCATTTGCGCATTGAGTGCCGTGTGTTGCCTGCGGGACCATCGGTGGTGGATTCGACAGCGAATGCAGCGTTCTGGCTCGGTTTGATGATAGGTTATGCCAAAAACTATGGTGATGTCACCAAACACATTGGTTTTGAAGACATTAGAGATAATTTTGACAAAGCCGCTAAGTTTGGTTTCGATACTAAATACACTTGGTTCAATGACCGAAAAGTGAGTCCACAGGATTTGATTCTCAATGAGTTGTTGCCTATTGCTCGCGAAGGTCTGACACTGAGGGGGGTTGACGAAGCCGATATTTCGCGCTACATGGACATCATCGAAGAGCGTGCGAAGGCACACATGACAGGCGCACGCTGGCAATTGCGTGCCTTCACGAAACTCACCAAAGAGGTGACGACCGACGAAGCTGTAACAACTATGACGGCTGCCATCGCACAAAATCAATGGGCTGAAAAACCAGTACATACTTGGACGCTACCCGAGCCGAGTGCGCTCGAACACTATATGCCTTCTAAATTGAAAGTGGAAGAGTTTATGCAAACAGACCTTTTTACAGCTCAAAAAGAAGACATCATCGAGTTTGTAGCACAGTTGATGGACTGGCGCAACATCCGTTTTATGCCTATTGAGGATTCCAAAGGTCAACTGGTGGGTTTGGTGACATCGCGTTTATTGTTGCGTGCATTGACACAAAATAATAATTTGGACAATGTGAAACAAAGCACTGTCGCAGAAATTATGATTGAAAACCCGAAAACCATCACTCCCGATGCCACACTCATAGAAGCCTTGAAAATCATGCGCGATAATCGCATTGGTTGTTTGCCTGTGGTCAACAAGTCGGGCGAGTTGGTGGGTATCATCACAGAAATGGATTTTCTGCGCATCTCTGTACGGTTGATTGAACGGGTTGAAAAATAAAAGATTATGCAAACATTTCGGACAGAACTCAAGCCGCGGTCTGCTCCTTTTTCAATTGACTATCAATGCTTTATGCTGGGCATTGGCTCTTGTTTTATCGAAAACATGGGGTCAATGCTCAGTGCAAGGCAATTGCCTTTTTTACAGAATCCTTTTGGCATCGTTTACAACCCCCTCAGTATGGCGCAACAATTAGCGACCATTTTTTCTTCCGAAACACCTGTTTTTTTTACAGAAAAAGACCTCGTTCAACAGAACGGTTTGTGGCATTCGCTACAACATCATGGTCACTTTTCAGGTGAAAACCAGACACTGGTTTTGCACAACATCAATGAAAACATTGAAAAAGCACGTGTTTTTGCCCAAAAAACAAATCGCTTGTTCCTTACTTTGGGTACAGCCAATACTTTTGTTTGGAAAGAAACCGATGCTGTTGTCGCCAATTGTCACAAGATACCCCCTCAGTATTTTACGCCTAAACGACTTTCTGTGGCAGAGATTGTAGAGGCATTCACACCTGTTTTTGAGAAAATTTTCTTACAAAACCCTGATTGTCGCATCATTTTGACTGTCAGTCCTATCCGTCATACAAGAGATGGTTTGGTTGAAAACAATCGGTCAAAGGCGGTTCTACTTTTGGCTTGCGAAGCTCTTTGTCAGCGTTTTTCACCTATTTATTATTTTCCTGCTTACGAACTTGTAATGGACGATTTGCGCGACTACCGTTTCTACGAGCGCGATATGATTCACCCCAACGCTGTGGCGATTGACTACATTTGGCAGCAGTTTTCAGATACTTTTTTCGATAAAAAAACGAAGAGTATTATTGAAGAAGTAGAAAAAATCAATCAGATGCGGGCGCATCGTCCTTTGCACGGGGTTGATACTGAGGGGTATCAAAAATTCAAAAAGCAGTTGGATGAGAAGGTGAAAAATGCGTTGGAGAAATATCCGTTTTTGAGCTACGAATTAATAGATTTTACGAATTTATAGAGCCACGAATTATACGAATTAACGGATTGTACGAATTGGGGATTTTGAATTGTTTTTTTTGAACTACGAATTATGTGAATTAACAGATTTGACGAATTGAGATAAAGAATTGTAATAATTCGTCAAATCCGTTAATTCGCGTAATTCGTGGCTCACTATTTATCGTCGCCGAAAAAAGCGATGATTTTATCTGCTAACTCCAAACCAATATTGGCTTGTGCCTCAACAGTAGAAGCTCCGATATGTGGCGAAACCGAAATGCGTGGGTGATTGAGCAAATCAGCACGAGGATTTGGCTCATTTTTGAACGCATCGAGACCAGCACCGCCCAATTGTCCGCTTTCCAAAGCATCGAGCAAAGCTTGTTCGTCAATGACACCACCACGGGCGCAATTGACAATGATAGCTCCCTTTTTCATCATCGCTATTTCTTCGGCACCGATGAGCGGCTTACTCAAAGCAGGCGTGTGCAGACTGATAAAATCGCAATTTTTCAACACCTCTGTCAACGGATAAGAGCGCAAATGGACGCTCAACTTTACATCTTTTGAATTGTATAAACCGATTGTCAAGTCTGTTTCTTTGATGAAAGGGTCACTTGCCATCACATTCATGCCCATTGCCAAAGCGATGCGTGCCAACTCTTGACCGATGCGCCCGAAACCAACGATACCCAAAGTTTTGCCTTTGAGTTGGATACCCTCCGCATAAGCCGATTTGAGTTTTTTGAAGTCGCCACCCGACATTTCGCGGTTTGAACGGTGCAAAAAGCGAGACAACATGAAAATATGGCCCATCGCCAACTCCGCTACGGATTGAGACGATGCGGCAGGGGTAGTGATGATTTCGATACCTTTTGAGCGCGCATAGTCCACGTCAATATTGTCTGTACCTACACCACCACGAGCGATGATTTTGAGATTTGGACAAGCATCAATCAAATCTTTGCGCACTTGAGTCGCCGAGCGGACGATGATAACATCGTATTTTGGCAACTCTTTCATCAATTCGTCTTGAGGTACTTTTGTCGTGTTGACTTCGTAACCTGCTTCTTCGAGAAGCAATTTTCCATCGGCTTCTATGCCGTCGTTTACAAGAATTCTTACCATAATTGAGTAATAAATATTGTGTATTAAGATAGAATCTAAGTACGAAGACTCAATATTTTGAGAACAATTTGAGTGATAAAAGGCTGTTTATCAATAGTTTTGTCAAAAAATAATTTTATTGAACCTTGGCACTTGTATTGATAAAAAATTGGCTGATTGGCTGTGCATCAGAGAGATAAGTTGACACATTTTTAGCCAAAAGTGGTATGAGATGCGCCAACGAATAACCTAATTTTAAAAATCGCTGCAAATGTACAGCAATAGCCATTCCTTTTTTAGTAATTTCCAAAAGTTGTTGTCAAAATGTCGTTAAAAAAGGAGAGAAGGATTTTTTTGAAAAAAATAAACCATCAAGCAACGAAAAATAACTTTGTCGTATTTTAGTAATTTCAAAAAGTTGTTGTCAAAATGTCGTTAAAAAAGGAGAGAAGAATTTTTTTGAAAAAAATAAACCATCAAGCAACGAAAAATAACTTTGTCGTATCTACTCAGAAAGGACAGTGGTTGGTATATTACACGCTTGACAAAAACATACCCCCTCAGTAATCTTGTTCTTTTTAAACTCTTTGGGTATGCCAAAATCAAAATATTTGACATCGAAATAACCGTACTTAATTTATCACAATCAAAATCTGACATGAAAAAAGTCATACTTTTTCTCAGTTTTTTTATTTCAAGTTTCTTTGCCATCGCACAAGATGCGCCTGAACTTGTATGCACAGCACCTTATGTGGGGGCTTATTCTACCGAAGCAACAATTGGCAAGGTGATTTGGATATCCACGGCTGCAACGCCGCCACTCAACTACACTTTGCAATATCGTGCATGTAGCGACAGTGCTTGGACGACTGTTAACAACATCACAGCAGGAACAACTCTACGTGATACAGGAATCTATACGTTGGGGAATTTGACGGCTTGCAAATGTTATGTCGTTCGGCTTCGTGCCAATTGCTCTGCCACAGAAGTGAGTGATTGGAGAACAGCTGAATTCAAAACTGTAGGTTGCGTCGAACCTTGTCGCGCGCCATCTTCTTTGTTCGCTGCAACACGCGACAGTGCGGCTTCGCTCAATTGGTCGAATATGGGTACTGGCAGAACGTACAAAATCCAATGGAAATCACGCCTCGATTCAACATGGCGCGAGCAAACATCTTCTACCAACTCGTTATTAATCAACGGTTTACAACCTTGTACGGAATACCAATTCCGCGTTGCAACGGTTTGTTCTAATACCGAAACAAGTGCTTACTCAGAAAGCATCAAGTTTAAGACAAGTGGTTGCGTTGCACCATGCAGCACGCCACGCGAAGTAGTTGCGGTGAATGTCAATGGTGGGATTTTAGTGAAATGGGTCGCAACAGGCGCAACCGCTTATGAAATCATGTACTCCATTGGCGACTCTGCGGCACGTACAGTCACCAGCACATCAAGTTTTTTGACACTCGGCAACGTTGCTACTTGTAAAACCTACAAATTCAAAGTACGTAGCATTTGTGGCACATCGACAGCTCCTGTTTACAGCGAATGGAGTGCAACAATATCTGTCAATACTGAGGGGTGTGTCCGTTGCAACGCACCAAGCCGTTTGAGTTATACCGTAACAGAAACAGGAGCAGTGGTCAAATGGGATACTACGGCTGGTGCTACTTATACGCTCCAAATTCTCGGTCCTCGCGACAGCACTTGGCGCACCGTTGAAGGCGTACGTGGCAATCAGTATGCGTTCACAGGTTTGACGGCTTGTAGTTATTACTCTTTCCGCGTCAAAACAAACTGTACAACGACTTCAAGCAGTGTGTGGAGTTCTCCTATTCGTTTCAAAACAGGTGGTTGTGCGGCTGTTTGTTTAGCACCTAAAAATTTGAAAGTGTATGTGGCTGATACGGTTGCACTCGTCTCATGGGTTACAGCAAGTAGTGTCAATAATTTCCGATTGATTGTAACAAATGAGGCAGGAACTGTCATTAGAGAAGCGAATGTGACAGGTACTGTCTACACTTTGACAGGTTTAGAGCGTTGCAAAAAGTATAAAATTCAGCTTAAAACGGTCTGTTCTTCATCGTCAACAAGCGAAATCGTCACAGCAACTATTGAAACACGTGGTTGCCCAGAACCTTGTGGCACACCGAGAGAAATAAGTTTTGCCACAGACTCTAACAAAGTTGTTGTGAAATGGGCGAATATGGGTGCTGTTAAATATTATGTTGAATACAAACTTTTGGCGGATAGCTTAGCTGCATGGAAGCGTGACTCTACCACGGCTAATACCATTACATTAAGCAATTTGCAAACATGCAAAACGTATATGATACGCATTGCTTCAGTTTGTTCAACAGGTATTTCGGGTTATACGAATTTCACATTCACAACAACAGGCTGTCCAAGACCATGTGTAGCTTCTACTGCATTAGCTTCTGAAATTGTGAATGATACAGCTGTCTTTTTGAAATTCAGTCTGACTGGCGCGCCGACTTATACTATTCAGTATCGTGTGGCAGGTACTGCTAACTGGACATCTATTCAGTATAATTCAATCAATGCCAGTGCTTTACCTGTGCGTGTGACAGGTTTACTTAAATGCACAACTTATCAATGGCGTGTGTTGACCAATTGCTCTGCTACAAGCATTATAGAAAGTGCAAGCGCAACATTTACGACAAAAGGCTGCCCTACACCATGCGCAAGCGTTCCGCGTGACCTTGTTGTGTCTAACTACCTTGCCGATTCTGCCAAATTAACGTGGATTATGCCTGCGACAGGCTTAACCTATGAAGTGCGATACGCAGCGGCAGCCGATTCATCTGTCTTCAATGCAACACCCGTTAGGGTTTCGACCAATGCTTTTGTAATGAGAGAACTCGTACAATGTCGTTACTATATTGTTCAAGTGAGATCTATTTGTAGCAACGGGCAGGCGAGCGATTGGGTGACCAAACAATTCCGATTCGGTGCAAACTGCTTTGGCGATGATGAATTTGCAGCACAAGGTACAGATATGCCGCAATATATCAGCGAATTTGGTGTGTATCCGAACCCTGGCTCTGAATCTGTTCAAGTCGCTTACACGCTATCGAAAGAAGCCAATGTAAAAGTCGAATTGATGAATCTCCAAGGTCAAGTTGTCAGTCGTTTGGATGGTGGCAACCAAGATATGGGCAGCTATATTCAAACTTTGGACAATTTATCGAACCTCAACACAGGTCTCTACATGGTTGTTATCAAAGCGAATGGCAAAGTGGTCAGTACGCAAAAATGGCAAAAACAGTAGGTCGGGATCATGACATATAAATGTCAAACATGAAAAAAGCGACTCCTTACTGAGGGGTCGCTTTTTCCATTTTTATTGGTGTTGTTCTTTACTCGTTGTCACACATTTACTTCTTGGTTTTCACCTTAGCCAACACTTGTTTGCCAACAGCTTGACCTTGTGTGATACCATTGTCGCAAGCAGGACGATAGTGAATACCTGCATACATCCGACTGATGGCTGCTTGTTGGGCTGCTTCGTCAAAGGATTTGAACGAACGAGGAGGAATGCCAAATTGCACCTCTGTGCTATCTGTAAATGCTGTATTGGTCTTGAAAACATCCGTTAAAATCGTCGAACTTGCCCCTGAAACGCATGAGTGACCACTTGTATATTCAGGAAAAGGTGGTGTTACAATAATGGGGGTCCACTGCGGTGCGATGAATTGCCCGATATATGTCTCAGGGCGCACCACCTCTGAACGGTATTTTTCGTCCCAACAACTGATGAAAGCATCGAATAAACCAATGGCGACTTTGACATAGGCTTCTGAGGTTTCAAATATATCCTTGCTTTGCTGACGACATGCGTACATCGTAATCCACATCCAATGGCCCGTTGGTGTCACTTTTTTTCTGATGATATTAAAATGCCCTGCATTGAGCGTTGCAATCGGGTTGTCGTCCCAATACCATGCCGTGGCAATACGTTCAGGCGTTGAGTCAGCCACCGTTTTATAAACTTCAAAAGCCTCTTTGTAGAACTTACTCGTTTTCGATGAATCGTAAGTGGTTGGGCGTGTAGGCTTAAATTGTGCTGCTGAATCCATCAGTAAGGGGCGAATCTTATTCCAGTTTGGCTCAAGTGCATCCGCATAATCTGGCATGGTTGGTCGCCAAGTCGCTGGATTTTGCTGTTTGATGGTGTATTTGGGCATCGAACGGGTGGGTGCATAGTTGTCGCCTGCCGACCATTTCAAAATAGTGCCGCCGATGGTGTCACCTAAGGCAATCGAACGGTCGAATACCTCTTTCGGAATACCTACTTTTTTAAATTCTGTCATCATTTTCCCCCATTCCACATCCATGCTGTCACCCGAGAATGTCAGCTGTTTGCCCACTTTGAAATAAGCTTTCACAGCTGCCAAAGGCAGACAAACGTCTTTGCCCGCTTCTGCTTTGGGCATTTCAGGCAAGTCTTTGATTTGCCCTGCGAGACTCTGATACTGAGGGGTCTGCGCGTTCAGTGCCTCATAAGCAGCGATTTGCGCATACGTATAAATACGTGCTGCAATCATAGGCGCAAAAAGGTCGTGCTTGATAACCTTTGTCAAACTCACAAGTGATTGGTGCAGAAACTCAGGATTGGCAGCCTCCTTCTGATAGTTTGGGTTTGATTTTTCGGCTGTTTGGCAACTCCAAACCAATAGGAGTAGAGCCAAAACGCAAGTTGTACGTGTTGTTTTCAATACATTCATTGTTGTCACTTTTAAAAGTTGAATAAACTGACACAAAGATAGTAAAAAGGTGGAGATACTGTCCAAAGAACACATTGGCAACCTGTCGTAAAATATAGTGGTGGCACAGTGACAACATTGTTCAAAGCGTTGCAACTGCGCCACTTTTACTGAGGAGGGATTCTGACGGCGTGTTCATTTGAGCCTACTCATAAGTAGTCAAAAATAAGTCTTTGCGCATTTTAACCGCCGCCTTTGGCGGCGAAAAGGACTTTGAGGAGCGAGCGATTTTTTGATTAAAATTTGGGCTTTGCCAAAATTTTAATCAAAAAATCGCTCGCTCCAATAGAAAAACTTTCAGAGTACGTCTTTTGCGCATAGCGCAAAACAGTGAGTATCAAACACGCGAAAACTTATTTCTGATTACTTAAATCTCGATTAATAAATTTTTTCATTCCTAAAGCACAGTTTCCTTTAATTCCTTTCACAACCTTTGATAAGTCAAAAAGTTTCTACCACTTTTTTGACACTTACGACTGAAACTGTCGTAATTTTGCACCCATTTTCAACGATACGCCTTTTTTGAGTGAACAAAAAGTACGTTTTATCGTAAAAAATATGCAATTATCAATAAAAAAATATCAATAGAAACTATGTATCGTACACATACCTGCGGAGAACTCCGCATTTCAGATGTTAATAAAACGGTCACTTTGAGTGGTTGGGTTGACGCTTCTCGTGCTTTTGGACCGATGACTTTTGTGGATTTACGCGACCGATATGGCATTACACAAGTGGTTTTTGAAAATAATGAAGACCTTAACAAACAAGCGATGGCTTTAGGACGCGAATTTGTGGTGAAAGTGGAAGGTACTGTGCGCGAACGTATGGCAAAAAACCCCAATCGTGCAACAGGCGATATTGAAATCGTGGCAACGGAATTGACAGTGTTGAATGTATCAAAAACACCGCCTTTTACCATCAAAGATGAAACGGATGGCGGCGACGATATTCGCATGAAATACCGCTATCTCGATTTGCGTCGTGGTGCGGTGCAGAAAAACTTGTTTTTCCGTTCGCAAGTAGCGATTGAGACGCGCAAATATTTGGCAGGACAAAACTTTATTGAGGTTGAAACGCCCAATTTGATAAAATCAACGCCCGAAGGTGCGCGCGACTTTGTTGTGCCAAGCCGTATGAATGCAGGACAATTCTACGCTTTGCCGCAATCGCCACAGACTTTTAAGCAGCTGTTGATGGTGTCGGGTTTCGACAAATATTTCCAAATCGTGAAATGTTTCCGCGACGAAGACTTGCGTGCCGATCGTCAACCCGAGTTTACGCAGATTGACTGTGAAATGTCGTTTGTGACGCAAGAGGACATTTTGAATACTTTTGAAGGTCTGACAAAACACTTGTTTAAGACCTGTTTGAATATTGATTTGCCTGATTTTCCACGCATGACATACGACGAAGCGATGTCTTTGTATGGGTCTGACAAACCCGATGTGCGTTTCGGTATGCCTTTCGTGGAGTTGACAGATGTGGCAAAAGGCAAAGGGTTTCCTGTCTTTGATGGTGCGGAGTTGGTGGTGGCTATCAATACTGAGAGGGTTGCTTCGCAGTATTCTAACAAAACCATCAATGAGTTGACAGAATGGGTCAAACGACCACAAATTGGTGCAAAGGGTTTGGCATATGTCAAATTTGAAGAAGATGGCAGCATCAAATCGCCGTTATCGAAGTTTTTTACAGAAGAAGATTTCAAAACTTGGGCAGACAAATGTGGTGCAAAAAAAGGCGACATCATTTTCATTCTGTCAGGTGAAGCAGAAAAAACGCGCAAACAACTCAGCGAATTGCGCCTCGAGTTGGGCAACCGTTTAGGCTTACGCAACCCCTCAGTATTCAAGCCTTTGTGGGTTGTGGATTTCCCGCTTTTGGAGTGGGATGACGATACGCAACGTTTCTACGCGATGCACCACCCGTTCACATCGCCTAAACGCGACCAAATCGCTAGTATGCTCAACGGCGACCACGAAACTATGAAAAACCTCCGTGCCGATGCTTACGACTTGGTGTTGAATGGTGTAGAAATTGGCGGCGGTTCGATTCGGATTTATGACCGCGATTTGCAATCTAAAAACTTCAAACTCTTGGGCATGGCTGAAGAAGAAGCAGAGTCAAAATTCGGCTTTTTGCTCGGTGCTTTTGAGTTTGGTGCGCCACCACACGGTGGTATTGCCTTCGGTTTCGACCGTTTGTGTGCTGTGATGTCGGGTAGCAATTCGATTCGAGACTTCATCGCCTTCCCGAAAAACAATCAAGGGCGCGATGTGATGATTGACGCACCTTCATTCATCGAAGATTCACAATTGGCTGAATTGAATATTGATGTAACGGTGGAGAAGGTGTAATGAGTTGATTAGTCATTTTTAGTATAAAAAAAGCTCTGAATTTTCTAACATAGGAAGTTCAGAGCTTTTTTATATCCTAAACAACGTTTTACCGCAACAAAGTAACAAACCCATGTAAATTAATTTGCTCTAAACGTGGGTTTACATAGCTGATTTCATACAAATACACGCCTTGCGGAGAAGGTTGTCCATCATTGTTTTTTCGACCATTCCACCCTAAACTGGGGTCTTTAGACTCAAATATGACTTCACCCCAACGATTGGCAATGCGAAAACTAAAACTTTTCATCCCCTCAGTAAAACCCGCGCCTTTGAAAATATCATTATTAGAATCGTCGTTAGGCGTGAAAACATTGGGCATATAGTAGGTGACAAGTGGTTCAACATCAACTATTTTTGTGATAGAATCCACACACCCCTCAGTATTGCGCGCCCTCAAAGTAATGGTGTGTTTGCCTGTATCTTTGAAGGTGTAAACAGGGTTTTGTTTCAACGAAAATCCTAAATGATTGACCATCCATTCCCAATTAATCGCATTGACTGATTTATCTTTGAAAAAAACGGTCGGTGTCATATTCGACACACGGGTTGGCGCATACTCAAAATCAGCTTGTGGCGAAGGTTTCACTTTTATCCAATTGCTAAAATAACCGTCTTTTTTGCAACCCAAAGGCGAGACGATATTGAGTCGCACATTATAAGTGCCTCCTTTCTCGTAGATATGTGTCGGACTGATGGCTTTGCTTGTTTTACCATCGCCAAAATCCCATGTGATATTATAGGTGGTATCAATTGGATATGATTTATTGTTGAAAAAGACTTTCGCTGGCGCACAACCAATAAAAGAACTTGGTTCAACAACAATGATGTCAGGTGCGGGTTGCCAAGCCACTTGCTTTGTTGTTTTGCCAACACAATTGAATTGGTCAGTAACGGCAAAAGTCACATTCCGAATACCTGGCGATTGATAGCGGTGACTGGTTTCAAGACTATCGTAACTCCACAAACCGTCGTTGTATTCCCATGAAATCTGCTTAGTGGCATAAGCAGAGCTAAATACGCCTTTGAACTTAACAGGTCCTGCGACACAAGTATCGTATTTAGCCGTAAAGTTGGTGCTGATTTTGCCGCCGATTTGAATATTAATCAAAGCCGAATCGTTGCATTGAGAGTTTTCATTCAAATACAAAACGCCTTTATAGTGACCTGTATCTCGAAACATCAATGACGGACTCCAATCAGAGGGCCGTTGTATATTACCTCTCACATCAAATTCCCATCTGAAACTGCGTATTTGAGCGCGTTCATAACTCAAGTTTTTGATAGTCAAATCCACATTTTCACAACCATACAAAAAAAACTTTTTTCCCGAGACAGAATCTGCACTCACCACAGCATCTACCAATTTTTGGCATTGAAGTACATTGAATTGAAAATCTCGAAACATTCTGGACAACAGCACACCATTTCGATACTCTTCGACACAGACTGTCACCACATACTGATTGATTAAATTGGGTGTACCGTAAATTAGACCCGTATTGGCATCTATTTTCACAACAGGGTCACCACCCATAGGCGCAGAATCGGTATATTCAGGTTGTTTGTAAGATACAGGTGTGTAAGGTGGCGGTGGTGGCAATCGTCCTTGCGAGGCATTGCCTCCTGAAGGAGAAGTATAGGCAGTGCAAAAACGATATACAATTTGATCACCTTCTTGGTCTTCAGCGGCATGATTATACTTCAACGGTTCATTCACACAAATGAAAATCGGCGGCAAAGTTTTAAAATAAGGACTACTATTGTTCAAATGCTGCGATTCAGGTGTGATTTCGATACTGTAAGTTGAACCTGCGGTGCTCGGCGAATAAATATTCGCAATCGTCATATTGCGACAACACTTTTGAGAAGAAATGATATAACTAAAGTTTGTATCAATCAAAGTAGCATCCCATTCATACAAAGCTTCTTCGACAATGACGTTAGAAGGTGGAATGAGGCAAGGGATTTCGTTTGGGTTCACCATTTTTCGGTTGTAAAGCGGTACTGAAATTCCTTGTCCGTTGTTGTTGTCACCAAATAAAGTATAACCTGTTGGTGTTTGCAAGTAAATACCAATGACCGCAGGATTGTCGAAGTCAGCTGTTGCACGTGCGTTGAATACATCTTTGTACATGCGCATCGTAAAATGGTACTGAATTTTGTTACCTACCCGATTGACAAACTTATAATAAATTTCCCCGCCAATGATATGACTACCCCTCAGTAAGAAAGGCAGAAAACATAAAAAACAACCAACTGCAATACCTAAAAAGTGTTTGTTCCACATGATTGCGTCCCCGTTTAACCATAAATAAAAAAATATACTTTTCTATATCTTAATATTCGACGAATAAAAGTACACTAAAGATGCCTTAAAGGGAGAATTAATTTTGTCATTTTTGCTAAAAACAATATTTATTCGACGCTTTGTGGATATTAACCATCAAAAAGTCATTGGTCATTCTTTTTAGGATTTATGACCAATGACTCTGAACAATCGTTTATTTTTCACTACAACTGAGGGGTTTTCATCGCTTTTTCCAACAGTTCTAAAGCTTCATTGTCTTTGTATTGAATCATCAAAGTCTTCAATTCTTTTTTCAATTTGGCAATCACAGCTTTGTAATTCGGATTATTGATTTCATTTTTTACTTCATCTGGGTCATTTTTTAAATCAATCAATTCCCACGATGTCCCATTGCCGTAGTAATAAATCAATTTATAACGTTCCGTTCTGATGCCAAAATGCGGCATCACACGATGCGCATCTGGGTATTCGTAGTAGTGATAATACATAGATTTGCGCCAGTCCTTAGGCTTCTTTTTGCTCGAAACCAAGGGCAAAACCGATTTCCCTTGCATATCATTGGGAATAGGAACGCCTGCCGCGTGCAAAATTGTCGGTGCAAAATCAATATTGACAACCATATTATCTACCACTGTATTGGGTTTCACCATTTTAGGATAACGCATGATGAAAGGCATCCGCAACGATTCCTCGTACATGAATCGCTTGTCGTACCAACCATGTTCGCCGAGGTAAAAACCTTGGTCGGAAGCATAAATCACAATCGTATTTTCAGCCAAACCCGTTTTGTCCAAATAGTCTAAAACACGCCCAATATTGCGGTCGAGCGACAAAATACAAGCCATGTAATCGTGCATATACCGCTGATATTTCCAAAGGGCGATTTCTTTAGCAGTCATTTTTGTCGTATCCAATTTAGCATTTTCGGTTTCGTAGTAGTCGTCCCATGCTTTTCTTTGGGTTTTATTCATGCGTTTCACATAGCCGACATCACTCGCGCCAACTTTCAAATCCCAGTCCCAACGCAAGTCTTTAATCTCCATTTGTTGATGTTGGGCAGCTTTTCGGTCTTTATAATCGTCAAAAAATGTTTTTGGCACATCAAACTGTTTGCCATCAAAGGCGTGAAGGTCTTGTGCATCGGGTTGCCACTCGCGGTGTGGTGCTTTGTGACCAATCACAAGGCTGAACGGTTTTGATTTGTCGCGCCCTTTATCCAACCACTGAATTGCCTCGTCGGTGATGATGTTCGTAGCATACCCCTCAGTACGCGTGCGCGAATTGTCCATATTGATAAAATCTGGATTGTAATATTGACCTTGCCCTGGCAGCACTTTCCAATAATCAAAATACTGAGGATTGTTGTTGATATGCCATTTACCAATCCAGGAAGTAGCATAACCATTCTCTTGCAAATATTTCGGAAACATCGGTTGTCCTGTATTGATTTTTGTTTCCGTTCTGTTGTCATATTGCCCGTTGAGGTGATTATACTTGCCCGTCAACAAGACAGCTCGACTGGGACCGCAAATAGAATTGGTACAAAAAGTATTTCTAAAAATGACACCTTCTCGTGCAATGCGGTCAATATTGGGTGTTTTGACATGCGGACTGCCATAGGCACTTATCGCTTGCAAAGCATGGTCATCAGAGAAAATGACGATGATATTGGGTCTTTTGGTTTGTTTTTTTGTGAACGACACAAAACATAAGGACAGTAGAAAGAGATAAAATAGGTTTTTCATTGATTGGTTGTTTTTCTTAGAAAAATTTTGCATTATACTGAGGGGGGCTTATGGCTTCCGTCAAAGCCCTTGAAAGGTAAAAGTTTTTTATTAAACTAAGCAAAAACAGGGAAAGAAAAACGCGAACAGACCAATAGGTATAAAAACACAACCGACGATTAGCCTTTGGATAGACTAATCGTCGGTTGTGCTTTTTATATCAAAATATGCTAAAAAAGTCTGATAATCAGGTATTTATAACAAAAATACTGAGTTCGGGCGAACATTTACTGAGGGGGTAAAAACAACGACTGTCTATCAAGCCTCTTGCAACCAATCTTTTATCTGCGGATTTTCAGCAATAAAAATTTCTACTCTTTTGCGACTTGCCAGAAAGAGAATACGATCCCCAAAGCGTCCTTTTCCCTTCAAAACCAATGTGCCATAAGTGAAAATAAAACCTTTCGATAGTTCTATTTTTTCAACGTCAATATGTGGATAGCGTACTGTTTTGAAATAATTGGTGACAATAACGTAGTCCTTATCTGCATCAATACGCTTTAGACGCAAAACGGTTTTCCAAAAAATGATGACAAAAATGGTAATAAATACCAATAAACCCCAACGTAAACCATTCATAGACATTTGCCCGATTTGGTTTTTGTCGGTAAAAAGTGTTGCCATAAAGAATGTGCCGAAAAAAGCAATCCAAAATGTAGGCAAAAATATACGCAAAGCCAGCGTCCAGCTTGATGATAATTGTCGAGTCATAATGTTTAGTTATTTGGTCATTGGTCATTTGGTTAAGGGTCACAAATAATGACCACTCAACCACCGACCAATGACCACTGACTTATTTAGGATTCAATAAACCGACCAATTCTTTAACCTCACTCAAAGTTTGGCGGGCTATTTTGCGAATTTCGGCAGACGAATCTTGTATTTGTGCTTTTACATCTTTTTTACGTGTAGTCAAATCTGTCAAACGCTCACTAAAAGGCGTGGTTAACTCGACCAAAGCCTCTGCTACTTCGCCCTTTAAATCGCCATAGCGCAAAGTCCCAGATTTATATGTGTCCATCAGTGTGTCGTAAGCGTCCATTTTGCCACAAGCTTTGAGCAAATTGAATAGGTTTTCGACACCTGAACTCATTTTGTCGCTCGCTTCACCAGTGTCGGTTACAGCCGATTTTATCTGTTTTCTGATGCGATTTGGGTCACCAAAAAGATTGATATAGTGTTTTTCACCCAACGATTTAGACATTTTTTTAGTTGGGTCGGCAGGAGATAAGAGTTTCGGAATCTCCGTGTAGAGTGGTTCTGGATGCACAAAATACTCCTGTCCAAACTGCTTATTGAAACGAGCTGCAATGTTGCGACTGAGTTCCAAATGTTGTTCTTGGTCTTTACCCACAGGTACATAGTCGGCGCGATAAATTAAAATATCAGCTGCTTGCAACACAGGATAGCTGAACAGACCAGAGGAAATAAAGGCTTGATTGTCTTTTTCTTCCAATTGTTCGCGCTTGTCTTTGAACTGCGTCATTTTCGACAATTCGCCATACGAAGTGACACAACTCAAAATCCAACACAATTCTGTATGCTCGGGTACAAGTGACTGGATAAATAAATTTTCGGGTTTTATGCCACAAGCCAAGAGTTGGAAAGCCATTTTCCATGTGTTTTCACGCAAATCACTGGCTTTGTAAGGCATTGTCATTGAGTGACAATCCACTACGCCATAAACACAACTGTATTTTTCTTGAAGGTCAACCCAATTTTTGACTGCGCCAAAATAGTTGCCCAAATGCAAATCACCCGTAGGCTGTACGCAAGAAAGGACTCTTTTCATAATATTATTGATTGTATTATTAGCCATCGGTAGTTGGTTGGGTGACTATCAATAAATAACCCAACCAATCACCAATATCTAACAACTATATGACAGCAATAACTGAAATTTCGACATTGACATTTTTAGGCAAAGTTTTGACAGCAACGGTTGCTCTTGCTGGAAAATTAGCCGTAAAGTACGAACCATAAATGCCGTTTATAGTTCCAAAATAACCCATATCTGATAAAAAAATTGTTGTCATTACAACATTGTCAAAGTTCGTACCCGCTTCGGTCAGAACAGCTTGCAAGTTTTTCATCACTTGAGTTGTCTCGGCTTCGAGTGATTCCATGACCAATTCCCCTGTCGCAGGGTCAATCGGGATTTGACCACTGACGAATAGCATATTGCCTGTTTGCACAGCTTGGCTATATGGTCCAATAGGTGCGGGTGCGTTGGGTGTATTGATTATTTTTTTCATTGCTTTGTTATTCGTTGATTGGTTATTTGTTGCGCATGACATAATCAACACCTAACCAAATTAAAACACAAAAAGCCCCCTCAGTACAAAAGTCATTCGGGAGCTTATTATTCGTTGATAATGAATACATTAGCGTTATTCAGCGTCGTCGTCAGCGGCAGCAACTTCTTTTGCTTTCACAATCATCATACCTTTATAATAAAGGCTACCTTCGTGCTTATATGCACGGTGACGACGGTGTGTTTCACCTGTAGTTTTACATGTTGACAAAGTAGGTAATGCTAATTTGTCTTGACCACGGCGGCTGCGCTTACGCATGCGTGAATGTCTGTTACGTGGATTAGGCATGGCTTGTACTTTTTGTAAATCTGAATTATGGGTTATAAACTATAGAAAAGCTTTTTGTAGTTTATTTACCATAATTCATCATCTAATTTTTATTAAAAAGATTTTTTAAGTCTTGGAAAGGATTTTTTACAGAATCCTCCGAATTTCCCTCTGCATCGGGTGATACTGAGGGGGATATTTTGTCTAAAATGTCAAAATCGCAAGGTCTTGGTTCATCGTTTTCGCAGTCATAGACTTTATTGAATGGCTCTGCTAGGCAAATAAACTCATATATATATTGCGCCACATTGAACTCAAACGCATCAGAATGGATGAAAACTACGTCAGCATCTTCATCATGTGTTTCTTCCGACATTTTGACAACCAAATGCTGGGTGTCGCCAAAAGGAAGTTCGATTGAAGCGGTGCAACGGTCACATTCGGTTCGCATCGTACCATCAAAATCAAAAGTTAGTTCAAAAAAAGAATCACGTTTATCCATCTCAACCTGCACATCAAATGTACCATCTTGAATGGGCGAACCTTCAAAACAATCAAAAAAGGTTTTATCAATTTGAAAATTGAAGGCATGATAACCGTTTTTCAAACCTTTGATGGGCAACGAAAATTCTTTGAAAGGATTCATTTTTCAATTGAACTATTACAAAACTAAGAAACTAAAAATAAAAACCTAATTTATTGATTTTCAATTTTTTAAAACCCAAAATAAGCTTTTATTTTTAATTTTAACGGTCATTTTCTGAAAACGACTGCAAAGATAGGTTTTTTGAGGTGTTTTATTCAAAAATTTTTGAAAAAAATAAAAAATAAAAACCTCTAACCTTGTACATAAGCCACTACCTTTTCTTCAAAATAGTCTTCATTGAAAAACTTATTTATGGGGGTTATTTCTACATATTGTCCTTTACCCAAGGCTTTGACTTCTTCTCGGATATTGCCACCTTTCAGTGCTAAAATGCCATTGGGTAATGCGTTGATATGTTTGTTTTTTATTAATTTTCGAGACCAACGAAACAACTGGTCAAGCAAAGTCACTGCTCTCGTTACCACAAAATCAAACTGCACGCCTTTAATGTCTTCTACTCTAATATGCTGAGCGTCAATGTTTTTTAACTCCAAAGCTGCTGCGACTTCTTGTACCACACGAATTTTTTTAGCTGTACTGTCCACCAACTTAAAAGATACTGAGGGGTATAAAATTGCCAATGGTATGCCAGGGAAACCTCCGCCTGTGCCTAAATCAAGAATTTTTGAGCCGTCTTTGAAATTCACTACTTTAGCAATTGCTAATGAATGTAGCACGTGGTGCAGATATAGATTGTCTATATCTTTTCTGGAAACGACATTTATTTTTTCGTTCCATTCTTTGTAGAGCGGTAGGAGAGCTGCGAATTGTTTTTGTTGCACCTCTGTCAAATTTGGGAAATATTTTAAGATTTCGGTCATACGAATCGAATTACGCCTATTTTTTATTCTAAAACCAATACTTTTGCAAAATTATTGAAAAAACGCCGCTTCACGAGAAATACTGAGGGGTATATTTTAAAAACAGAAAATGGAATCGAAAAGACAAAAACAAGTGGCTGAATTGATACGCCGTAATTTCAGCTACGTGATGCAAGAGGAAGCACCGAATATTTGTGGATACGGCGTGATGATTACAGTTGCGCACGTGCGTATGTCGCCCGATTTGAATTTAGCACGTATCTATTTGAGTGTGTTTGGCACTGAGAATAAGCAAGAACCGATATTGATGTTGCAAGAAGAATTGGTCTCTTTGCGCTCCAAATTGGCACAGCGCATCAAAAAACAAGTCCGAAATATTCCCGACGTGCATATTTATTTGGACGATACGGTGGATGAGATGTACCGTGTTGATGCTCTACTCAAACAACTCGAAGAAGAGGGGCAATTCGGTAAATCTGAAAGTACTGAATAAATGAAAAACAGAAGTTTATAGATTTACAAAATTCTAATTTTTTGTAAATCTATAAACTCTTAACCTTAAAAATTGTCAAACTTATGCGCCGACAATGCCTTCAGCTGGCTTATCGTTTCGATAGGTTTTGCAGCCTTGAACACAGAACTACCTGCTACTAAAACATCTGCTCCTGCCTGTAAAATGATTTCTGCATTCTGGAGCCCTACGCCACCGTCAATTTCGATATAAACCTCATCGAGGTTGCGTTCATCGAGCATAGCTCGGAGCTTTCGTATCTTATTCAGCGTTTGGTAGATGAACTTTTGACCACCAAATCCTGGATTTACGGACATTAAACAAACCAAATCCGTATCTTCTAATACATCCTCCAAAAGCGAAACTGGTGTGTGTGGGTTGACCGCGATGCCTGCTTTTGCGCCTGTGGCACGAATTTGTTGCAAAGTGCGGTGCAAATGTGAGCAGGCTTCGATGTGGACAGAAATGACATCAGCCCCTGCTTTGCGAAAATCTTCGATGTATTTTTCAGGTTCTAAAATCATCAAATGCACATCAATAGGTTTGGTTGCCAACGCTTTGACGGCTTCGAGTATCGGAAATCCAAACGAAATATTGGGTACAAAACGTCCGTCCATGACATCAAAGTGAAACCAATCAGCTTCACTTTGATTGACCAAAGCAATTTCATCTGCCAATTTCGTAAAGTCAGCTGCTAATACTGAGGGGGCGATTAAGTGTCTCATTTTTAATTGATTATTATTGATAGATTATTTTCTATTTTTTAAAATCATAACTGTATGAGGGATATTATCCTCCAAATATTCTTCACCTGTTGACTCAAAACCCAACGATGTGTAGAAATCCAAAAGATAGGTCTGTGCGCCAATTTTGATAGGCTCATTGGGAAAAAGTTGCTGCATCCATTCTATACTTTTTTGCATCAAATCTTTTCCCGCACCTTTTCCGCGTACTTTCGGAGCATTGACAACACGACCAATCGAAGCAAAGTCAGAATAAGAGACTCCTTTGGGCAAAAGCCGTGTATAAGCCACTAACTCCCCCTCAGTATCGCGCCCCATAAGATGCCACCCTTTGAGGTCTTTCCCATCTGCGTCAAGGTAGGGGCAGTTTTGTTCGACTGCAAAAACGACTTGGCGCAATGCCATGATGTCGTAAAGCTCATAAACAGTCAGTTGTGCGAATGGGCGGCAGATGTACTGAATCATAACAGAAATAAAAGTGAAGTAAAATAAAAAAATCGTTGATAATGCACTGATTATCAACGATTTGAGATTTTAATCTGTACGCACGACTGGACTCGAACCAGCACACCTTGCGGCACTACCCCCTCAAAGTAGCGTGTCTACCAATTCCACCACGTGCGTATTTTATTGGAAGCGGTGCAAAGATAATCCTGTGAGTTTAGATTTTGCAAAAATTTCTAAAAAAATATTTTTTATCAATATGGAAATATCGTTTTTTTGTCACACATTTTATTAAAACGAATTTATTTAATTTTAATAAAATGTGTGACTTAGGCATTTCTGCTTATTAAATCGTACAATTCATACGCTAAAATTGCAGTAAAAAAATACTTGAGAATTCTTCAAGTAAAAAGGTATTATTATTGAATGTCACGCTATTAACATTTCATTAAAGTTAATTTATAAAAAACTGCATACATTTGTACCGTATTCTTGAACGCATCAGCTAATTTTAATTTAGCCAAGGCACACAACTTTAACAGCATATTTTTATACTACTTAAACCGATCCACCCATGGAACATTTCTTACTTTTCTTACTGCTTATTTGCGGTTTTGTCGTTCTCATTTCACCGATTTGCAAAAATTCACGCCGTTTGGCATCGAATCCATCTGACGAAAGCGATTTTTAAACACTTTCGGTTTCTTCGGGTTCGGGCAGAGCTAACCAAAAATTATTGATTCCTTCCCCCTGAATAATTTTGAGTTCTTGCCGATTGAGCATTTCCAACAAGGCGAGAAAGGTGATAATAGCATGTAGGCGGTCTTCCAAATGTCCAAAAATGTGTTTAAAATCACTTTTCTTGCCTTTATTTATTTTGCTGAGTATATAATCCCGTTGTGTTTCGACAGTGTAGTGATAGGTATAAATGCGATGGACAGGTCTCTTTTGCTCTTCATCAAATTGTCGCATCATACGCTCAAAAACACGTAACAGTCGAAATAAAGTTATATCTTCTAACTCGCTGTCAACCAATGCTTTAACGGCAATATCTTTTAATTCTTTGACCACATTGCCACGACCTTCTCGGCTGGCTCTTTCCTCTTCGAGTTGTCGTAATTCGTCCAGAACACTCTTATAACGTTTGTATTCTAAAAGTCGGCTGACAAGCTCTTCGCGTGGATCAATTTCATTACCTTGCTCATCAATCTGTTTTCGAGGCAACAATAATTTGGCTTTTATCCGCATCAAAGTCGCAGCAACGACGATAAATTCACTCGCCAAATCAATATTCATAGCCTCTTGGTCGCGGATATAAGCAAGGAAATCATCGGTTACTTTGGCAATCGGTATGTCATATATGTCTAATTCGTCTCGCTCGATGAAGAACAAGAGTAAATCAAATGGCCCTTCAAATTTGGATAGTTTTATCGTATATGTTTCGTTTGCCATATTTTTTAGTGAAGAGAGAGGCGGGTTGAGTAATGAAGTTTTTACTCAACCATCCCCCTCAGTATTTAGCTTAAAAAATGAATCGAGTAGAAAGGAAATTCGATAAATCTTCATTAATGATTTGATTGAACAAGGCTTTATTCGCATCGTTTTCCTTTGTAGCAACCACAGAACGGATTGAAAATGAACGCAAAGCATCCAAAATAGATAATGTTCCTTGAGCCGAATCTTTGCGACCAGAAAATGGGAATGTGTCGGGACCACGCTGACATTGAGCGTTGACATTGACACGGGTTACTTGGTTCACAAGTGGATCAATCAATTGTGCAATTTGAGCAGCATCTGTGCCAAAAATGGCGCATTGTTGTCCATGATCACTGTTGATAAGATACTGAATCGGCTGCTCCAAATCGTCGAAAACAGCAATAGGAACAACCGGACCAAATTGCTCTTCGGTGTAAAGTGTCATGCCTTCCGCAACAGGATAGACAACCGTCGGAAACACAAATGATTGGCTCCCAGTCCCCCCCTCAGTATTGACGATTTTTGCGCCTTTAGAAAGCGCATCTTGGATGACTTCGTCGAGATATTTTGGTTTTTCAGGCTCTGCCACGGGCGTTATATTGACACCTTTTTCCCACGGCATACCGACTTTAAGACTGCTGATTGCTGTATTTAATTTTTCAATAAAACTATCTGCAATACTCCGATGAACGAAAACGATTTTAATCGCTGTACAACGCTGACCATTGAACGACAAAGAGCCTAAAACGACCTCTTTGACCGTCATATCTAAATCTGCATTTTCTAAAATAATAGCCGCATTTTTAGCATCGAGACCTAAAATAGAGCGCAAACGATTGACTTTTGGATGCGATTTTTGCAGTCTATCTGCCATTTTTGAAGAACCAATCAAAGTTAATACATCTACTTTGCCAGAAGTCATGATGGGCGGTACAACTACTGAACCACGACCATATAAGAAATTGATAGCTCCCGCAGGAAAACACTTTTGATAGGCATCTTGAAAAATATTGTGCAACATGATACCTTGACGTGGTGGTTTGAAAAGCACAACATTACCCATGATGAGGGCTGGAATCAACATCGTATAGGTCTCGTTCAATGGGTAGTTAAAAGGACCCATACACAGTACAATGCCCAATGGTGAACGACGAATCTGACCGATAACACCCTGTTCGATGCGAAAGCCGCTACTATCGCGGTCTAATTTTTTCAATTCATCAATAGTCGCATAGATGTATTCGACCGTGCGGTCAAACTCTTTTTCGGAGTCGGCAAGGCTTTTACCAATCTCCCACATGAGGCATTTGACAACATGGCTGCGGTAGCCAATCATCATTTTGGTGAAAGCTTCTACGCATTTGATGCGTTTTTCAACAGACATTGTACACCACTCGCCACGCCCATTGTCGTAAGCTTTTACGGCAGAATCGAGTGCTTCGAGTGCTTCTTTTTCGCCAATAAGCGGATAAGAGCCGAGCAGCTGAGGCTGTAAATCCCCCCCCTCAGTACGTACGCAAATAGGCGAATACACGTCTTGTACAGCACCATCCCAAGTCACTATTTTGCCGTCGAGCAAATATTCTCTTTGGTGTATGGGTTCACCAAAAGCATATTCCGCAGGAATTGAAGTGGTACTTGGGAAAAGGTCATTTAGTTTTTTTGATTCAATCATAATGAGATGATTACTAATTGGTTGAAAAATATGATAGCTTGAAAACTATTTCTTTTTGACCGAGCCTATTAATTTAAACTCTGTTTTGACAGGATATGTATTGGCAATAATTGTAACAGGTTTATCCATTTTGCCCTCTTTTCCTTCCGAATTGAATTGTACTTTTATTTCGTCCGTTGCATTGGGTTGTATCGGGTTTCTGTTCCAGTCAGGGACTGTGCAGCCGCAAGTAGTTTGTACATCAGTAATCACAAGAGGTTGATTACCAACGTTTTTAAACTTAAAATTATGTTTCACAACGACCCCCTCAGTAACTTCACCAAAATCGAACACAGCTTCTTCTAACTGAATTTTTGGCACATTGACTGTATCAGTAGGTTTGTCGGCACTAACAGGCAAGCGCACGATGTCTGCATTACTTGCTTTTTCATCCAGTCGAACTTCTTGCAAACCATTGTCTTTTTTTTCGGACTCGCGCTGCTTACAAGCAAAAGAGGTTGTGATAATAGAAAAAAGAAGAAGGGCTTTAATAAATGGCATATTTTGCTTTTTCATTCTAAAATAATTTTGTGAATCATAATTTACGCAATTCGGCATTTGAGCCTGTTTTTGACGAAAAATCAGTGAATCATTAAGAAGTTTCTCAAAAATGCTCAAGAATGTTGCAAAATTAGGACTTTATTCTAGAATTCATCAAAATTGGACGGAAACGATTACGAATGAACCCACATCCCAAAAAATAAACCCACGACATTCTACCGAATATCGTGGGTGCGCTATAAAACCTGAATGTCTTTATTGTGGGTATTGGTCAAGATAAATTAGTATTGAGTTTTTTCTCAATTTCTAATTCGTCGTATTTCAAATAGTTATCATCTTTTAGTAAATCCATCACAGAACAAACATTAGATTCGCTAACTGAAAATTTCATGTGTTCGAGTATGCAAATAGAGCGACTTAAGTTCTCAAGATGTTCAAAAATCTGTGCTGATTCATCGTTGTTCACGTGTAGTTCTGTCATAGATGGCAAAGTGTAGTTGTCGTCAGTCCGATGAGAACCTTGAGTTGTGGATTCTCTACGACGAAACTTGTCAAGTAATTTCCTAGTTTTCAGCTCAATGAAATCCAATTTTGAATCAATGATTTCACAAACAAAAACTTTAAGTGTTTTTTGTTCTCCCCAAGAGCTGAGCGTTGCTGCTGATGTTAGACCGTTCATTGTCATAAAATTTAGGCATTTAAATGTAAAAAAAATACGGTCTTGGTTTTTGTTTAATCGCAATATTCGTTCGTTAAAAGTGCATTACCGCTTAGGCCTAAAGGCAAAAGTTAGATAATGATGCTGCCAAATAAGTTTTCTTTTAAAACTAATATGCTCGTGGGAAATAGAGATGTTATAAAAAGTAGTTTGCAACAATAAGGGTTTTATAATTTATAGTTGCTTGCTTTGTTTTTATTGTTCAATAACTATGCCAATTTTTTCAATGTGTATCATGTTTATTTGTCTAAGTAATTGTAAAAACGATATTAATACATCTTGGTTACATTAAATTGTTTATCTTTTGAATTTGTGTGACAATTAATATCTTCATACTTATTTGAAAGTGTAAACTAATTATGCTATTATTTAAATAAAATAATGTTATAATAAGTTGATTTACAGTATATTGTAGTTTTCAAAGATTTGTTAACACCACTCAATCTACTAAGTAATTTTGTGACAAGGGTAGAATAAAAATAATTTGAAATTTTTTCATATAAATAAAACCCTTTCAACACCATAAAATATTTTGGACATTAGAATACGACCAAATAACTACCTTTAAGCCAAGATTAAAACCAATTTTTATGGACTCAATTATTGTAAAAAAAGAAAAAAGCGTGGCATATCTGACGCTGAATCGTCCACAGGTTTTCAATTCGATGCACACTGCCATGCGAAAAGAACTCATATTAGCTTTGGATGATTGCCAAACCGACCCCTCAGTAAGAGCCGTCTGCATCACAGGCGAAGGGCGTGCCTTTTGCGCAGGGCAAGACCTCACCGAAGCGGGCGACCCCGACAAACCAATTCCATTCAAAGAAGTATTGAATGATGAATATAATCCTATCATTTTGAAAATCAGAGCCTTAGAAAAACCTGTTGTTGCAGCAGTCAATGGCGTTGCAGCAGGTGCAGGCGCGAATATAGCTTTGGTTTGCGACATAGTGGTGGCAATAGAATCGGCCTCATTCGTACAAGCTTTTTCAAAAATCGGTTTAGTCCCCGATTGTAGTGGCACATGGATTTTGCCCCGTCTTGTGGGTTTTGGACGCGCTTCGGCTTTGATGTTTTTGGGTGAAAAACTAATTGCGAAAGATGCTGAGGCAATGGGTATGATTTATAAATGTATCCCCGACGCATCGTTCAAAAATGAAGTAACAAATCTGTGCGAATCACTCGCCCAAATGCCCACAAAAGGTTTTGCATTGACAAAAAAAGCCTTAAATGCTTCATTTTTTGACGGTTTGGCAGCACAATTGGCAGTCGAAGCGGAGTGCCAAAGCCTGGCAGGGCAAACCGAAGATTATACTGAGGGGGTCAAAGCTTTCATCGAAAAACGCCGCCCCATATTCAAAGGGCAATAAACTAACACACCTTTATTCATTGGGAGTTGACTAAAAAAACTAATTTTGCCGCCTAAATTTGACACATTATGGTAGTTGTTACAGGTGCATTGGGGTTCATCGGGAGTTGCCTCATTTCCTATTTGAATCAAAAAGGCATAGAAGACATCGTTGCGGTTGATGATTTTTCAAAAAAAGAAAAAGACATCAATTTGGCACATGTGCGCATACACACACGTGTCGAACGCGATGTATTTCTCGATTGGTTCGACCAAAACCACCCCTCAGTATCAATCGTTTTTCACTTGGGCGCACGGACAGATACGACAGAATTCGACCGTTCAATTTTTCTAAAACTCAATCTTGACTATTCGCGTTATCTTTTTTTGTTGTGCCAAAAGTATTCAAAACCAATTATTTATGCTTCGTCTGCGGCAACTTATGGCGCAGGCGAATTGGGCTATTCTGACAACGACGATGCTTTGACACTCAAACTCAAACCTTTGAATCCGTATGGCGATTCGAAACAGGATTTCGATAAATGGTTGTTGCAAATGGTTGAAAGCCGTGAGATTTTGAATACAAAATCGTTTTTAGGTGGTGATTTGGCAGAATTTCCGTTTTGGGTAGGCTTGAAATTTTTTAATGTGTATGGTCCCAACGAGTATCACAAAGGGCGTATGGCATCTACTATTTTTCATTTTTTCAACCAAATCAGCGAAAAAGGCTCAGTGAATTTGTTCCAAAGTCATCGGTCTGATTTTAAAGATGGTGAGCAAATGCGCGATTTCATTTATGTGAAAGATGTAGTGAAGGTGCTGTTTTGGTTTTACGAAAAATCGAAAGAACCGATCCCCTCAGTAAAAAGTGGCATCTATAATTTAGGCACAGGCAAAGCACGCAGTTTCAACGATTTAGTGACGCAAGTATTCAAAAATACGAACAAGTCCTGGTCGGTCAACTATATACCAACGCCCGAAGATATTCGCGACACCTATCAATATTTTACGGAAGCAGATATGAAAAAATTGCAATCAGCAGGCTATACTGAGGGGTTCACTTCGCTCGAAGAGGGCATTGCAGATTATGTGCAAAACTATCTTGCACCAAAAAAATATTTTTAATTGTAATCGTATAAAAAATTGGAAGTCAATCAGATAATAAACGAACACATCGCCACCGCAGAGCGATTGAAAACTTTAGAACCAGCCATCGAAGCTGCTTGCAAGCTTTGCACCAACACCATACTGAGGGGGGGTAAAATTCTCCTTGCTGGTAATGGTGGCTCGGCTGCCGATGCCCAACACATCGCCGCAGAATTTGTCGGGCGATTTGTCAAAAATCGCAAAAGTTACCCTGCTATTGCCCTCACTACCGATACTTCGGCTTTGACGGCTATCGCCAATGACTATGGTTTCGATAGGGTTTTTGCCCGTCAAATTGAAGGTTTAGGCTACGAAAACGATGTTTTTATTGCCATTTCGACATCTGGAAACAGTACGAGCATCATTCAAGCTGTGGAAACAGCACGCGCTAAGGGTCTGAAAATCATTGTTTTATCGGGTCGTGATGGTGGTTTGCTGAGAGGACAAGGCGATATTGATTTGATTGTATCTTCTGACACGACCGCACGCATCCAAGAAATGCATATTTTGATAGGGCATATACTGTGCGAGTACGTGGATGAATCCTCATTTTAATTTTTATATAGACAGACTTATAACATAATTTTTCAATAAAAATACCAACTGTAACTCAGAGTAAAAACAATTTGAGTAACTTTGCTACTCAAATTTCATTCATGTTAGAGACATTAATTTCATCAAAAACCCGAATAAAACTACTGCTCAAGTTTTTTTTGAACAGTAATACTCAAGCCTATTTGCGTGGATTGGAAACCGAGTTTGGCGAATCAACCAATGCTATTCGCATCGAAATCAACCGTTTTGAGCAAGCTGGCATGTTAAAATCGAAAATGGTTGGCAACAAAAAGGTTTTTCAAGCTAATACTACTCACCCTTTGTTTCGTGAAGTTCATAATATTTTATTGAAATATGTGGGCTTCGATCATATCATAGAAAATGTTATAGAACGCTTGGGAGATGTGCGGGAAGTTTTTGTAGTTGGCGATTTTTCAAGAGGTTTAGACAGTCAAATTATTGATCTTGTTTTTGTTGGCAAAGTAGATACAGCCTATTTGGTGCACCTTATCGAAAAAGCAGAATTATTGATGAGTCGTAAAATCCGATATATTATTTATTCTGAATCCGAAGCTGAACAAATTGATTGGTCGAAGTATGAGACTAAGCCTTTACTGCTTTGGACAAATGATAAAAAGTGATTGTATTGAGGCACGGAAATTTTATTAAAGAATGCCTTGTAAAAATTTGATTATCAATGAAGTATGATATTGTCATTGTTGGTGCAGGTATTGTTGGATTGGCAACAGCTTACCGAATTAGTCAGAAAAACCCTCGATTGAGCCTTTGTATTCTTGAAAAAGAAAACACTGTTGCAGCACACCAAACGGGTCATAATAGTGGCGTTATTCACTCAGGTATTTACTACAAACCAGGCAGCTTAAAGGCTTTAAATTGTAAAAAGGGTTACGATGAACTGCTGGTATTTGCCAAAGAATACGGCATTAAACATGATGTGTGTGGCAAAGTCATAGTCGCTACGAAAGAAGCTGAACGTCCACTTTTGGACAATATTTTTAAGCGTGGCATAGCAAATGGCATGCAAGGGATTCGCAAAATTTCGCCAAAAGAAACAAAAGAAATCGAGCCATATGTGAATGCAGTGGAGTCTATTTGGGTACCACAAACAGGTATCATTGATTATGTTGGCATGTCGAAAAAATTGGCAGAACTAATTGAAGGTCAAGGTCATAAGATTTTTTTTAAGCATAAAGTGAAAAGTATGACGACAAAAAGCGATTATTCTGTTGTGCATACTGAGGGGGGGGATTTTGAGGCTAAATTGGTCATCAGTTGTGCAGGTTTGTATGCCGATAAAGTCACAAAAATGCTTGAACCGCAAGTTGATTTTCATGTCTTGCCTTTTCGTGGTGAGTATTATGAAATCGTTCCTAACCGTCAATATCTTGTCAAAAATCTCATCTATCCAGTTCCCAATCCAAACTTTCCTTTCTTAGGGGTTCACTTTACACGTATGGCAAAAGGTGGCGTGGAAGCAGGACCAAATGCAGTCTTATCGTATCGCCGAGAGGGATATAGTCGGTGGGACGTACATTTTGGGGAGTTATTTGAGACCTTAAGTTATAAAGGTTTTCGTAAAATTGCGGCAAAGTATTGGCGCGAGGGACTGGACGAAATGTATCGCTCCTATTCAAAAAGTGCTTTTGTGAGAGCTTTACAAAATTTGATTCCAGAAATCGGAGAAGACGACCTTGTGGAAGGTGGCAGTGGTGTACGTGCACAAGCTTGCGATTCGGGAGGGAATTTGGTGGATGACTTCTGGTTTATTGAAAATCAATATGTTATCAACGTTTGTAATGCTCCTTCACCTGCCGCAACTGCCTGTTTGGCAGTTGGCGAAACAGTGGCAGATAAGGCTTTGAAACGATTCTGAAAGATATAGATACGATTCCAAATCTTATGACAACCAAGACGAAAGAGTGAAAACGGATTCAAAACATAAAAATAATATGGCAGCTACACTACCTGTAAAACCACTCGAACACGAAAGCCATTTGAGTGAAACCGAACCCCGTTGGTTTGCAATTAGGACACGTTTCAAAAGTGAAAAATTGGCTTACAAACAGCTTCTCAGCCGCCAAATTGATGCTTATTTGCCGATTCGACACTTGATTCGACGTTATGGTCGTAAAAAGAGAGAAGTAGATTTACCTCTGATTAACAACTTCGTTTTTGTAAAAATTGTTAAAAAAGATTATTTGACAGTTCTACAAACTGAATATGTGAATGGTTTTTTAAAATTAGGACACAATCTTTTATCTATTCCAGAAGAGCAAATTTCATTGATTCGGCGGCTTTTGGGTGAAAATGTGGACGTAGAAGTGATTGAAAATGTCGGTCTTGAAAAAGGAGATTGGGTCGAAGTGACAATGGGGCCACTACTCGGTATGCGAGGTAGATTGGTGAATGTGAAAGGAAAGGAAAAGGTGTTGGTAGAGTTGATTAATTCGGGTTATACTTTAGAAATAAGTATTGATAGTCAATTGCTTAGGAAGGTAGAAGGTGCTATTTAGGAACAAAATATAGGTTCGTATTGAACTTTATCTTGAAATAGTAACGGGGCTTTGTAGTCATTTGTTTGGGACAGATGAATGGCGAAGCCTTGCGAAAAACCATTTTTCTCGACAATCCACCCCTCAGTATTTAAGGGTTAAAATGGGAAGAAACAATGTTTTCTTAATGTCAAAATTTTAAAAAATCAATCAGTTGTAAACATAATCTATTTATAAAATGACAGTTAAAGCAAAAACCATGTTACCAATGGTTGACCTTAAAGGTCAGTATCGCAAAATAAAATCAGAAATTGATGCTTCCATTCAAGAGTGTCTCGATTCTGCAGCTTTTATCAATGGCGCACATGTTAAATCTTTTCAGAAAAATTTAGAGTTCTATTTGAATGTCAAACATGTGATTCCATGTGCAAATGGGACGGATGCGTTGCAGATTGCGATGATGGCTTTGGCGTTGCAAGTAGATGATGAAGTGATTGTGCCTGCATTTACATATGTCGCAACGGCTGAGGTGATTGCACTATTGAAATTGAAGCCAATTATGGTAGATGTTGATCCAAAAACATTCAATATCACCGCCGAAATCATCGAAAAAGCGATTACGCCACGTACAAAAGCTATTGTACCAGTGCATTTGTTTGGTCAAAGTTGTGATATGGAAGCCATTATGGCTGTCGCTGAAAAGCATAATTTATATGTGATTGAAGACAATGCTCAAGCCATTGGAGCAGATTATAATTTTTCAAATGGTCAAAAAGCTAAGACTGGTACGATTGGTCATATCGGCTGTACATCATTTTTCCCTTCCAAAAACTTAGGTTGCTACGGCGATGGTGGTGCTATTATGACGAATGATGATGATTTGGCCGCCAAGTTGCGAATGATGGCAAATCATGGGCAATCGCGACAATATTATCACGATTCTATTGGTGTCAATTCGCGTTTGGACTCCATTCAAGCGGGTATTTTAGATGTCAAATTGCGCCATTTGGACGAATATTCAGCAGCCAGACAGCAGGCGGCGGCTTACTACGATGCGGCTTTTGCCCAAATTGAGGGTTTAGAAACTCCTGCACGGCAGCACAATTCGACGCATGTTTTTCATCAATATACTTTAAAAGTGAAAAATGGGCAACGTGCCGCTTTGCGAACCTATCTTACTGAGGGGGGAGTTAGTGCCATGATTTATTATCCGATGCCACTTTATAAACAGACCGCTTACGCACACTATTGGCAAGGAGGTGAGTTGCCTGTGACTGAAGAATTGTGTGATGAAGTCATGTCGCTGCCGATTCATACCGAAATGACAGAAGAAACGTTGGCATATATCACAGAAACTGTAAAATCATTTTTTGACAAATAACAGAAACGGCAAACGATGGAAAAAGAGTTTTTTGCACATCCAACAGCCGTTATTGATGAGGGTTGTGAGATAGGGAAGGGGACAAAAGTTTGGCATTTTAGCCATATTATGCCCCATTGCCGTTTGGGAGAAAATTGTAATATTGGTCAAAATGTTGTCATTAGCCCAGATGTTGTTTTAGGAAAAAATGTGAAAGTTCAGAATAATGTCTCCATTTATACAGGTGTAACGTGTGACGATGATGTGTTTTTGGGACCTTCGATGGTATTTACCAATGTCATCAATCCACGTAGTGCCGTCAATCGTAAGTCCGAATATTTGAAAACCCATGTTGGCAGAGGCGCGAGTATTGGGGCTAATGCGACCATAGTGTGTGGACACAATATTGGCGCATTTGCTTTTATCGGTGCGGGTGCAGTTGTGACAAAAGAAGTGCTACCTTATGCTCTTGTCGTTGGCAATCCTGCGCGGCAAACTGGATGGATGAGCGAACACGGTCATAAACTCAAATTTGATAAAGATGGCTGGGCAATTTGTCCTGAAAGCGGCGAACATTATCAACTTAAAGATGGGAAAGTGACTAAAAAAGTGTCTTGATACTGAGGGGGACATTTTGCTTTTCACGATTCCCAGATTTCATTTATATTTGCGCATAAAAATATGAATAACAATTATTTGTAGTCCATGTATGAAGTCTTATTGAGTTTTATTACAGCTTTTATACCCAGCTATTTTATCATTCCATCGGTTATAAATGTGGCTCATGCCAAACATTTGTGCGACGAACCAGGCGAAAGACGCTCTCATGTGGTGAGTACGCCATCTTTGGGAGGCGTTGCTATTTTTGCGGGATTGATGTTTTCTATGATATTTTGGATGCCTTTTGACGTTTTTGGGCAGTTGCAATACACTTTGTGTGCATTTATTATCATTTTTTTGATAGGTGTAAAAGATGATATTATCCCTATTTCGCCGTATAAAAAATTGCTAGGCGAGTTGATGGCAGCAGGCATTATTGTTCTGAAATCGGGAGTCAAAATCACAAGTTTGCATGGCATGTTCGGGATTTATGAAATTCCCGAATGGTTCAGCGTGCTTTTGACCATTTTTACCATCATCGTCATCATTAACTCATTCAATTTGATAGATGGCATCAATGGTCTCTCTGGTAGTCTGACGACTTTGATTAGCTTATCATTTGGCTCATGGTTTTTTTATGTCGGCAACAATCCAATGACACCTTACGAGGTCGCGAATACTTGTATCGGATTGTCTATCATGGCGTTTTCGTTAGCAGGTGCAATCGTTGCGTTTTTAAAATACAATTTCACTCCTGCTACTATTTTTATGGGTGATACAGGAGCTTTGTTATTAGGGCTAATTTGTTCCATTCTGGTCGTTAAGTTCATAGAAATCAATCAGTTATTAGTTGGTCAAAACCCTTTGGCCATCAAAGCAAGCCCTGCTGTAGCTATCGGTATTTTGATATTACCTCTTTTCGATACACTTCGTGTTTTTACCATTCGCATACTGAGGGGGCGTTCGCCGTTCTCACCTGATAGGTTGCACATACATCATTTATTGGTTGATTTTGGATTCACACATATGCAAGCAACAGGTGTTTTAATCGCTGTGACCTCTTTTTTCATCATATTTGTATTGACTCTGCAAAACATTGGGACATTTAAGCTGTTATTTTTGATCATTGCTTTGGCGACTCTTTTAAGTTATTTTTTGCAACGTTTGGTTGAAAAAAAGGTGGCGTTAAAAGCGAAGCAACTTAACAATCCATGATGCCTAAACCTAAGAACACAAATTCAAAATTCTAATTATTTATGGCATATATTCCTTTTAAAAAAGTCCTTGTATTGGCTCCTCACACCGACGACGGTGAGTTGGGCTGTGGCGGAACAATCGCAAAATTGATAGAACAAGGCAGTGAAGTATATTATGTGGCTTTTTCGGCATGTGAGCAGTCAGTTTTGCCGCAATTCCCTAAAGATATTTTGATAACAGAAGTGAAAGCGGCTACAAAAGAATTGGGTATCAAACCTGAAAATTTGACGCTTCTCACATATGATGTGCGTACATTCAACTATCATCGGCAAGAGATTTTGGACGATATTATCCGTTTGAAACGTGATATTGACCCCGATTTGGTCTTTGTGCCGTCTCCTCAGGACATTCACCAAGACCATGCAACTGTCTCCAACGAAGCGATTCGCGCATTCAAATTTACTTCGATTTTGTGCTATGAATTGCCATGGAACAATTTTACATTCTCAACTACCTGCTTTTTTCACCTCGAAGAGCGCCATGTGCAGACAAAAGTGAATGCCTTAAAGCAATATCAGTCGCAAGCACACCGTCCGTATGCGAATGAAGAGTTTTTGCGCTCCCTCGCTCGTACAAGAGGTGTACAAATAAATACGAGATATGCAGAAGTTTTTGAGGTGGTGAGACTTATTAACAATTAGACTTTTAGTTTTATGGAAAAAAATAACAAAATCTATGTCGCGGGTCATCGAGGTATGGTAGGTTCTGCCATACTGAGGGGGCTTCGCAAAAATGGTTTTGAAAATCTTATTTTCAGAAAATCAAACGAACTTGACCTGCGCGATCAAGCAGCCGTCAATGAATTTTTTCGTAAAGAACGTCCCGATTATGTGTTTTTAGCAGCTGCAAAAGTGGGCGGTATTTTGGCAAATAATACCTATCGCGCCGATTTTTTGTACGAAAATTTGATGATTCAATCCAATGTTATTCATGCGGCTTATAAAACGGAGGTGAAAAAGTTGATGTTTTTGGGCTCATCGTGCATCTATCCGAAACTCGCACCACAACCTTTGAAAGAAGATGCCTTGCTGACAGGTTTGCTCGAACCCACTAATGAGCCTTATGCCATTGCAAAAATTGCAGGTATCAAAATGTGCGATGCATATCGTACACAATATGGTTGTAATTTTATTTCAGCTATGCCGACCAACCTTTATGGTCCAAATGATAATTATGACTTGCAAAATTCGCATGTCTTGCCTGCACTTATTCGTAAGTTTTTGACGGCAAAGAAAAACAACGATCCCTCAGTCATTTTGTGGGGAACGGGTACACCTCTGCGCGAATTTATGCACGCCGACGATTTAGCTGATGCGTGTTTGTTTTTGATGCAAAACTTTGATAGTGAAGGTTTTGTAAATGTTGGAACAGGTGTGGATTTGTCTATTCGTGATTTGGCTGAAATCATCAAACGGACAGTAGGCTACGAAGGTGACATCATTCAAGATACCACAAAACCCGACGGTACACCGCGTAAATTGATGGATGTGTCGAAAATTCACAACATGGGTTGGCAACACCAAATCTCCTTAGAAGAAGGTATCAAACGAGTTGTTGAAGAAGTGAAAGATATATTTTGATATAACGTAATTAAAAACGAATCAGTAAAAATTCTCGTAAATAGTTGATTATCAAATAATTTACTTATTTTGTCTTTTCAAATAATCATTCTTTTAAATCAAATACTGAGGGGTTAACATACGCCTCGCAGATGAACAAAACTTATGAATCCGAATCATTATGTAGCCATAATGGCTGGCGGTGTAGGTAGCCGATTTTGGCCTGCCAGCCGTGAAGCAAAACCTAAACAGTTTCTCGATATTTTGGGCATTGGCAAATCGCTGTTACAAATGACTTATGACCGATTTTTGCCACTTATTCCTAAAGAAAATATTTTTATCGTTTCTAATGCGGCCTATAAAAACCTCATTAAAGCGCAATTGCCCGATGTGACGGACAATCAAATTCTGTCAGAGCCCAGCCGCAACAATACAGCCCCTTGTTTGGCTTATATGGCGTTAAAATTACACGCTTTGAACCCAGATGCGACTTTTGTTGTAGCTTCAAGCGACCATTTGATTCTGAAAGAAGATATTTTTCTGAAAGATGTCAAACAAGCTCTCGATTTTGCAAGTGCTAAGGATACGCTCGTGACTTTAGGGATAGAGCCTAAATCGCCCAATACAGGTTACGGATATATTCAATACAATCGCCACGATGCCAACAAAGATGGTATCTACAAAGTGGTCAGTTTTAAAGAAAAACCCAATTTGGAATCCGCTAAAGAGTTCTTGAAAGCAGGGAATTATATATGGAATGCAGGTATTTTTATTTGGTCTGTCAAGAGTCTTTTGAAATCATTTAAACGTAATGCAGAAGATATTTATGATATATTGAAACAAGGCGAAAAACTGTACAATACTGAGGGGGAGCAAGATTTTATCAATGAATATTATCCTGCAACTCGTTCAACATCGATAGATTATGCTATTTTAGAGAAAGCAGATAATGTTTACACTATTCCAGGTGATTTCGGCTGGTCTGACTTAGGCACATGGGGCGCACTGTACGACGAATCGAAAAAAAATGAAGAAGCGAATGTATTTCAAAGTGACAATGTTTTAGCTTTCGACACTACTAATTGCCTTGTGCGTGTGCCGAGCGAAAAGCTGGTGGTACTGAGGGGGTTAGATGATTTCATTGTTGTGGACGAAAATAATACCCTTTTGATTTTTCCGAAGTCGAAAGAGCAAGAAATCAAATTGGTAACGGAAGCCGTCAAGAAGTGGAAAGGCAGTGACTATTTATAGAACGATACAGCTTGACGCAAGTGGAAAATTTGCGTCAAGTTTCGTATAAAAAACGAATATGTGAATCTTACAAAACGACAAACCATAGCCATAGTTTCAAACACATCATGGAGTATATATAATTTTAGGCTCGGTTTAATTCAATATTTAAAAGAAAACGGATTCGATGTTTTAGTCATAGCTCCTAAAGATGCCTTTAGTTCTAAGCTAATTTCGGAGGGATTTCACTACCACCATGTTGATATTCAGAACTACGGCATTAATCCGATTTATGACATTCGGACAACACTTCAACTTTCCAGAATATATCGTAAATATAAAGTAGATTTTATATTTCATTATACTATTAAGCCTAATATTTATGGCACTTGTGCAGCTGCTTGGTGCAGAATCCCGTCTATTGCTGTGACTACGGGCTTAGGTCACATGTTTACCTTTAGAAACGATTTATTGCGCTTTTTAATCGTCAATATGTATCGTTTTGCTGCATTTTTGAGTAGAGAAGTCTGGTTTTTGAATGAGACTGACCAACAAACTTTTATAAACAACAGGATCGTCAAATCTGAAAAAACCTACCTTTTGCCAAGTGAAGGCGTGAATACTCAATATTTTGTCAATGATTGCCTGCCACTGAAACACGAAACAAAAACGCTCACTTTTCTTTTTGCGGGGCGGCTTTTATGGGACAAGGGGGTAGGAGAGTTGGTAGAAGCGGCTCGCTATATTACTCAAAAATATGATTTTGTAAATTTTGAGCTACTAGGATTTATTGACCTTAACAATCCCAATTCGGTTATGCCTGAGCAGATTACAGCTTGGCAAGACGAAAAAATACTGCATTACTTGGGCGAAACCACTGATGTGAAAAGCATTTTATGTCATATCGATTGCCTCGTTTTTCCATCCTACTACCGCGAAGGTATATCTCGGATTTTGCTCGAAGCCGCAAGTATGGGCAAACCCATCATCACGACAGACAATATTGGTTGTCGCGAAGTTGTATCCGACAACGAAACAGGTTATCTCTGTAAACCTCAAAATGCGCAAGATTTAATTGAGAAAATCGAAAGGTTTATTCAACTTTCGCCATCAGAAAAAGAGGAAATGGGGACAAAAGCGCGACAGAAAATGGTGTCAGAGTTTGACGAGAAAATTATCCTCCAACTTTATATGAATAAGATAAATCAACATTTAATACCTAGTAAATGACAAAAGAAAATATACTCAAAACCTATTTCGAGTTAATCGAAAACCCAAGAAATATTTATCAAAACGCACAGCTTTATGAGCAAAATCGCTTCAATTCAGAAGAAATTAAACCTTTTTTAAGGCTTTCAGATGCTGATATTGAGGCAAAAATGACAAAATCTAATGTTTTAGACTACCGACCCGATGCTGTTAAAACAGAAGAGTGGGAGAGTCAGAACAAGCGATTTATGAACTATCACCGTTCGCTCACCCCTTTTACACTTATCAATGGTCTACCTTTCAATCATTATTTAGGCATCAAAACGGGTTTAGCTTATGCAGAAAATAAGGTCGTGCTGGACGTAGGTGGTGGAACAGGACAGACTTTTGTTAATTTTTTTCAATATCCGCATAAGTTAACTTATTTTCTCATAGATCCCAATTTGCGTTTACTACATGATCAATTCATCCGCATTTATCCCCAACTTTTGACGCTAAAAATGGGGCATATTTTGGGTTTTGGTGAAAAATTGCCGTTCAAAGACAGTTCTGCGGACATTGTGTTGTGCTTTGCCGCCATTGACCACATGGCAGATTACAAGCAATTTTTAGTAGAATCCAAACGAGTTTTGAAAGAAAAAGGTCAGATTTTAATCACAGGACACATTGATGCTCCTATGACTAAGCGCGCCAGCCGTTTTTTAGGTCAGTTGTTTTCAGCAACGTTTTTTGAATTTTTAGCCCGAAAAATGCACCAATTGACTAATCGCGTCGCCATTGACGACCATACTGTACATTTTGACAATACACAAGTCATTGAAAATGAATTAAAAAACTTAGGTTTTAGAATCGAACAATCTGAAATTATCAAAGGAAGACAATTTTATATTTTAGCCCAAAAATGATTGAATTGAATCGCTTTTTTTGTAAAAATGAACCGAACTCACGCCCAACCACTGCTCATTCTCGCCTATTTTTATCCACCTATTAAAAGTATCGCAGTTCTTAGAACGTATTATTTTTCTCAATTTGTAAAAAATTATTTTTCAGATATTTATGTCATAACCACAACAAATCGCAATCGTTTACCTGCCGAAAATATGCCTATTACTGAGGGGGTGCAAATACACGAAGCCATAACCTTTGACTACCGCACTCTTTCAACATTACGCAAACGACAATCCGTCTCTTTTGAAGAGAATAGCAAAGCCAATCCTCTGGTTCAATTCTTAGTAAAACTCAATAAAAGCTTTCCAACCAATTTGTTATGGGGCGAAGGCGGTTTGATTTATTCGATTCATGCTTTTTTCGTAGCTCTAAAATTGATTCGCAAACATAAAATTCAAACCATTTACAGTTCCTTTTCGCCTTATTCTGACCATATTGTAGCATATTGGCTCAAAATTTTTTATCCCAAACTCACTTGGGTTGCCGATTTTCGCGACTTGCATGTCGAGCCACACTATGATATTGTCTATTGGCGACCTTTTCAACACTGGTGCAATCGCCAAATTTTGAAAAAAGCTGACCTCGTTACAACTGTTTCCACAGGTTTATCTAAACACTTAAAAGATTACCATTCAAATGTTTATGTTTTCCAGAATGGAATAGCCCCCCTCAGTATTTTGGATAATAAAAATGATAGTCAACCCACCAAATTCACCATCTGCTACACAGGTTCGATGTATGCCGACGAACGCAATCCGCAGCTTTTACTGACTATTTTGAAAGAATTGGTGGCGGAAGGTATTCTGACACATGACAATTTTCAATTCGTTTATGCAGGTAAAGATACCCAAGTTTGGTTCGATTGGATGCGCCGTTTTGACCTTGAACCTCATTTCAAGAGTTTGGGCTTAGTCGCCCTCAGCAAAGCACAAGAATTACAAAGAACCAGTCATTTGAATCTTCTACTGACTACCGCGACCCCTCAGTGGACAGGCGTGATGACAGGCAAATTTTACGAATATTTGGCGGCTTTACAACCTATTTTAGTTTTGATAAATGGCTCGCAAGATATTGAATTTGAAGAGATTATGATGAGGCTCAATGCGGGTTGTGTCGCCTATAATGATCGTTCGCACAGTGAGTTGAGAGCTTTTGTTTTGATGCTTTTTTACCAGTTTCAAAAAACAGGTCAAGTAGAAAGAATGATTCATACCGAAAAATTAAAAGAATTGGAGTGGGGGTTTACGGTTAATAAACTGATGTCTGAAATCGAAAAAGTGCGCAATTCTTATGGCTAATCAGACGATATTTCGCTTATTCAACCTGTTTTTTATTGCCTATACCATCAGCTTTGCGCTCGAACAGTTATTGTCAATAAGAACGCCCATAGGTATTATTTTTTTACCTGAAATATTATACATACCCCTCAGTGTCACTTTCCTTTTTTGCTTACCAACTATTTGGAAACATAGAAAGCAATTATTAGCCGACTGGCTGTTTTTTGATTCGTTAGTTATCATATATGCCATAATTGTTGCGACTTCCTATGCTTTTCACCCGACATCCAATAGCTTGCGTGAGATGGTCGGTTGTGGCTATATGTCCAGTTTCTATTTTATGACAACTTGGGTATTTCGGACACAAAATAGTCTCACTTTACTTCAAAATGGCGTTAAAATCTTTGCTTATTCTGGTGTTTTAGCCTCTATCATCGCTATTGGCTCGTATTTGATAGGTCTTTTGGGCTTAAATCAAACAGTCGCTCAGACCCATGAATATTATCCATTGATTGGCGATGCGATGCGGTCTTTTGGGCTTTTTCGCAATCCTATCTTTCATGCAAATTATCTCGCCTGTACACTCATTGTGTTTGCCAGTTACGAGTTTGATAAAATCAAAAAAGGTCAGCCATTTATTTTATTCTTGTTATTCTTATTTGGGTTAGCTTTATTTTTAACAAAAACCAAATCTGTTTTAATCGTTTTTGCTCTTGGGTTATTTTTTTTAACAAAAATGTCCCCCCTCAGTAAAACAGTGAAATATAGCTTCTGCGCTCTTAGCGTTTTTGCTGTTTTATCTTATTTATGTCTTTCGCACTTATTGATAATAAAAACAAAACAACCGAATTTAGATATTATATTGAGTAAAGGTTATTACTTTCCCCAGTTTTTATGGCAAATAACCGATGACTACGCGATTGTACCGACGTTTTATTATGGAACAAAACGTGCTGCTCTTTTAGCTTTTTACGACTCATTTCCGTGGGGTATTGGAGGCGATAATTTGACAAATTATGTCCATCAATTAGTGGCACAAGGCAGACATCTGCGTCCATTTTGTTGTGCGCCACATTCTACTTTTTTCGGGGCATTGGGTGAGTTAGGACTTTTAGGTTTGGCGGCAATTTTAACTTTTTTTACTCAATTAGTGAAAATGATAAAGAAAATCCGAGTTTTTGATGCTTTTTTGCCCCAATTTGCTTTAATGTCAAAATCTCTCATTTTCTTTCTTTGTTGCGAAGCTGTCACGGTAGATTTGATGAATGTTCGTTATTTTTGGCTGATTATGGCGACTTTTGTTTTATTTTATAAAACTCAACTATCGAAACCTGCGATTGAGTAAGCTATTGATTTACTGCCTAAATATTAGGGCTGTCTTTACTTTAGCTCTTATCATCAGACTGTTATTGAGTCCTGAAAGTCATGTTGATGAGCAACGCTATTTATGGTTAAGCGACCAAATTGTTGCGGGTAATTTTGATTTAGATGCAGGGAGCTTTTTGTGTGCGCCTTTCTTTCCGTATTTTTTAGCAAGTTTAAAAATTATAAGTCCTCAATATTGGTCACCTTGGCTTTTTATTTGTCAAGCCTTGTTGTCTTCTCTTTGTGTTTTTTGTTTGTATCAAATGGCTTTGTGGCTGTTTAATAATAAAAACATTGCCTTGCTTTCGGGTTTTATTTATGCGGTTTATCTTGACGCATTTATGTATGTTAGGCTCATAGGTCAAGAAACTTGTTTTCAGTCTTTTCTGATTTTTTCTCTTTACTTTTTGTTTGATTTTATTATTAGTAATAATGGTTGGCGTTTGGTTTTGTCAGCGGTGTTTTTTTCTTTGTCTTTTTTAACAAAATCATTTATTCTTTTTTGGTCGCCTTTTATTGTCTTATTTATTTTTTTACAAAAAAACTTTTCAATTCAACAAAAAATAAGATTTTCGTTTTTATATGCTCTTGTATGTTTAATTTTTACATTGCCGATTGGGATGTATAATTTAAATAAACATGGGCTATATACTTTGTCGAGTAATGGTGGTTCTTTCTTATTTTGGGTGGGCAATAGCGAATATGCTTACACTGCTGCTGTATTGAAAAAAGACTATGCAGAGGTTTATCCAGAAATGGCGGCTCGGGACGAAGTGTATCAAATGCACAACCTTGTGCCACCAACAGCCGATTTGAATAAATTTCTAACGGCACGAAAAACTTGGGGTACAGTTCAAGACATTCAAAATAAATTTGGTCAGGCTGCATGGAAGTGGGTTTTTGACAATCCCAAAAAGTTTTGGATACTGAGGGGGTATAATTTTGTCCGATTTTTGATACCTGGGAGTAAATCGCCAAATGCCGCATTGTTTACTTTGTTTTTCACCTTTTTAAGTGCTGGAATACTGTATGTGGCTGCTTTTTTAGGCATGATAAAATGTTTAAACAAGCAATTTACTAAGCACAATTGGATATTGACTTTATACCTGACTATGTTGATTTTTTCTATCATTTTTGGGACGTATATTCGATTTAGAACTGTTACAATTGATTCATTTTTAATACTTTATGCCTCTTTTTTCTTGTATGAAACCATACAAAATTTTAAGCGTCGTTGGCGCACGACCACAATTCATCAAGGCCGCACCTCTTAGCAAAGCCATTGCAGCGAGTGACAATTTGACAGAGGTGTTGGTGCATACGGGACAACATTATGATTACGCGCTCTCGCAACAGTTTTTTGACGAATTGGGTTTGCCAACCCCTCAGTATAATTTAGAAATAGGGAGCGGTCGCCACGCCTATCAGATGGGGCAGATTTTGATTAAGTTGGATGCTGTTTTGGAAAAGGAGAAACCCGATATGGTGGTTGTGTTTGGCGATACCAATTCGACGGCGGCGGCGGCAATTACAGCGGCAAAGAACAATATTCCTTTAGCTCATGTTGAGGCGGGGTTGCGTGAGTGGAACAAACGGATTCCAGAAGAGATTAATAAAATGCTCACAGATGCAGTGACAGATTTATACTTCCCGCCGACCCAAACAGGGGTAGATAACCTCAAAAAACAGGGTGTTACTGAGGGGGTATATTTAGTCGGAGATATTGGTATGGACTTGATAATCAATAATTTAGATAAAATTGAGCGTCATAAAAACTTACTTGAAAAATTATCCATTACTGAGGGATCATATTTTTTTATGACGTGTCACCGAGCTGGCAATACGGACGATGTGGGGCAGTTGGAGCAGATACTGTCAATCTTTGACACCATAAAAGAGCCTATCATTTTCCCCATTCATCCACGTACTAAAAATACAATTGAAAAACACGGTTTGCAGCATTATTTGGAGAAAAAGAACGTGGTTGTGCTTGAACCTATCGGCTTTTGGGATACTCAAGTCCTGATTCAAAACGCCAAAATGGTTTTGACAGACTCGGGCGGTGTGATAAAAGAAGCGTATTTTCATCGAGTGCCTTGTTTGATTTTACAGAAGGAAATTGAGTGGATAGAGGCTGTCAGAGAAGGTTGGGCAAAACTTGTTGGCAGCCAAAGTAGTGATATTCTCTCAGGAATTCGTAGCTTTGAGCGTCCAACAGTTTGGAGTGGCTTTTTGGGAGATGGAAGAACTGCCACACGTATCGTCAATATTATATCACACTATTTGAAAAATATAGACCAATAGAACACTCGAAATATGATAGCTGCTATTCACCAACCCAATTTTATGCCTTGGGTGGGCTATTTTCACAAAATGGCTCAAGTTGACGAAATGATTTTCTTTGACTCGGTCGCTATTTCTAATGGTAAAACGTGGACATCGCGTTGCAAAATCTTGTTGCATGGGGCGGAACATTGGTTGACTTTACCGACGCTGAAATCGGGACGGGGCGGGCAGCGTATTTGTGACGTTGAATTGATAGATTTTGCTCAAAATTGGCACAAAACCTTGACTACCATTCGCCACGCTTATCATCGCGCGCCTTATTTCGATGATGTTTTTCCATTTTTGGTGAGTTTAAAAGCGGAAAACTTTCATTTGTTAGCAGATTTTAATTGCTTTTTTATAGAGTCCGTGGCTCACCACTTGGGTTTAGAGCATGTTCGCTTTAATCGCTCGTCATCAAAAGCCGAATTGATGAACTCATCTGATTTGAAAACAGATTATATCGTCAGCACTTGCTTGGCTTTTGGCGTTGACAATTATCTATCAGGTAAGGGAAATAGCGTAGGGTTTTTGGAATTAGAGAAGTTTGAAAAAGCTGGAATTGCTATTGATTTTCAAGAATTTACGCATCCAACTTATAAGCAACCTCATACTGAGGGGGTGTTTGTGAAAGGGCTTTCGATTGTAGATATGTTGATGCAGATGGGATGGGAGCTGACTTCTGAGACTCTTTTATCGGACGAAAAAAGTTCTTTTCAACAAGTTTTATGGGAATATTGACCCCTCAGTAAAAAACTGTTTTTATCCAATAACCGCTTTTTTAAAGGTATAAAAAAGAGATAAAAAGCGGTTGTTGATGCGATTCAAGTGCAAATAAGCGACTTTTTTCGCACCAAATGAGGTAAAAAATGTTTCTAAATTTTCAGCGGAAGACCCTGTAAAATCAAATTGTTTGATGCCTTTGCTACCCATTTCTTTCAGGATTTCCCAAATCAACAAGGACAAAGCTCCACTGTTGCGATAACGCTCGTCTGAACCTCCAAGCCAATAGTAGGCGGTTGTTTTATCCCAAATAATATAAAGTGCAGCATGAACTGCACCATCGTCCACACTTCTTGCCAAATAAAGCTGTCCTGCTTTATTTTTTTTCAATTTTCTATCCAAATTTTCTAAAAAACTGAGGGAGTATGACATTCGCCGACCATATCTATTTTGGATTTGGCTGTAAATGTCGTACACGATTTTGGAGTCATCGTTTTTTTCAACGACAACGTTTTTGGCTGCTTTTTTAATCTTCTTCTGGGTATTTTCTTTGAAATTATTAAATAACTCAGTTGGTTTGTCGAGCCCTTCGACTATGTGCGTGACTTTGAGTTGGTGCTGAAATCCTGCCCATTGGAAAGGCTGCCAATAGGAAAATTGAGGAGAGAAAGACTGCGAAAAATAAGCAAATGAGGGCAATTGTGCGATGAGAGATTTGAGTGTATTACGTTCATGTGAGGTTTTCTGATGCAGTTTTTGACTTGGATATTCTTTTATCCACAAACCCATATAAGCTGTTTGAAAGGGCATTTGTGCTGTTGTAAATCCCCATTTTTTAACCATATAGTAAACCAAAACACCATTCACTTCGCCATTTTTGGCAATATCCATACATACATTCCACTCGCCTGCGCTACAAACAGCATCTAAAAACCAAGGCTGCATGAAAATATTGACCCCCTCAGTATGGGCGCAAAATTCTTTATATTTCTCTTTCAAATCTTTTTCTTTTGGGCAAAATTATAAAATTGAGCCATAAAAAAAGAGGCATTTCCGAAATTCGGAAATAGCCTCCACACGAGATAAACACAAAAACTTATTTTTTATAGTCATTATTTTACCACAGCCATTTAACATTTTTAGAAGAATGGCTATTGGTAAATAATTATTGGTGCATTATCTATCTTCAAAGACGACTTTTTTACTCAAAATGCCACCTTCAAATCTGACTTTAGCAATATACATACCTGTTGGCAGCGAGCCACGCATCATATTGAATTGATGATTGTCCACTTTAGCCACTTGACGAACCAAACGACCACTCATGTCATACAACTCGATGGCATGCATTGGGTTATACACTTCGCTCTCGAAAGTAATGTAGTTTTGAGCTGGGTTGGGTGCGATGGTTAATTTAGTTGTATTGGCATTTAGTAAGTCTTCTGTTGACGTTACAGGGCCTTTACAAGGTAAATTCAAAGCTAAACAAGCACGCGGTGTCATTACTTTCATAATCGTATCAATGTAGCGCAAAGCACGAGCACGACTTGAGCGTGGTGCGCTGACATAAATAGAGTTAGCATATAAATCAGCACTACCTGTAAAATCCCAAGGCGAAGAATCAGAAATAGTGTCACCTAAAATTGGGTATAAGCCATTTACACTGCCACCATTACGTGTATCAAAAATGGATTTGTATGGGTCATATTTAGCAATGACTTTGCCTTTGAAAACGTTGTTGCGACCTAAGGTATCCATTTTACGTTGGATAAGGCTTGCGCCCTGTACGCGAACAATTGGGAGTGATACACCTGGCGCAACTGGTACGCGAAGCGTTTCGTCTATATAAGGTGCATTTTGGTCATAAGGTGCTTGGAAGCTGAGAATAGGTGGTGTGTTAGCATCTAACCAGTTTAAGTCACCTATTGCACCGCCTAAGTTGACGCAGAATTGGAATTTAGAAGAAGGTGTTACGTGATTAGGCGCGCACAAAGTATCTAATGCAGGCGGTACGCCACTACCACCTGGTGGGACACGACCTACAACTTTAGCTTCTACATCGCCGTTGACGTAACCAAAACCAGGAGCTTGTTCAATAACCATTGGTAAACCATTGCGGTTGTCAATGAATTTATTGGCTGGGTACTGCGTAGTTACGACTTTGCCATAGGCATCAAATGAAGCTGTTCCGAGCGTAATGTAGCCACCTGTACCGACACCGATCAACATGATTTTGTTGGTATCTACTTTCCATGTAGCCGCATTGGCTTTGAAATAACGAATGGCTGTACGAGCATCTTGGATACCGCGATAAGCTGCGTTAATCAAAAAGTTGGTACGACCATCTTGTGAAGGGTCAGCTGGATTCCAACCAATGCGATATGTACATGATGCTGCGACGTAGCCACGATGAGCTAATTGGCGGCAAATTGTACTTACGACAGAGTCTTCTTTTGTACCACTATAGCTCGTTGTAATAGCTTTGGGCAAGAAGTTGCCAGAGTGAAAAATCAAAGCAACAGGGCGCGCAGCCTCAGTATCGCCCACAGGTGTGTGTACGTTGCAAGTGAGCGGTTGGCGGACTGTGCGGGTTGTTTGCTGGGCAATGATGCCCATGATTGTAAAATTAGAGCCATACACAACATTAGAGTCCACTTTTACAGATGTAAAAACAGTGTCCAAATAGCGTACAGCTTGCCCTTTTACCGATGAGTTGAGTAAAGAAACACAAACTAAAAGGAGTAGAAATACTTTTTTCATACGTTAAGATTTTAATTTAAATTGAATTTGATTGTCAAATTGGATGCAATGTTAACAATTATTATTGAAAATACTGAGAGGACATATTTTCTAACAAAAAAATTTTATTGTTTTATTGGTAATCCATATTTAATTTGGATTTATCCCTATTTTTTGACAAAATCGTAAACAATAGACGCATAAGCCATCCGTCCAATACGAGGACCGCCATAAGTTTGGAATTGTTTTTTGTTCAAAAGGTTTGATCCTCCGATTTTGAATGTCAAATTATGTTTTGGAATACTGTAATTTACTTGTCCATCAAGAAGGTCATAAGACGGGATATAGCCCGTAAACTGTGGCGATCCTTCGAATATAAACCCTTGAATCCACTTATAGTTGAAACCGAAACCGAAGTTTTCTAATTTTCCCATTTTAATATCACGTCCTAGGATACCCAAATTGAACTTGTGTTCGGGTGTATTAAAGGCAGGAATGATTGGGTCATCAATTTTAGTATTCAACACATTCCATGAATAGTTACCAGTAAATTGAATGTATTTGGGGCGATAGTGCGAAAGACCTATTGAAAAACCTTGGGTTGTTACTGTATTGAGCGAATTAGCAGCATAACGATAGGCTTGTGTATTGCGTGGAATGCCTGCACTCAAATCGGCTGTTACGCCAATTTGATAGCCAATAAAGCGATCATAAATGCTGAAATAGTAACTAGCATCTACAAAAGTATTGCCCCAAAATGATGTACGATAGCCCATTTCAAAAGATTTGACCTTTTCGGGTAATACAGGTGCAATATTGAAACGGCGAATGGTATCTTTATTGAGTGTGCTAAGATAGTCTCTGAATGATTCGACAGTAATCAAATCTTTAGCTCCCGTCAAGTTGCCAGATAGGATGGCACGACCAACGTTGAGATAAAGGTATTGGTCGGTCAAAGTTGGGTTGCGAATGGCTGATGCGAATGAGAATCGAACGAAGTCTTTGGTGGTAGGTTGCCAAACGAATGAAATTGCGGGTGAAAACAGTATGTCAAAGTTTTGGTTCTTATCCATGCGTAAAGTAGCATTGAACTTCCACTTTTTGTTTCCTTGCTTACCATCTGTACCAACGATACGGCTGCCAAATTTCTTTTCTAAACCTACGAATGAGCCAAATTCATTGTTTTTGATGGCTGGCGCACCCACTGTATCATAAAAAATAGTGCCATCAGACACAGGGCGGTACATGCGGATATTGCCACCGACGACTATTTCATCTGTAAATTTAGGCTGAAAACGATACTCCCCTTGGACGTGATAGAGGGCGGACTTATCATAAAAACGTGTTCCTACTGAGGGGTCGTTATAGCTGCGTTTATTGGATTTTGCAGATGTTATTTTATCAAATTCTGCCTGAAATTCGGCTGAACCTGGTTGATAGAAGTCTTTACTATTTGTACCACCGTTGGCGATTGACTCAGCAGTTTTGTGCCAAACAAACATCGAATCAATAAAACGAGGATTCGCCAACCATGCTAAAGCACCTGTTGTATCGAATGAACGCGTTATCTCACCGTTAGGTCCGATATTGATTTTCAATTGTGGATAGCCTAAACGCACAACTTGTGGGTCAACATAATCGCGCCAATATTTTTCATAGTCAGCTGCCCAACGAGTATTGTCTTTGAGGCGTTGCTGCATGACCAATGCTGTAAAATAAGGGTCGTAAGAGTTACCCGCATCTTCCTGCGTGGCATAAGCTCTGACAAAAAATTTGTCGCGTTTGCGCAATTCCACTCGGTTTTGGAAGAAAAGAATATCTCTAAGGCTAAAGCGATTGTCACCTTGATAAACAGTTGTTCCATTGCCAAAATTGGAAGACAAAATCAATTCAGGAGATTGTTCAGCCTGTGATGGTTTCAATCTGAAATGCACAGCTGCATTGGCTTTGATGTTTTTAGTATTATAATCCACCAAATCAATCTCTTTGTAACCTGTACGATAATAAGTACCTAAACCAACATTGACAATGGGTGTTTTGGTAGAGCGTGAACGTTGGTCAAAAGTCGCATTGTATTCGTCGCCATAGATATTAACAGCATCGAATCTGCCTGGGTTTCCTTTTCCTTGTTCTGTATCGTAAACAGGGTCATAATTATCGGCGACCCAGTCATACGCTTTCAAATAGAAACCATTGAGTTTGAATGCCATCCAAGCGTGACCATCTTTATTTTTGTAAGACTCTGCAAAGCGGAACATGGCTTCAAACAGATTACGCTCGCCTGCTTTGACTGAGCCTGATAAACCGCGTTGGAAAAATGGATTTTTTGTTTCCATCGAAATGACACCATTGAAGGCGTTTGGACCATAGTAGGCAGAACTTGCACCGACGACCAAGTCAACTTTTTGTAGGTCTAACTCCGATGAGCCTAAGAAATTGCCCAAAGAAAAATTAAGACCAGGTGCTTGATTGTCCACACCATCAATGATTTGAAGAGAACGCACAGGGCTTGTTGAGTTGAAACCACGTGTATTGATGATAGTATAACCGATACTCGCAGTCGTCATATCTACCCCTTTCAAATTACTGAGGGCTTGCGACATGCTCGGTGCGGCAATATCTCTTAAACCACGACCTTCTAAACTTTCAACAGTCTGAGGGGATTGTTTGGTTTTGTCGCTCACGGGTGATGATTTGACGACAACTTCTTGCAGAATATTATTATTCTCTGAGAGTTTTATACTGAGGGGGTACTTTGTATCGGCTGTAATAGGTATTTCAACAGTTGTATAACCTACAAACGAGATTTGTAGTGTAAGAGGAAGTTTCTCTGAAGTTGTAAACTCAAATGTACCATCAAAATCTGATTTTACACCAGTGGTTGTTCCTTTAATAACTGCAGTGGCATCAAAAACGGGTTGACCGTCGCTCGCAGCAATAATTTTTCCTTTCACAACCGTTTGAGAAACAGCCATTTGAAGGCAAAGAGATAGGATTGAAAACGTAAGAACCCGTTTCAATGAGCGTTTAGGTAAATAAAATTTCATACTCTTAGTGCGTTAGTTCAAAAAATTAAATTTTTCAAAACGTGAAATTAGTGAATTTTCGCTACGTTGGTAATTTTTAACACAATTTTTCTTAACGCATAGAGGTATAAAAAAACCTCCGATGCCTAAGTATCGGAGGTTTCACCTATGAAAAACCAAACTTTAACCCTAAAGTTTCTCTTTTATATCGTTTTCAGAAATGGGTCTTTTTTCTTTTTTCGCACCTTCTGAACGATTTTAGTTTCAGGTAAGGTTGGCGGCAAGGTTTGACCAAAAGCCGCTGCAAAAACCATCAAACTCAAAGCCATGTAAAAGACCCATTTTTTCATCTTATTTCACTTCCTCGTAGCTTGCATCTTCGACAGTGCTGCCATTGCCTGCACCTGCGTTACCCCCCTCAGTATTAGCACCTGTTTCAGCACCTCCACCTTGTTGAGCCGTATTGTACATATCTTGACTTGCTGCTTGCCATGCTGCGTTTAGGGCTTCCATAGCTTTGTCAATGCCCGCTTCGTCTTTGGCAGCGTGTGCGGCTTTGAGGTCTGCGGCAGCAGTCTCGATGGCTCCTTTTTTGTCAGCAGGAATTTTATCACCGTATTCTTTCAACTGTTTTTCAGTTTGGAACACAAGGCTGTCTGCTTGATTCAATTTCTCTGCTGTTTCGCGTGCTTTGCGGTCAGCATCGGCATTCATTTCTGCTTCTTGCTTCATACGTGCGATTTCGTCTTTCGACAAACCTGTCCCTGCTTCGATGCGTACTGTTTGTTGTTTACCAGTGCCTTTGTCTTGTGCCGTTACACTCAAAATACCATTAGCATCAATGTCAAATGTCACCTCAACTTGTGGTACACCGCGCGGTGCTGGTGGAATACCATCAAGAACGAAGCGACCAATCGGACGGTTGTCACGAGCCATTGGACGCTCGCCTTGCAAAACGTGGATTTCAACTGAAGGCTGATTGTCTGTGGCAGTTGAGTACACTTTTGATTTTTTAGACGGAATCGTTGTATTTGATTCAATCACAACATCGTACATACCACCCATAACTTCAATACCAAGTGACAATGGTGTAACGTCTAAAAGAAGAACGTCTTTCACTTCGCCTGTCAAAACACCACCTTGGATGGCTGCACCGATGGCTACAACCTCGTCAGGGTTCACACCTTTATTAGGCTTTTTGCCAAAGAATTGCTCAACAACTTCTTGAATTTTAGGAATACGGGTTGAACCACCGACCAAGATGATTTCATCAACTTGACTTGCACTCATGCCTGCATCTTTCAATGCTTGGCGGCAAGGCTCAAGTGTGCGTTGCACCAAATTGTCTGCCAATTGCTCGAATTTTGCACGAGTCAATTTTGTCACTAAGTGCTTGGGCATACCATCAACAGCCGTGATGTATGGCAAGTTGATTTCAGTCTCTTGTGAAGCTGACAACTCGATTTTAGCTTTTTCAGCGGCATCTTTCAAGCGTTGCAAAGCCATTGGGTCTCTTTTGAGGTCAATGCCTTCTTGACCTTTGAATTCAGCTGCCAACCAGTCAATAATAACGTGGTCGAAGTCATCACCACCCAAGTGCGTATCGCCATTGGTTGATTTTACTTCAAAAACACCGCCGCCGAGTTCCAAAATCGAAATATCGAATGTGCCACCGCCTAAGTCATAGACCGCAATTTTCATATCTTTGCTGCGTTTGTCCATACCATAAGCTAAGGCTGCTGCTGTTGGCTCATTAATGATACGTTTGACAGTCAAACCAGCTACTTCGCCTGCTTCTTTTGTTGCTTGGCGTTGTGAGTCATTGAAGTAAGCTGGAACAGTGATAACAGCCTCTGTCACACCTTGACCTAAAAAGTCCTCAGCTACTTTTTTCATTTTTTGCAACACCATGGCGCTGATTTCTTGCGCTGTATAGTTGCGGTCGTCAATAGCTACACGAACTGTATCGTTGTCACCACGCACGACTTTATAAGCAGCACGTTCGATTTCGTGCTTATTTTGAACTTCACTATAACGTTGACCCATGAAGCGTTTGATAGACGCAATTGTTTTTGTCGGGTTAGTGATAGCTTGACGTTTTGCAGGGTCGCCAATTTTACGCTCGCCGTTCGGCATGAACGCCACTACTGAGGGGGTGGTTCTGCGACCTTCTTCGTTTGCAATAACGACAGGTTCGTTGCCTTCCATAACGGCAACGCAAGAGTTGGTTGTTCCTAAGTCTATACCGATAATTTTGCCCATAACTTTGATATTGGTAATTAATTATTAGTTATCTTTTTATTTACTGAATGAATATTTTTCTGCTTTGAAAACACATCATTACTATCAAAGTGAGTGCCACGCTAAAAAATACATCAGAATATGACGTTTTGGCGGATTGACTCTTTTTGGAGCAGCAATATTGTCGGATAAGGCATCGTAGGGCATGACGAAATGGCAGGTTTGAGGTTGGGTACAGATACCGAGAGTTAAAATGACAGTTATAAATACCAGCTAATCTTAATCTCTCTGTGAGTATGTACCGAACAATGGAAAATCAATCGCAACCTTCTGCACCGAGCAGGCGTTTTGCCCATTTTTGACAGCTGCTTTCCACTGACCAGAAGTCGTTTCTATGATTCTAATCGCTTCGGCTTCGACATACTGACGTCTTTTTTTCGGCTTATCTACGGCGATATGCGATACTGTACCATCTCGCTCGACTGTAAAACTGAGATTGACGGTCGTTGGTTTTTGGTAAAAGCGGTCAGCAATGCGATGCGCTGAAACTTGCTGCTCAATGCACCTTTTAAAATCGGCTTCACTCTTTTGAAATTGTGCTTTTGTGTCCACTTTTTTCAAAACAGGCGCGCCAGTTTGACTTTTCATCAATGGGCGACGGCTGTAAACAAGGAAATGTTTCATAATGGTATCACGACGTTGCTCTTTTTTGAGCAATTCCAAAAAATTATAAGTATTTTGAGGGACATTTATCGTAACAGGTACATCATATTCAATCGTTGTTCGACTAAATGATGCCGTATATCTTTCCCCTTTATCATGCCATTCTTCCGTTTGATAAATACGTCCATCATTGCCTATCCATGTCTTATGGTAAGTAACAGGAATCAGAATATGATTTTCATAACCTTTTGTCGTAGCGTATTTTTTTAAAGTATCGGGGTTAGCATGGTGTTCATAGGTATAAATAGTGCAGTTTTGACCATTTATGATTTCTGTACCTCTCTTTTGACAATTCGTGTGTTGTTTATAAATATAAATTATTAAAGCTTTAATTTGTATGGAATCTCGTTTGTGAATAAATCGCCCTTTCGTTTGTGTTGTATCAATTTCTGTATAAGACCAACCATTGTAAGGCGCACCCCAATAATGCTGTTTACGGTCTGACAAATGGTAGGTTCTTAATTCTGTAACAATTTTTTCTTGAACGTACCCATCGCGCCATTGATACTCATGTTCTAAGCCACGCGGGTCTATCTCTTTTTGTGTGCGTATGGTGTCTTTACCCCAAATAGATAAGGTTGTTTGACGTAAACCAACAGATTGAGGAGACGTATTGCTTAGAATTAAATCTCTCAATTCATCGCAAGCACTTTGACTAAAAACAGGAGAAATACTGAGGGGTATCCAACAGATTAACAAAAAGATGTGTTTGGGCATGATATTGATATTTTAAAGTGAATAAAACGTTATTTTTTAGGTCTAAAAATTACAGCAATTTACGAATTCTGATTAATGTTGCTCTGAAAATATAAATTCAATAAGTATGAAATCCAACAAAATCATTCTACTGGGCGACCCACGTCTGCACCTTGTTTCAGAGCCTATTGAGCGCGATGAAATTGAAAACCTCAAACCTGTTATCGAAGACTTGCACGATATTTTGTTTGAGTTTAAAGAACGATTTGCCCATTATGGCGCGTTTCGGGGCATTGCTGCGCCACAAATCGGGGTGATGAAGCGGCTGATTTATATGTATATTGACAAACCTGTGGTGTTCATTAATCCCGTTTTGACGGATTTGAGCGATGAAAAGATGCTGGTTTGGGACGATTGTATGTGTTTTCCTAATTTATTGGTGCATTTAGAGCGACACTATTCCTGCACTATTCAATATCGTGATTTGGATTGGCAGATGCAGGAGATGCACCTCGAAGGCAGTTTGTCCGAACTGCTGCAACATGAATACGATCATTTAGATGGTATTTTAGCCACGCAAAGAGCCATTGACAATCAATCGTTTAGGTGGCGTAAGTGAGAAACAAAATAGGACAGCACCCCTCAGTATAAATGCTGTCCATATCTTGTTTCTCTGTTTCGACCTATTGTCTTTAATCCTTTTTCTCTTCTATGTTTTCCAACATTTTTGCTTTCTCTTTTTTCTCTTTCATGGTTTTATCCACGAATTGGAAGAAAGAAGTCAAGGCATTGTGTTCCTTGTCGTTCATCTTGAGTTCAAAAGTCGAGACTTTGTTAGCCATGGTCATACTCATTGATTCGAATGGAATATCATCGAGTTTGCCTTGTGCCAATGGCCCTAATGAACTTGCGATAGCACTAAAGTCAAATAAGAGATTGACAGGTTTGTTTTTCAAAGATTTTTGCCATTCACTGGTTTCCACCATGTTGGTAAGCTTAGGAGCTTCTTTCAAAGCCATGATTTGTTTCTCTTTGCCAATCAAAACCACATCGTCTTTGAACAAAAAGAAGGTTTTGGTCTTTGCTTTGGGGAGAGTTGTCGGTGCAGGCTCGTCGTCAGACTGTTCTGTTTTGGCAGGTTCGGCTTTTGGCTCTGAGTAGTAGAGGTTTTTGCTCATTTTTTTGAACTTAAACTCATCTGTCATCAATTTTTCAACTGACTTTTTGTCCGAAACAGATAAGCCAATCAAAAAACTTGCGTCTTTATCGTCCATTGCAAATGTTGCAAACACATCGCCTCCGAATGCTGCTAAAACATTATCCATCGAAAACTTACCTCCCGACTTAGTCATGGCTTTTTCTGCACCCATTTTCAGCATTTCGTTTTCTGAGAGCATCTGTTTCAAACCCATTGGGTTGAGCGAAAACGACATGAGCATCACAGGCTTGCTGTTGGTGTTGACGTATTGATTCCAATTCACCGAAGGTTTGGGTCTGCCGAGCGAAGCAAACTTCTGAGTCATGGCTTCGTTCATTTTTTGCGACGTTTCGCCGTAGATACGCCCTTTTTCAAAGTCTGCCCAGCCTGTTGTCACATTGCCATCGAGGTCATTGGGTTTCAAGCCGAACATCATGCTTGCCATCATGCCTTTCATGCTTTTGCCTGTGCCATCGGTGGTTTGGTAGATGTAGATGTCGTGAGGCGTGCGCATCAATTCGCGGAGCGCATCGGCTTTGTCGTTTGTCTCGTTGTTGTCAAAATATACTGAGGGGTCTATTTTCGGCGGTGCAGGTTGCTCCTCAGTTGTGTCTTGTTGCGCAAAAGCCGCCATCGGGTCTTTTTTCTTTTTCAAAGAAGCCACGACGAGCATCTTATCATTCCAAAAAAAGTTGGTCGAGTCATTTTCAATGACGGTCAAGTTGCCTTTTTGGGTGATATTGGACTTGTTTTCAGACATCACAGACTTAAATTTTGCCGCATTTGCCAACGGAATGATGATATTTATTGTCTGAAACTTTGTGTCTTCTAAGTCTGAAATGGCAATTGTAATGGGTTTCAAGAAATTGATGCCTGATTCAGCAGGGTTGACCATCAATGATAAGGCTTTTTTGCCACTCGGATTGGCTGTAAAGTCTTTGACGAAGTCTAATTCCTTCAATGCTGCCACGTCCATCTTCCCAACTACTGAGGGGGTGTTGAGAACAAAGATATTTTGCGACTTTTTGGGAATATAATTAAGCGGGTCAACGCTTTGAGCCATGTTTGTTTGTAAGCCAACAAGCAAAAACAGTGACGTTCTGAGAACGGTTTTGAAAGAATACATAATAGAAAGGGTTTTTAGGTGAATAAAAAGTTTACAAAAGTATGCAACCAAATACTGTGCAACATTTTTTGTATCGAAGGACTAAACCAAATGTGACACATAAAAAGTTCATTATGAGTTGAGGATTGTGAATCATTTCACAATCCTCAATTCAAACTTACCACCGTATCAAAGCCGAACCCCAAGTGAACCCACTACCAAACGCCGCCAAGCACACCAAGTCACCTTTCTTGATAGCACCTGCTTCGTAGGCTTCGCAGAGGGCGATAGGCACTGAGGCAGCCGTTGTGTTGCCGTATTTTTGGATATTGTTCCACACTTGGTCGTCGCGTAAGCCCATTTTGCGTTGTACGAATTGCGAAATCCGTAAGTTGGCTTGATGTGGAATGAGCATATTGATGTCGCTCGGCTTCAAACCTTGTTCTGTGAGGGCTTCCATGATGACTTCTGGGAACTTCTGAACCGCTAATTTGAACACAAACTGACCTTCCATGTTCGGATAAGTCTGTGCATTGTCCATCATGTGTTGTGTGAGGAATATGCCGCCATAGGTATCGTCGTCTGGATAGCCATAATCCACCTCTTCGCCCAATCTTTTTGAATGATAGCCGCCGTGTGAGCCTGGGTTGATATAGGCTAATTTCTCCGCATGAGTACCGTCTGCATGGAGTTTAGTTGTCAAAATCTGACTATCGTCATCTGAGGGTTGTAGCACAACTGCTCCTGCACCGTCGCCGAAGATGACCGTCACGTTGCGACCGCGTGTCGTGAAGTCCAAACCCATCGAGTGCATCTCCGCACCAATCACCAACACGTTTTTATACATGCCTGTTTTCACAAATTGGTCGGCAATAGAGAGTGCATAGACAAAACCCGAACACTGATTGCGAATATCCAATGCACCCACTTCTTTGTGTGTGATGCCCAACTCGCGTTGCACCAGTACACCACAACCTGGGAAATAGTAGTCGGGACTCAAAGTGGCGAAAATGATAAAATCTATGTCTTCTTTCTGTATGCCAGCGCGTTCTATGGCGATTGCGGCAGCGCGTGCGCCCATTGTGGTCGTTGTTTCTTCGTGTTTTTTGCCGTACCGACGCTCTTTGATGCCTGTGCGTTCTTGAATCCACTCGTCGGTGGTTTCCATCACTTTTGAGAGGTCGTCGTTTGTGGTCACTTTTTCAGGCAAATACTTTCCGATGCCCGCTATTTTTGAATGTCGCATCCTGTTAGGTTTAAATGATTAGTCAAAATAAGTCAGTTTACTGAGGGGGGGATAAACTTATTGGCGAAAATTAGCTAAGTTTCGATAAATGAAAAGGATATTTGACTAATTTTGTTTCAAGTCTTTCCAATAAATTCTATTTTTTTCGATAGAAAGCTACACAATACATTTTAAAACAGGCTTTTATGGAATATAAAATGAAGAATTGAATGAACAAGACAATCGAACAAACGACTGTAAACATACCTATGCGCCCTCCTCTTTCTGTTATTTGGATTTACGCCTGTGGACAATTGGGCTGGTCTTTGGCTTCCTATGGCGTTGGCTCGTTGTTGAGTTATTTTTATATGCCACCCGAAGATACCGCTTCTCGAACCTTATTCCCAAGTTATATACCGACCTTATCATTTTTGGGGTTGACCTTGTTGGGGCTTATCAGCTTCAGCGGACGCTTGTTCGATGCGTTTATTGACCCTTTTGTGGCGAATTGGTCGGACAAAATGACTACATCCTTTGGTAAGCGCAAAACGTTTATGGCGATTGCGGCTTTGCCTTTGGCTGCTACATCCTACGCCATGTTTCATCCGATGACTGAGGGGGTGTCTGTGACCAATGCGCTGTGGTTGACTGCGGTGGTCTTTGTGTTCTATGTCAGTTTGGCGATGTATATGATACCGTATGCGGCTCTGATTTCTGAATTGGGACATGTGGGGAGTGACCGTCTGCGTATCTCGACCATCATTTCCATCACTTGGGCTTTGGGTTTTTTGATTGGCAACACCACGCCCGCCTTGCAAGGCTTTTTTGAATCGAAAGGGGACCCCTCAGTATGGGCGTTTCAGAAGACGGTGGGGTTGTTTGCACTGCTATCGGTGGTGTTTTTGCTCGTTCCTGTTTTCTTTCTCGACGAAAAAAAGTATGCTTTACAGAGTGAATCGCATGAAAACTTTATCAAATCACTGCAATCGGTTTTCCAAAACCGACCTTTCCGCTATTTTGCCACGTCCTATCTGCTCTATTGGCTGGCTTTGACGTTCGTGCAAGCGGGTATCATCTTTTATGTCACCTTGTTGTTGGGTTTGGATAAGTCTTATGCGACTTATTTTGGTATTGGTAGCTTTTTCACCAGCTTTTTGTTTTATCCATTGATGGGCAAGTTGCAAGCGGGGTTTTCCAAAAAGACCATTACATTGGTTGCATTTCTCACATTTTTGGTCATTTTCGCCATTTTACTGTTACCTCTTGAAGGCATTGTGCGCTTCATACTCGTCACTGTTTTAGCCGCGTTCCCGTTGGCGACCTTTGGCATCTTGCCGAATACCTTTGTTGCCGATTGCATCCACAAAAATGAGGCTCTGACGGGCAAAAATCAAGCAGGTATGTTCTACGCAGTGGCGGCTTTTATGATGAAAGTCGGTATTTCGCTCGCCAATCTGCTGTTTCCGTCCTTGTTGGTCTATGGCAAGAGCGTCGAGAATCCTTATGGTGTTCAGTTGACTGTGGTGGCGGCTTTTGTGTTCTGCACAGCAGGCTATTTTGTGTTTCGGAAGTATGAAGAATGACCGACAACGCACCACCCAAACTGCATCATCGGTCAATTCCCCTAATGCGACTTAACTGCCTCGCCACTCACAATCTTCTTGTGCAATGCCAAATACTCTTTGACCATGTCGGGGCTTTTGTTGATTTGCAAACCGTATTCTAAAACGGCGAGGGCTTTGTCTTTATCGCCCAATGTCAGCCAGCCTTCGGCGAGGCTGTGGTAGGTGTTGGCGTTGTCAGGGAATAGATTGGCGTTGATGCGGAAGATTTTGACCGCTTCTTTGAGTTTGCCGTCGGCTAAGAGGACGTAACCGCAGGCGTTCAGGTCGCTCATGGAGCTGACTTGGGTCTTAATCTGAGTCGCCAAACTCGCGGGAGAGGTGTTGTCGTCCAGTAGGTCGCCGTTTTTCAACCATTGAGTGATGGTCGAATAGGCGGCATACTGAGGGGTATAGTTTTGACCTGTGAAAATGGTGAGCAAATCACGTTCCATCGAATAGGCAGGATACTCGATGATGCGGTTGACCTCCCGACCGTTCTTTTCGATGACATAACAACCGACTCGAAAGACATTGTACCCGCGTTCTTCTCTGTTTTTCGACTGTTTGTACACCGCATCGTCCGATGAAACGGCGATGAAATGGATGTGCGCGCTCGGAAAACCGATGTCGTCTAAGACTTTCAGCAGTCGGGGCATCTCTCGTTTGGTGTCGCCGCACCATGAGCCGAAGAAAATCTTGATGTGAAGGTCTTTCGTGGGCAAGCGTTTGAGCTGGGCGACGATGTCGGCGTTGGGTTTGTAGTCGTCGTAGTTCTTTTTGAACCATGTGGCGTGTGGTTCTTGCAAGAGTGAGTCGCGGGTGACGCTGCCCCAAAGGTGTGCGACGGGTTTTTGAGCCAATAAGAGGCATGGCAGAGCCATGAAGCAGAACAAAGTGCAAAGCTTTTTCATGTTTTTAACTGTTTTTGATGAAAAATTAAATGATTGTTTCTGAAAAAGGGGTGTTTGTCTCCGTGTCAGCGACTTCAAAGCGGTAGCCGACGCTGTGAACGTTTGAGATTTTTACTGAGGGGTCGTTTTTCAAGAGTTTGCGCAAGCGGGAGACGAATACATCCACGCTGCGTCCAACGATGATGCCTTCGTCTGCCCATACGGTTTGGTTGATAAAGTCGCGTTCGAGTAGTTTGTTTTTGTTTTGACAAAATACTTTGAGCAATTTGGCTTCTCGATAGGTCAAATCGAAACGTTCGGTGGCTGTTACGAGGCATTGATTGACGGTATCGAATGACGAATGACCGAAACGAATGATTAATTTCTCTTCTTCGCGGGTCGTGTGGGCGTAAGTGCGTTTCAAAACGGCTTCGATGCGCAAATGCAGCTCTTCGATGCTGAAAGGTTTGGTCACATAGTCGTCGCCACCGAGTTTAAAGCCTTTTAGGCGGTCTTCTTTCATGTTTTTGGCAGTCAAAAAGATGATTGGTATGTCTGTGTCGTGTCGTCTGATGTCGGTTGCGACAGCAAAACCGTCTTTTTGTGGCAGCATAACATCGAGTAGGCACAGGTGAAACGCGTCTTGGAGGAAGACAGGCAGCACTGCGTCGCCTTGTGTCAAGAGCGTGACGGCGAAACCCGTCATTTCGAGGTAGTCTTTCACCAGAAAGCCCATGCTGGCATCGTCTTCGACTAAGAGAATTTTGGTTTTTGAGTTCGATAAAGCCATGTTTTACTGAGGGGGTAGTTTTGCGAACTCTTTTTTTAGAATCCTTATTTGAAAATAAACCAATAACGCGATACCGAATAGAGCCATCAAGAGCAATGGTCGCATGACAAGGTGAATGGCATCAAGTACAAGGTCATACGTTGCGACATTGTAGTATTGCAAAAGGTTGTGAGCAGGGGCTAAAAAGCTTAAAATGATGACGACACGCACCACAATATAACCAAAATGCTGCCAAGCAACAGAGTGATTCTTAGGGCATTGATACATTAATTTGTACAATTGACCTGATTGATTGAAGTATAAGAGCGAGCCATAGTCCATATAGTCCTTGGGCCGAGTTGTGAACTGGGGTTTTGTTTTATGATAGCTGTACTGATAAAATGCGTGAAGTATCAAGCTGATAACGATGACGTTGGCGAGGATTAAACCGTTCCAACCTACGCCAAAAAAGTAGGTGAGAGGGTTCATTTCGCCTTTCATACCGTCGGGTTGGAAAAACCACAAGCTGGTGGAGTAAAAATCACAGCCTCTCGAAAAGAGTAACAAGCCTGTTAAGAGCCAAAATTTGAGTTTCATGTGTCTTGTTTTTACAAAAGTTTATTAAATCGCTTTATTCATTCAACCATTGAAATAAACTGAGAAGCGGCTGCCGACATTCGGCTCACTTTCTACCTTTATCTTGCCACCGTGTGCCTCGACTATCATCTTTACGTAGGTCAATCCCAAGCCGAAACCTTTGACATTGTGGACATTGCCCGTTGGAACGCGGTAAAATTTCTCAAAAATCAGCTTTTGTGCCTCTTTTATGATGCCGATGCCCTTGTCTGCCACCGTCAGACGCAAGCCTTTGGGTGTGTTTTCGGTCTCCAAAGTAATGTCGGGTTGACTGGGCGAATACTTGTCGGCATTGTCCAAGAGTCCGTAAATCACATTCAGCACATGAAACTTGTCGGCTTCGATGGTCGGTTGTTCGGCTTTGCAATGCCATTGGATGCGCCCGCCACGCTGCTGGACTCGCAAGGCAAAACCAGACAGCGCATCGTCCAAAAGTTGGTGCAGGTTCACTTTTTCGTATTGGAGGTCGAGGTTTTTTTCTTCCAAAAAAGCCATGGTCAATACGCGTTCGACTTGAACCTCCAATCGTTTGTTTTCTTTTTGGATAATATCGGCATAATGTTGCACTTTTTCGGTCGTCATACTGAGGGGGGGATGCTTCAACATCTCGCTGGCGACGGCGATATTGGCAATCGGGGTTTTCAACTCATGCGTCATATTGCTGACGAAATCTTGTTTCATCTCCGACAGGCGTTTTTCTTTCAACAAGGCATACAAACTGTACGCAAAAAACACCAGCACCAACAAACAACAGACTGAAGCGAACACCCAAAACCACATCGCTTGCATCAAGGTCTTGGGTTTGTTGTTGAACGTGACGCTGAGGTAGTAGCACGGCTCTTCTTGTTGGTTGTTGTGGGCGAACAGTTTGTTGCTGTCCACCAAGAGCTTGTAATTGTAGTTGAGCAACCGATTTTTGTCGCCACAATCGTTCACCACCACATCATAATCGCCCGCTGTGCCGAATTGCATGAAGGCTTTTTGCAGTTGCAAGGGCAAACTGTCCTCGTTGAGGCAACCGTTGATTTGCACGCGGAAGGTGTTTGCCGCTGTTTGGTTGACCAAAGGGTGCTGACCTTGCGTGCGGTTGAGTTGTTGGGCTGTGAAATGCAAAGCGGAGTTGGCTTTTTCGGAAAACTGACGCTGCTGCAAGTCATAAGCCTGTTTGAACCAGACAATCTGCACCGTCATCAGACCTGCGAGGGCAATGACTGCCAGTATAACTAAGTGACGTATGACTTTGTGATTCATGGTTCAAATGTAAGACGTGCTTTTCAGATAAAAAATGCTTTTACATTTCCTTGACATTGTTTTACAGAGTTTAACAAATGAGGGATTGAAGGTGATGACCGACGACGAAGTTTGGAACTTCGTCGTCGGTCAAGCTCCCCCGTCATTGCGAGCGCAGCGAAGCAATCTGCCTGATTGAGCGCAGATTACTGAGGGGGGGCTTCGCTTCATCAAGGCAGTTTGCGCTCACTTGGGCAGATTGCTTCGCTTCGCTCGCAATGACTGATGAGACCTCGCAAAGGACTGATGAGACCTCGCAAAGGACTGATGAGACCTCACAAAGGACTGATGAGACCTCGCAAAGGACTGACATTTGACAAAAAAAGTGGCACAACCCGAAGACTGTACCACCCACAACAACATTTGTTAACCTTTAAAATCACTTTTTGCTATCTGAGTCGCCACCGCGTTTGCTACTGCCGCCGCCTTGGTTTCGGTCCACCGCATCTAACTGCGCTTTGACATTTTGGGCTTTGGCATTGCCTTTGGCGGCTTTTCGGCTCACATCGTCTTCATAGATACAGAGAGCGTTGTAGTATTCTGCGCCTGCGACGTTTTGCTCTTTTTCCAAACGGAGAATAAACGCTTTGAGCAGTGCGAAAACATCATCACAAAACTCATAGAAAGTCTTGTCTTTTTGGATTTCGGCCAAGGTCACAGGCTCTTCGATGAAGTCGGTGTTCTCCTTGGCAATGTCATACACATCGTCGGTGACACGTTTGAGTTTGTCAGCGATTTTGCGCAGGGCTTTGTAATCTTCTGCGGTGATGGAAATTTCTTCGCCAAGAGCTTCATCGAGCAGTTGCATGGCTTGGCGGACTTTCGACAGTGCATCTGGGGCAACAGTCTTTGAGATACGGTTGTCTAACAGCTTTTTACCCATGTTAGGATTGATGTTGAATACGTTTAAAAATTTGTTTTATAACTTAGTTGCAACTGACACAAATATATATAAGTTACCTTCTAATATCAAGAAAAACGTATAGCATTAACATTGCATTAAGAAATAATACAACCATAGACTCTAATATCCCATTATAAGTTGAAAAACAGCGACTAATCGAACCATGCGGTCACAAAACGCTCTGTTGAGTCCTCAAACAGATGGCACGTGAACTCGTTGGTGTGCGAATCGTAGCGGTATTCGGCACGCCAGAGGCGGTGTTTTTCAGTGAGTTCGAGGATGGCTTCGCAGATGTACAGCACATCGTCATCCGACATAGTAGGGTGGATGCTCATGCGGATCCAACCGGGTTTGTTGGAGAGGTCGCCATTGGTGATTTGCTCGGTGAGGATATGCGACACATCTTGGTTCACTTCCAACAGGTAATGACCGTAAGTGCCAGCACAAGAACAGCCGCCACGCACCTGAATGCCGAATTTGTCGTTCAAGAGTTTGACACCCAGATTGTAGTGCAAGTTTTCGATATAAAAAGAAAAGACACCCAAGCGATGCCGATGCTCTGGCGCGAGAATGTGAATGCCCTTGACACCTTTGAGTTTCTCGAAAATCAAGTGGATAAGATGCTCTTCGCGCTTCAGAATATGGTCAATGCCCATTTTTTCTTTCAAACGGACGCACAAAGCCGTCTTGATAGTCTGTAAAAAGGGTGGCGTACCACCATCTTCACGGTCTTCGATGTTGTCAATAAAGGCATGTTCCGCCCAAGGATTGGTCCATTTGACCGTTCCGCCACCTGGATTGTCTGGCACTTTGTTGTCGTAGAGTGCCGCATTGAAGATGAGGATGCCCGCCGTCCCCGGTCCGCCCAAAAATTTGTGTGGCGAGAAGTAAATCGCATCCAAAAACCCGTCGGGATACTGAGGGGGGTGCATATCAATACGCACATAAGGCGCAGAGCAGGCAAAATCCACGAAACACAGACCGCCCGCGCGGTGCATCAGGGCTGCGATGTCGTGGTAAGGTGTCTCGATGCCCGTCACATTGGAGCAAGCCGTGATGGCGGCAATCTTGGTAGTGCGGTCTTTATATTGTTCGAGTAGCGATTTCAGATTGTCGAGGTCAACCAACCCCTCAGTATTGGGCGCAATCACCTCCACATCGCAAATGGTTTCGAGCCACGAGGTCTGGTTGGAGTGGTGTTCCATGTGCGTCACGAACACGATGGGGCGTTGTTCTTCTTCGATGTCCAATTGCCCCCTCAGTTTCTCAGGTATTTTGAGTCCCAAGATGCGTTGGAACTTGTTGATAACGCCCGTCATGCCCGAGCCATAGCTGATGATGCAGTCCGTTGCCCCAGCGTTGACGTGACGTTTGATGATTTCGCGCGCTTTGTGGTACGCTAAAGTCATAGTAGTACCCGTGACAGACGTTTCAGTATGCGTATTGGCTACAAAAGGACCAAAATCATTGAGTAATTTTTCTTCAATTGGGCGATACAGTCGTCCACTTGCCGTCCAATCGGCATAGATGATGCGTTTTTTGCCCGTAGGAGAGTCGAAAGTTTGGTCGTCACCGACGATGTGTTGCCGAAATTGAGCGAAATAGTCTTCTAAAAGAGGAGAATTGTTGGTTTTATTCATATTTGGCTGTGATTTTGGGGCAAAATTAAAGAAAAATGCAAGGGAATCATCAATCCCTTGCATTTTTCACTTTGAGAACAACATCTTCGGAGACATCAGCGATTTGGGCAATACTACTGAGGGGGAGTAAATCCTCAGTCAATAACTCGTTGATAATCTCTTCCTTTGCTTTTTGTATCAGCTCAGATGAAATATTGGGCACGGTTTCAATACTTTTGAATGACAGAACACCTTTTTTGACAAGGTCTTTGAGCATTTTGATTTCACCTTCCATTCTACCTTCCATTCTACCTTCTTTTATGCCCTCGATTTTGCCTTGCATCATGCCTTGCATTATGCCTTCCATTCTACCTTTCTCAATCACTTCTTTTTCATAACGCTTTGCTTCTGCTTCGTGAACGAGCCAATACTGATAGGCTTCATAGCGTTCTGGTGATAGGGTGCGAATATCCAATTCGCCCATAGGAATATTGAGCCAGTCTTCTTCCCAAAACTTAGGTTTTTCTTTTACTTCTACCATGTTATGCGCATTTTTGATGGTGAAAATTAGTTTTTCTAAATCCGTTGTTACTTCATTGACAGTTAAGTTAAACTATTCTAACTCAACAGTCACATATTGTATTTGGTTCGAGAATTCAACGCCATCTTGGTTTTTGAGTGTCAAAGTATTGTGATAAGTGGATACAGGGCTGATATTTGCCCCTAAAATGGCAATGCAATAAATCCTTTCCTTGATATTGAAGTCAAATTTACCCTTTTTTACCAAATTGTCAAAACGCTGGAAGGCATAAAATTGTAGCCGATTGAGGAAAACGGCTTGCGCCTGCATTTGCATCTCAACGATGAATATATCGCCACTGTCATCTTCACAAATCATGTCGTAGATACCGCTCCGACTCTCTTTGTGCAAGCCTTCAAATGTTGCTTTTGAGAACTTAATGTTTCTAATCGGTTTGGACAATTGAAGGAGTGCGCGCAAAGCTCTTTTAAGGAATACGTCGTTTTTTTCATTGCCAAATGTGACTTTAAAGCCATAGTCCGATATGAATGGAATAAACGTTTGTTGATCGAGTTCGCTCATAATGTTTTATTTTGGACAAAACTAAAACACTTGGTCTTAGAGTGCAATAGTTGGTTTTTCATTTTTTATTTTCGCATACAAAAATACCCCTCAGTATCATTTCGATACTGAGGGGTTGCTTTATCTCAAAATAGGCTGAGTCCTACTCTTAAATCACCACATTAATCATCCGCCCTGGCACGACAACGATTTTTTTGATGCCACTGCCATTCACCCATTTTTTCACAACTTCCATATCGGGTACAGCCGCTTCAATCACATCTTTGGCTGTGCCTGTTGGGAATGAAATTTCGCCACGTGTTTTACCATTGATGGCAATCGGATAAACCACTGCATCGGACACCAAGTAGGCTTCGTTGGCATTGGGGTAAGCGGCGTTCAATACTGAGGGGGTATTGCCCAATATTGTCCAAGCCTCTTCTGCGATGAAAGGTGCAAAAGGCGCAAGCAAGATGGTCAATTCATTCAAAATCGCGCGCTTAGAGCATTTTGCGGCTTTCAACTCGTTCACGCACACCATGAATGCCGAAACACAGGTATTGAAGCCGAAACGCTCGATGTCGTCGTTCACTTTTTTGATGCAAGTATGCAATATTTTCAATTCGTCTTTGGTCGGCTCATTATCATTGACCAAAAACTTGCCGTTGATGTCGTACATCAAACTCCAAAACTTGCGCAAAAAGCCTGCTACACCTGTGATACCACTTGTTGACCATGGTTTTGCGTCGGTAATAGGACCCAAAAACATTTCGTACATACGGAAGCAGTCTGCACCGTATTGTGCAATCATATCGTCGGGATTGACGACATTGTATTTGGACTTTGACATTTTCTCAACTTCGGGAGTCAAAACGACGAATTGTTTGCCTGCATCATCTGTTTGCCAAGCAATGTCCCCCTCAGTATCAATGCCTTCAAAACGGTTGTCAATTTGCGTCATGGCTACATATTTGTCTTTGAAAAGACGGTCTTTTTCATCGGCAAATTGAATCTGTACGTGCAAACTACGCCCTGTTTTCAAATGAATGAACAATGAACGCCCTTGAATCATACCTTGATTCACCAATTTCTTCGCATATTCTTTTTCTGGAACAAGACCTAAATCGTACAAAAACAAATTCCAGAAGCGGGAATACAACAAGTGACCCACAGCGTGTTCAGTGCCACCGACATACAAATCCACTTGTCGCCAATAGTCTAAAGCGGCTTTTGAAGCAAACTCTTGGTCGTTCTGAGCATCCATATAGCGGTAGAAATACCAACTCGAACCTGCCCAACCCGGCATGGTTGACAATTCGTATTCATACTCACCTTTGTATTTCCAATCTGTGGCACGTCCCAACGGTGGTTCGCCCGTTGCAGTTGGCAAATATTCGTCAATAGAAGGCAATTCCAAAGGTAATTCTGATTCATCAATCAAATAAGGCACGCCCTCTTTCCAATATACTGGCACAGGCTCGCCCCAGTAGCGTTGGCGACTGAAAACGGCATTGCGCAAGCGATATTGCACTTTGCCTTTACCCAAACCGCGTTCTTCGAGCCAATTGATGAGCGTTTGAGTGGCTTCTTTGTACGTCATGCCATTGATGATGCCCGAATTGATGTAACGACCTTCTTTCGTATTGTCCGCCGCCGTTTCGATGTCTTTTTGAGCATCGAGAATTGGAATTATCGGCAAATTGAAGTGTTTGGCAAAGTTCCAGTCACGTTGATCGCCCGACGGTACTGCCATAACTGCACCTGTACCATAACCAGCCAAAACGTAGTCAGCAATATAAATTGGTACTTTTGCGCCATCGAACGGATTGATACAATACGCCCCTGTAAACGCCCCTGTCACCTTTTTCCCTTCCGACATACGGTCAACTTCTGAACGAGAAGCCGTCCACTTTTTATAGTTTTCGATTTCTTCGCGCTGCTCAGGTGTTGTGATACTGTCCACCAACTCGTGTTCGGGTGCTAAAACCATGAACGTCACGCCATAAATTGTATCCACACGCGTCGTGAAAACCTCAATTTTTACTGAGGGGTCGAGTGCCAAGTCAAATTTGACCGACGCACCTTGTGAGCGACCAATCCAATTGCGCTGCTGCTCTTTCAACGATTCTGACCAATCAATGTTGTTCAAACCCTCCAACAAACGGTCAGCATAAGCCGTGATGCGCATCGCCCATTGTTTCATCAATTTGCGCTCGACAGGATAACCACCGCGCTCCGAAACGCCGTCTTTCACCTCGTCATTCGACAAAACCGAACCCATCGCAGGACACCAATTGACATAAGCCTCTTCGGGCATGGTCAAACGATAGTGCAACAAGAAGATTTGTTGCTCTTTTTCACTCATAGCGTTCCATTCTGCCGCAGATACTGAGGGGGTATCTTCGTCGCATACAGCATTGACTTTGGCATTGCCTTCCTTCTCGAAATGTGCAACTAAGTCACTGACTTTTAATGCCTTTTGTGCATCTTTATCGAAATAATGATTGAACAACTGCATGAAAATCCACTGCGTCCACTTGTAATAAGCAGGGTCAGAAGTGCGTACCTCGCGCGACCAATCGAACGAAAAACCGATTTTATCCAACTGACTGCGGAAGGTATTGATGTTTTTCACCGTCGTCACAGCGGGGTGCGTGCCTGTCTGAATCGCATATTGTTCGGCAGGTAAACCAAAAGAGTCGTAGCCCATCGGATTCAAGACATTGAACCCTTTGAGGCGTTTATAGCGTGCAAAAATATCAGTCGCAATATAGCCGAGTGGATGCCCGACGTGCAAACCTGCTCCCGAAGGATAAGGGAACATATTGAGGATATAAAATTTGGGCTTCGAGCCACCATTCTCCACTTTGTAGGTTTGGTTTTGTTCCCAAAACTTCGCCCACTTCGATTCAATTTGACTTGGATTGTATTCCATAATTATTTGATTTCCAGAAATATTCTATGCTGATTTACTATTATTTTTCATAAAACTCAATTGGCAAACCATCAGGGTCAGCAATGAACGTAAATTTTTTGCCCGTAAACTCATCTACGCGAATGGGTTCGACTGCGATGTTTTTATTTTGCAATTTTTCGACAATTTCTTCCACTGAATCCACCTCAAAAGCGATATGCCGCAAACCACAAGCTTCGGGTCTCGATGGACGTTGTGGTGGATTGGGAAACGAAAACAGCTCAATCTGATAATGCCCAGCTACCATCAAGTCCAATTTATACGATTGTCGTTCAACGCGATACACTTCTTGTTTTATTGTAAAACCTAAAACATTGGTATAAAACTTCTTCGATGCCTCATAATCTGAACAAATAATAGCAATATGATGAATGGCATTGATTTTCATAAAATTACTTTGTTAAAAAATTTCGCAAAATTATATTTTTTACGTTTAATAATGCCGTTTTGTTTGGTTTTTGTAAAAAAGAGACACCCCTCAGTATTGCCACAATGGAAATACTGAGGGGTGTCAGAGCCGATGTATTTTATACTACTGAAAACACATCGGCAGTTTATAGTAAAAAAAACTGCTTATCGAAAGTAGGAACAAACGGACGATAAGTTTGAACCTGATTTCTGTATATGGATTTTGAAATAGACATAATCGAACATTGAATTTGTAGTGTATAAACGATGGAGCGATGGAAAAAGTTCCAGAAAGCTTTCAGCATTATCGGTATTATTTAGGCAACAAGGCTGTTATTTTCTCCAAAAACCATTCATATTCAGCAATAGCGGGTGTTTCCAATAGCTTTTCGTGGAAGAGTTTAATCTTGTGCTTGTCATTTTTGCTCAGATTGAGCAGAGTTGACATGAAATTGACGAAATTATTGTTCGGTTCAAAAGTTGTTGCGGGGAAATTGTCTTCTTTTTTCTTTTTTGTACGTGTGAAAAGATAATTTTTGAAAGCCTCGTTGCGAGCAGCACACAAATCAAACTCCTTTTGTTCGTAAAAGATTTTAATTTCTAAACGCCGTTTAGAAAGGTCGTAGTAGGCATCTTTGAATTTATAGTCACTTGAAATTTGCTCAAAAGCCGCTTTGTATTCACCTTTGGCAAAATGATAAACAGCATAGTTGAAAGAGAAAACCTGCTCAGAATCATCGGTGCTGATAATGCGGTTTTTGTGCGTATCTAACACTTTTTTGAGCCAATCTAAGTTTTTGACTTTGACAGCAACAGAAGTTAGATTGAGCAAAGTACTGGGAATCAAGCCCGATTGATAATACAAATAGCCCGCATCGAGATGCTGTTCGAGGAGTTTCGCTAAGGTGAAAATATATTCTTTTTGCCCACTATTGAAAAAATCAACGCACTTATTTCGTTCAATAGCACGAAACGTTTGTCGTTGTGTCAATGTGAAATATTGTTCGTTTCGATTGAGTGTTTCTTGAAAAATGCTAAAATTGTCTTCGTCGAGCAATAATTTTATGGCTTGTTCATACGTTTCAATGATAGGTACTTTTTTCCAGTTCTTTTTATTTATAATGCTTTCAATATCAATCAATAGAGATAATTGAGCGCTTATATCGAAACCGATTTTTCGTCGTTGAGCAATGACATCTGCCAAATAGCTGAGGCGAGCCACCACATAAAATATGTCGAGACTATCAATAGTCGCCCTCAAATTGGCATCACCTTTTTGAATATTATAAAGAGATTCGTATGCATTATCAGCCACTTCAACTAAGTAGGACTTCAAAAGCGAGTTTTGGTCTTTATAAGTATTTTTTTCACAATCTTCTTTCAGTTTCTCCACACTTCTTTCAAAGCGATGGTTGAGTTGGCGCTGAGCATAAAATTGGAGCAAAGGATACTGTTTGGCGAACGATTCATCAGAAGCAAAAAGCCCCCCCTCAGTATAAAAACGATAAGCAATCATTTTTTCAATTTCTTTGAGTAGAGCAGACATCGTTTTCTCTAATCGTCCTTTGACAAAGTTTTTTTGTGGAAAAACCATTTTATAGACTAAATTGGGGTCGAGTTCTGTATCATTGAAGTTTGATTTGAGCGTTCGGATGACTTGCCACAACTTTTTGATGTCATCATCGGCCACATCATAAGTTGTGCGCAATAGTGAAAAATCCAAAAAAGCAGCTAATTCTTGCGATTCTTCAACTGTTAAAATGTTAAGAATTTCTAAAAGTTTACTGTCTTTCATTTAAGTTTAAATAGGTCTAGTCTGATTTTTTATTTAAAAGCCTATACTGATAAGTTATTGATTTTCAATAATTAAAGATGAGATTGTAATGAAAAGTAATTTCTTAATGGCTTTTATAGTCGGAAAGTTAGTTAAAATTTCTAATTTTTTAAGTTTAATTCAAATCTCATCTTTGTGTCATCAAAACAAACGGTACAATTTTTTTCATATCACAATAAATCTAGTAAAATACTCAAAAATGAAAAACAGTCAGCGTTTTAAAGTCGGTCTTTGGGTGATGTTTATCATCATGTTTCAAAAGTTGGTTGCACAACCTCAGTTCATTATTCAAGACAAAGTTGTGTTTGTAACAGAAGGAATTATCCAAGATACAGTTGTTTTTAAAACTCAGAACAATAGCAGTACCCCGAAAAGCAATTTAAAAACGACCACTACAACTACTCAAAAAAATGGTATCATTCAAGACCAAGTTGTCTTTAAGAACCAAAACCCCAATGCAAGGGACACCGCCAAGACGCAAGAGGTAAAAACAAATGGTATTATTCAAGATCAGGTTGTCTTTAGTAACAAGCCCAATCAAGGTCAAGGTGGTATCATTCAAGATACAGTTGTATTTGCTGACAGCCAAAATGCCAAACGAACAACTCCTAAGGTCACTAAACCCGTCAGGCTTGACTCAATTCACAAACATTTGGTCGCTTTGAAAAAGAACAAAACCTATGATAAAGCCAACTTTTTCAAATGGTTCAATGTTCATCCGACGACTTCTAACAATATTGAAGGCTATACGATTGTGATTCAATCTACTTTAGCACCTTACAAAACCTTTGCAGAAGTGCGTTTGGCACGACAAAAAACAAATGTTTGGATTGATGAAAAATTCAAAAACGCAAGCGTTTCATCTGACATTAAAACGATAACATATAGTTTATTGAATCGTAAAGCTGATATCGAAACCAACGGTGGCTACAAATTGAGTCTGATTATTGACGCTGTCACAGGTAAAATGACATTTGTCAGACCATTGCCCAATACTGAAGTTCGCATCTATAAATCGGCTAAATTATTCTAAAACACCTGTATTAAACTCACTAAACCAAATAATTTTAAAAACAATGCCGCCCAATCTACAAGATTTGGCGGCACTATTTTTTTGTAAATGCTATCAGATTTGGCAGAGTTTTTCGGCTGCTTTTTCCAATGTATTGTCCGTTTTTGCAAAACACAGGCGGATGATTTTTTCGTCTGAATAGGCCCCCTCAGTATAGAACACAGAAACAGGAATAGCCGCAACGCCAATATCTGTTGTCAACCATTTACAAAATTCGGTGTCCAATTTGTCACTAATCTGAGAATAGTTGAATAGTTGAAAATAAGTGCCTTCACTCTTCAAAGGGCTGAATCTTGAACCACTCATCTTCGATAAGAAAAAATCTCTTTTGGCTTGATAAAAATCGGATAGATAGAGATAATTATCTTCATCTTCTAAGAAATCAGCAAGCGCATGTTGTGTGGGTGTATTGATTGAAAAAACGTTGAATTGGTGTACTTTTCGAAACTCGCGCATCAAATACTCAGGCGCAACAACATAGCCAACTCGCCAACCTGTGGCATGAAAAGTTTTGCCAAATGAAAAACTGGCTACACTGCGTGAGAATAACTCTGGTAGGCGCATCACGCTGGCATGTTCACGATGGTCATAGACGAGGTGTTCGTAAACTTCATCACTCAGAACAATAATATCTGTATCTTTAGTCAATGAGTTTAATGTTTCTAAATCATTGATAGTTAATGTTTTACTTGTGGGATTGTTTGGCGTATTGATGATTATCATCTTTGTTTTGTCCGTTATCAATTTTCCAAAAGCCATCCAATCTATTTTATACTGAGGGGGGGCAAGGCGATAAGGAACGACCTTGCCACCAAAGGTTTGTATGCCTGGTGCATAAGAATCGTAAGCAGGTTCAATCAGAATAACCTCGTCGTTTGGGCGAATGAACGCAGCAATAGTTGAAAAAATGCCTTGTGCACCACCTGCTGTAATGGTGATTTCGGTTTGAGGATTGACATTAAGGCGGTAGAGTGTCTGTATTTTTTCAGCTAAAACTTCGCGCAATTTAAGGACTCCTGGCATAGGTGCGTACTGATTTACACCGCGTTGAATGTGGATATTAACGAGTCGTTTCAATTCATCAGGTACATCGAAGTTAGGGAAGCCTTGCGACAAATTGATGGCTTTATGTTGCTCTGCAAGAGCTGACATGACTGTGAAGATGGTTGTGCCGACATGCGGCAGTTTAGATTCTATTGTCATTGATTTGCGTATTTTCTGTTTTCTAAATTACAAAAATAAAAGGCAATTTCATACCCCTCAGTATAAAATTGCCTTTTTGTATAAAAAACTGCGTAGATGTTTTATGCACCATTTAAACTCATGCGAATTTTTTTCTCTAAGTCTGAAACGGTGTCTTTAAAAATCACGTCAGTATCCATCAAGTCTTGCACAGCACGGCATGAGTGAATCACGGTAGAGTGGTCGCGTCCACCGAATTGGTCGCCAATTGCTTTGAGTGAAGCATTGGTCATATTTTTTGCTAAATACATGGACAATTGTCGTGCGATGACGATTTGGCGTTTGCGTGTCTCGGCTGCCAATTTGTCTATCGGCAGGCTAAAGTGGTCAGCAACCATCTGTTTGATAAAGTCAACAGTGATTTCTTTGTTGATGTGTTGTACAAAGTTTTTGATGACTTCTTTTGCCAATTCGATGTCAATATTGCGCTGGTTGAGCATAGATTGTGCGATGAGCGAAATCAGAACACCTTCCAGTTCGCGAATATTGTTTTTGACATTATAACAAATAAATTCAGTGACATTTGAGGGCAAATCAACGCCTTCCATACTCATTTTAGCCTCGAAAATGGCAATACGCGTCTCCAAATCAGGTGTTTGTAAATCAGCACTCAAGCCCCATTTGAAGCGACTTATGAGGCGTTCCTCCATGCCATCGAGGTCTTTGGGTGCTTTGTCGCAAGTAAAAATCAACTGTTTGCCTGTTTGGTGAAGTTGATTGAATATGTGGAAGAAAATTTCCTGCGTTTTTTGTTTACCCGATAGAAACTGAATATCATCCACAATCAATACATCAATCATTTGGTAGAAATTGACCAAATCACCCACTGCATTGTTTTTGATAGACTGAATCACTTGATTACCGAATTTTTCGCACGAGACATAAAGTACATTTTTACCATCTTCTCTGCGTACAATATCGTTACCAATCGCTTGTGCCAGATGGGTTTTACCTAAACCTACACCACCAAAAATGAATAAAGGATTGAATGCTGTACCGCCTGGCTTTTTAGCAACAGCCATACCCGCAGAGCGCGCCAAACGGTTGCAGTCACCTTCAATAAAATTAGTGAAACCGTAATTTGGGTTGAGTTGCGGGTCAACTTTTATGCGGCGAATGCCAGGTATGACAAACGGGTTTTTTATATTATCAGTATTGAGGCTTTCGGGTATATTCGTATTTGTCTCGCTTGATTCTTTGCTTTTAGGTACTGAGGGGGTAGCAGGAGAGGAGGTTGCTGCTTGATTCTGCTGCGCACCATTCATAATTTGGTATTCGAGACGACCTTTTTCACCCAACTCTTGTCGGATAGTGGTTTTCAAAAGGGCGACATAGTGTTCTTCCAACCATTCGTAAAAAAACTTGTTGGGAACTTGGATAGTCAAAGAAGTGCCTTCGAGTCTGATCGGCTTAATCGGCTCGAACCACGTTCTGAAACTTTGGGCATTGACGTTTCGACGTATCGTACGAAGGCAATTATCCCATACGGTTGTACAGTCCTTATTCATAATCTTGCAGCAAAACTTAGGGGGCTTTTCAGCCTCTGTTCATCAATTTTTTTTTAAAATGCTGTTGTTGCGTGTAAGCCGAGCAGTAAGTTCTCAAAGTATTTTAGTAAAACTAAATTGGTTATTATCCCATGTGGAGTGGGTATTTTTACTTACTTGTCCAAAAGTGTTTCACATAACTGGACTGCAAAGTTGGGCGTTTTTTTTTGAAAAGAAAGGGTTTTTTGAAAGTTTTTTGAAAATAAATTTTCCCACTAGAGGTGTCAATTTTCTGTTTAAACGACCAAAAACTACCACCAAATAAGCGATTTTGTTGATTATCAATGCTTTAAAACCTGTTTTTTAATAAATAACTACATAGTGACTCTAATTGTTATTTTTATTTAAATTCCAAATTGTTTGAATATTTTTTTTAACAAAAAAAACAAAAAAATATGTAAATAGATTTTAAAAATTGCTTTTTCCACACTTTCTATATATTTATTAAAAGTATGATATGTTTTTTTATAATTTTCAAAAACAACTGTTTTTGAAATGTTTAGAGTATGTTTTTGTATTGTTTTAAAGACAATAATCTGCTCGATTTTGTATTGTTATAGAGTGCTTTCTAAGTAATATTTTTCCGTAGAACATTGACTTGGTCTATTTATATGTTTAATTTATTTTATTATCAATTTTCATTGTTTTATCTGGTAGGTTTTTCGAGTGCGAACGTATTTTTCTGAGTTTAGCCAATTTTATGGATTCCGTAAATAGATCTTAATACTACCAAGTGCGTTGCTTTCCAAAATCTTGAACCCAGTATTTGCCGTTTTTAGCAGCCCCCATTTCATCAACTTTCGGACTCATCAGTTGTTGGCAGTGACTGGGGCTTTCAATCCAACCTTTCATGGCATCGGCAATCGCTGTATAACCCCAAGCTATATTTTCACCTATTTGCATCCATTTATAGCCTGCGGCTTCTACGCGATTGTCTAATTCTGACCCATCAGTACCAATGTGGTCGAAATGTTTGTTCCTTGCCATATCTGCTGCATGACGGATAGCCGCGGCTTCCAATTGGCTATTCCAACGGACGGGTGGTACGGCAGGCATTGTTTTGTTGCCACACCGACAGCCGCGCGACCTGACTAAATTCACTGCAGTCAACATATCTGCTCTGAAATCACCGCTTTCAGTAGGAACGTAACTACTTGTATTATTTTTTGGGTTCGATACTAATTGTTGTGCCCATGAACAAGATGCTAATGAAAGGCAGGAGCAAAATAGAATAACAATTTTCTTTTTCATGTTCTTTCTTTTGAGTTACTGGTTATTCGTTGCTTCTATAAATATTTGATGTTCAATATCTGTAGCGTGCTAACGAATAACCAATGACAAACAACTAATAACAACTATTCAAGTGGTTTGGCAAAAGTTTGTACCCAATATTTGCCTTTTTGAGCCGCACCCATTTCTGTAATATCTGGATTCATCATTTGTTTGCAATGATTGGCAGATTCTTTCCAACCTTTTATAGCTGCTGCGACGTTTTTGTAACCTTGACCAATGTTTTCGCCCACGCGTTCCCACTCGTAACCTGCAGTTTTGATGCGATCATCAGGCAATGAACCATCTGAGCCTGCATGACTGAATCGATCAGTTTTATCCATATCATCTACATGCAGAATGGCGGCTTTTTCGAGTTTGTCATTCCATACTAGGGCTTTTACAGGCAACATTTTTTCAGTGCCACACATTGTGCCTGATTTGCGTAAAGTATTGACCTCCATGAGTATTTGTTTAGGAATACTTACAGGAACAGATGTTTGCGGTTTCAATCCTTCACCTTTTGCTATAACAGGGGCAGTTGGTTTTTTGATTGTAGAGTAGCTGGGTGGTACTGATTTAGATTGTACCACAACCGCTTTTTTAGCAGGTGTTACTGAGGGGGTCTTTTGGACACTTGCTTTGGCGGTTGTCTTTGCCACCGTTTTTGACTTTGTTGCAGTCTTACCTTTCACTACCGTCTTTGCGGGGGCTTTGGCGGTTGATTTTGTCTGCGTAGCGCTTTTTGTCGTGATTTTGGCGGTTGCAGAACTACTTTTTGCGGTGGTTTTAGCCACAGCTTTTTGAGTTTTGACAGTGTCTTTTGTCACTGTTTTGGTTTTAGCGACAGCCTTTTGGGTTTTGACTGTATCTTTTACCACGGTTTTAGCAGTTTTGGCTTGTGCCGACAGCATAATGACGCTAAAAAAAAAGCAATTAGCTATCAAGAATACTTTTTTACTCATATCGTCTATTTTTTAAAATTGATTAAATTAATCTGTTCTAAACAATTCAGTGTTTTATATTAATTTAATAATCAATTGTTTATAAAAAAAATAATAAAAATTTTATTAATAATTGACTTATTCTATTTTTATAAGAAAGCCCGTTTGGGGATATTGGGGAGTAAAAAATCATATTTATAAACGGCTTGATGACTAACATTATTTTATATTGTGACATACATCCTTAGTTAGTTTTGTTAAACACTATCTGTTGACACCGTTGTTTCATCTTTTTTTAAGACTCGATAAACCCAAATGCCCCAAACGATGCTCACGACCAAAGAAACAAAGCCCGACCACAAGGGCAGTTCATTGGTGTCGGTCATCGTATTGATTTCAGATGGTTTGATGCCCATGACGTAAATGGTCAATACTTGTACACCATTATTGAGTAAATGCAGAATGATGGGGACCCATAAGTTTTTTGTCCATATGAATAGATAGCCCAATAATGCACCTAATAATAGACGAGCAAAAAAACCTTGAAATTGCATGTGAACAGCAGAAAAAATGGCAGCCGATGCCCATACAATGAGGTGTTCGTTTTTCAGTAAACGCCCTATTTGTTGCTGGATGATACCTCTAAACATCAACTCTTCGCCTATGGCTGGAATGACTCCAATCAGCAGCACATTGATGATGATTTCATAAAAATTATCTTGAGCTATGATGCCCTCGAGCAAATGACCAGTACTCTGCTCCAGATTAATCATCCACTCAGGTAAGGGGAGTTTTTGATTGAGTTTATAAACCCACTGTACCAATGGCATACTGACTAAAAACCAGCCAATACCCATCAAAATACTGAGGGGGGTAGGTCGTGTGCTAAGGCGCAAGTGATTGAACCATAGTTTTTTATAAACAAAAAAGGCTGTGATGATAGCTGGCAAAATGAATGAAAAAAAGTGATTGAGAAACAAGGTCGCCCGCATAAAGTTGCGCGTACCAATAGGTGAATTGGCGTTGATATTTGCCACGATGGTCTGGAAATCCATGCCGTTGGCAGCTGCTAAGGCAATCATAATCAAGCTGCCAACGATATTGCCTACAACAAAAAATGCAAAAATGATGGCGATAACTGCTATCGGCGTATATTCCTGTCGTGGACGCAAGCGGCGTTCGTGTGTTGGCGATGGCTCAGAAATAGCGTCATACTGAGGGGTACTGTATTGCTCTAAATTATTATCCATTTTATTTAAATTTTGCGCTATTTTAGTGATAAATAACCGAAACTGCCAATCAGTTTTTATTTTTCTAAAAAAAATTAGACTAAATTCTTGATAATTACATCTTGATTTTTGCGAAATTGTTCGCCAAGAAGGACTTGCGAGGTTTTTCTTGACGGTCTTATTTTCAACCACTCTAAACAAGTCATCTATATGTTGTCACCTTTATTTGTCGCTTTTTTACTGATTTCGAGTATTGCAGCCATCATTTTGTTGAGCGCACGGTTCAAGTTCAATACTTTTTTTGTGCTATTGATTATTGCTGCTGTGGTCGGTTTTGCAGCAGGTTTTGATGGTGAAAAAGTAATTGTCATGCTTAAAACAGGCTTTGGTTCAACACTCGAAAAAATTGGTTTGCTCATCATTTGTGGTACAACTTTGGGCATTTTGCTCGAAAAATCGAATGCCACGCTGAGTTTAGCCCAATTTATTTTGTCGAAAACAGGCGATAGTAAAGCCGCTTTAGCCCTCACTTTGATAGGTTTTATGGTTGGTTTGCCTATTTTTTGCGATTCTGGTTTTGTGGTTCTTATTGGTTTAGGTATGTCTATTGTCAGCCGATTGCCCAAGTGGCATGTGGCTTTGGTGGTGTGTTTGGCTTCGGCTTTGTATTCGGTTCATTGCCTTGTGCCGCCGCATCCAGGCATCACAGCGGCGGCAGGTATTATGAAGGTGGACGTTGGACGAGCTATGTTTTTGGGTACTTTGGTAGCTGTGCCGCCCACGGTAGTGGCTTATTTTTGGGCGAAATACATCAATCAAAAATTAGGTTTGACCTTTTCTGAAAGTATTGATAGCCAATTGCTTAGTGTGCAAAAGCTGCCTCATCCATTGACTTCCGTTTTGCCAATATTTGTGCCCATTTTATTGATTGCTTTGAAGTCGCTGGTCATGCTCAACCCTTCATTTTTACCCCCCTCAGTATTGTACACTTTGAAAATCTTGGGCGAGCCGTTGGTGGCTCTTTTTGTCGGTATTTTATTCGCCTTGCCACTGTACAAAAATGCTGATAGGGCGCATATCAACAGCCTGTTCGATACAGCTTTGGACAAATCGGGTGGCATTTTAGCCATCACTGCTGCAGGTGGGGCATTTGGCGAAGTCATCAAAGCTTTGGAGTTGGGTAAAGTTTTTGGCGATTCATTGGCGGCTTCAGGCTTGGGTTTGGTGATTCCGTTCGCTTTGGCGGCGATTTTTAAGACGGCGCAAGGTAGTTCGACGGTCGCTATCATTTCCACAGCGGGCATTATTGCACCCCTTTTGCCCTCATTGGGCTTCGATACTGAGGGGGGACATTTGTTTGCGTTGTTAGCGGCTGGAGCGGGTTCGATGTTGGTTTCGCACACCAACGACTCGTATTTTTGGGTGATTGCCAAGTTTTCATCGTTGGATACGGTGACGACCTTGCGTAGCCATTCGGTTGCCAGTGTTTTGATGGCTGTGGCGGCGTTTGTATCAATATGGGTGGCTTCTTTATTTGTCTAATTTTTGGCTCTCACACCAATTCTGATATTGACAAATTCGACTAAAACGGCAAATGCCATTGAAAAATAAATATATCCTTTCGGAATATGGAAATCAATACCTTCGGCAACTAAGGCAAAACCAATCATAATCAAGAATGATAGAGCCAAAACTTTGATCGCAGGATGTTTATTGACAAAGTCGCTGATGGGCTTTGCTGCAAACATCATAAGTCCGATTGAGACTATGACCGCTGCAATCATAATACCGATTTCATCTACCATACCTACGGCTGTGATGACCGAATCGAGCGAAAAAACTAAGTCAATCAATACTATTTGGACAATAACTGCACTGAAACCGACCGTTTTTTTGAGTTCTTTTTCTGTGGCATGTGCATCCTCAACTTTTTCATGTATTTCTTTGACACTTTTATAAATCAAAAACAAACCGCCAACCAATAGAATCAAATCGCGTCCCGAAATACCAATGTTTCTCACTGTGAATAGGTCAGTTTTAAGGCTCATAATCCATGAAATCGAAAATAACAGTATAATACGCATGACTAAAGCCAAACTCAATCCGACTTGACGTGCCTTAGCCTGTTGTTGTTTAGGCAATTTGTTGGATAAAATGGAGATAAAAATCACATTGTCAATGCCCAAAACGATTTCTAAGGCACATAGTGTAAAGAAAGCAATCCAAATATCTGGGTTAGTTATCCACTCCATCTTGTTCCGATAGTTTTATTTTATTGAATAATAGTTTTACTATCGAAAACATAAGTGTTGGTATTTAAGTTCACACCCCCTCAGTAAAATTTGCCCTTGGGGCTTTCAAAATTTAAAAAAGGAAACAAAAAAGCCCTCATCAACTGTTGTTGACAAGGGCTTTTATTCAAACGTCACTAAACCTAAATAGAATTTTTATTCACCTAAAATCAAAACTTTTTCTTCAAAATCAATGGCGACCACGACGACGCGTTGGGTTTGGAATCACTTCACCAGCAGCATTGAATGTAATCATTGTATTATTGGTCAAACGCACACCATAAATCACTGTCCCATCAGGTTTTGTCGCTTTCACAACTTGTGCAATGTCTGTTGTATGACCATTTGTCGTCAGATAAGTTTGTGCAGCCGCAGGTAATTCTGCCAGTGTAATCTCTACGAATCTATTTCCTCTTGGTTCATCTGCGATAACAACACCATTGGCATCAAAGTGGATGTGTGTGCGGTCGCTGAATCGTACACCGTAGCGTACTGTGCCATCTGCTAAAGTAATCTTTTCGATACGAGTAATAGTAGATACATTAGTGCTGTCATTCAAGTATTGTTGTGCGGCAGCTGGCAGGTCTGCGAATCCGATTGAATCACCGCGACCACCGTTCGGATGACGACCATGACGACCTCTGCCTACTGAATCACAGTGTCGGCGGCTTGTGTCGCCGCCCATCGGTCCTGCAACCGTACCACTTGTGCCTTGGCCCAAAGTCAATAATTCGTCAGATGTTGTAATCACATCGAGAGTTGATGCTGTATCAATGTCCACATCAGATGTCTTTGTGCAGGCAACAGCCAAAACCATAGCGAATAAAGAAAAAACTTGAAATAAACGTTTCATAATTTAAGTAGCTTTTGATTGTTAAAAAATAATTTGTCGTTAAATAAATTGTCGTTTCTAATTGTCTTACTCTTTACTACACGGTCAATATTTTTAAGTGGTTGCGTTAATTTTAAAAAATAATTTGTTGTTTTTTTTACCTTATAATTTACTACACGGTGGGGTTTTAAATTCGGTTGCGTTAAAAGAAATATTTTTTTTATGGCATGTTTATTCTCTCTTGCTTTATATTTTACTACACGCTAAGGTTTTAAATTCGGTTGCGTAGGGTTAAAATATTTTTTATTTTTTTTCTAAAATTTTGATAACCATTTTTTTATGAAGAAAAAATAGTTATCAAAATTGGTATAAAAAAATAGGCGATTGAAATAAGCTGTTCTTGAAAAATAAATTTCAGAAAATCAGCCCATCTCAATCGCCTAAACTACAGTTAAACTATATGTTTTGTTTTTTAGAAAATATTGAATTTAACACCCCCCCTCAGTATGCCGAAGTTAGCAGCAATGGTTTTGCCCATTGGGTCGGTTGGCGGCGAGAAATCTTTCTGTATTTCACCCGAAATGCCGAACGACCAACGTTTGATTTTTTTCTCTAAACCCACTCCAACTTGCCAAAGGTTTTTTACTCTTTCGGGTTCAGCAATGGCTTTTTGTGGTGTTTCTTCGCCTGTATTGAAATCTTTAAAAACAAAATTGACATCGTGCTTTTCAATTTCTAACCATGAATGACCAACTGTAATAGACGGTTGCAACCACCATTTTTGACCGAATACATATTTGGCATTTACACTGAACATGCGGCTGTGACGTTCTCCTTCGATGCGATTCAGTGCCACATTCGGTTTGATTGGACCGGGTTCGTCTTTGACATGGAAACGCCGTGGGCGATCGCGCACTTCGAATCGGGTCTCTTGCAAATCGTAATTAGCAGCGATACCAATATGCTTAGTCAACATAAAAGTTACACTAGCTCCTTTGCCGATTGTTGGCTCAACCCCTTGTATTTCCTCTGGCAAAAGTGAGGCGATACTGCCTTGAACGCCTACTGCCAAAGTTGGTTGAATGTGTTTGCTCAGCCGCTTCCAAAAACCTTCAACTGGAATGATAGGTAACGCAGTCGCAGCACTTTCCGCATTGGATTTAGCTTCTTGATTCGCAACTAAGTTTTTTGACTCTGACTCTTGTTTGGCTTTGACTGTTTCTGCTGTTGCATTCTGTGCTGGTGTGGATTCTGTTACTTTTGTATCAGTATTAGTTTGAGCTACTTTCGCGTCTTCTTTTTTGCCCTCATCAGTTGGTGATACTGAGGGGGTATTCTTTTCGACCTTTTCGATATTCTCAAGGTTCTTTTTGTCCACATTGCCGATATTTTTGTCTTCGTCTTTAGGCGCGATGCTGACAGAGCCTTGTTTGGTTTCTATGCTTTTTACCTTATTAGCCTCTAAATTCGTTGACGATACTGAGGGGGTGTTTTGTTGTGCCAACACTTCATTCAAGTTCGCTTTTTTAGCTTTTAGTGGTTCGTTTTTCTTATCGAAAGGTACAGCATCGAGTTTTTTATTCTGTTGTAATTGTGTCAACGAGCTATTGTTCTTTTTCTGAATAGCAGGTTCTTTTGTATCGCCACGATTTGTCCCGCCTTGTTTGGGTGCATTCATTTTTGTGTCAACAATGGCGGTATTTTGTCTGCTGCTGCTTGTTTGACCTTGTTTTTGGTCATTTTTAACAGCAGATACAGATTGCGAAGTCGTATTTTCGACACTCAAAGATTGTGTATCGGTTGGCTTATTTTTTTCAGAAGTAGCCAATGGATTTGTCGCAACATTTGTTTGTGTGTTTGACGAGGTGGCAACTTCCGTTTTGCTTGTTTGTGCTTCTGTTTTTTTACTCAAATCGATATTGAGCGTCGTGGTTTGTTGGGCAGATTTCAAATCCACAATCTCTTGTTGCAGGCGTTTGTTTTCGTCTTGCACCCGATTGTAGTGCCAGAACAGCAAACTGCTCACACCAACCAATGCTGCTGCTGCACTCGACCAAACCCAACGTTTCCAAACAGGACGCAACACAGGGGCAGGCGTTTGCTCGGGCAGTGGATTGGTTGCCTCAAACTCAGCCAAACGAGCAGACAGTTTGTCCCAGTTGGCTTCACGTCGAGGGAAATATTCGCCATCGTCTTCATTCAGATGGTCGTGTATTATTTTGTCAAAATCGCTCATTCACTTCACTTTTTTGATTGATTGCTTGTTGCTTTGTTATTTGTTGAATCGTTATTCGTGACTAAGTATTGATTTTCAGTAATTTATGGTAAAAAATATTTAATATTTTATAGTAACCAATAACGAATCAACTATTAACTATTTTAAAAACTCTTCATGTTCAAATATTGTTTTCAAAATCTGTCTGGCACGCGACAAATTTGATTTTGACCCACCTACCGAAATACCCAACATTTGCGAAATTTCCTCATGACTGCACTCGTCCACAACATATAAGTTGAAAACTGTGCGATAAGCAGGTGGTAGTTTTTCAACGGATTGTAAAATCTGCTGCTTAGTCATTGTGGTCAAAAGTTCAGCTTCGAGAGGCGAGTCAGCGGCTGTATAGTCCAACTCTTGCAATTTGGGCAACCTTTGTTGCGCCCGAATGCGGTCAATAGCCGTATTGACAATGATTTTACGAAACCAGCTTTTGAACGATAACTCACCGCCATATAAGTCCAGTTTTGTGAAAACCTTGAAAAAAGCATCATTCACAACCTCTTCTGCTTCATAAGTTGCGCCTACATAACGGCGTGCTACCGTCATGGCGTAGTTATAAAACAGGTTATAAAGTCGCCCTTGACTTGCCCGATTCCTCTCGCGGCAACTATTGATTATTTCGTTTAGTTCCAATTCACTCATCACTTAACTGCACGATGATTAAGGCAAAGGAGTTGCGTCGTGTCCAACTATTTTACGTTTTTTTTAGAAAAAACTTTTATTGCTTATGTTTTATGAATAAAATATGACAAAACTACACATTCGACCCCTCAGTAAAAACTGATTTTTCAGTTTTTTAGAAAAAAATACCCAAGTCAAGTCTTCCTTTTCTATCTTTGCCCAACAAAAAAGTCCTTTGAATGCTCTCAAGACGACATATCCGCATCAAAGTCATGCAGCTTTTGTATGCCAAAAGCCGTGACATAGACCTATCACTCAGCGACCTGCTGAGCCGTTACCAATCTTATGGTAATCGGACGTTGGAACTGTATCTATTTAATCTTCAACAACTTATCGAAACAGCTCATTACTCTGTACGCGACGAATTGAATCGTCGAGCAAAGTATTCGCCGACGGAAGATGATAAGAAGTTCACACCTAAACTCTATCAGAACGAAGTGCTTCAAGGCTTTTTAGCTAATGGTACTTATAACAAAGCTATCAAAAAGTTCCATTTGTCGGGTCGTACTGAGGGGGATACTATTGCGCATTTCTATCGCAAATTTTTAGAGACAGACATTTATAGAAACTATTTAGCCAACCCTAATACTACAACTAATGACGACCGTCAGGTATTGTTGGAGTTGTACAAGTTTTTGTACAAAAACGAAATGTTCGATGAGGCAATGGAAGACTTTTCGACCTCTTGGATTGATGACGACAGTTTGGTGATTGGCACGACCAAAAAAACCATCAAGGCGATGCCTTCTGATGCTGAATTCATTTATGATTTCACAGAAGAAGACAAGTTGACTTTTGCTTTTGGCGAAGAATTACTGACAAAAACCTATAATAAAGACATCGAAATTTTGGAACTCATCAAGCCCATGCTCAAAAACTGGGATGCTGAACGGGTGGCAACGATTGACATGATTTCTTTGAAAATGGCAACAGCTGAGTTATTGTATTTTCCAACGATTCCGACTAAAGTGACCATCAATGAGTATGTAGATGTGTCAAAAATGTATTCAACTGACAAAAGCAAAGAGTTTGTCAATGGTATTTTAGACCGTCTGATGAAACAACTCAAAGATGATGGGCTGATTCGGAAGGAAGGTCGTGGGTTGATAGAGTAGTGATGCTATATTTTCATGAATGCCATAAAACAAATCGGACATACTTTGCGAAGTACGTCCGATTTGTCGTTTATAGACCGTAGATGTCAATTATGCTAATTACAGTTATTCAAAGTCATATCACCTAATTGAATCATAATGAAGTCGAAATTGGCGACACTTGCTTGAAGATTACTTAATGGATGAGGTCTTGATATAATTATATTGTTATTGGTATCTATCAGATAGCTCTCTAAAAATCGCCACGTGCCGCCTGGTAAACTGGGTGTCACCCCACTCATAAATCTTTTGAGATGGAGTACATCAGTTTGGTCTATTTCTCCACTTTTATCAACATCAGCTGATACCAGTGCCAAACCTGAGACGATAGGCAATGGTATTTGATTCAGATAGTCTTCAACTTGATTGGTTGCGAATCTAACCGTGTTGGCAGGCGTTGTTCGTTTAACTCGTAAACTGTAACTTCGTCCTACATCCAAGTTTTCGAAAAAATACCGTCCATCTGCCGAAGGGCGTGTTTCTAATTGAATTTCTCCGAGACTGTCTTTCAAAGTGATGAGAAAATCGTTCGGGTTTAAAGTTGCCAATCGTCGTTGTGGGCAATCAATTTTCCCAGAAATACTGAGGGGGGCAAGTTGTAGCTCTTTTTGATTCTTGACATCGCAGGATTCCAAACAAAAAGCAAACAAAAGCCCGATGAAAAGTTGTTTTGTCATGAGATGTGAGTTTAAAATGTACAAATTATAGAAGTAGAGGATTTTGATGCAACTGTTAGTTTTTTAATCAGTGATGCCCACTAATTCAGGCTTTCAAATTTGGATTTACTTCCAATTCAGTCTGCATTTGCTTAACAAACTCAAGTTCAACCTCTAAGACATCAGCGATTTGCTCAATCGGAAATGTCCTTAATTTGAGCATATTGATAATAGCTACACGAGATTTTTGTATTTCACCCTCAATTTTACCTTCGATTTTTGCTTTCTCTTCTGCAACCTCGAAAATTGTTTTAAAATTTGTGACCATAGTGGGTTCTAATTTTTGTTCAACCAATTCATTAAAAATATCTCCTTGCAGTTGTGAACGCCTTTGCATGTATTCTAAAAGCATTTTAAAAAATGAATCAAAAACGGCTTTGCTCGAAGATGTTTCGACAAATTTAAAAACTTCTTCCATATTATTTTGAAAAAACTTGGGTTCATGCGCATTTTTTAGAGCAATGAATGCAGCTCTAAGCACTTTTAAGTCCACCATTTTTTCAATTTCTTCTTTAGTTGTGCTTCTGATGTCAATAAAAATATAGTGTGGACGAGGTAGGAGTTTTAAAATTTCAGACGGTAAATAAGGTTCAAATTGTTCATAAACCATTTTTATTGTCCATTTTGTTTCTCCATGATACAAAACAATTGGAATGACTATACTGGGTTTTCGTCCATTTTTTAAGTCAGAACCAATAATAGCATAACGATAACGCTCTACTTGAGCTTCAATCGGCTCATTAGGTTTTGAACTTTTATGTTCCCACAAAAAGCAAAACCTGAAATTGGGTAAATCTAGTATATTTTGGATATTTTCGGGTAATGCGCTTTTCAGCAAAGCACATTCATGGATGCTATCTGTGTATTGAGCGACTAATTTGTTATCAATTTTGGACTCAGGTAAAGATTTAAAGCTACTAAAATCCATAAATCGTTTAAGTTCTTGTGGAATATAACGATGTAGGAGTAGTAGCACCAGTTCATCAAGACTCAAAATACCTTTAATAAAAATATCGTGGTCACGATTTCTTACTTTGCTTCTATTTGCCATAAGTATTTTATTTTGAGGTAAAAGTATTTTAAAATTTATTGTTTTTATTGTTTTGAGGAAAAGCAAAACAAATAATTTGTTTTTAGATAAAAATAAATTATAACATTATCCTACCTTAGGATTTTATTAGTGTAAACTATTTTTTTACGCAAAATCATATTTTTACTGAGGGGGTACTACTTAGACAAAGTTCTCGAAATATCTTGCCGATAAACGCTAATTGCGGGAATGATGGCTGCTAAAAAACCGATGGTGACTGCTCCTAACAGCAAAAGCCACTCTTCTTTGAGCCACATGAGTCCGCTGAATGAGTAGCGATAAGCGTCGCTCATGTACTTTGCCAAGATTTGCATTGAGCCATGACTGAGAATTATACCAATACAAAAACCAATGAGACTCAATAAGATACCTTCACAAACAATCAGTAAAAACAGGCGACCTCGTCCAGCTCCCATCACGCGCATCAATGCCAACTCGTATTGGCGTTCTTTCAATGAATTGAACAGAGCGATGAAAATACTCAGACCCGAAACGATGATGATGAGTAGTGCCAAGGCGCGCAATGCTTGTTCGCCAACGCCCATCATTTCGTAGAGGCGATTGATTTCGAGGGCAGGCGTGGCGGCTTGCATATCCGTATTTTCGTTCAGATTGCGTTGAAAATTCAAGGTTTGCACATTGCGCATTTTGAATTGAAGCAACAGTGAGGTGATTTGGTGCGTCGAATCGGCTTGCAAAAGAGCCGTTCTATCGTCCACATCATTTTGCGATACTGTCATAGACTCCTTTGGAGAGGGGGTAGTTGACGCATGTTCGGCGTGGTGTTCTTCGCCTTCGAGTTCGGCTTGAGCGTGTTCGTGGACAGTCCAGATACTTTGAGTTGCTGTCAAAATGAGTTGGTCAACGACTGTGCCTGTTGGTTTTAAGATGCCAACGACTTTGAAAGCCGCTTCTTCATGTTCACCTGCGCCTTCGTCGAGGCCGTGGTTGCTGTTGAATTTTGTGCCGATTTTCAATCCTGTGCGTTCAGCCACAGTTGCGCCTATGGTGACTTCAAGAGGAGCTTGCCAGAGTGTGCCTTCTGCAATTTCGGTGTTGTAAAGCCCTAAAAAGTCATGTAAAGTACCGACTATGCGATGCGATTTATAGGAATCCCCCAAAGATAAAGGCACTGATTTTTTGATCAAAGGATGTCGCGGATTCAAAAAAGGTTTGGCAGATTTCAGCGAGATATTACCCGTTGGCGCGTCAATATGATACATATTGGCTAAAATCAATTGCAAAGGACTGCCTTTTGCCCCAACAACGATATCCACACCCGCCAAGTTTTTTTCAAATTTATCTGTCAGTTGTTTGTTCAGCAACAATAATAAAGCGGTCAAACCTACGCCGAGTGCAAACAGTACCAAAGTCAGCAACATACTGAGGGGGCGGTTTGTGAGGTTTTTCCAAGCAAGTTTTATGATAGTCATTTTGATTGTTATTCGTTATCCGTTACTGGTTATTCGTTATTTGTCATTCGATTTATTTCTGAGGTGAATTTTGTAAAAGATTAAGAGATAATGGCTTAGGAATCTTTTTGCCAAACCTCTTTTACTAAAAATCTCTAATCCTTGTACTTAACCAATGACCAATTGTTTTTGAAAATAGTTTTTTAAACGTCCGTCGTGTGTTACAATTAAGAGTGTTGCATTGACGGCTTTGGCTTGCGATTCGAGTAGTTGAATTACCTCTTCGGCATTGTGGTCGTCGAGGGCAGAAGTTGGCTCGTCGGCGAGAATGACTGAGGGTTTGTTGATGAGCGCACGCACGACATTGACCCGTTGGGCTTCGCCGACGCTGAGTTCATCGGTGCGTTTGTGTGCTTTGTCTTTGAGGTTGAGTTTTTCTAAAAAATTGTGAATCAATATCTTATCGGGTTTATTGCCAGCGAGTTGTTGGGCTAACAGCAGATTTTCTTCAACCGTTAAGGCACGGACGAAATGCGCTGTTTGAAAAATAATACCAATATTTTGTCCGCGAAAATGGTCGAGTGCAGCCCCCCTCAGTATAGAGATGTCTTTGTCATTGATTTTGATGCTACCGCTTTGTGGCGATAGCAGACCGCCGAGCAAGTGAAGTAAAGTCGTTTTGCCACTACCAGATTGACCTAAAATAAGCCATTGGTCGCCACGGGCGCAGTTGATGTCGGGAAATTGTAGCTTGCGGACACTGTCGTAACTAAACGCGAGTTGTTTGGTTTCCAGCATGATTGGATTGATTTTAAGAAAAATATTGGCGAAGTTAAGCAGTTCAAGCGTTTTTTAGACTTAGGTTTTGATGTTTTTGTTGTTAATCGTCGAGAATCAGTTGTTTGTTAATATAAACTCAATATTCGTCAAGTATTGACCTAAAAAAGAAATTCGATTTGTAACTTTGACCGCCCTTGGCATATCGTAATTTAAGTTGGAATCATTCTTCTATATCAAATCATCATATTTTTAAACCTGTATGACATGAAAAAAAACATTTCTTTTGTTGTTGGTCTTTTTTCACTTTTGCTTTTAGGATTCATTGTATTTAGAATAAACGATGGTCGAAATAAAGAGTTGTTGAAATCCAACAGTATAAAATCAGAAATAATAAACACACTACCGCCTCAACCACTTTCTACTGAGGGGGCTATTTTGCCTTCTGATTGTAAGGACTCCAAAGGAGTGTGCTGTAAAAACAAAAAAAATACGCCGCACTCGACCCCTTCATTGGACAATCCAGCAGAAAAAGATACAGAAAACGAGCGTTTAGAGCGTTTGGAAGACCCCGATGATGTGGTTTCCGCTGATCCTCATGCACGCAAGGCAACATTGCAACAACGTTTTGCAGAGGCAGCTGAGATTGAATTTGAAAAAACAAAAGACCCTAACTTGGGCTATGTGCCGACAGAAAGACGTTTGGAAGCCTTGGAGAAGACGAGGCGTATGCAAGAGCAAATGATGCAAGACAAGAGTTTACTGAGGGGAGCATTAGCAAACGTTCGTTGGTTGGAACGTGGCCCGAATAATGTTGGTGGCAGAACGACCGCGATTCAAGTAGATTTAAACGATAAAACGGGGAATACTGTTTTTGCAGCAGGTGTCACAGGTGGGTTGTATAAAGTGACAGATGTGACAGGAACAGCTAAATGGGAAAAAGTAAACGACTGGTTGGAGAATCAAACCATTAGTAGTATTGCTCAAGACCCTACGAATCCTAAAATCATGTATGTCGGTACGGGTGATGTAGATGGTTCGGGCGCATTCGTTCCAGGACAAGGCGGCACAGTTGGTGTGGGTATTTATAAATCAATAGATGGTGGCAAAACGTGGAATCTATTGCCAGCAACCACTGTTCCACGCTCGGCGAGTTATCAATATGTCAGTGAAATTATCGTCACGCCTGATAGTGGGCATATTTTTGCCTCAACTTTTACAGGTGTTTTCAAAAGTAAAGATGGCGGTCAAACGTGGCGTATTGTTTTAGGTGGCAAAATTTGGGATATTAGCCGAGGCTCAGATGGACGCATTTATGCGGCACAAGACGGTGGCATCGCTCATGTGTCGAAAAGTCAAGGCGAGGCAGGCACTTTCGTCGCATTAAACTCGAATACAGGCTATCCGACGGGTTTGCGTCGTTTGCAAATCGCTTGCGCTCCAAGCAACCCAGAAGTTGTTTATATAGTAGGTTCAAACGCCAGCAACCAAGGTTCGCCTATCTATCGGTCAGCAAATGGTGGTACAACGTGGTCGCAAGGTACAACGCCACCTCGTGGTTGCGGTGGTGGCGGCGAATTTACAAGCGGTCAAGCATGGTATGACTTAACAATTGCTGTTGACCCATTGAATGAAACAATGGTTTGGGTTGGTGGCATCGAACAATGGCGCAGTACTGATGGTGGTGCGAATTGGTTACAAATGACAGGTGGTTATTGTCCAAACAGTTTCCCCTATTCGCATGTTGACCAACATGCACAACATTTCGACCCATTGAACCCCTCAGTATTGTACCTCGGAAATGATGGTGGCGTGTTCCGTGTGACCAATGCCGCAGGTCGACAATCCATCAAAGAATTGAATAATGGTTACACAACGACTCAATTCTACGCCTGTGCCATCCATCCAGACTCAGGGTCAACGCACTTTTTAGCAGGTGCACAAGACAATAACTCGATTTTGGTATCAGGTTCAAAAAATATCGGTAATGGACGAGCTGTTTTGGGAGGCGATGGTTTTTATTGTTTTATTGACCAAGATAATCCCAACTACCAAATCGTATCGAGCCAATTTGGCAATTGGGGCTTGTCAACCAACGGCGGTGTGAGCTTTGGCGGTGGCGCAAACTCCAATGGTGCGTTTTATTGTCCTGCTGATTATGATAGTAAAGGCAATACACTCTATGCGCAAACAAACGGCGGTGATTTGTTCCGTTGGAAAGTGACAGGTTCAGCCAGTTCAATCATTGATGTGTCAGGCGTGACGTTGAGTAATATTTCACAAATTTATGCTGACCAAAGTGTAGATAATCGCATCTATGTGGGTACGAGAACTGGTAATCTGTACCGTATTGATAGTGCCCATTTGGCTTCGCCGCTGACCAATGTCTCGTTGGTGGGACGTTTAACGGGGTATATCAGTAGTATCGAAGTTGAACGTGGCAATCCAAATCATATTTTGGTTTGTATCAGTAATTATGGTGTTACTAATATCCACGAAACAACGGACGGCGGTACAAATTGGACGGTTTGCGACGGAAATTTACCAGATATGCCTATACGTTGGGGACTTTTCAATCCAAATGACCCCAAACAAGCTATGATAGCAACAGATGCTGGTGTATGGACAACCGAATTACTCAATGGTAGTTCCACAGTTTGGCTGCCTCCTGTCCCAGGCCGTGGCACTCCTCTAGTACGTACTGATATGTTGAAAATACGTAGCTCCGATAATATGGTTTTAGCAGGCACTTATGGACGTGGGCTCTGGACTACCAACGTATTCGGTAAAGCTAAAGCTGAAATCGAGTTCCCTCAAGTCGCGTACTTAGATGTTCCTGTCACTTTCAAAGGCGAATCTTCGGTAGCTGCGGGCAGTTTTCTGTGGCAGTTCAGCGATGGTACAACGGACACACTCGAAAATACGAAAAAGACCTACAAACAGATCGGTACATACAATGTCAATCTGACCATCAACAACGACAACAGCCTTAAAGCATCGGGTCAAATCAAAATTTTACCCAATTTGCCAACACCTTACAAAACAACGACCGCAAGCTACGGCGGTAATTTCGATGGTGGCAGCTGGGATGCTCATTTTGGGGCGTGGAGTGCCGCAGGTTCTAAATTTGTGCGCGGTAAGTCAACCGTTTTTGGTAAAGACGGTACTCACAGCGGACAGTTTTGCTATGTTTTAGATCCAACTGCACAGAACTATCAGAAAGGTACAATCGCTTATCTGCACACACCCAATTTCGATATGTCTCAAACAGGCATTTATCAATTCAGCTTCTGGGCAAATTTTGATGCGCAACGCGGTCGCGACGGTTTGCAAGTCGAATATTCGCTGGACAGGGGCATCACTTGGCGCACATTAGGCTCAAATGCGGATGCAGATTGGTACAATTACTACAACAACTCGGTTACTGACGGGGCGTTCAACATTGGCGAATCCATGATTACAGGCACGGCCGATGATTGGACACGTTTCAAACTCAATATTAGTAATTTATCAGGAAACGCAAATGTCGCATTCCGTTTTGTATTTAAATCCGCCAACTTCGCACCCAGCGCAGGCGTAGCCATTGATGATGTCATTATAACCCGTTATGAAGGTAAAAACGAAACCGCAATTATTACGCAATCGGGCAACTTTGCAAGTGGTGGCACCTCAATTGACATTAAATTCCAAACACAGCCAGAGTATTACGCCCAATCTTTCGATGTTGAAATGTCATCAAATGGACGCGATTGGAAAAAAGTAGAAAACACAGTCAAAGCCACAGGCGGCTCGACTGAGGAATTGCAACAATACAGTGTCAACGTCACAGGTACACCGCTAGATTTATATTATTTCCGCATTCGTTCGGTCAACGGAAATACGGTGGTGAATTATAACTTTGAATTCCGAACAACACCTTTTGTCGTCAAACGGAATAAAGATTTACCTCTGGCAATCAACAAAATATTCCCAAGTCCTTTCACCAACTATATAGGTGTCACTTTCACGGATAGCCCTAATGCAGATGTCGTATTTGACTTATTTGATGTAGCAGGGCGATTGATTGCATCCAATACCGTTGTGCAGATGACAGGCGTGTATCAAGAGTTGAGTGTGCCTAATTTGCCCAAAGCAGTTTATTTGTTAAGGGTAAAAATTGGCGACAACAAACCTGAAAGCATCAAGCTATTTGGTGGCAATTAGTTTTCTTTGTTTATTTAAAAAAAAATGAGCCGATATTGAGACCCCCTCAGTATCGGCTCATTTTTTTTTTTAACAAACCATCCCTTGTATCATTGTGTTTTACCAAATAAAGTAAAAAGTTTCCTTTTTACGCACGTCTTTTATGCGCTGTACAAAACAGTGAGTTATTTATAAAAAATTGATTTTCAATACCTACGACTTACGCATACCCCTCAGTTAACAGTTTCTAATATAAGATAGACACCTTTAGAAAAAGGTGATTCATGTATCAGATTCCTTTAAGGAATCCGATACATCGCGCTCAAAAGAGGCAAATTTTTTACATTAGAAACAGCTACTCCTCTGTTACTTTATCCCCTTTCTGTTCTGAAATGCGACATTTCTATTCTGAAATGCGACATTTCTATTCTGAAATACGACATTTCTGTTCTGAAATGCGACATTTCTGTTCTGAAATACGACATTTCTGTTCTGAAATACGACATTTCTATTCTGAAATACGACATTTCTATTCTGAAATACGGCATTTCTATTCTGAAATGCGACATTTCTATTTTGAAATGCAACATTTCTGTTCTGAAATACCACATTGCATCAAATCCTACCCCTCAGTATTGATAGCATACAGCATCTCATAGCCGACCTTTCCAACACGATTCTCTCTCTACTACTTAGAGCAAATCTTTGTGACCAAAATCTTTTGCCCTTATACCTTTATCGTATCATTCTTTGAGAATCATACGCGAAATAACCAATTTTTGAATTTCACTTGTGCCTTCGCCAATCGTACACAATTTTGAATCGCGATAGAATTTCTCAACAGGAAAATCTTTTGTATAACCATAGCCACCAAACACTTGCACCGCTTCATTCGATGCCCAAACAGCCACTTCCGAAGCGTAATATTTTGCCATCGCTGCTTGTTTAGTCATAGGTTTGTGCGCATTTTTCAAATCAGCCGCTTGACGAGTCAACAATTCGGCAGCTTCAATGCGTGTCGCCATATCTGCCAATTTGAAACCAATCGCTTGGAAATTGGCAATCGGTTGACCAAATTGGTGCCGTTCTTTAGCATATTTCACAGCAGCTTCGTAAGCCCCTTTCGCAATGCCGAGTGACAAAGCAGCAATCGAAATACGACCACCATCCAATATCTTCATCGCTTGTTGGAAACCTGCGCCGATTTCGCCCAATATTTGGCTTTTGTGAACACGACAATTGTCGAAAATCATCTCAGCCGTTTCGCTCGCCCGCATACCCAATTTGTTTTCCTTTTTACCAGCCGAGAACCCCTCAGTACCCCGCTCAACCACAAATGCCGTAATGCCTTTTGAGTCCAACAATTCACCTGTGCGTGCTAAAACAACAGCGACTTGACCCGATTTACCATGCGTAATCCAGTTCTTAGCACCGTTAATCACCCAATAGTCACCGTCTTGCACAGCCACACATTTCATACGCATTGCATCTGAACCTGTATTGGCTTCTGTCAAACCCCATGCACCAATCCATTCGCCCGAAGCCAATTTGGGCAGCCAACGCTGTTTTTGCTCTTCATTGCCAAAAGTCAAAATGTGATTGGTACACAATGAATTATGTGCAGCAACCGACAAACCAATAGAACCGCAAACTTTTGCAATCTCTTCGATTATCGTGATATATGCTTGATATTCCAGTCCAGCACCACCATATTCTTCGGGTACGAGTACGCCCAAGAAGCCGTATTCGCCCATTTTGTGCATCATTTTGATAGGAAACTCTTGTGATTCGTCCCAATCCATCAGGTATGGACGGATATGTGTTTCTGCAAAATCACGAGCAGACTGGCGTATAAATTCTAAATTTTCAGTAGAAACGGAAGGAGTGAGAGTAAGGACATCGTTCATCTCTAATTCGTCAGATGTTTTATATTTTAAGGAAAAAATTGGTTGCGAATTTTACCTGAAGCGGGTAGTTTTTATTGCTTTCAGAAAAAATTGAAAATAAAACGCAAAGGTAAGGCTTTTGTTTATGAAAGCAGACGGATTTTCAATTGAAAAGACGGAGAATGTTTTTCAATAGCCATACTTTTCTTTCCATTGCGCTCTTAATTGCTCTCGAACCCGATTTTCTGCCGCATTTACTGAGGGGTCGAAAAACTTTTCACCACTGATTTCTTGAGGCAAAAACTCTTGTTCGACGAAGTTACCTGCATAGTTGTGGGCATATTTATAGCCTTTGCCATAGTCCAATTTTTTCATCAAACTCGTTGGCGCATTGCGGAGGTGAAGCGGTACGCTTAGGTTGCCCGTCGCCCGCACTTTGGCAATCGCTGCATCAATCGCCATATAAGCTGAGTTGCTTTTGGGCGAAGTTGCCAAGTAAATGGCGCATTGACTCAATATGATACGCGCTTCTGGCATACCAATCTGATGTACGGCTTGAGCTGTGGTGGTCGCCATCAACAAGGCATTCGGATTGGCTAAACCAATGTCTTCAGAAGCTAAAATAATCATGCGGCGAGCGATGAAGAGCACATCTTCGCCACCCTCCAACATGCGTGCGAGATAATAAACGGCTGCATTGGGGTCACTGCCACGCATGGATTTGATGAAAGCCGAAATAATGTCATAATGTTGCTCACCCGATTTATCGTAGCGCGCAATATTTTGTTGAACTATGTTTGTAACAATTTGATTATCAATCTCAAAAATACCCCCCTCAGTATTTCCAGTTCTTTGTGGCGCAAATTCAGAGATTAATTCCACGATATTCAACAACTTTCTGGCATCGCCACCACTCAACAACAGCAATGCCTCTGTTTCCTTAAAAACCATGTTTTTTAATTGCAAAACCTCATCATTTTTGAGCGCACGATTAACCAATTCGAGTAAGTCATCGGGTTCGAGTTCTTTCAAAACATAGACTTGACAGCGAGAGAGTAGGGCAGGGATGACTTCAAACGAGGGGTTTTCAGTCGTTGCACCAATGAGTGTCACAATCCCTTTTTCGACAGCACCAAGCAACGAATCTTGCTGCGATTTAGAAAAACGATGTATTTCGTCAATGAATAAAATCGGATTAGCTGTGTTGAAAAACTGTTTGCGTTTGGCTTCTTCAATCGTCTCGCGCACATCTTTTACACCCGAATTGATGGCAGAAAGCTGAAAAAACGCTCGTTTTGTCACCGATGCAATGATATTCGCTAACGTCGTTTTGCCTACGCCAGGCGTTCCCCACAATATCATCGAAGGAATGCGGTCAGACTCGATCGCTCGTCGCAAAACGGCATTTTGACCGACTAAATGTTTTTGTCCGATATAATCATCAAGGCTACGAGGGCGCATTCTTTCGGCTAAAGGCTGCATATCTGTGAGTTTGTAAAGAATAGATTGATGCTATTGAAATGATTCGACAAATATAATAGCTGTTTGAGAAATCAAATACCCCCCTCAGTAAATTCGGACGATACATTCATTTTTTAGAAGCTGTTTGTCGTGTTTTTTTCTGCAAAAGGCTTATATTTGTTGGCGTAAACAAGGTCTTAACTCTCTACTATTCAGAAAACTCATACATGGCTAAAAAGCAAAAAACGAACAACGACAAACAGATACCAGAGGGAAATCTGTACGACAAAATATTCAAGGAAAATGCTGAATCCATATTTTTACCTTTGATTGAGGAGCGATTGAACGTAAAAATAAAGTCGTTCAAACCCTACAAAGCTAAACTTCAAACCACGCTCGAAAGAGAGATGGATTTTTTCTATGAAGTTGAAACAGATGATGAAGAACAGTTTTTACTGCATTTGGAGTTTCAAACCGAAAATGAAAAAGATATGGTGTATCGCAAAGCTGAATATCATGGTATCGCTTTGAATCTGCGACAGATGGAAATCAAGCATTTGGTGATTTACTTAGGTACAGAAAAACCCAGTATGCTGACGCAACTTCCTGACAATCAAGTGTATCGTGGATTTGATTTGATAGATATACACGCTTTGGACTATCAAGTTCTATTACAATCTCAAGTTCCAGATGTGGTTATCATCGCCATTTTAGCAAACTATCCACCCGACCAAGTAGAAAGCGTTTTGCGGTTGATAATGAGACAATTGAAACTCGTCTGCCAGAGCGCAAGTGATTTATCGAGGTACATCAAACAACTAATCATCTTGTCACGATTAAGAAAAGTAGAAAATTTAACAATAAAAATAACAGAAGACATGCCAATAACATACGATATTACGACAGATACACTCTACCTAAGAGGTAAGAGCGAAGGCGAATCTCAAGGTATCGAAAGAGGTATTGAGAAAGGTATTGAGAAAGAAAAAATAGAAGTTGTTTATGCGGCGTGGCAAAAAGGATTGTCTATTGATTTGATTGCCGAAATTGTCAAATTACCTGCTCCGCGTGTGCGCCAAATTTTAGAAACTTGGAAACAAGAAAGAACTGACGGATAGTATAAAAGCCCAACTTCGTTGTGAAATTGGGCTTTTATTTTTGAAACCAAACTTTTATCTACCGAATACAACGCCAAAGCTTGTCACCCAGTTTTTAGTGGAAAAAGCTTTGTCTTTTAGACCTTGGACATTGAAATTGCCTTCACTGTCTTTTAAATCTGTTAAAAAACGACCATCTAGCACCAACGCAATCTTGCCCACTTTGAACTTCAAACCTGCGCCACCTTGCAAACCCACACTCAATCGTTTTGAGCCTTCTAAACTGACATCTTGACTGACTTCGGTTTTGGTTGTGCCAGTTGTCGTTGTACCTGTTGATTTGGCATTGATGGCGAATGCCGCATCTGGTCCCACATTGGCATAGGCTTGCAGAAAACGTCCTGCGGTATGGAAACGCAACATCACGGGTAGAATCGCATAGTTTGTATAGTTTTTCAACTCTGTTGTAACAGTTGAGGAACCTGTATTGACGTTTTGGACGGATTTAAATCCTTTTTGTATAAATCCTAAATCGGTTTGAACTGAAATATTTTTATTGACTTTGAATTCAACGGGGATGGCAACAGCCCAACCAGCGAGGTTATCTTTGGTGATGCCTAATGAAGCCAATGAATCTTTGTTGAAGCTGAAATTAGAGATGTTTCTGCCAATGCGTAAGCCCACGTTTTGACCGAATGCCAGCACATTGACTAAGAGGAAAACGAGTAGAATGATTGTCTTTTTCATAATTTTTGAATTAAAATGAATGATAGAATACGATTTTAAACTATAAGCGTTGGAAACAGCCTTTGTGACATATCGCATTTGAGTTTTGACGAAATATTAACACTTACATCTACCCCCCTCAGTATTTTTGAGGTAAAAGAAACTAAGATAGGGCTTTGACTCGTAGGTAGTAGTAGTGTCGAAAAATATTACTTAATCATACTTAAATCATTGACTTAAAATGAACAAAAGAAACACCTTCTGGGCTGTTATGTTATTATTGAGTGTCTGTTTTACTTTTTCGTGCAATAAAGAAGCGTCCGAGCCAGCCGTCACAATCGCTGCACCACTTGTGGATGACCAATTCTCAAATGGACAAGTCATTACCATCAAGGGTGAAGCTTCTGATGATGAAAACTTACACTCGTTGAGTATAAAAATTACAGATGATAAAACAGGTGCCGTTTTATTTTCAGAGACCCCCTCAGTACATGACCTCAAAACCTATACATTTAATACCTCTTGGACATCAAAAGTCAATGATTGGACAGATGCTACTGTTACTGTCACAGCTGTTAATCATGATGATTTGACGACTATAAAGACTGTTAAGATAAAAATTTGGCTTTGACTAATGCTTGAGAAGCTTGAGCCCTTTTTTATGCTTTCATAGATGCCCCTTATCCCTAAGATGAGTCCTAACATACTCCTGTTAAATTGTCATCAAAAAACACTTATAATTTCTTTTATTTTAGCATAGTTCATATATTGGGAGCTTGAAGAAAACTTTATTTTATCAAACCTAAAATGAAAACCACATGATTTATTTGAACAATAGATTCGCAGCAGGCTTGAGTCTCATCACGCTTTTCTTTTTTCTTTTTTCCTCTTGCCAATCTTTTAAAAACAATGGACTAAAAGAAACGAAAGTTCGTGCTAAAGTTACATCCTCACTCAAAGTAGAAGATGATGAAAGCAAACCTAGGCGTAAAAGGAAACACGACATGTACGATGGTCCTGACCAAGCAGCAGCCTTAGAGTTTAAGCAAACAAGAGATCTCTCGTTGGGCTACGTACCAACTGAACGTCTGTTGCAAGCCATTGAAATTACGGAAAGGGCAAAGAAAGAACCCATCGGCAATAGGAGTGCTCTGACACCGCTTTCGTGGACAGAGCGTGGGCCTTATTCGGATGTTGTTGGGCCATCGAATGGTAATACACGACAAAACAATGCCATCACAGCAGGCCGTATTCGCGCCGTATGGGTTGATTTAAGTGACAATACAGGTAAAACGGTATTCGTCGGTGGTGTAAATGGTGGTATTTGGAAAACGACCGATATTACGGCTTCTGCACCTAATTGGACTTTAGTTAATGACTATTTGAGCAACTTAGCAGTGACCAGTATTTGTCAAGACCCAACTAATCCCAATATCATGTATTTCAGCACAGGTGAGGCCTTTTTCAATGCAGATGCTGCACAAGGTGTAGGCGTATTCAAAAGTACTGATGGTGGGAATACTTGGAGTTTACTATCCAGTACATCTTCTTATGTTTATTGCAGTAAAATCTTATGCGATGCCTCAGGTAATGTCTATTTGAGTACAAGAGGTACTGGTTTTTTGCGGTCAACAAATGGTGGTAGCACATGGACAAATATCACACCGACAGGTGTGTCGCAATATGCTACGGATTTTGAAATCAGTTCAACGGGACGTTTACATCTAAGTGTTGGTCAGTTTTCTATTGATGGTCTTACAGCTTATCGTTATACGGATGTTCCTGCTATTGTGACTTCTTCAAGTGGTTGGACAGCGGCAACAACCGCTTTTCCTACAGGTCAAGTTAGATGTGAATTGGCTTGCTCAGGCAATACCGTTTATGCTGTACAGTCAACAACATCTTACAGCATTACTCAAATTCACAAATCAACAGATGGTGGTGCGACATGGACAACTTCCGCTATAACATCTACTAATACAGGCTATTTTGGTAGTCAGGCATGGTACGATATTGCTTTCGCTGTTGACCCAACTGATGCTAATACAGTTATATTAGGTGGCGTTCAAGCTATTAAATCAACGAATGGCGGTTCTTCATTTTCAAAAATATCTGAGTGGGTCGGTACAACAGGTCAATATGTCCATGCTGACATGCACAATATCGCTTGGTACGATGGAGGCAATAAATTGATTATTGTTTCGGATGGTGGCGTGTTCTATTCAACTGATAAAGGTGCAACTTTCAGAGACCGCAACACCAACTTGCGCCTCAAACAGTTTTATTCTGTTGCCATTCACCCGACTTCAACAAACTACTTCTTAGCAGGTGCACAAGACAATGGCAACCACCAGTTGAACGGTGCAGGCTTGACAACGAGTACTGAAGTCACAGGTGGGGATGGTGCTTTTGTAGCGATTGATCAAAATGAGCCTCAGTACCAATTTGGTGCATATGTGTACAATCAATACAGAAGAAGTACAAATGGTGGTAATTCATGGTCAAGTGTCAATGTCTCAACTTCAGCGGGTATGTTTATCAATCCATGGGATTATGATGACAAAAATAATGCTATTTACGCTTCTCATAATGCTGGTAGGTTTTTGAGATGGATTAATCCTGCAAGTGCAACGACGACATCAAATATTCTTGTTCCAAATTTTAATGGCGCATTTGTCAGTGCCGTAAAAGTATCACCTTATACAGATCATTTGGTGTATTTCGGTACTGAAGCAGGTCGTATTGTTAAGATTGCAAATGCCAACGTTACGGCTTCGGCAGTAGCAACTAACATCACAAGTGCCTCTATGCCTGCTAATGCTTACGTCAGTTGTATCAATGTGGGGACAGATGATAATAATCTTATCGTATCTTTTTCCAACTACGGTGCCAATAGTATTTGGCGTTCAACAGATGGCGGTGCAACTTGGACTTCTATCGAAGGTAATATGCCTGATATACCAGTACGTTGGGTGATGTTTTTCCCTAACGACAATACAAAAGCCTATGCTGGAACAGAAGCAGGTGTTTGGGAAACGGACTTGCTCAATGGTTCTTCAACAGTATGGGTGCCTAACTCAACATTTCCTACAACGAGAGCCACACAGTTGAAATATCGGGCTTCTGACCACACCATTGTTGCTTCAACTCATGGTCGTGGCATCTGGACAGCGACTGTGCCTGTACCAACTGCCGATATTACGATAACAACAGCTCCTGTTGGTTTGAGCATCACTGTGGATGGCAATAGCTACACAAGTCCTAAAACATTCACTTGGGATGTCAATACGAACCATACCATTGCCACAACATCGCCACAAACACCCACAGATGCGAATCACACATTCTCTAATTGGTCCGATGCAGGAGCTATTTCTCACACCATCACCGTACCAGCCAGTCCAACAACTTACACAGCTACTTTTGCATCAAAATATCAACTGACAACGGGTGTCAACAACAGTGTTTGTGGCTCAATCACACCAGCTTCTGGTATGTATGATGCAGGCAACGTAGTCATCACAGCTACGCCAGCTCAAGGCTATTCATTCTCTGGCTTTACTGGAGGTTTGACAGGAACAACCAATCCACAAACCCTTAATTTGACAACCCCGACGACTGTGACGGCCAGCTTTTCTATTCCAGTTAGTGTGTCTTTGGGTGCTACATCGAACGCCGCAGTTTGTTCGGGGGCGCAAATCATTTTCACAGCAACACCAACCAATGGTGGTACGACCCCTCAGTATAAATGGTATAAAAACAATGTTGAGATAGTTGGAGAAATAGGTTCAACCTACCAATCAAGCAGCTTAGCCAATGGCGATGTCATCAAAGTCGAATTGACATCAAATGTGCCTTGTGCAGCCAATACAACAGCAACAGACCAAAAAACAGTTACAATTTACACAGTAGCGTTTGGCACCCCCTCAGTAACAAACGTGAGTTGTAATGGTGGCAACAATGGTAGAGTCGTTGTATTAGCAACAGGTGGTAATGGAACTAAAACGTACAGCATCGCCCCCTCAGTTGGAACACAAAGTCCCTCAGGTACATTCAATAATTTGACCCCACAGACTTACACTTTTACAGCCACGGATGCAAGCGGTTGTACAGCGACAACAACGGCAACAGTCTCACAACCAACCGCCATTACTTTTGGCACACCCACAGTGACCAACGTTAAATGTGCCGGTGGCAATAGCGGAAGAGTCGTCGTGTCAGCAACAGGCGGAACAGGCGCAATCACCTACACCATTTCACCGAGTGGTGGTTCTCAAAGCCCTTCTGGCACATTCAATAATTTGACTGCACGCACTTATACATTCACGGCGACAGATGCCAATGGTTGTACCAAAACAACCACTGCAACGGTCAGTACAAGTGTCAATCAATTACCCACTGTAAACTTGACAGCTCCTGCCAATGGAGCCACTGTCGTCACCAATACCACTTTGTCTGCAACAGCATCAGACCCAGATGGCACTATTTCACGTGTCAATTTCTATTGGGTGGTCGGTAATACAAAGACAGGAACGATATCTCGACAACTATTGGGTACTGATAACTCGGCACCATACACTTACGATTGGTTGAACATGCCAGGTGGCAACTACAATATCCAAGCAGAAGCTGTGGACGATTGCAATGAGACAACATTCAGTTCCATTGCCAATATCAACGTTTTGGAAACATTCACCGTAGCTCTCACGACATCACTCAACGGACAAACTTTCGCTCCTGGCTCGAACTTGACCTTGACGGCATCCGTCGTGGCTTTCACCAGCCGCACTGTTGCTAAAGTTGAATTCTTTGCAGGTAATGTCAAGTTGGGTGAAGACCTCACTGCGCCTTACACATACGCATGGAACAATGTCGCTTCGGGTAACTACACTTTGCGGGCTGTGGTAACGGATAATTTAGGAGGCGTGTGGTATTCACCTTACACTTATGTGTTGAGCGTCAATACCAACAGAGCCACACCACAAGGGCAATTAGGTGCGACCATCCAACAGAATGTGGAAGATTTTATGCTCTATCAAAATCAACCCAATCCAGTGTCGAATGAAACCATCATCGGCTTTAACTTGCCAAAAGACGGTTCAGCACGTTTGACCATCACAACGATTGACGGTCGAGTGGTTAAAGTCATCAATGGTGAATACAAAGCTGGGTTCAATGCTATTTCCATTAATAAAGCAGAGTTGAGGGTCAATGGTGTGTTCTATTATAGCCTAGAAACAGCAGGACAAAGTGCCTCTAAAAAAATGGTCGTTTTAGAATAATTAGGTATCAACCAACCTGTTATTGAACAAAGCCATCTCATTGATATTTTATCAGTGAGATGGCTTTTTGCTTGAAAAACAAACGTTATTATGACACAAAAAATGCTATGCTGAGTAGGTTATTTACTGAGGGGGGAGATTTGTGCATTCTGAATCTAACTGTCCAAAAGGTCGGCATCCGTTTCCTCGATTGGGTCCGACAAATTGTATAAGATATAGTAAGCAATGCCCACACCGATAAAACCCGATAACAAACTAACACCTATAAGAATACCTTGATTGGTCAGCCAATCTGGATTAATGAAGCGAATGACGATGCCTGCCACTACTTGCATTAAAAAATAGCTCGCAACGCCGATGAATCCCCATACAAAACGACTGCGGTCTTTGCCAAAAGCGGTACGTGCAAATGTGGTGGCAATGCCCGCCAAAATAAAAATGGATAACATAGTTGAATTTTTAGAATGATAGAATGTTGGATACTGAGGGGGGCGTTTGTCTAACGTTGTGTCACGGCTCTTGTTGCAGATGGTGAACTTATCTTTGTGTCTTAACAGCAAATATTTGTATTTTAACGTGAGTTCAAAGCCCATTTGGGTATTGGCTAAGCGCAAAATGGTGACTCGTAACGCCCATTTGCGTACTTAATCACACATTAAATCCCCGAACTCATGTTATTTTAACTTCAAATAGTTCAATACTTAGGTGTTTTTTTAAGCGTTAATAACGCCGTCTATGGTGGCGGAGTGGGCTTTTCGGATGGAGGTTTTAATTTTTTTCGGCGGTGAAGCCGCTGTTTTTCAACTAAAAAATGACCGAAGTATTGATAGTTGTAACGTTGGCTAACAAAAAACGATAAACAAGTAAGCTTATCGGGTTGTATTTTATATGTGAAAATACTGAGGGGGGCATTCAGAGCCTGTGATACCGATAACGTTTCCGTACTTTTTTCTAAAATTGTTGAGTGGCGTTAAAAAATATAGGTATTTTACTTATTTTTGCCGCCATTATTTTTTCAAATCCTAATTTATCAAACATTTATTCTGTGAAACCAACCGACATTAAGAATCCAGAATACTTTCACAAGGTTGTGGATTGTCAGTATGCCTGTCCAGCGCATACGCCTGTGCCTGAATACATTCGGCTGATTGCAGCAGAGCGTTATTCCGAAGCCTATATGGTCAACTGGGAATCGAATGTGTTTCCTGGTGTTTTGGGACGAACATGTGATCGCCCTTGCGAACCTGCTTGCCGTCGTGGTCGGGTCGAAGAAGAGCCTGTTGCCATTTGTCGTCTCAAACGTGTGGCGGCGGACAACAAAGGAGATGTGGCGGCGATGATGCCGCAAGGCCCTTTTGCACCCAATGGAAAGAAGGTGGCTCTTGTTGGCGGCGGCCCTGCCTCGTTGACGGTGGCACGCGACCTTGCGCCGCTGGGCTATGAAATCCATTTGTTCGATGAGCAAGATTTGGGCGGCGGTATGATGCGCTCGCAGATTCCATCGTTCCGTTTGCCTGAGGCAGTTTTGAATGAGGAAGTGAATTTTGTCCTCAATATGGGCATTCACACGCAGTTCAAGACCTATGTATCGAGTATGCGCGACCTTTTGACTAAGGATTACGATGCGGTTTTTGTGGGAACAGGTGCGCCAAGAGGTAAAGATTTGAACATTCCAGGTCGCGCAGAAGCGGCGAAGAATATCCACGTCGGTATCGAGTGGTTGGCTTCTGTGGCTTTTGAACATACGCATAAGATTGGCAAAAACGTCATCGTTTTGGGCGGTGGTAATACGGCGATGGACTGTTGCCGCACGTCGCGCCGTTTGGGTGGCGAGAATGTACGTGTGGTGGTGCGGAGTCCACGCAAGGAAATGAAAGCCTCGCCATGGGAAATCGAAGACGCGGTGCATGAAGACATTCCGATTTATGAGAATCATGTGCCAAAATCTTTCGTCGTAGAGGACGGTGTACTGAGGGGTATGACTTTCGAGAAAGTGCAAGCTGTTTACGACGAAAAAGGCAGACGTTCGCTCGTGCCAACAGGTGAACCTGATGTATTTTTCGAGGCAGATGACGTATTGGTAGCGATTGGTCAAGAGAATAGTTTTCCGTGGGTGGAGCGCGATTTGGGTATTGAGTTCGACAAATGGGAAACGCCTGTGTTGAATGACAAAACCTTCCAATCCACTTTGCCAAAAGTGTTCTTTGGTGGTGATGCGGCTTTAGGTCCTAAGAACGTCATTACCGCGGTGGCGCAAGGGCATCAAGCTGCTATTTCGATTGATTTGTTCTGTCAAGGCGAAACATTGACGAATCGCCCTTCGCCATACACCAATCTCATCAATCAAAAGATGGGCATCCACGAATGGATTTACGACAACGATGTGACGACAGATATTCGCTACAAAGTACCCCATGCAGACAAAGCCATGACGCTCAAAGACCGCAAAAAAGAGGTTGAACTGGGCTATGACCCGCTTTTGGGCTTCAAAGAAGCACAACGTTGCCTCAATTGCGATGTACAAACCGTGTTTACAGAGTCGCGTTGTATTGAGTGCGATGCGTGTATGGATATTTGCCCGACAACCTGTATCACATTCACCGTCAATCACGAAGAGGAAGCGGATTTGCGTCAGCATTTGCTCGCGCCTGCGCTCAATTTGACCCAAGATTTGTATGTGTCTGACACCCTAAAAACAGGGCGTGTGATGGTCAAAGACGAAGATTTGTGTTTGCACTGTGGTTTGTGTGCAGAGCGTTGCCCAACATCGGCTTGGGATATGATGAAATATTTTTATCAAGTAACAAAAGCAGGAAATCAATGTCGAAAAATAGGATAATCAATGATTGTGTCATTCGTTTTGCCAATGTGAACGGCACAGGTTCGGCGAGTGCGAATACGATGTTTGCCAAAACCATTTTCAAAATGGGTGTCCCCATGACCGCCAAGAATATTTTTCCTTCCAATATCCAAGGTTTGCCGACTTGGTACGAAGTGCGCGTGAGTGAGAAAGGCTATTTAGGTCGTCGCGAAGGTGTGGACATGATGGTATGCCTCAATCCACAAAGCTTGGCACGCGACGTTGCCTCTGTGAAGTCAGGTGGTTACTTCGTTTATGACAGTACGAAGCACTTGCGCAGCGAATATTACCGTGAAGACATCACTTATATCGGAATCCCGATGATGGAAATATGCTTGCGCGAATACAGCGACCCACGCCAACGTCAGTTGTTCAAAAATATCATCTACGTAGGTGCGTTAGCGGCACTTTTAGAAATTGATTTGGAAGCCGTTAGAGCCGTTATTTCCAATCAATTCGCCAAAAAGCCAAAGCTCATCGAACCCAATATGAACGCCATTAAGTTGGGTGTTGATTACATCAAAGAACATTACCCGACACCCCTCAGTATTGCGATTGAAAAACGCGATTTGGTGGGCGATTCCATTATCATTGATGGCAACACAGCTTGTGGGTTGGGTTGTTTGTTTGCAGGCGCAACCGTTGCGGCATGGTATCCGATTACGCCTTCCACGTCATTGGTTAATGCTTTTGAAAAATACGCCAAAAAACTGCGTGTTGACCCAGAAACGGGTAAAATGAACGTCGCCATCGTGCAAGCAGAGGACGAATTAGCCGCTTTGGGTATGGTCATCGGTGCATCTTGGAATGGCGCACGGTCTTTCACAGCCACCAGTGGTCCGGGCGTGTCGTTGATGAATGAGTTTTTGGGCTTGGCTTATTTTGCCGAAGTGCCAACCGTCTTATTCGATGTGCAACGCACAGGGCCTTCGACAGGTATGCCGACTCGGACGCAACAATCCGACGTTTTATTAGCCGCTTATGCATCGCATGGCGATACCAAACATGTTTTGTTGTTTCCAAGCACACCTAACGAGTGTTTTGAGATGAGTGCCGATGCTTTTGACTTGGCAGAACAACTTCAAACACCTGTGATGGTGATGATTGACCTCGATTTGGGTATGAATGACCACCTTTCAGCACCTTTGAAATGGGACGAAAACCGTGCCTACAAACGCGGCAAAGTCTTGACAGCTGAAGATTTGGACGCAATGGAAGCCTATGGACGTTACTTAGATGTAGATGGCGACGGTATTCCTTACCGTACCATCCCAGCAACGCACCCGACAAAAGGTTCGTTCTTCACTCGTGGCTCTTCGCGCGATGAGTACGCACGTTACACCGAAGAAAGTGCCGCGTACGTCCGCAATATGAATCGTTTACTCAAAAAGTTTGATACAGCGAAGACTTTAGTGCCTGCGCCAGAGGTGTTCCAAGCACAAAATGAGAGCAAATACGGTATGATTTTCTACGGCACAACACACTACGCCGCCCTCGAAGCCATTGATTTACTGAGGGGGGATGGTATGCCGATTGATGCGATGCGAGTTAGGTCGTTCCCATTCAACGAAGACGTGGAAGCGTTCATCGAGGCGCACGACAAAGTGTTTGTGATAGAACAAAACCGCGACGCTCAGTTCCGCACCTTGCTTATCAATGAATTGGAAATCAATCCGAAGAAGTTGGTTAAGGTGTTGAACTTCGATGGTATGCCTATCACGGCTGATACGATTCTTAGTCAAATTGTTCCTGTTGTGGGACTTGTGAAACAAAATTAGATAACTCGTCACTTGTTATTTTACTGGGTACTCGTTTTTTAGAAAAAACAACGAATAACAAGTGACGAATAACTATAAAAAACATGTCATTCATAAAACCCAAGTTCGTCAATCCGAATCTGCCCAAGAATGCAGAAGGTTACTCGAAAAAAGATTACGAAGGTGTGATTTCGACGTTGTGCGCAGGTTGTGGACACGACTCTATCAGCGGCGCAATCGTTCAAGCGTGCTACGAAATGTCAGTACAGCCACACCGTATCGCCAAATTATCAGGCATTGGTTGTTCATCAAAAACACCCAATTACTTTCTCAATAATTCGCACGGCTTCAACTCCGTTCACGGTCGTATGCCCTCAGTAGCGACAGGTGCAAACCTCGCCAATCGTGACCTACTTTATCTCGGCATTTCGGGCGACGGAGACACCGCTTCAATTGGTATGGGGCAATTCGTCCACGCCATCCGCCGCAATCTCAACATGACGTACATCGTCATGAACAACGGTTGCTACGGTTTGACAAAAGGGCAAGACTCCGCCACCGCCGACCTCGGTTCAATCAACAAAAGTGGCTCTGCCAACCCATTTGAAGGCATAGACTTGGCAGGTTTGGCACTCGAATTGGGCGCAACTTTTGTCGCACGCAGCTTTTCAGGCGACAAAACGCAGTTGATACCTTTGATAAAAGCCGCCATGTCGCATCAAGGTTTCGCACTCATTGACGTTGTGTCGCCTTGTGTCACATTCAACAACAACTCAGGCTCTACGAAATCGTATGACTATACCCGAGAGCATATCGAAGCCCTCTCAATGGTGGATTTTGTGCCAGAAAAGAGCGAAATCACAGTCGAATACAGTGAAGGCGCATCAAAATCAGTCGAATTGCACGACGGCTCTCACGTCAATCTGCACAAATTAGCCGCAGGTTGGGACCCAACAGACCGCAATTCAAGTATCACCCGCTTACACGATGCCCGCAAAAAAGGCGAAATCCTCACAGGCTTGCTCTATATTGACACTGACAGCCATGAATTGCACGATGTCATCAAAACAGTGGATACACCGTTGAATCAACTGAAACAAGCCGTTCTAACACCGAGTCAAGCGGCTTTGGCGGAGATAAATGCTGGGTTTAGGTAGAAATGTATCCCCTCAGTATAGAATAACAAACGCTCAATATCTTATAGATTTTGAGCGTTTGTTATTAAAAGTTCTAATTTTATCAGATTTTTGTAGAAAGGTTTAATCATATCATGGTTAAAGTAAAAACAGAACTGGGCTTGGATGGCCCCCTCAGTAAATAGAGAACCCGAACGAATGGAATTGGACTGTATCCATAACACCATCAATTTGATTGATACACACTACAATCAACCCATTTCGATAACAGATTTGGAGCGTGTGTCTTTTTATTCTTACCGTAATATTCAACGTATTTTCAAATACACTTGTCGTGAAACAATAGGAGCTTATCAGCAAAGATTGAAAGTTGAGAGAGCCTATAAATTGATTTTATACACCACCAAAGCCTTTTCTGATATTGCTTTAGAGGTTGGTTTTGACAATGTGGCTTCATTCTCTAAGGCATTTAAACAACGTTTTGGTCTATCACCCAAAACAGCGAGACAACAAAAACCTGTTTTGTTGGAACAAAACGCTATTGTACCGACTCTTGCTAAAGAGGCAATCGTTTGCGAAAAGGTCTATTTGCCCACTAGAACGGTTTACTATCAAAGTATTTTTACAGACTATAATAATCCTGACATTGAAGATTTGTGGGCAAAAGTGATGCGTTTAGAGTTGCCCGAACAAGGCGTTGATTACTTTGGCATCATTGCCGATGAACCTTTGATAACTGAAAAAATCAAGTGTCGCTATGATGCCTGTGTTTCAGTTTTGCCTAAAAACAAAGAATTGCCTTCAAAAACGATGTTAGGTGGTAGATATGCCCGCTTCTGGCATCGTGGCAGTTATGATACGATAGAGGAAACTTACCAAAAAATATATGCGGGCTGGATTTTGACAACACAGTTAGAATTCAGTGCAGCACCCATCATTGAACACTATATCAAACACGATTCTAACACGGCTCATGAAGCAGATTTCCTAACTGCTATTTTAATTCCTTTAAATGTGTAAGTTGTCAATTTAGGACAAGTTTCCATTGTTCTAACAGCCCACCTTTGTGTCATCATTTTTAATTACATTCTTTCAATCATTTTTAAAATCGTTTTTATGCTGCACAAAGTAATGGTTTCAATTCTGTTTATGTCTCTCTTGGCGGCTTGCCAAAAGGAGAATTTAAGTGTCCACACGCCTGATACTGAGGGGGTCGCTGCGTCGAACTTGGCTGCTGCAAGTGCGACAACAGGCTTCACGATGCCCGATGAAACACAAGAACACGAAGGTACTTGGCTTCAATGGCCTCATGCGTACCAATACGGCACGACTTACCGCAATCGCCTCGATGCAACTTGGGTTGCGATGACAAAAGCCTTGGTTCAGAGCGAAAAAGTGCATATTATCGCTTATAACGCAACTGAGAAAAATCGCATTACAACGCTCCTCGGAAACGCAAGTGTGCCTTTGACCAATATTGATTTCAAAATTTTCCAAACCAATGACGTATGGGTGCGCGACAATGGCCCGATTTACGTCAAAGATGCGGCGGGTAAAACGATAATTGAAGATTGGGCCTTCAATGGTTGGGGTAAAAAAACGCCCTACACCAAAGACAATGTCATTCCTGCTTCTGTTGCGACCAGCCAATCTTTACCTAAAATTGACCTTAATGCGACGATGGTTTTAGAAGGCGGTGCTTTTGAAATTGATGGGAATGGGACTTTTTTGGCAACAAAAAGCGCAATTTTGAATAATAATCGCAACCTTAACATGACACAAACGCAAGCGGAAGCGATTTTAAGTCAAAACTTAGGCGTATCCAATTTCATCTGGTTGACAGGTGTACCTAATGCAGACTTGACCGATATGCACATTGACGGCTTTGCAAGATTTGGCAATGCCAATACGATTGTCACGATGAGTCAGGCTGATTTAACTTATTGGGAAGTGCCAACTGCGGACATAACAAAACTTTTTGCTGCCAAAAACAAAAATAACATTGCTTACAATTTTGTTCGATTACCTTTGACAAAGAACAATGTAATGACCTCTTATGGTAAAAATTTAGGTTATAAAGGTTCGTATGTCAATTATTATACAGGCAATACGGTTGTTTTAGTTCCCAATTACAGCGACCCAAACGATGCTGTTGCCAATCAGACTTTACAACAATTGTATCCAACCAAAAAAATTGTAGGTATTGATTGCCGCAATTTATACGAAAACGGCGGCATGGTGCATTGTGTAACCCAACAGCAGCCAAAGTAAAGATGAGGTAGTATGTTCACTTTAAGCTATTTTTATTTTTTTACATCTTTAATATTCAGGTCATTATGAGTAAATTATTTTTTTCATGCTTAGTTATAATCGCATTGTCATCTTGCGGTTGCAATGAGACCGACACACCTGTTGACCCTACTGACCCTAAAACAGATACAACCATTCTCTACACCATGCCCGACGAAAGCGAACCGCACGAAGGCACTTGGTTGCAATGGCCTCACGAATATCAATATGGCACAACATATCGCAACCGATTGGATGCCACTTGGGTCAAAATTACAAAAGAGTTGGTATCGAGTGAAAAAGTGCATTTGGTCGTGTACGACGAAACGGCTAAAAATAGGGTTGTTGGGCTACTCAATACTGAGGGGGTGCTTTTGACGAATATTGATTTTAAAATTTATCCGACCGACGACGTTTGGGCGCGTGACAATGGACCCATTTATGCCAAAGACAAAGATGGCAAATGGGTTATCGAAGATTGGGGTTTCAATGGTTGGGGCAAAAAAGCAGCGTATAGCAAATGTGATATTATTCCTACCAAAATTGCAGCCGACCAACAAAGTACCGTTGTAAACATAGGTGCAGAGATGGTCAACGAAGGCGGTAGCGTTGAAATTGACGGACACGGTACGTTTATGGCTTGTAAAAGTTCTATTTTGAACAATAACCGCAATCCAAGCATGACGCAAGCGCAAGCCGAAGCCATTTTTAAAAAATATCTTGGTGTCACCAATTTTATTTGGTTGAATGGCAAAGCAGGTTTGGAAATTACAGATATGCACATTGACGGCTTTGCACGATTTGGCAATGCAACAACGATTGTGACGATGAGCGAAGCCGATTTGATAGAATGGCAAGTACCACAAGCCGATATTACAACCCTTTTTGCAGCGAAAAAAAAAAGCGGCACAGCTTACAATTTTGTAAAACTCCCTTTAACCCAAAATGATGTGGTTACGGCTTATGGTAAAAATTTGGGTTACAAAGGTTCTTACGTCAACTATTACATTGCAAACTCAAAGGTTTTAGTGCCCAATTATAATGACCCCAACGATGCAGTTGCCAATCAATTGATTCAGCAATTGTACCCGACGCGGACAGTTGTCGGCATAGATGTGCGTAATTTATACGAAAATGGCGGTATGGTTCACTGTGTTACGCAGCAACAACCAAGGTAAAGCTCATTGGCAAGTCGCTGATGAAACCCTTATCAATCGCAACGAAATCGGACATTTTTACGGTGTTAAATAGTCTGAGTTTGTATAAAACAAAGCTGAAAGGAGAATATCAAGCGTAAATGCTCCCTCAGTAAACAGCGAAAAGCTGTTGATTCTCAAAGAGTCAACAGCTTTTTGTGTTTTTTACTAGCAGTTTCGATGTAAAAGATTGAGTGTCACGTATCGGATTCCTTTAAGGAATCCGATACGTGAATCACTTTTTCTAAACGTGTGCATTTTACATTAGAAACTGCTGGTTTTTTACTGAAGGAGTATTCGCTCGAAACAATTACTGTACCTTTCAATGCTTTTTATCTAAACACTCATGAAGCGTTCAAAGTTAATCAATTCTATGAAGATTAGGTATAATAAAAAGTTTTTAAGCATTTGATAAATCAATTGATTGAATTTTTGAACCTTTGTATATTCTTTTATTCTATTTATTGAATTCAATCTATCTTTTGCATCGCTAATGAAAAATCTGACAAACCTTCTTTTAGGGCTTTGCCTCGCCTTAACGTTCAATGTTCTTTTTGCTCAAACTAAGCACACGGATTTTCTCAAATCAAAACCTGCCATTGATAAAGAAACGCCCGATTGGGCTGTGATGATGTACAGCAAAAATCCACACGTACCAACTTTGGACAGTTTGTACCAAGTGTGGCGCACTGCCAATCCAACAGAAAAAACAGTTCACACACAGAACTATAAAAAATGGAGAAGAGCCGTGGAAAAATGGCTTGATACTGAGGGGTATATTACCAAGCTATCGGAATATGATGAAAGTCTGAAAATCAAACCACAACTGCCCCAAGCTGAAGGTTTAACGGGTAATTGGACGATAGTAGGCCCTGTTGAGTCTTATGAAAAAAACAATGTCAGCAACTACGACGACCGCCACGCCAATGTCTATTCGATGGACATTTACGATGTGGATGCCAATATTTTGTATTGTGGCACTGAGTCGGGTGGTATTTTTAAAACCACTGATAAAGGTGTGAACTGGACATATTTGACCAAAGATTACTCAATTAAATCGGTGCAAGCCATTAAAATTAATCCTACTAATTCAAACATCGTTTTTGCTGCTGAAAGCTCGACTTTATACCGCACAACAGACGGTGGTACAAGTTGGCAAACGGTGTATTCGGGTTCATACATCAATGAGATTGTTATTCATCCGACCTCAACCAATATCGTTATGATTGCTACGAGTGGCGGCATTTATCGCTCAACTGCCAATGGTGACAATGGTTCGTTCACGACAAATGTTTTAAATCAAGATGCTCATGACTTAAAATTTAAAACAGACGACCCCTCAGTAGTTTTTGCTTTGGCGGACGATTCGTCTGAAAAAATCACTAAATTTTATAAATCAACCAATAGCGGCGCAAGCTTCAGTGTGCGCTCAAATGGTTGGCTTAGTTTGAATACAATAGACAACCCCCTCAGTGGTCGCGCGCCCGAAGGTGGACGAATGGCTGTTACACCTGCCAATTCGAGCCGCATTTACGCATATTTGATTGGAGAAACCAAAGGCACAGACAATGGTCATATCGGTTTGTGGAAAACCGACGATGCAGGCGAAAATTGGACTTTGGTGAGTCCACAGGTAGGTGCGCCGTATTCTTCAACGAATCTCAATTTGGCAAATTACGCACCTACAACAGGGGGGAGTTTTTGGCAAGGCTTCTACAATTTAGCTATCATGGCTTCGCCGACCAATGCCGACCATCTCTTGTTGGGCAACTTATCTTTGTATCGCTCAACCAATGCAGGTGCGACCATGACAGGCATCGGAGGCTATGTAGGCTCAACGGGTATTCATCCCGATTTTCAGGCGATGGCAGCCAAAGGTTCGGATGCTTGGTTGGCGTGTGATGGTGGTATGACCTATTCGACAGATTTTTTTGCGGCTGATTTTCAAGTTCGTCAAAATGGTGTGATTGCCAGCGATTACTGGGGTTTTGGTCAAGGTTGGAATCAAGACATCATGGTCGGTGGTCGTTACCACAACGGCAATGCGGTTTTGAGTAGCAACTATCCGACGGGCAAATCCATTACTTTAGGCGGCGGCGAAGCTCCAACAGGCTATGTGAATCCAAGTACAAACGTGGCGTACTTTTCGGATATAGATGCCAAATCTCTTCCAACAGATTTCAATGGTTCTGTATCTGATATGACCAATTGGTCAAAATATCCCAACGAATCGTATTATGCGGCTTATTCAAGTGATGCAGAATATGACCCTCGTTATTACAAACATATTTATTTAGGCGAAGGTAAAAGCCTTTGGAAATCAACAGATAATGGCGTGACATTTACAGAACTGAAAAACTTTGACAATGGAAGTTCAGAGTGTGCGGTGCGCGATGTAGAAGTGTCGCGTTCCAATCCCAGTGTGATTTATGTGCATGTCAAAACAGCATATTCCGATGCCGCACTCTATCGCTCGGCTGATGGTGGTGCGACATGGACAACGAAAGCCTTTCCTGTAACGCCCAACAAACGGCACGGTGCAATCTCGATGAGTGCAACGGACGAAAATAAACTCTGGGCTATTTTTTCTAATGGTTCAAATGGCAATAAAGTCTATCAAACGAATGATGGTGGAACGACTTGGACAAATATAACGAGTGCTGTTTTAGATGGGCAAAGCTTACAAACAGTTCTTAATCAAGCAGGTACAGATGATGTCTATGTAGGTTCTGGCAATGCTGTTTTTCGTTATTCTGGCGGTTCATGGTCCAATTTCAGCACAGGTTTGCCAAGCAAAACAGACTGTAATTTACTGAGGGGGTACTATCGCACCAATAAATTGCGGGTTTCGACCTATGGTAATGGTATTTGGGAAACCGATTTCGCCATTGCTTCGCCACCTGTGGCACAGCCGATGGTGGATAAAAATACGACCGATTGTGGACGCACCATTTTCCAATTTGACGATTATTCGGTAGCAAAATCCGATGCGACCTATTCGTGGTCATTTTCACCGACCCCTCAGTATGTGAGCAGTACAACAATACGCAACCCACAAGTCATTTTCGGTGGAACAGGCAATTATTCTGTCACTTTGACAGTGACAGACGGCAATGGCACAAGTACCAAATCTATTCCGAATATGGTGACAATCACAACCGACAACTGTGCTTTGGCAACTACGCCAACTTCAACGGGAACGTTTACAGGGTCTGCCAGTTCGTATGCAAGGGCGAGTGCTGCACCGAATTTTGGCGCATCACAAGACTTTACCATTGCTTTTTGGTTGAAAACAACCACCACTTCGAGCGACGCAGCTATGGCAACAGATAAAAATTGGGGTAGTGGAGGCTACAACGGTTGGGTTTTTTCTATGAATAGTGGTCGAGTGTGGTTCAATATCGGTGATGATGAAGGGCATCGCATAGATTTATATTCACAATATGGCTTGAATGATGGCAAATGGCATCATGTAGCCGCCAGCGTGACACGCACAGGCAATGCTGTATTGTATGTTGATGGCGTGAACAAAGCCAGCACAAGTGCAGCGGCATTATTGACCATCAACTCGTCGTATCCATTGTGTTTTGTCGCAGATGGCTTGTACAATTACCCTTACGCGGGCGATATTGATGAGGTCAAAATTTGGAATACAGCCTTGAGTCAAAGCCAAATCCGAGAGAGAATGTACTTGACAGCCACGACAAGCGAATCGAATTTAATCAACTATTTTCAGTTCAACGATGCAACCACCAACGAATATGACCGTGGCACAAATGGCTACAATTTGACTTTCAGTGCATCGGCTTCGCGTTCGACTTCGACTGTACCCGTAGGCTCAGGCTCAGTTTATTCGATGTCAGTCACTTCAGGCGGTATCAAAGATTTTACGGGTACAAATTGTCAAATTGAGTTCCCTGCCAGTGGCACTTATCCGAATGGCGACATCGTTGTATCGGCTTTGACGGCTTCGCCCGACCAAAATCCGAGTAGTGGCACACCCCTCAGTAATAAGTATTGGGTTGTGAGTAATTATGGGTCAAACAGCACCTTCTCGGCTTTAACCAGCATCAAATTTGGCGATTTAGGCAGTTTCGCTACTGGTTCAGCAAGTAATTTTAAACTGTACAAAAGAAACTCGAATGCACATGGTGCAACGTGGGGTAGTTCAGTAGATGCAGCAGATGTTTTGTCAACAACAAATAACAACACGCTCACCTTCAGTACGGGCAATAATATCACAAGTTTTAGCCAATTCACAATCAATAATGAAGCTGCTTTAACCATAGAATTACTTGATTTTCAAGCCCTTTTGACAGATAAACAAACCCATTTGGCATGGCAAGTTGCTGATGAAACCCTCGTCAATCACTACGAAATCGAACGTTCTTACGATGGTAAACAGTTTGAATTTATTAAAAAAGAAGCCAAAGGGAAAATATCAAGCACAGATGCACCCCCTCAGTATGGCGTTATATTTTATCGTTTAAAAATTGTTGAGAACGATGGCAGTTGGGTGTATTCACCTATTCGCAACGTCAATTTTGAAACATTGTCTAAAACAAATTTCAAAATCTATCCAAATCCAGCTACCGAAATATTAAACGTTCGATTTGAATCCAATAGCACACAAAATGTTGATTTTGAATTAATTAATGCAATGGGTCAAATAGTTTATACGTATCAAATGGACAGTAAACAAGGCAGTAATCACCTCTTCTTCAGAACGGCTAATTTCCCTGCGGGGCTTTATACGTTGAGAATAAAACAAGGCAATGTCCTAACAACTGAAAATATTGTTTTAAGATGACATAGCCATTTTCTTTCATCTCCCCCTCAGTAAAACGCCGTTGATTCTCAAAAAGTCAACGGCATTTTACTGAGGGGTGCATAACTGGCAAAAAATAAACAGCATCACAATCTTCATTTAATCATACTTTTAAAAAAAATTTGTTTTGAATGAAAAACCATTTTTAGTTTTGAATTACTTTTGTTGCGACAAAAAGTAAACAACTATGCCGAATCCGAAAAAAGAGCGCAATCGCGACCACGATATATTCATCAAAGGTATTTTGAGTCTCGATGAATTGGTTTTGTTGCTCCTCAACCGCTACATTCCCGACGATTTGAAGCCTTATATAGACTTCACATCGCTCAAATTACTACCTGATGCCTACATTGACAATCGCTTAGTGGCACAATACTCCGACAGCGTCCACGAATGTCGCTTGCGAACGGAGCGTTTGCCGCCCCATTTTCAGCAGTTGCCCAATCTACCCAATTTCCGTTTTTGTTTTTTATGGGAACACAAAAGTTCCAAACCCTACAATCCCATCGAAGGGCAAGTGGAGCGTTATCGCTATGCCATCGTGAGCGCAGACCGCAAAAACAAACGTGCGCCGAGCATCGTTATTCCCATCATCTTGTATCATGGCGAAACAAAATGGCATAAAAAGATGGTTTTCGAAGAGTTTGAAACCTTTTTACCGACTGAAATTTTGAGATACTTGCCCGCACCGCGCTATATTTTTATTGACATCAAAAACACAACCGCCGAAGAAATAGAAAAAATGGTGGATTTGAAAGTGTTACGAGCGGCGTTTATCGCCTTAAAAAATGCCCACAACGAAGAATTTTTCAAGACACATTTAGAAGAAATCCTTAAATTTGTGGACAATTCACCGAGCGAAATCGTGTTTCAAGAGTTTTTCAAGATGCTTTTAGAATATGCCCAACGTCGCTCGAAATTAGAACCCGAACCGTTTAACGAAATTGTGAATCAAAATTTAGAACCAGACATGGCAACAAATATTAAAACCATTTTTGAAGTCGCCGAAGAGAAAGGTATGGAAAGAGGCATCGAGAAAGGTAAAATCGAATTCACCAAAAACTTGCTGCTCAATTCAGATTTTTCGATAGAGAAAATTGCTTTGCTTGTGGGAGTTGATGTGGCTTTTGTAAAAAAAGTAAAGGCTCAATTGGATTTGGGTGAGTGAAAATAGCACTCGTTGTAAAAATTTAGAACCAGACATGGCAACAAATATTAAAACCATTTTTGAAGTCGCTGAAGAGAGAGACATTGAAAAAGGCATTAAGAAGGGTAAAATCGAGACCGAGCATCACAAAAACTTTGAATTTACTAAAAACTTGCTGCTCGATTCAGATATTTCGATAGAAAAAATTGCTTTGCTTGTGGGAGTTGATGTGGCTTTTGTGCAGAAAGTGAAGACTGAATTGGGTTTGGGTGAGTGAAAATACCCCCTCAGTATGAGAATTGAAACGCCATTGGTTTTATTAAAACCAATGGCGTTTCATGCTTTATAATACCTTTTTATTCTCTACTGTAATAGCCGAGCCTTCTGCCAAAAACACTGATTTAGGCTTCAAATTGTTTATAAATGCAAAATCTTGCCCATAAATTAAGCCAAAATCCACATCAATTTCGTGCTTTTGGACTCTGTATTGCTGCCATTTTGGGTGTGTCACTTCATATTCAATTGTCGTGAGGTCACTGTGTCGGCTATAACCCCAATAGTGTTCAGTGATAAATTCGGCTTCGCTGCCTGTTTCAATAGGAATTAGGTCTTTATCTGTTTCTACTTTGAACTTTTGCCATTGATCTTTTCGTCGCCAATTGTACTCGATAATATGTTGATCTGGTGTTTCAGACCAGTCATGTTTCATAGGCAAAGTTTGATAATGCTCTTTGTATAAAGTATTGGCTACGAATGTAATAGCGTGTTTGGGTACAATTTCTTTTATAAAAACTACGCCACGTTTCCATGCTTTTCCGTCATAATATTTGACATAAAAGCGCAAATTAACCTCTTCAAAATGGGTATGAAATGGCACTTTGATACCCAAAAGTCGTGTATTGAGAAACATAAAACCGACCAAACTCACATAACAGCTACCATTCCAAACATCCAATTCTGTCTTTGCAGGAATATATTTTTTTAAAACATCGGGGTCAATGGCATAATTTGCCATGGCTAATTTGCGCCATTCTGCTGTTAAAAAACTCATGTTTCTATTGTTTTAAGTTGTTTAAAACACCCTTAATGCAACTTTGTTGCCAAAACAAGGCTAAATCATTAGTGTAATTTTAGACCAACAGCGTTCCGTTCTGCTGTAAACGATGGAGTATGCTTCGTCTTAGGCAACTTTACAATGCAATTTCCGTTATATTTGTGGCTTAAATCTTAAAGTGAACAGAGCAACTTCTTATCCTCAAACTTGTCAATCAGTCAAGATTAATTCAAAATAGCGTCAATGGAAAAAAGAGATAACTATCAATTGCTTATTGAAAAACTGGATCAATTTATTCGCAAATACTATGTGAATCAGTTGATTCGTGGTTCTTTATATGCCACAGGCTTGATTCTCGCCTTGTTTTTGGGTCTCAATTTTGCAGAAAATTTCATGTATTTCCCCCCCTCAGTAAAAACACCGTTAGTATGGGGTTTTGTGGGTGCATCGGGCATAGCGTTGTTTGCATGGGTTCTGATGCCTGCTTTGCATTATTTCCGTTTGGGCAAGGTCATCAGCCATGAACAAGCGGCAGCCATTGTGGGCGACCATTTTACGAATGTAAAAGATAAGTTATTGAATATTTTGCAATTGCGCAAACAAGCGGATACGCAAGAAAATCGCGACCTAATTTTAGCTTCCATCAACCAAAAATCGGAAGAAATCAAACCCGTTCCGTTCAAAGCGGCGATTGATTTGTCGAAAAATAAGAAAAATCTGCGTTATGCTTTGCCGCCGTTGTTGTTGCTGTTGTTCGTTTTATTTGCTGCACCGAGTTTGATAAAAAATGCTTCGACTCGTTTGCTCAATTTCAACAAAACTTTCGAGCGCGATGCGCCTTTCAAACTCAAAATCGAAAGTGGCGATTTGAAAGTTATACAGTTTCAAGACTACGATTTGACTGTGAAAGCTGATGGCGATGTATTGCCCAATGAGGTTTTTATTGAAATGAATGGCTACGAATATCGTTTGCAAAAAGATGAAAAAGACCCTACGGTTTTCCGCTACAAGTTTTCAAATGTACAACAAGATATTCCGTTCAAATTGTATAGTGGTACAGTTTCAACGCCTGAATTTGAGTTAGAAGTATTAAAAAAGCCTAATATCGCAGGTTTCGACGTTCAGTTGGATTATCCCGAATATGTGGGTCGCCCCGATGAAATGTTGAACAACCAAGGTGAGTTGATTGTCCCCCAAGGCACAACGATTGCGTGGTTGATTAATTCTGAAAATACTGACGACATAAAGGTCTCATTCGCAGGTGGCAAACCTCTCAGTATTGTGCGTCAAGGTGGCAACCGTTTTACGTTTTCTAAAAAAATGATGACTGATGAGCCGTATAAATTGTTCATTTCCAATGCTTTTTTGCCGAAAGCAGATTCAGTGGCTTATTCCATTACGGTTGTTCCAGACTTGTATCCGACCATCACAGTTGAAAAATTTGAAGATTCATTGAATAAAAAACGCTTGTTTTTTGTTGGCGAAGCGGGCGATGACTACGGTTTGCGCAGCTTGGCGTTCAATTATCAAGTCAAGCGTCAAAATGGGCAGCAAGAGCAACTCCAACGTGTGCCGATGCCTAATCCGACAAATAAAGCTGTTTCGTACCAATACACTTTCAATACAACCGATTTGCAATTGAAGCCTGGCGACGAAGTGGCTTATTATTTCGAGGTTTTTGACAATGATGGTGTCAATGGTTCAAAATCTACAAAAACAGGCATGATGGTTTATACGCAACCGTCGGTCGAGCAGATTGAGAAGCAAATGGCGAAAAACAATGAAGAAATCAAGGAGGATTTGAAAAAAGCGATGAAAGAATCGCAAAAAATCCAACAAGATTTGCAAAAACTCCGCGAGAAGATGTTGCAACAGAAAGAAGTGGATTGGCAGATGAAAAAAGAAGCTGAAAAACTCATGCAACGTCAACAAGAAATGGAGAAACAAATTGACGAAGCGAAGAAGAATTTTGAAGAAAATATGAAGCAAGAGCAAGAGTTGAACAAACAAGATGAACAACTCATGCAGAAACAAGAGCAGCTTCAAAAAATGTTTGAAGAGTTGAAAAACCCTGAAATGAAGGATTTGTTGAAGCAAATCGAGGAGTTGATGCAGAAAATGGACAAAGACCAAGCGTTAGAGAAGATGGAAGACATGAAGTTCTCGAACGAGGAAATGCAGAAAGAGTTGGAGCGCATGGAGGAATTGTTCAAGCAGATGGAAGTCGAGAATATGATGCAAGAACAGATTGATAAACTCGAAGAATTGGCTGAAAAACAAGAGAAATTGAGTGAAGATACTGAGGGGGGTAAAAAAGACCAAGAAGAGTTGAAAAAAGAGCAAGAACAACTCAACAAAGAGTTCAACGAATTGGAGAAGAAGCAAGATGAGATGGAGAAAAAGAACGATGAGTTGAAACGCAAGCAAGAAATGCCTAATACGAAAGAAGAAGATAAAGACATCAAGGAAGACCAAAAGGATAGTAAAGAGCAGCTCGACCAAAAGCAGAACTCGAAAGCATCGAAAAAGCAAAAATCGGCTGCTAACAAGATGAAAAACAAAGCCAATAAGATGAAAATGGCACAACAACAAGGCGATAAAGAGGAAATGGAAGAAGATATGCGTGCCATTCGCCAGTTGTTAGAAAATTTGGTTTCGTTGTCTTTTGACCAAGAAAAAGTGATGAAAGATTTTGGTCCAACGGCTGAAAATACGCCTCGTTATGTCAAATTGACGCAAGAGCAGAAGAAATTGCAAGGTGATTTTGCCTTGATTGAAGACTCTTTGCAGTCTTTGGCGACGCGTCAAGCGGCGATTCAAACTTTTGTGATTGAAAAAGTGACTGAAATTAAGCAAAACATGTCGGCATCGTTGGACAGATTGGAAGACCGCAAAAAATATGAAGGTCAAGACTTTCAACAAAAAACGATGAAAAACGTGAATGACTTGGCGTTGATGTTGTCGGAGGCGATGCAAAATATGCAAGACCAAATGAGCAATATGCCAGGCAGTGGTTCGTGCAAAAAGCCAGGTGGGAACGGACAAGGCAAAAGTGGCAAAGAACCAAAAGATAAAATGAGCGAAGGTCAAAAAAGCATCAACGAAGACTTGAAAAAACAGTTGGAGAAGATGAAAAAAGGCGATAAAGGCAAAGGCGGAGCAGGACAGAGTAAAGAATTCGCTCAACTTGCGGCGCGCCAAGCAGCTATGCGCGAGGCTATGCGTAAAAAAATGAAAGAAATGCAGGAGCGTGGCAAAGGCGACAAAGGCATGCAAGATTTGTTGGACGCTATGGAAAAAACGGAAACGGAGTTGGTCAATAAAACACTGACAAACCAAACCATCAAGCGGCAAGATGAAATTTTGACCCGTCTCTTGGAATCTGAAAAAGCAGAGCGTGAGCGTAAAGAGGACGAAGAGCGCAAATCAAACGCGGCTCGTGAACAACAAAATGAAATGCCACCAGCGTTGAAAGAATACATCAAAAAACGTCAGGCAGAGATCGAGCAATACCAAAAAGTGTCGCCTAATCTGAAACCATATTACAAAAACTTGGTGGAAGAATATTTTAAAACATTGAAAACAAGATAGTTATATTTCGATGATAAGCTAAAAGACGTTAAGATACCCCTCAGTATCTTAACGTCTTTTTTGCTTTTTACATTATCCGATAATACTATTGTCTTTCGCAAAACTTGAAGCGTACATCATCGCTCCGCCTATAAGACCCAAATCTTTGAGCATATTTGTCATTGCCAATTTAGACATTTCAAGATTACTAAGACCGGGAAAATGTAAGGTTAGAATGAAAATCAGCAGCATCAGAGCACAAAGTGTTGCTGCCAGTTTATCGTATTTGCCAATAATGACGCTGAGAGCGAAAGCAATTTGGGCAAAACCCGTCAGATAGACCCAAAGCGCACCACCCGATAAATAAGCTGGCACCATGCCTGCCATTTGGTTGGCATTGACGATGTGAAGGAATCCGAAGACTGCAAAGGGTAATATGAATACCCACTTACCGAGATTTAAAATACTATTAACCATGATTAAAAGGATTTGGTTGTGGAAAAATTGGTTTTAGTATTTCGTTCATGAGGAAGGTTTTTCTAATTTTTTTTAGAAAGTAATTGACTCAAATTTAATAATATTATTTTAGAATTTTTAATTTTTTTAGAATTTTTAATTGTATTTCGTTTTTATTTAAAAATAAAATACAATTTTATTGTTTGGGTTATTAGAGAATAGTTGAGATCAAAATTTGAGGGTTTTTATATTTATTCAAAATTGAGATTTTTATTTATGTGAAATTGTATTGATGTTTGAAGGCTTTAGTTAGGATATTGTTAATGTTGAAATCGAGAATAACTTTTATTATATTTTTACTTTTTTATTCTTTATCAAAATAGAAATAACTAAAATCTTAACTTTGCATTATCTTAATAGTACGTGCTTTAAAAATTATAAAACACAATGAAATTCACAGAGTATCCTTACAAAAGACCTAATTTGAAGCGACTGACGCAAACACTGAAAAAACGGATTGCGGAATTTGGAGAAGCTGATAACTATGAACAAGCGAGTAAAACGCTTAAAAAAATCAATGAGCTACGTAAGAACTTTTCATCATCAGCGACAATTGGGCAAATTCGCCATACCATTGATACACGAGATTCTTTTTACGATTCTGAAAATCAGTTTTTTGATGAAAATTCACCCGTTTTTGAAGCATTGATTACCGAATTTTATAAAAAACTCATTAATCATAAGTTTCGCCTAGATTTAGAAAAAAAGTGGGGCTCACAATTGTTCAATATTGCTGAATTACAAATCAAAACATTCCAACCCAGTATTTTGACTTCGCTACAAGAGGAAAATAAATTGGCGAGCGAATATGTGAAAATCAAAGCTTCAGCTCAAATCGAGTTTCACGGAAAGACCTACAATTTATCTTCCATCACTCCTCTAGAAACGGACTCGGATAGAGCCATTCGCAAATCAGCAACAGAAGCAAAATGGGCATTTTTTGAAGAAAAAGCACCCGAAGTGGAGCGTATTTATCACGATTCGGTGCTGAATCGGCATAAAATTGCCGTCGAATTAGGCTATAAAAACTTTGTTGAGTTGGGCTATGCACGGATGTTGCGTTCAGATTACAATGCGGATATGGTTGCTAACTTTAGAAAACAAGTTGAGCAGTTCATTGTTCCAATTTCGCAAAAACTATACGAACGTCAACGCAAACGTCTGAAAATCAGCGAATTGAAATACTACGATGAAGATTTCAAGTTCCCTTCTGGCAATCCCAAACCCAAAGGCACACCCGAAGATATACTGAGGGGGGCTGATAAAATGTATGCGGAGCTGTCAAATGATACCGATAAGTTTTTCCAATTCATGCGTACCAATGACCTTATGGACTTAGTTGCAAAAGATGGCAAAGCAACAGGCGGCTACTGCACCTATATTGGTAAATATCGCGCACCTTATATTTTCTCTAATTTTAATGGCACAAGTGGTGATATTGACGTTTTAACTCACGAAGCAGGTCATGCTTTTCAAGTTTTTTCGAGCCGCAATATGGGTATTGCTGAGTATCATTGGCCTACTTACGAGGCTTGCGAAATCCACTCTATGAGCATGGAGTTTTTCACTTGGCCTTGGATGGCATTGTTTTTTGGAGAAGATACTGAAAAATATCATTTTGCACACCTCAGTGCAGCTTTGCAGTTTTTGCCTTATGGCGTAGCCGTTGATGAGTTTCAGCATTTTGTGTACGAAAATCCAGAAGTAACCCCCTCAGTAAGAAATCAAAAATGGCGTGAAATCGAGCAAAAATACCTACCTCATCGCAACTATGATGGTAACAAATTCTTAGAAAATGGTGGTTTTTGGCAAAAACAAAGCCATATTTTTACAACGCCATTTTATTATATTGACTACACACTGGCTCAAATTTGCGCTTTCCAATTTTGGAAAAAAGACCGCGAAAGCCATAAAACTGCTTGGGCTGACTATGTGCGTTTGTGCAAAGCAGGTGGCTCAATGTCGTTCTTAAAATTGGTCGAGTTAGCTAATTTGCGCTCACCTTTCGACGATGGTTGTGTTGAATCGGTTATTGGTGAAATATCGGCGTGGTTAGATTCTGTTGATGATTCTAAGTTTTAATAAATCGTAATAAATTGATTGTCAAAGGTATTGTTAGCGCAAGTTGTTAACAATACCTTTTTGTTTTGCTTTTTTCATCGAAAAAACTAACTTTGTTAAAAATCAATCAAAAATGACCGCATCAGTCAGTTTAGAAGAAACGAAAATTGCGTACATACCTAAAAACCTCATATACGAGGAACTCAACGGACGACCACTGTATCGCCAAGGGTATAAAGATGTATTGAACAAAACTAAAACTATTGAGGAAATTATGGGCTGTAGTAGCTTGCAAGGCATTATCATCTCTGTTTTATTGCGTTATCTTTATGTGAATACAGACGAAAATCAATATGAAGTTGTTACCAATGAAGTTGGCTTACACGTTTCTTTAGGCAATAATTTGTCATCAGATATTATTCTTTATGATGCAAAAGTGACTCAACAATACCAATTTGATACCCATTATTTCAATGCTGCACCCAAAATGGTGATTGAAGTTGATGTGAAAATTGATTTAGAAGATATTCATTCGATGGACTATATCAATGAAAAAAACGACACCCTTTTCAAGTTCGGTGTTGAAAAAGTAGTTTGGGTTTTCACAAAATCTCAAGAAGCATTGCTTGCTGAACCTAATAAAGATTCGGTTATACGTCATTGGTCAGAAGATTTTGAGCTTTTAGAGGGACACTCTATCAATTTGAAGGAGTTGATAGAGAAAAAAGGATACAATATTTGACCCCTCAGTAAATTAGGCAAAACTTGAACAGCGGTTTGTCTATCCGATATTTTCAAAATTCACGAATAATTTTCGTTTCTACCAATATTTTACACCTACATTCGTCCTCTCAAAAAGCAGCTACAACAAAAGGCTGCTTTTTGTGTTTTTTGTCAAAATCTTTATGTTTTGGAAAAATTAAACTTTGCGACCATACTCCGCTTTGCTTGGCGCGATAGTCGCCGCCAACGGGCGCGTTTGTTACTTTTTGTGTCGAGCATTATCATTGGCATTGCCGCTTTGGTTGCCATCAATTCTTTCAGCGACAATTTACAGAAGGACATCAACAGTCAAGCTCGGGAGTTGCTGGGTGCTGATTTGGCGATTGATGGGCTTAATCCGCCGCCGCCCTCAGTAATGCAACTCATGGACAGTATTGGCGGAACACGTTCCCGTATTGTGTCGTTCTTATCTATGGCTTATTTTCCTCAAAAAGAAGGTACGCGACCGGTGCAAGTTAAAGCGCAACAAGGTGTTTATCCTTTCTATGGCACATTGAAAACTGAGCCCGCCAATGCTGCAAACCTCTTTCAAGAAGAAAAAAAAGCTTTGATAGATAATGTGTTGCAAATGCAATTTGATTTGCATGTGGGCGATTCAGTCAAAATTGGTGAAGTGACTTATGCTATTGCTGGCACGGTGTTGTCTGCACCTGGACGCTTAGGTTTGCAATCGGCGGTGGCCCCCTCAGTATATTTGCCCTTATCGGCGGTGGACTCTGCCAATTTGTTGGTACGGGGGAGTAGAGTGCAATACCAATACTTCTTTAAGTTAGACCCTAAAAAGGATTACGATGGTCTGACCCAAAAAATAAAACCTGCCCTAACAGAAGCTAAATTCAGCGTCGAAAACATCGGCGACCGCAAACGCTCGACTGGTAATTCGTTCAACCAAATGGCGGATTTTCTCAATTTAGTGGGTTTTATTGCATTGCTTTTGGGTTGTATTGGTGTGGCTTCGGCGGTCAGCATTTATGTTAAAGATAAATTGCCGACGGTAGCTATTTTACGCACCTTGGGAGCAAGCGGTCGGCAAGCGTTTTTGATTTATCTGTCGCAAATAGCTGTGATGGGTTTTGGTGGTGCGATGTTAGGCTCGGCTTTAGGGACTTTAATTCAGAAGTTTTTGCCTATTATTCTAAAAGATTTTTTGCCTATTGATGATATTTCGACTGACCCCTCAGTATCTGCCATTCTTCAAGGTGTGTTTACGGGTTTTGGGGTCTCGGTTTTGTTTGCTCTTTTGCCGTTGTTGACGATTCGTCGCACGTCGCCTTTGCGTACTTTGAGCAGTGGCTTTGAAGAGGCGGAATCAGGACGCGACCCTGTGCGGTGGTTGGTTTACGCGCTCATCAGTGTTTTTGTATTCGGGTTCACTTATTGGCAAACGCAGAGTGTGCGCAGTAGTACCATTTTCATTTTGGGTATTGGTGTTGCCTTGGGTCTATTAGCTTTGATAGCGAAGGGTTTGATGTGGATATTGCGCCGCCGCATACTGAGGGGTCTCTCTTTTGCGGTGCGACAAAGTGTTGCCAATTTGTATCGCCCGCAAAACCAAACCATGACTTTGATGGTGAGTATTGGTTTGGGTACTTTGTTAATTTCGACTTTGTTTTTGATTCAACAATTGTTGATTAAACAAATCAGTTTTGCGGGTTCGGGCAATCAACCGAATATGATATTGTTTGATATTCAACCACAACAGCGCGATTCAGTGGCACAGTTGGTTGAATTGGCGAAAATGCCTGTTATTCAAAAAGTACCGATTGTCACTATTCGTTTAGAGGAACTCAATGGCTTGTCAAGGGCGCAGTTTTTGAAAGATTCGACCAACCCTATTCCGAAATTCATCTACGAACGTGAGTGGCGTGTCACCTATCGTGACACACTCATTTCGTCTGAAAAAATGCAAGAAGGCAGTTTGCCACCTTCGGGCAGGCTTCCCGACGGAACGGTGGGCATTACGGTGTCGAACACCATCATTAAAGATATGCACGCTAAGGTAGGTGACAAAGCGACGTTCAATGTGCAAGGTGCGCTTATCAATACCACGATTACGGGCATCAGAGAAGTGGATTTTAATCGGGTTCAGACTAATTTCTTGATTCTATTTCCGTCAGGCATTTTGGAACAAGCACCACAGTTCAACGTTGTTGTCACAAGGGTTGAGTCTGATGCACAATCGGCAAAGTTTCAGCAATTGATGGTCAAAAACTTCCCAAATGTCTCGATTGTTGAACTGACACAGATTTTGAAAACGGTGGATGATGTTTTGTCAAAAATCTCGTTTGCCATTCGTTTCATGGCTTTGTTCAGCATTTTGACGGGATTGATGGTGCTTATCAGTTCAGTTTATTTGTCAAAATACCAACGTGTCAGAGAATCCGTTTTGTTGCGCACCATTGGCGCAAGTCGCTCGACGATATTGACCATCAATAGTTTAGAATATCTGTGGTTGGGTACATTAGCCACGTTGTCGGGTGTTGGTATGTCGCTGTTGGCAGGTTATGGTTTGGCAAAGTTCGTCTTTAAAGTACCGTTCAATATTGATTGGCTGACACTCTTGGCGACACCCCTCAGTATCACCGCCTTAATTGTGTTTATCGGTTTGCTGAGTACGCGAAAGGTGGTGAGTGAATCGCCTTTGGAAGTGTTGAGAGCAGAAATATAAACTGTTTGAGTGGTATCAAAAACACGCTTTGAAGCAATGGTCTTCAAAGCGTGTTTTTGTTTTTTATAGAAAACAGGACAGTTGGGCGTATTGTGAATATGATGCACGTATCGGATTCCTTCAAGGATTTTTAAAACCCGTAGGGTTGGCATTTTGGTAGAAAATAGCAATAAATACGATTATTGAATGCCGTAGGCAGGGCATTATAAAGGATTTAATCACTCTTTTTCTTTACACAATCCCATGCCTACGGCATTGAAAACAAACAGGGGGCTTTATTGCTACCAAATTGCCAACCCTACGGGTTTTAAGACTATCAGCAATGTGAAACCATAATTGGGTAGCAATCTCCGAACGCACGTTAACCAACTTTGCTCCAGACATAAATTGTTATGCCCGCACGTTAACCAACTTTGCTCCAGACATAAATTGTTAAGCCCGCACGTTAATCAACTTTGCTCCACACATAAATTGTTAAGCCCGCACGTTAATCAACTTTGCTCCAGACATAAATTGTTATGCCCGCACGTTAATCAACTTTGCTCCACACATAAATCGTTATGCCCGCACGTTAATCAACTTTGCTCCAGACATAAATTGTTAAGCCCGCACGTTAACCAACTTTGCTGTGGGGTTAAATGACCCTACTCGGAGGGTTAATAGGAAAGTTTAGTTCAACAATCGCCAACGGACACCGAATCGAAAAGTTGCTTCGGGGACGGGGTAGTTATAGATTTGGTAGTAGCGGTTGCCTGTGTATGCGCCCAAAAGATTCTCCATCTTAACGAAAAAACGGAATGACTGAACTTTGAACGACAAAAAGGCATCGAGGCATGGGTAAGGGGCTACTTGACTTGTCTCTTGCACATAAAATTGACCTGTCAGTGGTATATAAGCAGGGGCAAACCATGCGGTGGCATAGCGGACATCAAAACCCGTACGCACGAGCATTGCTTTCTTAAATATTTTCCCTTCTACATAAAGGCTGTGTTTGCTGTAAAAATCGGGCAGACGTAGGAATTTTTCGGTCGGACGTTGCAAAGCGATGGTATTGTCTGTGTGAAATTTGCCGAATTGTAGGTTTTCTGTCAAAATTAGTTGCACAATACTGAGGGGGGTACTTGTTTGTTGGGGCAAGAAGTTTTTGTCGAAGTAAATGTAATTGTTGAGAAGCGAATAGGCAAATGTGCCTTCAAAACCGATTTTTGGCACAGCCAAAGTGCCTGAAAGATTGGTTTCGAGCGTTTTTTTGAAATTGTTTTGCCAAAACAGTCTTTGCGTTATCACTATTTCATCTTGCAAAAGCGATGGTTCGTACAGCTGACTCACTGCTTTGGCACGCAGGCTGCCTATGTTTTTGAGGTTGTAAAACAATTCGCCATTCAAGCGGTAATCGCCCGCATTGTAGCCCAAAAGATTGAAATGGGCGTAGGTTTCTACTTTGAGATTGTCGCTTGGTGTGAAATTCCAGCGACCCCTCAGTATAAGGTTGTTCAGATTGCGTCCACCGAGTTCCTGATTGATATTGTGGAATTGGTGACTGATGCCGACCTCGAACCAATCGCGCTGAGTGGATAACTTAATGCGCTGAGTGGTGTCAATGATGCGCAATCGCGACGTGCTTAGATTGAAACTGTTTTCCAACATCCGTTCACGCAAATAGAAGCGCACACCACGGTTGTCGTTGTACAATTTTCCATAAAAAATAGAATCCACTTCGTTCACCTCTGTTTTGGTAAACGGGTCGCTTGATCGGTATTTGCCATTGCGAAAAGTGATTTGGTGCGACGCTAAAAAGTTGCGTTTCGTGCCTGTGGAGTCTTTTCGGAGTTTTAAAAAGTGAAGATAACTGTATTCGTATTTTTCATGTCGGGTTACGGCATCAGTCAAAACGGGTGTTGGCACGACGGTTGTCAATTGTCCCGCATCGGTGCTTTGAATGAAAAAAGAGTCGGTCAGAATGCCGCCTTGGTCTTTTTGATTCACAATATTGGAGGTGAACGTCGCATAACCGTCGTAGCGTGGGCGATGCACCCACAAACCAATGCCAAAAGCAACGGCTCGTCCGCGCGGCACATCGTAAGAAAAACCCGAACCGTTGAGCAACTGGCTACCGACCTTGGGCAAAGTGGTCAGATTGGAATTGAACAAACGGCGGTAGTCAATGGACAAATGAATATCGTTGGCAAAATTGCGTGCAAACCGCAGATTGAATGTGCCATTGGTTTGGGTTGCCGAAGAATAGGCAACGTCTGTAAAACTTTTGGTTTGCTGATAGAAACGAATGTCGGCGTTTTTGATACCATAGACATCGAAAGCGTGCAAACCAATATCCAATCCCCGCTTTAAGTTGGGCTGATATACTGAGGGGTAGGCGGCTGTTGAAGTCATGCCGAGGTTAAAATAGTCAAGTTGTCGTTGTCGTGTGGGGTCGTATTGCTGAAAGTAATTATTGAGCAACGAATCATTTTCTGGGTACGAGATACTTGGATTGTCGGGAAAAAACGAGACAATATTGGCGGTATCAACCTCCACATCGGGTTGGATTGAGTCGGTTTCCAATCCGTTTGGCTGGGTTGTGCTGCCGAAAGTTGTGTTGTTGTTGTTGCCAAATTGGTTAGTGGGCAACTGTGCAAAACATAGAATATGGGCAGACAAAAAAAGAAAACCGATTGCGGCGACAAACGGTTTTAGTGAATGATGAATGTGTTGCGATAACATTCGGTTGGTCAAAATAGTCAATTTCATTTTTTGTCTTCTTATAAAAGTGCTACGAATTGCACGAATTAACGGATTAGACGAATTGAAAAGGCTTTCGTGTCATTCGTTAATTCGTATAATTCGTGGCTCTTCTTTTTTGTTGAGATTAGATGCGCTACGAATTACGCGAATTAACGGATTACGCGAATGACTTTTTAATTCGTCTAATCCGTTAATTCGTATAATTCGTGGCTCTCCTTTTTTGTTTCCTTATAAAAGCACTACGAATTATGCGAATTAACGGATTGTACGAATTAATGGCTTTCGTGTCATTCGTTAATTCGTATAATTCGTAGCCCTTTATTTCAATCATAAACCCAAAACCGCAGGATTCATGCCCATATTCGAGAAGCCTCCGTCGTGAAAGAGATTTTGCATCGTGACAAAGCGCGTGAAATCGCTGAAAAGCGAGATGCAATAGTCGGCACAGGCTTCGGCAGGTGCGTTACCGAGTGGCGACATTTTTTGAGCATAATCAAAAAACTCTTTAAACCCTTTCACTCCCGAACCAGCCGTTGTCCAAGTCGGCGATTGCGAGATGGTATTGACACGAACATGATTCTTAACGCCAAAATGGTAGCCAAAGCTGCGTCCGATGGATTCCAACATCGCTTTAGCATCTGCCATTTCATTGTAATCAGGGAAAACTCGTTGTGCAGCCATATAAGTTAAGCCGACGATGCTGCCCCAATCCGCCATAGCATCTTGTTTATACAAAACTTGCATCATCTTATGGAAAGACATGGCACTGATGTCCATGGTTTGCTTCGTCCATTCGTGGTTGAGGTCGGTGTAATGTTTGCCTTTGCGCACATTGACCGACATACCAATAGAGTGCAGAACGAAATCGAGTTTGCCTCCCAGAATCTCTTGACTTCTTGAGAAGAGATTGTTCAGGTCTTCCATATTTGTTGCATCGCAAGAGATGACTTCTGCATTGAGTCGCTCGCTCAGTCCTTTGATTTCGCCCATACGCATAGCAACAGGCGCATTAGTCAAAACGATAGTTGCGCCTTGCTCAACGCATTTTTCAGCAACCTTCCAAGCAATAGATTGTTCATTGAGTGCGCCCGAAATAACGCCACGCTTACCAGCCAATAAGTTGTTTGACATATTTTTCTTTAATTTTGGTTTGTAAATGACGTGCAAAGGTAGTTAGTAATGGGGAATCATCCGTTAAGAAGGGCTTTTTTTTACTTTTTCCTCAATTGGCGTAAAATCGCTAACTCTTTGTAAGCATCGCGCACCTCTTGGGCAGGATAGCCAAAATAAGTTTTACCACCTTCTAAGTCTTTCGATACACCTGATTTGGCTAAAATAATCGCCTTTTTGCCGATTCTAAGATTCTGAGCGATGCCCACTTGTCCATAAATGATGACTTCATCTTCGACAATCGTGTTGCCACTGATGCCCGCTTGTGCCGCAATGAGGCAATTCTTCCCGATTTGCGCATCGTGACCGATGTGGACTTGGCAATCTATTTTTGTACCCGCGCCAATGGTTGTATCAGAAGAAACTCCCTTGTTGATAGAACAACCTGAGCCAATATCAACATTGTCTTCGATGATGACACGACCACCCGACCGCCATTTTTTATACACCTCTCCTCCAAAGGAGTCCATTCGGACGAAAGGAGTTCCTTGAACAGTATTTCGTTTAAAATAAAAGGCATCTGTACCAATCAAAGCCCCTGCACCGATTTGCACATTCTTGCCGATGATTGTGAAATCGTGAATGACTGCATTGGCTTGGATATAAGAACCCTGCCCAATGCGCACATGGTTGCCAATCACCACATTGGGTTCGATGACAACGCTCGGATGAATATTGGCAGAGTCCGCGACTTCCTGACTGAGGGGGTTGAAAGGACGCAATTCGCGCACAATACCGTTGTACACCTCGAAAGGTTGCGGATGCAACAACACAACTTTACCATCGGGGATGGCATCAGGATTTTCATTCAAAATGATAAAAGTAGCTTCTGATTGGAGTGCTTTGTCGAAGTATTTGCGAACATCCGAAAACGTAATATCACCCGCTCGGACGTTGTGGATTTCGTTGATTCCTAAAGCACTAAGCGTAGCATCGCCGATGATTTCCGCTTTGAAGCGATGCGCAATTTTCTGGATGGGAATAGGTTGGTCGAATTTCATAAATCAAATAAGCTGTTGAAAAAAAGGTATTTTAGTTTTTTAAACCAACTCCGACAATTCCAACCACCGCATTTCCTTCATCTCCAAGGTGTCTTGCACTTCGTTGAGGTCGTCAGAAAGTTTTTTCAAATCAGCAGGTGTCATCGTGGCAGCATCATTGAATTTGTTGGTCAAAGCGGCTTTTTTCTCTTCCAATTGGGCAATCTCTCGTTCCAAACGTTTGAATTCCTTTTTTTCTGCATCATTAGCCTTTCTATTGTCTTTTGATACTGATCCGAAGGATTCCTTTTGGAAGCGGGTACTTGTTTGTTTGTTGGCGAGAGTGAGTTGTTTGGCTTCTTCTCTGTATTCGGTGTAGTTACCGTTGTAATCTTTGATATTGCCTTCGCCCTCAAATATAAAAAGATGTTCGACCAACCTATCCATAAAATAGCGGTCGTGCGTCACAATAACGAGACAACCTTTGAACATAGTTTCCAAAAACTCCTCTAAAACATTGAGCGTCAAAATATCCAAATCATTGGTCGGCTCATCGAGTATCAAGAAATTGGGGTTTTTCATAATCACCGTCAGTAAATACAAACGCCGCTTTTCACCACCCGACAACTGCGACACATAAACCTGTTGTTGTTCCCGTGAAAACAAAAAGCGTTCTAACAAACCCGCAGCCGTTATTTTTTGCCCTTTTTCTAAGGGAATAAATTCTGCAATGTCCGTGATGACATCAATCACCCGTTTGTCTTGATTGAGAATGATACCATCTTGCGAATAATAGCCAAATGAAATGGTATCACCTATCACCACTTTGCCACCATCGGGCATGAGTTCGCCCGTAACGAGTCGCAAAAAAGTAGATTTGCCAGCCCCATTTTGCCCAACGATACCAACTCGTTCACCTCTGCGAAATTTGTATGTAAAATCCTTGATGAGTTTTTTATTTCCAAAAGACTTATTGACATTGTGCAATTCGACAATTTTAGAACCTAACCACGTTGTTTTGATGTCAATTGCCATATCTTCATTTTCACGGCGGACATTCACTTTGTCTTTTAAGTCATAAAAAGCATCAATGCGGCTTTGTGCTTTTGTGGTGCGGGCTTGGGGCATTCGGCGCATCCATTCGAGTTCGCGGCTGAAAAGTTTGCGATTTTTGTCCAAAGTAGCCGCTTCAACCTCTTGGCGTAGTGCTTTTTGCTCCAAATATTTGGCATAATTGCCACGATAACGGTAGAAATTGCCGCCATCGAGTTCAATAATATGATTAGAAATGGCATCGAGAAAATACCTATCGTGCGTCACCATAAAGATAGTCAGATTAGGGCGCGATGTAAAATAAGTTTCCAACCACTCAATCATTTCTAAGTCCAAGTGATTGGTCGGCTCGTCAAGAATCAAAAAATCAGGCTCATCAATCAGCAATTTAGCCAAAGCCAACCGCTTTTTTTGCCCACCCGATAGCGTGCGAACCGTTTGATTGAGGAATTGGTCAATCTTGAGTTTGTAGAGAATCTCTTTGATTTTCGCCTCAGCATCCCACGCTTGCAATTCGTCGAGTTGGGTTAGATATTTCTGAATACTGAGGGGGTCGTTATCGAGCAATGCTTTTTCATAATTCTTAATGGCTTGAATTTGAGCATTCTCCGTTTCAAAAACAGCTTCCATAGCTGTCAGATGTTCGGGCAACTTTGGATCTTGTTCGAGATAGCCAATGCGAATACCTTTTGCGAAAATGATTTTTGACTGCTCGCCTTCCGACCCCTCAGTACCCGCCAGTACACGAAGCAAAGTTGTTTTGCCCGTACCATTTTTGGCAACGAGCGCAATGCGGTCCGTCTTATTAATAATGAGCGAAACTCGGTCGAATAGGATTTTAGGTCCGTAACTTTTAGTGACGTTTTCGAGAGTCAAATAATTCATAACTTTGCTTAATTTTTTAGGCCGCAAAATTAGAATATTAATTTGGGAAAATGCGTATCGAGGAAAAGTTAAACGTACGTGAAGAATATACTGAGGGGGTATAGGAATAACAAAATGAAAAATCTTTTGAAACTGAAAACGTATTTTCTCGTTCAAAATAGCATTTTTGGCAAGCATTTAGCAAGAACGTTTTGTTTTTCGCTGTGAAAGCATTTTCTTTGCACGTCTTTTGAAGCAGAAAACAGCATTTATAGGCTCAATTGAGTATAAAAAGGCTTTTAAAAGACAAAAATTCAAATTTTTACACATCAATATTTCCTTGAATAATAAAATAGAACAACCGAGAAATGGCTCTGATTCAGAAAATTCGTGAAAAATCGGCTTTAGTATTGACTTTAATGGTGTTGGCAATCGTTGCCTTCATTGGTATGTTGATTACACAGGACTCTAATCGTAGTTGGGGGCAATTAGGTAATACCTCGACAGTGGCAGAAGTAGCTGGCAAAGAATTAGATATACGCGACCTCGACCGCAAGTCTGAGGCACTTTATGGCAACCGTGGTAGCGACTTGAATGTTCGTAATACCATTTTCAATAATTTCATTGAAGAGGCTATCGTCAACAAAGAAGCAGAAAAAGCAGGCTTAGGCGTTTGTAAAGATGAGTTGCTCGACCTCGAATTTGGTCAAAACATCAGCCCAGTGATGGCGCAATATGTGGGAGACCCTCAAACAGGTCAAGTTGACGGTCAACAATTGATGCAAATCAAACAAGCTATACAGAATAATACAATGCCTTTGCAAGGTAAAGCTTCTTGGGCTGAAATCGAGAAAATAGTCGTCAAAGAACGTTTGCAAGCTAAATTGGTTAACTTAATGTCTAAGGGCATTTATACACCTACTTGGTTAGTTGATGAAAGTTATAAAGAATTGACTGAGCCTGTTGATTTCCAATATGTTAAAGTGCCTTTTGATCGCGTTGACGATAAAGAAGTAACGGTTACGGATGGCGATATTCAAGGTTATTTAGATGAATACAAAAGCCGTTTCTTGTCAGATGAAGAAACAAGAAATGTTGATTTTGTAACAATTGATGTGACACCGACTGCAGCCGACTCAAGTGTTTTACGTGATAAAATCATGGCTTTGAGAGAAGGCTTCTTGAAAGCTGAAAACGACTCTGTTTTTGCAGTAGCAAACAATGGTTTCTATCCCGGTCAATATCAAGATAAGGAATCATTAACTGGTGCGGCTAAAGATTCAGCGTTTACTGCACCAATTGGTTCTATTTTTGGTCCTTATGTGGATAATAAAGCCTATTGGTTGGCAAAAGTGATTGACCGTCGCTCAGGACCTGACTCAGTAAAGAACCGTCACTTCTTGTTCAGTTTAGAAAAATACGGCTCATTTGCGGCAGCGCAAAAGACAGCAGATAGTATCAAAACAATTTTGGAAGGCAATATTGCGCGCTGGGATTCATTGAACTTGAAATACAATGATGACCCGGGTTCAAACCAAAAAGGAGGTGATTATGGTTACACTCCTAATGGTCGTATGGTGCCAGAATACAACGATTTGATTTTCTACAAAGCTGTTCAAGGCAAATTGTATACAGTTCAAACCCGCTTTGGTATTCACATCATTCAGGTGACAGGTGTCAAGCAAGGAAAGGGTGACACACGTACAAAATTAGCCTATATTCGTCAAATCATCGCGCCAAGCCAATCCACTGACCGTGCTGCTGCTGCTGCTGCCGATGAACTTTTGGTATCGAGTAAAAACTTAGAAGACTTAAAAGCCAACGCAGCAAAAAAAGGTCTTCAAGTTCAAACGTCACCAAACTTTAGAGCCAGTGATTTACAATTAGGTATTTTTGGTCAAGCTACGGGTGTTCGTCAATTGATACGTTGGGCTTATGAATCAAAAGTTGGTGAGCGCAGCAAACAGACTTTTGCTATGCAACAACAAGGTGAACCGTATGTGAGTCAATATGTTGTAGCGGCGTTAAAAAACATTATTCCGAAAGGTTTGCCGACGGTAGCTGCTGTCAAAGAGCAATTAACACCAATTGTAAAGAATCGCAAAAAAGGCGAAGCTCTGAAAACTAAGATAGGTTCTGTCAGTGATTTGAATGCTTTGGTGAGCCAATACAACACAAAAGTTGATACAGCAGTAGGTGTCACATTCAATGCCACATTCGTGCCTAATATGGGTAGTGAAGCGAAAGTTATTGGTACAGCATTCACCGTACCTGTAGGTTCTGTCTCTCCCACAGTTGTAGGTGAAACGGGTGTTTATGTGTTGAAAGTAACTAAAAAAGACCCGATTACAAACTCTCCTGTTGACAAAACTGTGTTGCGTCAGCAATTGGGTGGCAATCAGAAAAATATGGTTCGCAGTACACTTCTGCGGAGCTTGAAAAAGAAAGAAGACATCGAAGATAATCGTGCTAAATTCTTTTAAGACACCCCCTCAGTAACACATTGTCACGATTGTAATATCGTCAATATCAAAAACTCCCGCCAAGAAATTACTTTGCGGGAGTTTTTATTTGGTATGGTTTTTATTAATGTGTCAGTGGACAAAATAGTAGGATTAGGATAGAAACAATAAAAAATGTGTGAAAATTATATGTTGTTTTTACTCCTACAATAATTTTTGATTCTCTCCCTAACCCTTTAATTTTGCCACCCGTTAATAAGAAATGAAAAAAAGGACTCAAATAGTATCACAATATTACTTTTAATCTTTAACTTTTTAGATAATTTATAGATATGAACATTGCAGTAGTTGGTACAGGTTATGTTGGCTTAGTGACAGGTACTTGTTTTGCTGAAACAGGCAATAATGTGTTTTGCGTTGATATTGATGCAAATAAAGTAGAGCGCATGAAAAATGGCGAAGTGCCAATTTATGAACCCGGTTTAGAGCTTCTTTTTGAAAGAAACACAAAACAAAATCGCCTTCACTTTACCACTGACCTCAAATCTGCTGTTGACCAAGCGCAGATTATTTTCTTAGCATTACCTACGCCTCCAGGAGAGGATGGTTCTGCCGATTTATCATACATCTTGGGTGTCGCCAAAGATTTGTCCAAAATTATCACTTCCTATAAAGTCATTGTGGACAAAAGTACTGTGCCTGTAGGAACAGCAGAGCGTGTTCACGCTGCTATTACTGAGGGGGGGCTTGATGCGAGTCTGTTCGATGTGGTTTCTAATCCAGAATTTCTACGCGAAGGCGTGGCTGTTGACGACTTCATGAAACCTGATCGCGTTGTGATTGGTACGAACTCCGAAAAAGCGCGTAGCCTGATGAAAAAACTGTACGAGCCGTTTGTACGTCAAGGTAATCCGATTTATTTTATGGACGAACGTTCGGCTGAAATGACAAAATATGCTGCTAACTCCTATCTCGCCATGCGTATTTCCTACATGAATGAAATCGCCAACCTCTGCGAACGTGTGGGTGCTAATGTGGACATGGTACGCATCGGTATGGGTAGCGACAATCGTATTGGCAAGCGTTTCTTATTCCCAGGTGTCGGTTATGGTGGCTCATGTTTTCCTAAAGATGTTCAAGCTTTGGCAAAAACAGCAGAGGAATATAACTATGATTTCAAAATTTTGAAATCAGTTATGCAAATCAACACCATTCAAAAAACAGTTTTGTTCAAGAAAATTGACGCTTACTATAAAGGTGATTTGAAAGGCAAACACTTCGCTATGTGGGGATTGGCTTTCAAACCCAATACGGATGATATTCGCGAAGCACCAGCTCTTTTCATCATTGATGAATTGCTCGAAGCAGGTGCAACCATCACAACTTTTGACCCGGAGGCAATGCCTAATGTCAAACGCATCTATGGTGATAAAGTTGGTTTCGCAAAAGATGAATACGATGCCTTGGTCGGTGCTGATGCGCTCATCATTGTGACAGAATGGAACGAATTCCGCACACCTGAGTTTGAAAAATTAGAAAAACTGACTTCAAAAGCTATTTTCGACGGTCGTAACTTGTATGATGTGGCTGAAATGAAAGGTCGTGGCTTCTATTATTCAAGCATCGGTCGCGAAGTGATTGAAGGCTAAAATATAGGATACTGAATAAAAATACTGAGGGGGTGTTCCGAGTCATCGGAACACCCCCTCAGTATTGGCTTCAAAATTTATTACCGATTCAACTGCACCTTGCCTGTATGCCGAATCAAAGAATGTTCATCAATGATTTGGTAGAAATAAGTGCCTGTTGGCAAACTCGAATCGAATCGAGTGGTGTGTTGCGTCTTGCCAATTGGCGCATTGACGGACTCATTTTTGATAATTTGCCCCGCAGCGTTATACACAAATACGCGCCAAGTATCGGCAGACGATTTATCAAATTCAAAAGTGGCCCCCTCAGTAGTGGGATTCGGAAACACTGTTGTCGCCACTTCCAAATCAACCAGTTCATTGTTTTTAGTTGTCAAGCCCAAACTGGGTAAAATGGCGCGAAATATATCTACGATTTGTGTTTCTGAATTGTTTACAGAAAAAGCAATAAGTGGCGATTTGAAACCCGAAGCATAAAAATAATAACGTGTCGTCGTATCTATTTTACCCTGAGTCAGACCGAAAGCATTGACTATAAGTGGGTTAGCGGGTGTGCCATTCAGGTAAAAACTGTCTTGAGTGATGAATGTTCTCCTATCCAACAAGGCGTTAAAACTCAAAGTTGCGCCTGTGGATGGATGGCGCATTTTCAGTGTTCCCCAACCGACGATTGAATCCCGATAAGTACCTCGACTGACCGATTGACCAGGCGTATTATTCAAACCAAAGGCAATCACTTTTAGGTTAAAATCAGTTACAACCCGCTCAAATGATGTCCAAGCGGTACTCATTGTCATCGGAAAAAGGTACTGAACAACAGGCGCGCTATACACATGAACATTGGCTGGAAAAGAGAGAGAATCCGTACTGCCGCCCGTAATTGCTTGTAATGAAAATCGAGTAGGTGCAAGGCTATCGCCCAAAAAACTAAAACCTGAACTATTCAATTGATAGTATGTTCGTGATGGGATAGTATAGGCTTGAAAATTCGTGACACTGTTGGCTTGCAAAGTGGCACTGCTGAACCCTGCAGGACGCGGTGAGGTGGCAGGCTGAGTCACATAGCCGAAGTAGTACAATTCGGAAGTCGAATCGCGTAAAGCGGTGTAGTCCCAAGTCTTGTCTAACCCTTTTGTAGGGAGCGTTGCGCCTGTTTTTTTCATCAATTTGCTCATAGATGAGTCGCGAGCCGTTGCGGAAAGGGCAAAATCAGTGAGTCGAAGTGTCACCGCTTGTGCTGTTGTGAATTGCATAAAACAGCTTGTCAAAAGAGTTGCAAGTAGAAATTGCTTCATAAATTATGGTTTTTAATGAAAAATATAATGATTCAGAATCGTACCTGACAAAGTAATGCCCTTTTATCCAATTTGTCAAATCAATCATGCACTCATTTGAACCGATGCCTTTTTCGGGCTAATATTTTAAAAGGCATCACTAAGCCTAATATCAAGACCACTATACCCAGATAAGGCCATTGGACATGAAGTGTTTGAACATCGTTTTTGAAAATTTGACCTTGCAAAACACTCCCCTCAGTATCTGAAACACGCTGACCCAAGGGATTGAAAATGGCTGTTGCTCCACCATTGGAGGTTCTGGCACACCAGCGTTTGGTTTCCATACAACGCAAAGCGGTAATATTCGACACTTGTGGCTCACGACCTAAAGTATTGCCAAACCATGCTTCGTAAGCCACATGAATAAAGGCTTCCGCGCCCATTCTAACCGCATTTGCCCAAAAATCGGGGACATTTTGTTCAAAACAGATAGGCGTAGCAATATTAAACTGCACACCCTTTTTATTATGAATAGTGTGCAAACGCGTTGCTCGATTTTGTTGCAAATGGTCTTCCCAATGCGGTACAAAAAACTGTTTTACTGAGGGGGCAGATAGAGGTTTGTTAGGTGACAAAACGACTGTTGCATTGATGTCCCACTGTTTGTTTTCGGTATTGAACAAAGTCGCACCCGTCAAAATAGGAGTTTGGGCATCATTCACAACTTGCTGAACAAAGGTGTCAACCTTACCGATGCCTTGTTGATAGGCACCTTCGTACCAAATAAAAGCGTCGCTTTTGGACCGTTCTTGTGTTCGTTCTGCTTCTACAATGGAGTCTGTCAGATGCACAAGTCGTTCCAAATTACCCATATCTTGCCTCAGCTGTTCATTGAAATGACGGCCTGTGGGCTTAACATCGAGGCGAAATAAGGTCAAAGTGAGGGCTTTTGACGGATTTTCGAGGTTTGTGTAGTGTTGATATTGATAAAAACCATACACAATGGGAAAAGTGAAAGCCCAAGCCAAGTTTTTAGCCAATCTTGCCCAAGATACTGAGGGGGGGCTTTGAGGTTCGAGATGGAGACTTTTGTAAATCAATACATTGACCAAAACCACCCAGGCTGATACGGCTTCGACACCCAAAATATCTATCCACTGGATAAAAAATGGCAAACCAACTTGCGAATTGCCCACGCCGACCATAAAAAAAGCCATTTTCGCGCCCGAATGATGCCACAGCCATTCCCACAAACCAAAAATAAAAGGCAGTAAAAACCAATCATTCGTTTTGAGCGAAGCTGCAATCGTCGTTTTTCTCAATAAAAGAAAAATTGCCAAAGGCATACCTGCCATCAAACATTCAAAAGCTGAAAACAACCAGACAGTCGATTGATTGTCTGCCACAGTCAGAAACCAACTGAATGCCAAGACATGAGCCAAAGCCATCGCTGCCAAAGCCAAGCCGATTTTCTGTTTTGTACTGAGGGGGGTGTCCAATGCCCAAAATAAAGGGACGAAAGCCACCCAAGCTGTAAATGACAGCCCCAAACCTTGACCCAGCCACGCAGAGGCATACAAAAGGCTGAACAAAACAGCGCAAAGAACTCGTTGATTTGCCATTTTTATCGAAATTAAAGTTTAGTAATACCTGTTGAAAACTTAGTTTTTCACAAATTGAATGGTTTGTTCAACACCATCAATTGTTGTTTTTAAGAAATAGATGCCATTTTGTAAATCGGAGATGGCAATAGCATGGCTTTGTAGATTAGGTGTATCAAGAGTGTATAAAGTTTTAACCACTTGTCCTAAAGCATTGACAATGTGCAAATCGCTGGCTTTTTCACATTCTACGGTCAAAGTTGTGTGCGCAGGATTGGGATAAAGTTTTAAAAAGCCCTTGTCGGAACTGAACCACACGTATTCTATCTTTGAAAAAGTTGTGTTGCCGTCAGTATCTGTTTGACGCAAACGGTAATAATTGTGTCCTACTGAGGGGGTCTCATCGAGGAAAGAATAAGTTTGTTTATCAGTAGTATTCACCTTGCCTTTGACTGTACCGATGGTTTTAAAATCTTTGCCATCGGTGGCTCTTTGCACTTCAAATGTTGCATTGTCTTTTTCAGAAGCTGTTTCCCAATCTATTCTGATTTGCTGATTATCCGTCTTTTTTGCAGAAAAATTCAATAATTCAACAGGCAAAACCGTAGTTGGCACAACACGCGACATTTCTAAATTTTTTAAATACACCGTACCACTCGAATTTTCTTCTGGTTTTCGCGCATAGAAACGGAAACCTTCTTTCGTAAACCACGCCACCCAATACGTCGTTTCGGGCATACCTACACCGAAGCCTGTGGCATTGTCGAACAGTTGACTTTCCAACGTAAGACTCGCCCGCAGACAGTCGTATGTGCCGTAGGGTGTGGCAATCGTGCCGTAGCCATCAATCGTGATTGAACCGTTAGAATAATTATTAAAATTGGTATTGTCGGGTTCTGCATAAGCCGAATAAGTAAAGAAAATGTCACCCAAAGCCATATCAACATTGGTCACATTGCCCGAAATACCTGTGTTTTGGAACACAATACCGTCCGAATTGCGCACATGAGCCTTGCCCACCAAATCAATATGGCTGCCTGTGTTGAGCCACATTGCTTGATAGCCTGTGTATGCTACGCCGCCTCGCGTGAGGGTTTCTTTTGCCCAATGTGAAACACCTGCGGACGGATAAAGCGATGATACTGACGATGGCACAGCTGCCGCCGCGACAAAATCGAGTTGCCGTGTTCCTGTAAACAGCGCAAGTGCATCGTTGGATATTGTCCAAGTTTGTGCATTGACAGCATCGGCGATGCCAATATTCATCTGGATGCTATCCGAAACGCTGTTTGTGATGAATGTTTGTTGCGAATTGCCTGCGTTCATCAAGGTGGTAATATCGGTCTCTGTGATGACGATACCGACAGAACGGGCGGCAAGGTTTTTTTTGCTGTATGTGCGTTTCAAGTCGGCTATGTTTCTATTTGGATAGGCCGAAGGAACACCATTTGGATGACAACAAGGCTTGGCATCTTGCGAACAACAACAACCACAACTGTATGTGACGCATTTGTTCACACTAAGCGCAAAAGCCGAGTTTGTGTAGCCAATTAGGCATAAAAACAAGGTGAAGATTGTATATTTCATTGAATTGAAGTTTTGAAATCGTTTGAAAATTTTGCTTGAATGGTATTTCTGTCCCCCGATACTGAGGGGTAGGAAAGTACGAAAGCGAGGCACGAGCGTGCCAAACTGCACAAAGGCAACCAGACGAGAGACGTGTGGTTTTTGTAGAAAACAAACATGAGTTGGCGTTGAAATTAAATTTAGTGAATAAAATATTTGATTCCTGTATTTTCAAAAAAGCCACCGACGAGTCATCTACTAAATTTAATTTCGGAAACTCGCCGATGGTTTTTTTGTCAAATATCAGGTGCAATACAGGTGCGTATTGGATGGCTCAAAAGTGCAGTTTTGCCAAATAAAAGAGTGGAAAAAGCGATGGACAAAAAATGGACAATGACTGACTCAAGAGTACAAATAATTTGTAACCAATTATTTAGGTCAGAACGGGGCGTTTGTGGAATTGCTAAAATACCCCCTCAGTATATTTATTCAAAATGGGGCTTTATCTTTGCTGTCAATAAAATACGCAAGCTTATGACCAATATACAAATCCTTTTTTGCACTATTTTACTACTCTCAACACCGCTTACTTCTTTCGCTCAAACCAATGCCACAGACCCCAAATCCGATACCATTCAGACATACAGAGTCAAACTCAGCCAAGCTCAAAAAAGCGGCAATGCTTCTGCCATAGCTAAGGCTTTATGCGAGTTGGGGCAAGCACAAACTTTTTATGGCAGCGTTTTGGAGGGCATCGAAACATCGCATCGAGCCATTGATTCCTACGAGCGACTCAACGACTTGAGCGGTGTAGCAGAATCTTATGTGGCGATTGTCTATGCTCATTTTGTTATGCGCAACTATGCGAAAGCCCAAGAATACAGCGAAAAAGCACTGGCCATCGCTCGACAAGCCAAAGACACAGCTATCATTTGCGAAAACTTGGATAAAATCGGCATGTCGGTGGGTTTACAAAAGCAATATGACAAAGCCATAGAATGGCATCTGGAAGCTTTGACTTTGGCGAAAAAAGTCGGTTTCCCATGTGGTACTATCCAAAATAACCTTGCAGCCGCTTATTCGGATGTGGGCGATTATGAAAAAACGCTTTCGATGGCAATAGAAGCAGAAAAAAGTGGTATTGCAGAGGCGGATTCTTCGGTCATCGTCTTTGCCGTGTTGAATCAATCAGGTGCGCTTGCCAAATTGGGGCGATTTGCAGAAGCGGAAAAAATCGTTCGGCAGGTTGAACAATCAGCCGCTTTAATGGCTTTGAACGAAATGCCTCGCAATGTACACCAAATCAAGTCTATCATTGCGGATGCAAAAGGGGATTTCAAAGCGGCTTATCAAGAATTTAAGCAATTCCACACTTTAGACAGTTTGCTGTCTTCAGAAGAACACAATGCTCAATTTGCTCAACTCGAAACGGCGTATCAAACAAAGAAAAAAGAGCAGGAAAATGAGCGTTTGACAGCTCATGTGCAGCAGCAGCGCATTCTTTTTGGTGCTGTGGCTTGCATTTTACTGTTGCTCGGAGGTTTGTTGTGGATGCAACGCAAACGTTTAAGGACTAAAAACCAACTACTGGAAACTGAACAAGCATTGACCGCCGAAAAACTCCAACGCACGCAGCAAGAACTGGTATTTAACAAAGCCGAACTGTCGCTTTTTACACAATCCTTACGCGAAAAAGTGGACACTATCCAGATGTTAGAAAGAGACTTGTCGTTGCAAAATGCGTCCATCGAACGCAATGCTACAATCAGTCAACTCAAACAAACTATCATCTTGACAGATGAGCAATGGGTTAATTTTCGCCAAAAGTTTGAGCGTGTACACGTTGATTTTTTCAATAATTTTTACCAACTCATACCCACAGCCACAGAAGCAGAGAAACGTTTTGCGGCTTTAGTCAAACTCAATCTATCGGACACCGAAATGGCGGCAACTTTAGGCATTTCGACCGAAAGTATTGTAAAAACCCGCTACCGCCTGCGCAAAAAAGTGGACAATGGCGACGCGATTGAGTTGGTGCGGCAGTTGTAAACCCATTCAGCGACAAATAAGATACCCCTCAGTATCAGTAGGGTAGGGAGTCGTTGACAACGTATAACGTATCGGATTCCTTTAAGGAATCCGATACGTGAATCAACCCAACTCCTCGCTTCTCAAATGCCGTTCTGCTCTACTCCTGATTCGTTCTGCTCTACTCCTGATTCGTTCTGTCTTACTCCTGATTCGTTCCGTCTTACTCCTGATTCGTTCCGTCTTACTCCTGACTCGTTCCGTCTTACTCCTGACTCGTTCCGTCTTACTCCTGACTCGTTCTGCTCTACTCCTAATTCGTTCCGTCTTACTCCTGATTCGTTCTGTTCTACTCCTGATTCAAATACTTCATTACGTATCTGTATTTTTACAACTAAACACTTTTAAAACCTTTCCATTTTGTAACTTTACACGTCAAAAATCAATTTTAAACCAAACTCTATCAGCGAACAAAATGAGAAAAGGTCTTTTATTCACATTCCTAAGCTTAACCATTTGTCTTTTCGGTCAAAAAAAGCCACTTTCCTACTATTTGCCCGAAACCGTTACTTATGATAAAAACATACCCACGCCCGAACAGTTTTTAGGCTATCAAGTAGGGGAACAACACGTCAGCCACGACCAATTGGTGGCGTATATGCGCGAATTGGATAGATTGAGCGACCGCATCACATTGGAAGTCGTCGGACGCAGCTACGAATACCGTCCCATGATGATTTTGACCATTACTTCCCCCGAAAACCACCGCAATGTGGACAAAATAAAAGCCGAACACGCCCAGTTATTGGACCCCTCAGTATCAAACAATCTTGATGTGTCGAGAATGCCCATTATTGTTTATCAAGGACATTCTATTCACGGCAATGAAGCGAGTGGTGCCAATGCAGGACTTTTGGCTGCCTATCATTGGGCAGCAGCACAGGGCAAAGAAGTTGAAGAGACACTTCAGAATGTGGTTATTTTGTTCGATCCATCCTTCAATCCCGATGGTTTGCAGCGTTTTAGTCAGTGGGTAAATATGCACAAAGGTAAAAATCTGGTTAACGACCCATCGAATCGCGAATTCAGCGAGGTTTTCCCATATGGGCGCACAAATCACTATTGGTTCGACTTGAATCGCGATTGGCTCGTGCAACAACAACCCGAATCGCAAGGACGTGTGCGTATTTTCCACGACTGGAAGCCCAATATCTTGACCGACCACCACGAACAGGGCAGCAACGCGACTTTCTTCTTTCAACCTGGCGTGCCTTCTCGTACCAACCCTTACACACCGATGAAGAATCAGGAAATGACGGGTAAAATTGCCGCCTTTCATGCCAAAGCTTTGGATAAAATAGGTTCTCAATATTTTACAAAAGAAAACTACGACGATTTTTATTACGGAAAAGGCTCAACGTATCCCGATGTACAAGGTTGTATCGGTATTTTGTTCGAGCAAGCCTCGTCGCGTGGTCATGCACAACGCACAAGTAACGGCGTTTTGACATTCCCATTCACCATTAGGAATCAGTTGACCACGTCTTTTTCGACCATCGAAGCCGCACAAGCTTTGCGTATTGATTTATTGAATTATCAACGCGATTTTTACAAAAGTGCTAAAGAAGATGCCGCCAAAGACAAGGTAAAAGCCTATGTTTTTGGTGAAAAAAGCGATGTCACTCGCCTGAATCGCTTCGTCGAAATGTTGCAACGCAATAAGATAAAAGTGTATGAATTGGGACAGAACTATCAAAACTTTGAAAAAGGCTCGGCGTATGTTGTGCCACTCGAACAGATGCAATACCGTCTCATCAAAGCCAATTTTGAACGATATACTGAGGGGTTCTTCAAAGATTCTTTGTTCTATGATATTTCGACTTGGACGCTGCCATTGGCATTCAATATCAATCTTTCGACCATTGACAATACCTTACCCGCAGGCATTTTAGGAAAAGAAGTGACGCAAGGCTTTGCGCCTGTTGGCGACATTGCAGGTAATCAAAAAAGTGCTGTGGGTTATGTGTTTGAGTGGACAGATTATCTCGCGCCACAACTTTTGACAGCTTTGATGAATGAGAATTTACAAGCCAAAGTGTTGACAAATGCTTCAAAAGTCACTACTACTGAGGGGGATAAAAAACTAAGTGTGGGTTCGATTTTTATTCCAGTTCAAAACCAGCTAAAGTCAAGTGATGCCATTTTTGATGCCATTCAAAACGCTGCTAAAAAGACAAATGTGAAAGTGTATGCCCTCAAAACGGGCTTGGCTACTGAGGGGGCGGATTTGGGTAGCCCTTCCATCGTCGCGTTGAAAAAGCCAAATGTCGCTTTATTAGTCGGCGAAGGCGTAACGAATAATGATGCGGGCGAGTTTTGGCATTTGTTGGATACACGTTACGATATGCAAGTGACATTGTTGGATATTACGTCAACACGTTGGAAATTAGATGCTTACACTTGCGTCATCATGCCAGACGGTACCTATTCAGCAGCTGTGGCAGGACGTGTAAAGGATTATTTGGCAAACGGCGGTACAGTAGCAGCCTTTGGCAAAGCAGTCAAGTTTTTGAAAACCTACGATATGTGCCATGTTGACTTCAAATCAATAAAAGCTACACCAGCTGCTAAAAACAGTCGCCGCCCTTATAATGCTGTGGATGAAGATGAAGGCAAAGAGCAGATTAGAGGTGCGATTTTTGAGACCGAAACAGACTTGACGCATCCTTTGCTCTACGGTTATTCGCAGCCCAAATTGCCAATTTTCAGAGAGGAGCGCGACTTTTTTGAAATACCAACCAATGCTTATGCTGCACCGTTGGTTTATACATCGAATCCCTTGCTGAGTGGTTATTTGTCCGCTAAAAATAAAGAACTTGCCAAAAATGCAGCCGCTGTGGTGGTGAGTTCAGTTGGCACAGGTCGTGTGATTGCAATGATTGACAACCCTAATTTTCGCGCTTTTTGGTACGGAACAAATAAACTGACAGCTAATATGGTATTCTTTGGCAGTTTAATCAATGCACGTACATTAGAAGTTGCCAAAGCAAAAGATTAATCTTTAATGCTTTAATAACTTAGAATTAAGCTATTTTTGTCTTTTGAAAAGAAAAACGGAAATACACTTTTATAAAAAACTGATAATCAACAATCTATGCTTCGTATTCATAAAGAAGGCTTTTTAATCATTGGCGGTACATTTTGTGTTTTAGCAGTCATCAACGGGCTTGTGATGTGGTTGGCACATCCTTATGTTTTGGGTTTTACCTTATTCGCTTCGCTCATTTTTTTCGGACTTGTTGTCCAATTTTTCAGAAATCCCAAACGTGAGATACCCCTCAGTGACAATAAATTGGTGTACGCACCAGCTGATGGTAAAATCGTCGTCATCGAAGAAACCAATGAAGATGAATATTTTCACGACCGCCGCATACAAGTGTCAATCTTTATGTCGCCCTTGAATGTGCATGTCAATCGCAACCCAATTAGCGGTGTTGTCAAGTATTTTCGCTATCACGAAGGCAAGTACCTCGTAGCGTGGCATCCAAAAAGTTCGACTGAAAACGAGCGCACAACAACCGTGATAGACAGCGGTAAACACCAAGTCCTGTTCCGTCAGATTGCAGGAGCAGTCGCGCGCCGTATCATTGCCTATGTCAAAGAAGGCGATACAGTTTGGCAGGGTAAAGACATGGGTTTTATTCGTTTTGGCTCGCGTGTGGATGTGTTTTTGCCACTCGATGCAGAAATTTTAGTCAAAATAGATGAAGTATCAAAAGGCAATCAGACAGTTTTAGCAAGGTTGAAGTAAGATATTTCTGTACTCAAACAACATAAAAAATGAATTTCGACCACCTACTCACCGTTTCGTTTACGCTATTCGCCATCATTGATATGTTGGGCAACATTCCTGTCTTGATTTCGCTGCGCGAAAAAATAGGCGGCATCGAGGCATGGAAAGCGGCTCTTGCATCAGGCTTTTTGATGATAACTTTCCTATTTGTAGGCGAAAAGTTTTTGGGTGTTTTGGGTGTGGATTTGCCATCATTTGCTTTGGCAGGCTCGATTCTCATCTTCATCATGGGACTTGAGATGACTTTAGGGATTGATATTTTCAAAGCGGATGGTGGTGCAACAGGTAGCATTGTGCCAGTTGCTTTTCCATTAGTAGCTGGTTCTGGTACGTTGACGACGGTGATGTCGCTCAAAACAGAGTTCGATGATTGGGTCATTTGTGTGGGTATTTTACTCAATGTCTTGTTCATCTATATCGTCATTCGATTGCTCAACCCGATTGAAAAACTATTGGGCAAAGGTGGTTTATTGGTAGTACGCAAATTTATGGGTGTTATTTTGTTGGCAATTGCGGTTAAGATTTTCAAATCCAATTTGAAATAGCACCCCCTCAGTAAAATATCGCTAAAAACTAAAACGCAACTGTACTTTGACATCACTGCGTTTGTTGCCTTCGATTTTATCTAAACCACTGCCAAAACTGTTTTGATTGACCAACCGAGTGCGAGCAAAACGGGCTTCGAGATAACCGTTTTTCATAAACTGATAGCTGGCATTGACATAAAACCGCGTTCCGCGATAGTAGTAGGGGAGTACCGTAAAGCTGTATTGCACATCATTTTCATAGCCATAAATCGCTGTATCATAATCTTTTGTGTCAAAATAAGCGAGCCGACTTGTCATTTTGAGACCCCTCAGTATATGATTGATTTTTTCGGATGAAGAAGGTGAATCTTTAAATGAAAAAAGTACATCTTGCCACGCCACAAACCCTTTTTTCAAGCCTTTATCGTCTGAAAAAAACGACCATTCCAACCGATTCCTCAACGTCCATTCTTTTGAAATCGTTTTATTAAACTGCATACGCACTTGTGTACGGGTTTTATCAACCACAGCGTTCAGTTTTTCTGTATCGGGGCGGTCAGTTTTATTCTCCTGTTTGGTTTTTACTCTGACTTGGATGTACCCCTCAGTAAATCGCTTTTTGTAAAGCATTTTCCCAAAAAATTCATGTCCTCGTGAGGGCGCATCTACCCGAAAACGCCAATATTGATGTTGCCAAAAATCTGCATAAGCACTGACCATCCACGTCCGATTGGGTTTGAATTCAAATCCTAAATAAGCACCCAATTCATCTTGTGGGCGGCTCGATTCAGCAAATGGTTGAGCTTGTAAAGTTTGAAATTTAAGCGAAAAAAAACGTTGCAATAGGCTGATTGACAACCTTTTGTCAACACCAAAAAGTAAACCATTGACTGTGCCATAACCACCATTATCGCTCAAAGCTGTTTCGCCAAAGATATGAATGTTTTTATATGTTTTTTTGTAATCAAAAGACGTATTGAATAAATTCTGACCTCTAAACGCATAAAGATTATAGGGTTCATCACGGGGCTCGATGCGACCATTGAATTGATTATAAACCGTATTGACAGCAATAGAACCCGTTTTCATTGTTCTTTTGATACGCCCACCAACGGTAAATTGCCTTAAAACATGATTGTCTTCAAGCTCAGTTTGGGTACGATGCAAGCCTGTAAACTGCAATGCACTGACAATAGCTTCCGAATCTGTGCTGTCAATAGCTAAAATGTTCGCATCTCGTTTTTTATAGGATACAAAAAGCACCCCCTCAGTATGTCGCGCCAATTGTGCCTGCACGGCTGCTCCACGCATAAAATTTATTTCATTAGAAGAGGTATATTGGCGTACAGGTAGATTATTCTTTTCAGTCTGTAACACCAATGCACTTTTACCCATAGCAAAACCATTTTCATGCACTAAACCTTGTCCGAACGATATGGTATAATCGCCTAAAACAATGGTTTTTAAACCTTTACGTAAATTACTGATTTTGAAATGGAAGCTTGAAAAATCAAAACCAGTCGCTTTGAAAGACTCGCCTGCATCTTTCTCAAGTGTGAAACCATAGCTCAGGCGGTTGCCAAATGAGTAGCGATAACGTGCGTACAGACGATTGGCATCGCCTAAATAGCCCCCCTCAGTAGGCAGTCGTTTGTAGCCTTCGGCACGCTCCAAACGGTGTTCCCAACGTAGAATGACATCATTTTTACCTCTTTTGAACCAATCTTTCAACGCTAAAAAATAGTCGTCAATACTGTTTTCGACGGTAACAAAAGGTAGTATTTTGTGAATAGTCGCTAAATCCAAGACACTTTGCAGCTCCAAAAGCGACAAGTAGTGTTCATATTTTTCACGATGAGCAATGATAGCAGCGATTTGTTCGGCAGAGAGTAGGCGCAGTTGTTCAAAATCGGCAGTTGTTGCGCGGTTGATACTGAGGGGGTGTCTGATGAAGTCGGCGAGGTACTCAAATTCCGTATCGTAGTCAAAAGAAGCATCGTCGGAGGCAGCGACGGTGCTTTCGATGGCATCTTGAAAACTGTAAGCGAGGGAATCAGTAGAAATCTGACAGTAAGCGATTTGACAACAAAAAATCAAAACGCATACTGAGGGGGTACGTTTTCTCATTGTAATAGTGATGTTTTTTGGCTTTTAATCTTTGTTTTTCAGTTACTTTCCGTCTTTATGAATCTCTTCTCTTATTTTTCTAACGAATTCACGTGATATGGACATGAAATTAGCTATCGCTTCGTCGTCGTAGTCAGTATTGATGATAAAAGCTTTTATACCGTCAATACGACCTTTTTCGATACCTTTTTCGATACCTTTTTCGATACCTTTTTCGATACCTTTTTCTTCGCCTTCTCTAATGCCCTGCATGTAGAGTGGGTCATTAGAAATATCTATAAGCTTACTAATACTTGCCATGATGGAATCAATTTTTGGTTGCAATTTACGAGCATTTGCTAATACACGCAACTGTGTGAAGTATCTTTCTTTGTCGAGTTGGGTTTTTGAAAGTGCAGTAATTCTATCCATGATTTTTTTACCGATTACTTCTGGTTCTTCATCCTGTAGATTTGCTAAGATAGATAAAACGACACTTTCCGGATTATTGGCTTCAAGAAATAGTTGATAGGGAATCTTTTTTAAAACAATTAGCCGATAGCGAAAACTTAAAACCTCAGTTTCCCATAGTCCTGTCATATGTTTAGGGTCTTCACTACCGATATAGATGAGGTATTGTACGACTTTTGGTGTTCTTTTTTTGCGATTCAACATCAAGTAGTATTCGCAAAGTCGTGCGTTGATTTCGTATTCATCTTTTAGTTGTACCTCAATGTGTAGAATTTTCTGTTTGCCATTGGGCAACCAAATCAGCGAGACATTATCAGGATCTCGTTCTTTGGTATGCTGCATTTTAGTTTGTAGTGGCACAGATTTCACAATTTGTAGACCATCAATGTCCTGAATGAGCGTTTTTAAGGAAATATCGAAGTTTTCTTTAATGATTTTATCGTAGATACTTCCAGAGCGAGCGTGAGCAGACTGCTTTCTTTCTGTTTTTCGCCTTGTTTTTTGAATATTGGGTAGGTTTTTAGACATAAGTTGACTTCATTTCTGTTTTGTACTATGAAATTGTAAAAATAGTGAAGAGGGTTACATGGCGTTTATGCTCCCTTTTAATTTTTATTTTTCAAATAAGTGTTTTTAGGAAATTAAAATTTGAAAAAATACAATTTTCAAAATAAAGCTATTAAGTTTAAGATACAAACTAAGTCTTAGCACAATTTTCAGATAAACGTCTCACCTTTGTCTTATCAAAAGCACGACGAGATGCGCATGAGTTGTGGTTTTTGCTTACCAATTATCAAACATCTTTATTGAGTTATTAAGGAGTCTAAAGAGCTAAAATAAGCTCTAGGCATTGTTTAACAGCTAAAAGCCAATTAATTATGAATATTAAAGTCACGCTCAAAGGTTTGGCTATAGTAGCCGCTTTGTTCTCTACAAATCTACATGCGCAAGAAGCAGAAAAAAAAGAAGCTCCCTTGACAATTTCAGGACAAGTTGATGCTTACTATCGTGCAACAAGTAACAAAGTCAACGTGTCAAAAACATCTTACACACCACAAAGCGGTAGCATTGGGTTGGGTATGGCAAACCTTGTGCTTGCTAAAGACAATGGTAAAATCGGGTTCGTCGCTGATGTCATGTTCGGTCCTCGTGCAGAAGAAACAAACTATGCTTATGAAGGTAGTTCTGCCTTCGTTAAACAATTATATATTACTTATAAGCCGACTGAAAAGTTGAAATTTACAGCAGGCAATTTTATGACTTTTGTGGGTTATGAACTTGTTGAAGCCGCGAATAACTTAAACTATACGATGTCGTACAACTATACGAATGGGCCGTTTTTCCACACAGGTTTGAAAGCTGATATTGCTTTTACGGACAAATTCGCTGGTATGATTGGTATTTTCAATCAAACGGATAGCAAAGGTTATTATGGTTTGAAAACTGGTTTTGAAGCCTTAGACACGAAAAAGAAAATGGTCGGTGGTCAGTTGTCGTATGTGAGTGGTCCATTCAAGATTTATGTGAATGCTTTGTCTGGCAAAGGTGCTGATAGCACATTGGCAACGACTTTTGACATCACGACAAGTTACCAAATCACAGAAAAGTTCGGTGCAGGATTCAACTTTATCACACAAAGCTTGTCGAAAGAAAAAACCACAAACAGCTGGAATGGTTCAGTGCTTTATTTGAACTATGCATTTTCACCTAAATTCACTTTGGCAGCTCGTGGTGAGTTGTTCAATGACAAAGATGGTGTGAAGTATGCAGAAGGTGACAATGGCATCACAGCATTTACGTTGTCAGGTAATATTAAGATCGACGCATTTACTATCATTCCTGAAATTCGTTTTGACAAAGCGAAAAAAGGCATCTGGACAGATGCAGATGGCAAATTACAAGACAGCGAAACAGCCTTTATATTGGCTGCTATTTATAAATTCTAAAGAGAATGAAAGAGAGAACTGGTCGTTTGCCCCGATATACTGAGGGGTAAACAATTCGTTCATCTAAAATCCTATTCATAAGAAACGAGCGGTCGTGAGACTGGAAAGACTCCTGTTTCAGAAGTCTCATTGCCGCTCTTTTTTTGATGAATGCATTTAAAAAGGTTAAAATTTCGGATAAACCAACAAGATAAAGGTCGAATTAAAGAAATGTCTTTTTACATTTGCGGAACTTTCCACTTAATAATAAATTTAAATTGACATCAATATCTTTTTTCCTTTTTTTGTATCTAGTACTGAGGGGTACAATGACACGAGTCGTACATTGACCGCTTCTAATTAACTTTGCACGAGGTTTAAGCCCAGCAGAGTTTTTATTGTTATGAATTCAAACATTCTGAATTATATTTTTGAAACTAAAAATCATTTTTTTTATCAAATTTTAATTTTTTAAGTCATGAGTCTTTCCAGATTTAATGCTCTCGACACGATTGGTAACCGTTTTGGCGACATGGAATATGTTGACATGCCAACGGAGAAAATCAAAGATTTTTATGGTGAAAATGTCTTCGGCGATGCTGCTATGAAGCAGTACTTGGATGAGGCAACTTATTTGAGTGTCAAAGCGGCTATTCAAGGTGGTACAAAATTGTCACGCGAAGTCGCTTCTCTTGTTGCAACAGCGATGATGAATTGGGCACAAGATAAAGGCACAACACATTTCACACACTGGTTTCAACCTTGGACTGGTAAAACTGCTGAAAAGCACGACTCATTCTTCACATTAACATACGATGGTAAAGTTATTGAGGAATTTTCGTCTGATGCACTCGTTCAACAAGAGCCAGATGGTTCGTCTTTCCCATCGGGTGGTATGCGTGCGACTTTCGAAGCACGTGGCTATACAGCTTGGGATCCATCTTCTCCAGCTTTCATTTTTGATGCGGGTTCGGGCAAAACTTTGTGCATTCCAACGGTTTTTATCACTTATACGGGTGATGCGATGGACTACAAATTGCCGTTGTTGAAATCTCAAGACTATCTTAACAAAGCGGCTGTACCTGTTGCTCAGTTGTTTGATCCTGCGGCAACAAAAGTCACAGCGACTTTGGGATGGGAGCAAGAATATTTCTTAGTGGATGAGGCGTTCTATACACTTCGCCCTGACTTGATTTTGACAGGTCGCACTTTGGTCGGTAAATTGCCTGCAAAGCACCAAAACTTGGAAGACCACTATTTCGGTTCTATTCCTGAACGTATTTATGCGTTCATGCGTGACCTCGAGACAGAAGCACACAAATTGAGCATTCCACTTCGTACTCGTCACAATGAGGTAGGGCCTGCACAGTATGAGTTTGCACCGATGTTCGAAGAAATCAATGTCGCCGTTGACCATAACAACTTGTTGATGGACTTGATGGAGCGTGTGGCTCGTCGTCATAAATTGGTAGTACTTTTCCATGAAAAACCATTCGCAGGTGTGAACGGTTCGGGCAAGCACAACAACTGGTCTATCGCAACGAATACAGGTAAAAACTTGTTGGCTCCAGGTAAAGAGCCTGGTAAAAATTTGATGTTCTTAACATTTTTTGTCAATACAATTCGTGCCGTTTATGAGTATGCGGATTTTATCCGTGCCTCTATCGCAACAGCCAACAACGACCATCGTTTAGGTGCGAATGAAGCTCCTCCTGCTATCATTTCTGCATTCTTGGGTGGTACAATGGATAAATTGTTGAATGATTTGGAGAAAAAAGGTGCTTCTGATGCTTCGGGTATTAAAGAAGCTCTCGACCTCGTTAGTAAGATTCCTTTTCTTGAGAAAGACTCTACTGACCGTAATCGTACTTCACCTTTCGCATTCACTGGTAACAAATTTGAGATTCGTGCTGTAGGTTCTTCACAAAACTGTGGTGGTCCGATGACTGTAATGAATACAATCGTTGCAGCGCAGTTGGAGAAATTTAAAGCAGAAGTTGACAAATTGATTGCTGATGGCAAAGAGCAAGATGCAGCTGTTTTGTCTATTTTGGCTCGTTATATCAAGGAGTCTAAAAAAGTACGTTTTGAAGGTAATGGTTATTCCCAAGAGTGGAAAGATGAAGCTGCTAAACGTGGTTTGAACAACTTCACTACAACACCAGAAGCACTCAAAGCGTGGGGGAATAAAAAAGCTGAAGTATTCATAAAAGCGGGTGTATATTCTAAAAAAGAGTTGCACGCTTTCCAAGAAGTTCAATTCCATTCATACATGACTAAAGTACAAATCGAAAGCCGTACTTTAGGTGAAATGGTAGCTAATTTGATTTTGCCTGCGGCAGCTGGTTATCAGAAAAAATTGGCAGATAGCATTGTGAGCTTGAAAGCTATTGGTCTGGATGAATCAGTGTACAGCGAGCAATTGGAGTTGGTCAAAGCATTGGGCACGGCTATCAATGGTGCGGCAGCTGGTGTAAAAGCAATGACCACGGCTCGTCGTGCAGCCAACGAATTGGAAGATGTTGAAGAGCAAGCAGTTGCTTACTGCGAAAATGTCAAGCCTTTGATGGAAGAAATCCGTACTTATTGCGACCGTTTGGAATACCTTGTTGAAGATTCAGCTTGGCCTTTACCAAAATATCGCGAGATGTTCTATATCCGTTAATTATAAAAAGTAATGAATATTACTGAGGGGGTGTTCGGGTTAGAAACCCGAACACTTTTCTTTTTCTAAAAGTAAATGGCTAACTTTCTGAAAAACAGAAAGTTAGCCGATTTTATTTGTGATGGTTGAACAGTATTTATGGCGTTTTTAGTAACATATCAATCCATTCTTCAGCATTCAATTTCGATTGGATAATAGAGTTATGTGCGACACGACCTTTTTTGTCAATAACAAAATAGTTGGGCAAACCTTGAATCCTAAGATTGATGCGAATAAGTTGATTGTCGTCAATACCTTGAATACCTTTTAGTTTATGTTCTTTCAGATATTCACGCCAAGTTGCTTCATCAAAATCAGCTGAGATATAGATAAACACTACATCTTTGTCACTGTATTTATTCGCCAACCTTTGAGTATATTCCATTGTTGGTTTACAAGGTCCGCACCAAGTTGCCCAGAAACTAAGTACAACAACTTTACCCATGAGGTCTTGTTGACGAATCACATTTTTATCAATATCGGTAAATTCAAAAGGTGTAACCGATTCATTAATAACCATTCCTTTAAATATCAATGGTTTGCCAGAAGGGTCATACTCTTCGGAAATCATAAAACCTGTTGGTATATTAAATTCAATTTTACGTTTATCATCGCCGACTGAAAAATTAACAGATGGCTGATTTGCATAATTCGTTTTACTTTGATTTTTGACCAAAGGCGTATTATCACTTTCAGCAGTGGTTGTTTCAGTTTTATTTGAAACTACTGTAGGAGAGAGACTTTCTACTTTTTTAGATTCTTCGGAAGCAACAGTATTTTGTGGCGTGCTTCCTACTTTATTATCTACTTTTTTAGATTCTTCGGGATTGACAGTGTTTTGTGATGTGCTTCCTACGACCGTCTTATCCTCCTTTTTAGATTCTTCGGAAGCGACAGTATTCCGTGGCGTGCTTTCTACGACCGTCTTATCCTCCTTTTTGGATTCTTCGGAAGTGACAGTGTTTTGTGGTGTACTTTCTACGACCGTCTTATCCTCTTTTGGGGATTCTTTGGAAGTGACAGTGTTTTGTGGTGTGCTTTCTACGACCGTCTTATCCTCCTTTTTGGATTCTTCGGAAGTGACAGTGTTTTGTGATGTACTTTCTACGACCGTCTTATCCTCCTTTTTGGATTCTTCGGAAGTAGCGGTATTTTGTGGTGTGCTTTCCACTTTTTTCTCTACTTTCTTGGATTCGGCAATAGATTGAGAAGATGTTTTAGTCGTAATATTTGATTTAGTGCTATTGTTTATTGTGTAATCAATAACAACCTCATCAGGGAATGTAGTAGTAGGATTGTCTTTTTTGAGTTTTCTTAAGTTACGGGCATAATAAACCCTATCTTTCCAAAACTCTTCAAAATCACAACTAGGTGGAATATTGAGGCGATTGATACCTTTAGAACGGTCTTTAATAGTCAAATCATAAGCGGTTTTGAGCAAAGTATTGTACTCTTTGTGGTCAATATTTCTATTTGTAAATTGTTTGATACGATTATCTATGACCTCAATTTTATCATAAACAAGGCTGTACAAAATGTCTTTTGCAACTGTAAAATACAAAACTTTTCCACTCAAGTGTTTATCGAAACCACAAAGAGCGTCTTCGGGTTGGAAACAAAAACGATTGTGTACAGTCCGCTCGATGATGGTTTTTTCGTAAATAGTGATAGCCGATTGCGGTACCCAACCTGTTTTACCGTCGCTGGTTCTGATTTTTAAGAAAATATCATCATAAGTAGAGTCTTCACCAACATACTTAAATTTTTCGCCAGTTAATAAGTTTTGATAAACAGCTTCTTCGTTAGGTGCCAACCACGAAACAACATCTCTTGGTAAATAGGGTTCTTCTATGACACGGAGGTTACGACCAATAGGTTTGACTGTTTTGACATAACGACTTCGCTCTTCGATAATTTCTGTTGGCTCTTTTTGTCCTAAGCCATTTTTGTTTGCTAAGTAACCGAGATATAATTCAAGATATTGCAAATAATATTCATTATTGAGTGCTTTGAAGTAAATATTGTCAGTTTCTAGAGTAAAGTTAAAATAGCTGTCATCAATCATTCGATTGGGATCAGTGTTGTTAAATCCATAAGTTTTGACATAGAGCATCAACTCATAAGCACGCCAATAATTAATATCGTTGGTTGCAAATTCAAGAAAATCATTTGTGAATAGAGCTTTTGCATCTGGGTCGTAACGGTCGAAATAGCGTCTTTTTTCTAAAAAAATACTATCTACATAAGTAAGATAATCTCTTGAGTTTTTGGCTAAACGGGCTGTAACTAATGTATTTTCGTTGAGCCAATCAGGGAATTGCTTTTGACTACCAATCAAATAGTCGTTGTGGGCTGCAGCGTTGCCATCGAAGTTGATGCTATTCAATATATTGTTGCTATTGAATCGCATCTTCAAAGTGTCGCCTGGTGCAACAAACAACTTCACCGCACGTTCATGGTGTGTGCAGAATATTGCTCGGGGTTCATTGAGTTTTATACGAACGGCAAAAACATTATTAGTATCTAGAATGGCTTCAAAACTACCTTCTTCTAATGAAAAATGATTGCGTTTATATTCAAATCGGACAATACGAGAGAGTGGAGAGTCAATTTTGCCAAGAATAATCGCATCACTTTGGGCGACCCCCAGAGTAACGAAACAACAACACGTCATAAATAGAGTTGTAAAGAGTTTTCCCAACGAGCTTGACATGATTTTGTTTTTTGAAAAATTGTTAGTGAGTTGATCCAACAATATTTTTTTATGCAATAAGGCATAATTAACTAAACTATTGCAGAAAAAAACTGAGTGCTTGCATATCAATAGTTAAAAATACCTTGTGGTGAATCAATTGTTAATGTTTCCCGATTGCTTTCACTATCCGTCACATAGCCAATAATTTGAGCATCAATATTAAACATTTTACCCACAGCTACCAAATTTTCAGCAATTTTTTCATCACAATATATTTCTAAGCGATGCCCCATATTGAAAACTTGGTACATTTCTCTCCAATCCGTTGCAGATTCTGATTGTATCATTTTGAAAAGAGGAGGAACGTTGAAAAGATTGTTTTTAACAATATGTCTGTTTTTAACGAATTTCAAAACTTTAGTTTGACCGCCTCCTGTATTGTGGATAATGCCGTGTATTTTCTCGCGCTCAGTATTTTCTAAAAGCGATTTTAGAAGTGGTAAATAGGTGCGTGTTGGTGACAACAATAATTTACCGACAGTAATAGAGCGATTTTCAATCTCCAACGTGTCAGTAAGTTTTTTATTGCCCGTATAAACAACACTTAACGGCGTTTCTGGAGAAAAAGATTCTGGATACTGTGTTTGGTAAATATCATTCAAAACATCATGGCGCGCTGAAGTCAGACCATTGCTGCCCATACCACCATTGTATTCATCTTCATATACAGCTTGTCCTGAGGAGGAAAAACCCACAATAACATCACCTACCTGAACATCATTGATGACTAAATCACGGCGTTTCATACGTGCAAAAGCGGTGTAGCCTACGTCTATCGTGCGCACAATATCGCCCACATCTGCTGTTTCGCCACCTGCTAAATGGATATTGACACCATACAATCTCATTTTTTCAGCAAACTCAACAGTCGCTTCTATTAGGGTTTTGACCACGTCTCCTGAAATCAAGTTTTTGTTGCGACCAATTGTGGACGATAAAATAATATCATTGGTGCAACCGACACAAGCCATATCATCTAAATTCATGACAATAGAATCCTGAACGATACCTCGCCAAACTGATAAATCCCCAGTTTCACGCCAATAGATATATGCTAAACTGGTCTTTGTACCAGCCGTATCAGCGTGCATAATATTACAATAGTCTGAATCTCCTGCTGCAAAATCGGGTAAAATTTTACAAAAAGCTGTTGGAAATAAACCTTTATCGAGGTTTTGAATAGCATTGTGAACGTCCGTTTTGTTTGCCGAAACACCTCTCAACGCATATTTTTGAGCATCTGATTGCATGTCTTTAAATTTTGGCAAAGGTATTTATTTTCCCAAAACCCCCCCTCAGTATTCTACCATAAATTTTATAGTTTACCATGCAAAAAATCTTTTTGAACAAATACCTTAATTTTCGAGTTTAGCTTTTACCTTTGCTTATCACGATTAAATCTAAATAATAATTGAAGAGTGGGCATAAACATTGAGTATTGGCAGTCAATACTTTATAAGTTACGCACGACGAATTAAACAGTTAATACTGTATGAAACAGCAGACAATGAGCCAAATTCAGACACTTTCCAACCTCAAAGTAGGTAGTTGTGGCAAGATTCGCCAATTCACGGATGACCAAATGGCTAGTAAAATGATGTCAATGGGTATTTTACCAGGGAAAGTCCTTAAGCTCATTCGTCGTGCGCCTTTCGGAGGCGGACTCTACCTTAAAGTAGAAGATAATAATATTGCTGTCAGAGAAGTTGAGGCACAGAACATATTGATTGAAGTTTTATGAGTCAGACAAAACCATTCACATTCGCACTTGTGGGCAATCCTAACGCTGGAAAATCATCAATTTTCAATCAATTGACAGGGTTAAGGCAAAAGGTGGGTAATTTCCCAGGTGTTACAGTTGACAAAAAAATAGGCATTGCTTCTTTGCCAGATGGTTCTGAAACAGTGATTGTTGACTTGCCAGGAACTTACAGCCTCTACCCAAATTCGCAAGACGAACGCATTGTTCTCAATATTCTCTCTAATCCTAAAGACAATAACTATCCTAACGCCATTATTTATGTTGCTGATTTGACAAACTTAGAGCGACATTTACTCCTTTTCACACAGATTAAAGACCTCAATATTCCACTCATTTTGTGTGTAGGCATGATTGATGTTGCTGCAGAACAAGGTGTTTTTTTAGATAAAGAAAAACTAACTGAGTCGCTCTCAACCAGAGTACTGAGTGTAAATGGTCGAACAGGTGAAGGTATCAAAGAGTTAAAATCTGAAATGCTCAACTTAAAAACCGAGCAAAGACCCCCTCAGTATAAAATGTTTTTTCAACCCAACCAAGTCGAAATCAAGACTGCTGAACAGCTCAGATTATACCTTCCCGAAGTTGAAAATACCTATCAAGCCATATTGTGGGCGCATCATTTTGAACATTTGCCATTTCTATCCAATTTTCAGAAGGTAACAATAAAGCAAGTGATTGAAACATATAAATTTGAAGATTTACGTCTTCAAATTGTCGAAACACTTCAACGTTTTGACCGCCTACAACCTGTTTTGCAAAATATTTTTCTTAAACCAGTTAATGAAAAGATAAGCCTCACAGACCGTATTGACCGCATTGTCACTCATGCAGTTGCTGGACCTGTTATCTTTTTTACCGTCTTGTTTTTCATTTTTCAATCCGTTTTCGCCCTTGCAAGCTTTCCAATGGATGGTATCGAAAAGTTATTTCTCGAAACCAACGATATTTTAAAAGCGAATTTGCCAAAAGGTACTTTCACCGATTTATTGACAGATGGTATTTTAGCTGGTTTAAGTGGTGTTTTGGTATTTATCCCTCAAATTGCCATTCTTTTTTTATTAATTTCTTTACTCGAAGAAGTTGGCTACATGGCTCGAACTGTTTATATGTTCGACCGCATCATGCAAAAAGTAGGTCTCAATGGACGTAGTATTGTGTCATTGGTTTCGGGTGGCGCATGTGCCATTCCAGCCATCATGTCCACACGCACCATCTCAAACTGGAAAGAGCGATTGATTACAATATTGGTTACGCCACTTATTAGTTGTTCGGCGCGTCTACCTGTTTATGCCCTCCTTGTAGGTTTTGTTGTACCCGATGAAATGATTGGTGGCATTTTCAATAAGCAAGGTTTAGTTTTTACAGGCTTATACCTGCTCAGCATCGTATCCGCCTTAGGAGCGGCTTATGTCTTTAAAAAAATCATAAAATCTAATGAAAGCACCTTTTTAGCTATCGAATTGCCAGAATATCGATTACCACATTGGAAAAACATCGGATTTACAGTCTATGAGAAAGTAAAATCATTTGTATTAGAAGCAGGTAAAATCATTATGATAGTTTCTATAGTATTATGGTTTTTAGCTTCGTTTTCACCTATTCAGGGTATTGAACAAACACTCGAAGTCGAGACGCTGAAAGCGACAACAGCAAATAATTGGTCAGAACAACAAGCTGCTGACTACATGGCTTCTAGAAAACTTGAGACATCTTATGCGGGCTATTTGGGAAAAGCTATCGAGCCGATTATTGCTCCATTGGGATTTGATTGGAAAATCGGTATCGCCTTAATTTCATCTTTCGCAGCTCGTGAAGTTTTTGTTGGTACAATGGCAACTATTTATAGCATTGGTTCGGCAGGTGAAGAGGATACAATGGGTATTCGTGAACGTATGAAAACAGAAATGAGACCCAATGGTATGCCCATGTATTCAATGTCAACAGCTCTATCCCTACTTATATTTTATGTTTTTGCTTTACAATGTATGAGTACTTTAGCTATTGTAAAACGAGAAACTAAATCATGGAAATGGCCTATCGTACAATTTATGTTTATGGGTTTTCTGGCGTATGCGGGTAGCTGGTTAGTATTCAATTTGTTCAATTAATAACCCCTCAGTATAAAATCAGCACTAAACAACTTTGGTTAAAACCTCTACGATTGTATAATACTCGTCATCGGTCAATGAGTAAATACTGTTCTTGCCATCACGTTTCACATCAACCACATCCTGATTTTTCAAAATGCGCAGATGATGAGACGCTATTGCTTGTTCGATTTCGAGTTGCTCAAAAATTTCAGTGACCGTCATTTGCTTCTTTTTGTGCAACATATCAATAATCGCAATGCGAATAGGGTGAGCTATCGCACGTAATGTCTCGGTACTGGTTTCGAGAAAGTCAATATTAAAATGTGTCTTCATTGAATTCTTAAAATATAATAACACATATAGATTTCTAAGTGCAAATATAATATATAGATTTCTATATATGTTCAAATTGGTGGCTTTTTTTTATTGTATTTCCTCGAAAAATTAATATTTTTCAATTCATAAGACGAAAGTATAACTTTTGTTTGAATTCAGCAACACATATAGATTGTTAAATCTTTTCAATCCGTAAATTCTATTCTGAAAGGTCGTATAACTAAAATTACTGAGGGGAGCTGCACGATTACAGCCCCCCTCAGTATTGTACGGTCTAAACCACACTAAGATTTATTTTTCTCGAATTTATCAATCATATTTTTAATGCAATCTATTGAAAAGAAGTGATTCCAGTAATTTGGGAAGCAGAGTTTTTGATACATATAGAGAACAAGAGCCTCTCTTCCTTCTTGACGACTTATTTGAAAGCCTTCTTTTGAAGTTTTGCAAAACGTTCTATTCCAAGCATTTATTCTCTATTTTGATTGTTACTAATGATTTGATAAGACCATACTATGTTTTAGGAGGATTTTGTTGAAAACGCTGTTTTAGAATTGGAAATAAATAAAAGCATTGGCTGAAAACGTACCGAAAAAGGCGACCAAAAGCAACAAAGTTGCGAAAGCAGCGACTCTGAAAACAGGATTTTCTATGGCTAAAGCCTGTAAATTTTTAATATTATTATTGATGATTTCTGCTGTTAAAAGAATTAGAATCAGTACAACCGCCTTGACAACTAAGAATTTATCTAAAACTGTTGACCAACTAAAACCTTCTAAACTGACAATACGTGCAATCACTTGTTTAGCCGTTGAAAAATCTTGCGCTCTGAAGAAAATCCATGCCAAACAAGTGAAAAAATAAACTGTTCCGATGCTATAAACAGATACAAACCATATCGGTAAATGCAATTTTTTTTCAATTTTACTGAGGGGGTGACTAATCAATCTTTGAATCACCAAATATGAACCGTGTAAAAAACCCCAAAATACAAATGTCCAACTCGCGCCATGCCACAAACCACCGATAACCATCGTGAGCATCAAATTGCGATAAGTCATAAACTGACCACCGCGATTGCCGCCTAAAGAGATGTACAAATAATCGCGCAGCCATGACGAAAGTGAAATATGCCAACGCGTCCAAAACTCAGAGAAATTTTTGGAAAAATAAGGTGTCCGGAAATTCCAAGGAAAATCAAAACCCAACATTTGAGCCAAACCACAAGCGATATTGGAATAACCTGAGAAGTCGCAATAGATTTGGATAGAATATAAAATAACGCCTATCAAGCAAGACATCGAGCTAAAATTGCCTGGAAGAGAGAAAACTTGATCCACAAAAGGAGCAAGCGAATCGGCGATAGCCACTTTTTTGAAAAACCCCCACAAGACTTGTGCTAAGCCTTCAATGAAACGTGACCAATCAAAAACCTTATCACCTGTTTGAAATTGAGGTAAAAACTGCCTTGCACGCACAATTGGCCCCGCCACGAGCTGTGGGAAAAACGACACGAACGTCGCATAACGGAAAAAATCCCGTTCAGCTTTGATTTCTTTTCGGAACACATCAATGGTATAACTCATTGATTGGAACGTATAAAACGAGATGCCAATCGGTAAAATGATGTGTAACGTATGCCAATTGGGTTGCATACCCATAGAAGTCAACAATCGGACAAACGAGTCTGCAAAGAAGTTGAAATATTTGAAAAAGCCCAAAAAGCCGAGATTAGCCAATACCGAAATGAAAACGAGTCGCTTTTTCTTAGCCTTATCTTCCTCAGCATTTTCAATAAAAATACCTAAAGAATAATCTAAAACTGTCGTAAACGCGACAATGCTGAGAAAACGCCAATCCCACCAGCCATAAAAAATATAAGACGCAATGAGGCACAACCACATACGTGCACGACCTCGGAGCAACCAATAGGCAGGAAAAAATAGGGCAATGAATATGGCAAATACAATACTGTTGAAAACCATAGTATGCTGTTGTTTTAGTACGAAGATTTAAAATTTAAGAAAAAGCACTTAACTAGCTCGTTCTTTTTTCAATTAATTGATTTACAACCAGTTACTTGCTGTTAGTTTGTTGTGTATGGTTGAATGATGTCTTTAAAGAGTAAATAACCATCGCCGTTGAGATGAATACCATCGAGTGAAAATTCTTGCCGAAGCGACCCCTCAGTATTTTTAAATTTTGAGTTCAGGTCAATATAAATCAAGCCATATTTTTTTGCAATTTGTTCGATGGCTTTGTTGAGGGTATCAATATCTGCATTTTTCATACCGTTTCGACGTAAATCATTATGAATCGGCAAGATACTTTCTAAATATAATTTTGTAGTAGGTGTTTCTGTGACAATTCGTGACACTATTTTCTCATAAAATTCCTCAATTGTACTGAGGGGGTGAAACATCAAATCGTTCACCCCAATTAGTAAGAAAATTTTAGTTGGTTTTGCTGCTATAATTGGGTCGAGACGCTCTAAAATATCTCCTGCACCATCACCGATAACACCTCGATTGATGATATTGGTATTTTGTAGCAGTTCTGACCACTCACACTCAGCAGTTATTGAATTGCCCAACATCACAATTTTTCCCTCAGAAATTGGCAGTGTTTTCAAATGACTTGTTTTACTTTTTTTTAGGCTGACAATACCATTTCCTCTATATTTGACTAACTGATACAAATAGCGTGGGCTGCCAATTTTCAATAAAGCAAATAGAATACATCCTAAAAATAAGGAATTGATAATCAATGAAATAGAATAAAGTTTTTTCATTCTTTCAAAACATCATCAATCGAAACGACGACTTTGTGTTCCGAATGTTTAAAGTTTTTATTTGGATTGGTCATTTTGAACAATGCTGTAAATTGTTTGAAAACAAAAGTTGGAATAGCAAGGAGCGAATCAAAAACAGCTTTAGGAGCATCGGATAGATAAAGTGTCCAAAAAATATTACCTACGAAAATCAATCCGCTGATTGTCATCAACACCGAAATTTTCCAATTTACAAGAAGACCTAATAAAAAAATCAAACCTGATAAGCCTACCATAATGAATAAAGGCGGCGCAACGGTGATGAGACCAAAGAAAAATTTATTCCAATTGGCTGTCAGTAACCCCCTCAGTACAAACCCTGTTGAATTGGGTAAGTTTTGGAAATAAGAGAACAACCAGCGACTGCGTTGGGTCTCAACTTGCGAGGCATCGGCCACTTTTTCATCGTAACAAATAGCATCTTTCACATACACGATTTGTTCATCTGCTCGAAGAATGTGATTTTGCAAAATCTTATCTTCTTGCATCATTTTTTTCCATAAATGTTGCCCTTCTTGTATCTCTTTGCCGTATAGGTAAGAGTTATACAAATTTTGTTCAACTGCCATACCACTACCCGAAATCACAGTTGAACTACCCAAGCGTGGTGGCAAATAGCGTTCAATATAATTCTTATAAAACTCACCTAATGCGTCAGCTGCGGCCATTTTTGTATCCAAATTTTTCGCCGTTCTCTGACCTTGAATGGCTTTGTAGCCTGCATTTGCCCATTGATTGATATGTGCCAAAAAATGAGGGTGTGCCAAATTATCCGCATCCCAAATAACTGAATAGTCATGTGGACGCACAAAACGTTCAGTAGCGTAAATGATGGACTTAACCTTCAGATTCAAAGCGGGTTCGGGCTTCAGAACAGTTAATTTTTCGTGCGACATACCCCAATTGGATACATCAGCATTGTCAGCTACCAAATAAATATGATGATTGCCATGCGTTTGATTGATAAGCGACTGCACCAAAGGTTTAGCAATATCGGCATTGCGGTATGCTGTAATGATATTGGCATAATCGTAATTTTTAATTTCTCGACCCCTCAGTATTTTAGCGAGTTTATCCTTTGTCAATAAGCCTGCAACTGTTGTCAGGAAAGGGAATACTAAAAAGAATGCAAGGGTCGCTGCGATGCCGTAGAAGACATACAAAATAAGTGCTGCCATAGCCTGTTTGTTGAGTTAATGTTTGCTAAAATGTGTTCGTATTTATTTTGCTCGTGTGCTTCGGGTCACTTAATCAATAACCCAGAAATTCAATGCGTTTCGACAGGTTGAGTCTTTATATTCTTCATTTTGATGGTTGACTCTGTTGGTTTGTCTTTGAAAAAATGAGTAAAACCATCATTTATATTCCAAAAAATAGCTTTTAAAAATGCTTTTGCATGGGCAAACTCGCCTTTGAATAAATATTTCAATAGGTTTTTAGGTATAGTGATGAAAGTTAGAAATAGGCAAAACATCAAAAAGTTAAGACCTTGAAAATTGCGACGCATGAAGTAAATGCGGTTGCGGTTGATATAGTAAGTTTTCAGGGTTGACATAGCTCCAACACTTGCTGACTCTTTGTGATAAATTTTAGCATTAGGCTCTACGACAATCTCAAAACCTGCTCGGCGGACTCTTTCGCACCAGTCCAACTCTTCATAGTATAAGAAAAAGTCCTCAAACATAACACCGACTTTTTCAATCACATCACGTCGAACCATCATAGCTGCGCCATGGGCATAAGCCGTTTTTTCTATTTTTGTGAATTGCCCATTGTCAAAAGTTTTTTCACCGATGGTCGTATTACGGGCTGTCATGTGATGAACTTGAGTCATACCTGCGTACTGAATCAAATCTATTTCCGCTTTTTTTGATTCATTATAATAACAAATCAGAGGAGAGACCATACCAATTTTATCATCTGTTGAGAAAGCTGCGATTAATCGCTCAAGACACCCCTCAGTAATTTCAGCATCATTGTTGATAAAAAACAGGTAATCTCCTGTTGCCACAGACACAGCTAAATTGTTTCCGCCTGCAAAACCTAGGTTTTGCTCTGAGCGAATGGTATACACCTCTGGATAGTGCTTTTCTAGATAAGGTTGAGGGTTCTCGCGGGAGGCATTGTCAACGACAAAAACTTCGAGATTGGTATAGGTGATACGACGGATTGAATTGAGCAGTTCGACAGTCAAATGCAATCCGTTATAATTCACCGTAATGACTGATATTAAAGGTTGTTTTCTCAAAATACGTAGTCTGTTTGAGTCCTAAAGTCTTCTCAATATTTTAAATCATAGATTAAAATACCGTTGCAAAGATAAACATTACCGCATTCTCTTACAATAACACTTTTTGTGTAATTTTGAGAATTAAAAAACGGCAAGTCATCACTTGCCGTTTTCACCGAGACTATGGACGAATTAAACATTCTCTTTTTGAATAATAGCAAATGGCGTTTTTAACATGATTTTCAAATCATACCAAAACGAGTGATTCTTAGCATAAGTTACATCCAATTTGATGCGTTCCTCTGCTGACATCTCGTTGCCCCCTCGTTTCGTAATTTGCCAAAGACCAGTCATTCCAGCGGGTGCGATAAAGCGATATGCCCATTCGTCTTTCGTCAATTGCTCCGCTTCATAAAGAGGCAACGGACGATTTCCTACCAACGACATATCGCCTTTCAAAACATTGAACAACTGTGGTAGTTCATCAATACTCGTCTTACGAATGATACGACCTACGCGGGTGATACGAGGGTCATTTTTAATTTTCATGAACGCAGCACCTTCTTCTTTATATTGATTGAGGGCTTGCATTTCTTTTAAACGTTGGTCGGCATCGGGATACATTGAGCGAAATTTCAAAAAATCAAACACTTGATAGCCTGTACCACTTCGTTTTGAACGATAAATGATAGGTCCTTTTGATTCTAAACGAATCATTATTGCTGTCAAAATCAAAATAGGGCTGAATGCAAGGATAGCCAATGACGAGCCAATAATATCAACAGCACGTTTAAATGGTGACATTTTGACTACCAACTCATCTTCGACAGGCTCATTGAATGCTTCTTCTAAATGTGCTTTGTGGAAATGTAAAAATTCAATTCTATCACGTAAACTTTGACTATCGAAAGGCATTCGATAGCAATCATCAACACCCGCCTGAAGTGCCTTGAGTAAATCGACTTGTTCATTTTCTCGAAAGACAGCAATTATAGGTACATTAAGTGTCAGTAGATTTTTTTTGAAAGTACGTACAAACTGAAAATCATTTTGTGCCAATAGTGAAAAATCGGCTACAATACCATATGGTGTATCTTTTTCATTTGAAATAGACAACAATCGTCTTAAATGGTCATTAACAGTAGCCCCTACGATATTTCTGACATCGTAGTCGGATAAAGGTGAAGAAAACTCAACCACAGCATAAGGTGCATTGAGGAGGAAAAGCTCTTTCGTTTTAACTAAAGTAAGTGATGGTAGAGTTTGAGTCATAGTAATTTTGTCTGCGTTTTGGTAAAAAACTATAATTTCGTTTAAGACACAAGTAACTTAATATAAATAACCTTTAATTGTCTCTATAGTATAAACTTTTAAAAAGTAATAACTTAAAGACGATGACTAACAGTGCTTAATGACCAATATTTACTTAGTTCTCATATTTAAGCCATTTGCAAAGCAGTCTGTTGATACCTTACTATATCATTAACTTTATCGCATAATTGAGTAGGATTGAAAGGTTTAGGTATAAAATCAATAATACCTAAATCTTGAAGCTCCAAATTTTTGTGTACATTTTCGTCACCTGATACGAGTAAAACAGGAATTTGATTGAAAATACCACTTGATCTAAGTTGTCGTAAAAAACCTAAACCATTTAAACGAGGCATTTGCATATCCAAAATAATTAGGTTGGGCATATTGCCTGCAGCCAACCACGCTAAACCTTCGATGCCATCACGTTTTGTTACGACATTGAATTGTTTTTTGAATGTAATCCCTAATAGTAAACGTACAGCATCGTGGTCTTCGATGATTAAAATGTTTGCTTTTCGCATAGTTCGTTCATAGTTGATAAGTTGTGAATAATGCTTTTCTCAAAGCACAGTTTAATAGCGTATTGTTCGACCTAAACATACAACATGAAAACTCTTCTCAAAACACCTACTTGGGGGAGGATTACTCGGAATAGAAAGTTATCGTCATAGGAAATTGGTTTTCAAAAGTATGTATGGCTATGTTTTACCTAATTCTAAAATAAATAACTTGAAAGCATTTGTATTAGGGAGGCTCAAGATGCGACAAATGACTTTCAACTTTTCATAGTGCAAAGTTACGCCATTCTCAGTTTTATGCAAGTCTTTATCCGAAATTAAGTCACATTTTTTTAGTTCCCATAAATTTATACGTCATGCTTTTCTGACGAAAAAAAACGATTTTTGATACTTTTTTAGAACTTAAATTTATTTTTTGTTTGAAGAAAAATAATTTAAATTTCCATAAATAATTGATTTGCAACGATATATGTTGAGCCTTTAGCTACTTGAATTTAAATTATATTTTATGTTTTAAGTATCTATTTTAAGTCATATTTTGTTTTATTTGCACTTTATTTGCAAAATTCGGTGTCACGAAATAGTGAATTGCTGAAACAATTAAAAATATTCAAAAACTAAAAATATAATATGCTACTTGTGATTACTTCAAATCCCACTAACTTTGCCTTGCGATTTGATAAATTGCATCAGAAATTCTAATTCTTACATTGAGAAAACTTATTCCTGTATGACAACTCTACTCACAGTCTCATTTTGGCTATTCATATTTATTGTCTTTTATAGTTATTTAGGCTATGGCATACTGTTGGCTTTTTTAGTCAAACTCAAAAAAAAGTCATCGCAAACTCAAACACCCCCTCAGTATTTTGAGCCAGAAGTCACCTTTTTGGTAGCCGCCTATAACGAAGAACAATGGATTGAAGATAAAATTCGCAATTCAATAGCTCTCGATTATCAAAAAGATAAAATCAATTTCTTTTTTGTAACTGATGGTTCAAACGACTCGACACCTGAGCGTATCAAAAACTTTCCAAATACTGAGGGGTATCATATTGAGTTGTTTCATCAACCTGAGCGTCGAGGTAAAATTGCCGCAGTGGAGCGTGTCATGCCATTTGTGACAACTCCCATAGTCGTTTTTACCGATGCAAATACAGATATTAATCGTGATGCGATAAAAAAAATAGTGCGACACTATGCCGATCCGAAAGTAGGGGCAGTGGCAGGTGAAAAACGTGTACAAATGTCGGGCGAAGCAAGTGGAGCAGGTGAGGGTATTTATTGGAAATATGAATCACTCTTGAAAAAATGGGATTCCCAACTTTATTCTGCTGTGGGAGCTGCGGGTGAATTATTTTCGGTGCGTACCAACTTGTACCAACCTGTTGAAAAAGATACTTTGATTGAAGACTTTGTGATGACGATGCGCATTGCAGAACGGGGCTATAAAATTGTTTACGAATCAGAGGCTTATGCCGTAGAAGGTCATTCTGCCAACATCAAAGAGGAATTGAAACGTAAAATTCGGATTTCGGCGGGTGGATTACAAGCTGTTTGGCGATTACGGTCGTTACTCAATCCTTTTAGATATGGTGTTTTGAGTTTTCAGTACATTTCTCACCGTGTTTTACGTTGGACACTTGCTCCGATAGCATTACCGTTGATTTTTTGGTTAAATTGGTTGCTGATACTGAGGGGGACCGATTGGACAAGTTTATACACTTTTATCTTTTGGGTGCAAGTTGTGTTTTACCTTTCTGCTCTCTTGGGTTGGGTTTTTGAGCAGTTCAAAGTAAAAGTGAAAGCCTTTTATGTGCCATACTATTTCTGCATGATGAATTATTCAGTCTATCGTGGTTTTATGCGCTTAGTCGCTGGCAAGCAATCGGTTGTTTGGGAGAAGGCAAAAAGGGCTTGATTGACTGATGTAATACATTGTAAGTCAGTCACTTATAAGAAACAAGAATGTGAAAAAGAGGTAAAGAAACTTTGTCACTACTACTACTTTGCACCCTAAAATTAATAATTATTTTTTAACAATCACAACTAGTTAAACATCATGAAAAATAGTTTGAAAAACCTCCAAACGGATTATCTGTTTTGGCTGTAAAAGCCCAAATGCACATTAAAGGTGGTACGGATAATATACCATCTCCGCCGCCTTCGGTTGTAGTTGACGATGTTAATGGCTTCTAAGAAAGAAATACCCCTTCTGTACTGAGGGGGTGTTTTTATTCGAGTTCGGAGAGTTTTTCGAGTAGCCATTTTTCGGAAGCTATACCTTTTGCAGCTTTAATTTCTTCTTTTAGTGCTTCTACAGATTTTTTATCTCCTGGCATAATTTTAGTCATTTTACGAACAAATTTGATTAAGTTCATGTAAAGACTCTTACGTTGTTCAGCTAAGTCTTTGTGACGATTCAAGTAGGTCTTGAAACTTTCTAATAGAGAATTAAGAGCTTCAAACTCATCTTTTTCGTAATAAATAGCAATAAGCATTGATTTTGATCCCAAGTTATATGTAACATCTTCATATTCAATGAATTGTAATATTGATATAACTTTGTTATATTCTTTTTTGTAAAAATAGACTTGTGCAAGATTATAAGATACAGCGTTTTCTCTAAACTCAAGAGGTAATTTATTGGTATATTCTTTAATGAATTGCTCCGTCCAAGTATAATCATTCAACCGTAAAGCAATTAGCACAATATTTTTAAATAGCCAGGGATTAAGCTCTCCTTTTTCAGTTTCATAGCTTAATATATCTTTGTCAATCATAAATTTTATGACTTGAATAAATTCACTTAAAAATTCAGGTCTCCCTTGATTAATTTTAAGAATACAAAAATTTAGAGCATAACTATATAATTCATATTGTTCAACTTTTGGGAAAAAATTACTATTTTCGTCTAAGACTTTGATAAGTGAATAATAATAGTCAATGTTCTCAGGTTCAGTTTGAGTTAAAATAGCATGAAAATAAACGGTTATAGGTGGGTTGTTTTCATAACGATATTTTTTTAAGTGTGTTATTATTTCATCAATAAATAACAACTGATATTCGTGTGAAATAAGTTTTTTGCGACTTAAAAGAGCTAAATACCACTTCATTTTTTCAGCTAAAAAAAAGTAGTCTAAATTATTAATTACTTTTTCAACATTACTTTTTTCGGAGCGCTTTAGTTCGACTTCGCTTAAATCATAGTAGTTTTTTTCAATCAGATATTGATGGAAATAAAAATTTGCATGCTTATAATGTTGTTGATTGGATAGGTTATGAGCATTTTTCACAGAGCTATTGAACAGTTTTTCGATTTTTTTTTTACCAATAGCTTCAAGTAGGAAACTTGCTTGAAGTAAGTTCCTCTCATCAAATATTTGCTGTGCTAAGAACCCTTCTACAAGTTTGAGTAAGTCAGAGGATAATTTCCTAAATCGAACATCATTAAAGACTTCATTTCCATATAATTTCATCCAAATCTTTTCTTTACTCAATTCCACTGCCTTTCCATTCGAGTTAATATGTTCTGAAAGGACATCATAAAACTGCATTAAGGTTTCATTAACATTAAAATAAGGCGAATGAATGTATTTTCGCAGGCGATTCTGTTCAACTTTGTCGAAGTGAGATAATACATTGTAAATTTTGCTGTCAGTCATGAATTTGAACGATAATTTCTAAGTTAGACCGATCACAATAAGACCTAATTGAGCCTAAGACAAAAAAAATCTAAAATATGGAATAATTTAGTTGATTTTTTGCTTAAAATTTCTTTATCTTTGTGAAAGATTTATGAATTTAGTATATGATAAATTTTCTGTAGTTTTATTTTTGGTACGGTATTTGTAGCTCATCTATCACTAAAGATAACTACATTATCTTCCCGATTTATAGCATCCATCCCGTGAACATCAAAATTACGTTTTTATTTTTATTTTATTTTTTATTATTCACTTTTTAGGCATTTTTTTTTTACACTGAAAACTTCAATACACTTTCTAGTAGACTTTTATAAGTTGATGAAATATTGAATTTTTAATAAAAAAATATGTCAATACGTGTTTTGGTGGATAATTTCTGAACATACTTTAAGGAAAATTTTTTTATTTACAATTTTTAAAACATCTGTAAGATGAAAACACCCATGCTTATAACATATAGGATGTTTGTAGCAATAGTCGTCTCAATGATGCCTATACTTGCATTCTCTCAGGTGCAGGCGAAGGATGACTATGCTCACATGACTGTAAACGCAACAGACTTTATTATCAATGTATTGTCAAATGATGTCACAGCCAATGGAGTCAAACGGTTGGACAAAATTGTGTTATCGAACCATGGTACAGCACGTATCAGTGCGGATAAGTCATCTGTTGTCTTCACTCCAGATAAGGATTTCAAAGGTGTTGCATTGGTAAACTATACGCTAACAGATAATGCAGGTCATTATGATTGTGGTTTAGCAACCATACATGTCTTTGAATCCAATCTTCCTGATTATCAAACAGTAAAACTTTTTACTCGTCCTGGCGAGAAGATTATATTTACAGTACCTAAAAATACAGCTAGTCCTTCTCAAAACCCTCAAGGTGCTGCTTCTTGGGTAGGTGATCCTGGAAGTGGGGTGTACTATTATACGCCGCGTTTAGATGCATCAGGTGAGTCTCGTTTTGGATTCCTTGTGGAGCAAAATGGTTTAATGAAATCTTATGATGTTGTTGTCGATGTTGTGGATAGACCTGTCCCTGTTTTCTTGAAAGATGATTATGTTTACATGCCAATCAATAGTACAAAAGATATTAACGTTTATCAAAACGATAGCCTTGCAAAACCTATTATTGATATTCAAGTCCAGAATGCCTCAACCAGAGATTGTGGTGTTATGAATCTACAAAATGGTCATCTTCAAATAATTCCGAATAATGGTTTTAAAGGTGTTTTCAACTTTGATTATGAAGTAACTTACGCAGATGGTACAAAAGAAACTGCAACAGTACACACAACCATAGCAAATTATGAACCTGTAGCGGATGCTTTCGAGATAGTTGCTTTCCATGGCACTCCGTATGAGTTCAAATACAATATTCCCTTAGAAAGTAGTATTAGTAATCGAACATGGTCTTTTGTCTCCCGTCAAGGTGGTATCACAAATGAGGGCGGACGATACACTATCAGCGCCAAAGGCGAAATTAGTTATACACCACCTACATCTGGTGATTTCGATAGTTTTGAAGTTGACTATTGTGTTTTGGGTTCAAATTGTAAAACTGTGACAATCAATGTTAGACTCCAACCTGTGGGTGCATTAATCTGTTCAACGGATTGTGTTTTTCCTGGAGATGCCAACAGAGATGGTATCGTTGACATGTGGGATTTATTGACAGTTGGTAATGCAATAGGTCAATACGGACCTAATAGAGCAGATAGAGATGGCTCATGGATACCTACATATGCAGAAAATTGGCAGCAGACGCTTCAAAATGGTATTAATGCAAAAAATGCAGATTTGAATGGTGATGGTGTCATTAGCCACTTAGATACACTAATGATTAGTGCTAACTACGGAAAAATAAATTCAGTTGTTGCTGAGAAAACACCTGAAACGACTAAAATTCGTTTACATGTATTGACGACAACTAACTCAGCTGCTCAAGGCGATATGATTGAAATTACAGTGCTTGTAGGCACTGAAGATTTGCCAGCGGTTGATGCACGAGGACTCAGTTTTTCAGTAGGCTATGATGCTGATTTGATAGAAGAAAACACCATCTCAGTTGATTTTTTACAATCCAATTGGCTTTCTCGCTATGATGCCTATTTGGCCATGAGTAAATTGGTGAATAGAGGGCGTATTGAAGCTGGCATTGCTCGTAGCCAGAATAGAGGTGTCAGCGGCCATGGTGAAGTCAGTAAGATTCGTGGTGTAGTAATTGATGACGTAGCAGGTTTCCAAACAGGTGATAAGCCTATGGTGCGTTTCCGAATTAATGATGTTTATTTGATGGATAATCAAGGTCGTCGTTTGATGATTGAAGGTAAGGACATTGCTATTCCAATCAAAATAGCGAAAAAGGACGAACCGATGAAAGAAACTGACTTATTGATGTTTCCAAATCCATCAAGTGATTTCATGAGTTTTTATTTAAATGGTATCAATAATATCGAATCACTTCGGATTGTGGATATGATGGGTAAAGAGGTGAGCCGTCAAAACAATATCAAAGGCAAACAAGCTACCGTTTATTTCGATAATTTTACACCTGGTATGTATATTGCAGAAGTAATGACAGAAAAAGGTAAGATTACGAAAAAAATGCAAGTTGTAAAATAAAATAAATACATTAACACGCTATAATTTGCTCGGCACCGCCTGACAGATTATAATCCCACATACCGATTCGCCCGCTTGTCAACAGCAAGCGGGCTTTCTTTATTTATTAAACTATTTGATATGTTACTGACTACTGAACAGATACGTGCGTGGGATTCATACACAATAGACAATGAACCCATTTCCTCTTATGATTTGATGGAGAGGGCTTCGAGCGTTTTTACAGAATGGTTTATAAGTCTTTATGATACTTCAAAACCTATCATTTTGCTCTGTGGCACAGGGAATAATGGTGGAGATGGGTTAGTAATAGCCCGGTTTTTACATCTTTTGCAGTATCAAGTCAGTGTTTTTATATGCCATATTACAAAGAACGAGTCAGTCGATTTTACAAAAAATTTAGAGAAACTCAACGAATTGAATGTTCCTATACTGAGGGGGGAGATATTTGAACATCAATCCTTTCCTATCATTACCTATGATGTCATTATTATTGATGCAATATTGGGAAGTGGTCTGACAAGACCTGTTAGTAGCTATTGGACTTCTTTTTTTGAGATGCTCAATCAATCAGAAGCAGAGATAGTATCAGTAGATATTCCCTCTGGTTTGTTTGCCGATAAACATACTGTGGGAGGTATAATTAAAGCCAAACAAGTATTGTCGTTTGAATTACCCAAATTAGCTTTTTTATTGCCCGAAAATGAGCCATATGTGCCTCAATTTGCCTATAGAAGTATTGGTTTACATTGCAACTTTGTAAAACAGGTATCTATTCAAAACTACTTTATTACTAAAACTTTTATTCAGCCGTTCATCAAAAAAAGGAAAAAATTTGCTCACAAAGGTGTATTTGGTCATGCTCTATTGGTTGTAGGTAGCGTAGGGATGGCAGGTGCAGCCCTTTTAGCTGCACGAGCCTGTATGCGGGTAGGGGTAGGGTTGTTGACTATTCAGACACCATTGAGCAATCGAGTTATTCTTCAATTGGGTATTCCAGAAGCTATGCTGTTTGGAGATGACCAGGAGAATGAACTAACCAAAGTAATTGATAGTCAGAAATTTACAACAATTGGTATAGGTTGTGGCATCACTAAAAGTACGAAAATGGCCGAAATACTGAGGGGGTACTTAGAGCAATCGGAACATCCATTAGTATTAGATGCGGATGCTTTGAATATCCTTTCCGAAAATCCTGAATGGCTCGATTTGATTCCTGAGAGTTCTATTTTGACACCTCATCCTAAAGAGTTTGAACGCTTATTTGGTAAAACAGTAAATGACTTTGAGCGATTAGAGCTCTTGAGAACGAAGTCTAAAGAGCTGAAAATCAATATTTTATTAAAAGGCGCACATACTATTGTTGCAGATACTGAGGGGGTATGCTATTTTAATTCAACTGGTAATGCAGGTATGGCAACGGCTGGTAGCGGTGATGTATTGACTGGCATCATTACGGGTTTACTGGCTCAAGGTTATGAACCTAAAATGGTAGCTATTATTGGTGTTTATATTCACGGACTGGCAGGTGACTATGCGGCTCAAACAAAAGGGCAAGAGGCAATGTTGGCGAGTGATATTGTAGAAAATTTAAGTCAAGCCTTTCTAAATATGAGGTATGAAATATGAAAAGTATTTTTATCGAGGAGTATTTACATATTTCATACCTCTTATTTGGTACTTACTACTTACTTGCGAATCATTGCTACGGGCATATTAGGATCAAAATTACCTTTCAATACTGGGGTTTGTATTTTACCTAAGCTTTTGGCATAGGTTGTTACTTTTTGATAAACATAGTCAAATAATTCTTTAATCGTAATGACCTCATCGTCATTGGTATTAGCCTCACCTTTCATACCCCTCAGTACAAAATAGCTGAAAATACTTTGATGGAGTGTCGAAACCTCAAGCGATTCTTCATCGGCTTGTGACGATAAAATATATGCAGTTCCTGCGCTTGCACGATTCAATTCACGGAAAAAAGCATCTTGTACGTCTCGTTGTGAAGATGACTCAAAAATACTTTTAGTAGGCGATTTTACAGCCAAATAACTACCTGAATTGCACGCATCGGCAATAACGAGTTTGTATTTAGCTGGACATGCAGATAACAAGTCATTTACTTCTGTATGAAACAGGCGAACATTGTTGCCATCATAATCTGTTGGTAAGAATGCGCCTTTCAAGCCATGTCCTGAATAGAAAAAGGCAACCAAATCGTTGGGTGCAGCTTGCATAAACATCTGACGCATCGAGTCTAATATACCTTGCTTGGTTGCTTGGTCGTTGACAAGCACTTGCGAATGTTTGTCGTCAAGTGAGCCACCTTCAGGGCTTTTCCAAAAGGCATACATTCTAAAAGCATCGCTGTGTGGATACTTTAAGGTCAGGATACTAGGCAATTCGTAGTTAGAAATACCAACAGCCAAAGTCCATACTTTCGGAAGAGTGAGGCTCGATTCATTATTAGGGAGAATTTCTACTACAGTAGGTGAGGTGGTTTGAGCAGGTGTCGTTGCCTCAAATTCATCAACTCGGGTGACTGTTTCCTTTTCAGTGGGTTGCGATGACTCGACTATAGTAATATTCTCAGTTTTTGGCGGAGTCGGTGTTGAAGAAATGGCAGCATAAGTATTTTCTCGTAGAAAAGACGTATCTGTACCCAAAAAACGGCTATTACGCCAAACCCCACTTAATGCGGTACCGTCGCTTAGGGTCAATGTGCCAACACCATTCATAGTGCCATTGAACCAAGTACCTTCGTATCGAGTTCCGTCAGGATAAACAGCTTTGCCTTGACCATGAGGTTTGCGATTTTGAAATTGACCTGTGAAACGTACGCCCCCTTTCTTTTTGAAAATGGCTGAACCATATCCATTGTTACAATTGCCACTTAAACATTGAGCGTTGCTTGGAGTTACCCCCCTCAGTAAGAGAAGTAATAGAATAAGTTTTTTCATGCGAAATTGAAATTTGAGTTCAAGAATCGGTTACCTTTAAGTAAAAATGATTTATACTGAATTTTTGCGAGTAATAATTATTTGATAATCATTTAATTAAAAAAGAGTTTTAATGTCATTTTTAAAAAATGATATATCAAAAATTAAACCATAATTACTTTTATTCGATATTTAATTTTGAAAAATTGATTTATATACACGCTTAATCATTATGTCTTTTATTTTTGCCTAAAACATTTTTCAATTGCGCCACTATGTTTATATATTACTTACCTCATTGACTGCGTTGTTGATGCCAACCCATATTTATGGGCAGGTACGTATCCCATATGAATTTAGGCAATTCACTATCCGTGACGGCTTGCCCAATAATACTGTTTATACCTGTTTTCAAGATTCAAAGGGATATATCTGGTTTTGCACAGCAAGTGGAGCGACTCGGTTCGATGGTCGGACTTTCCAAAATTTTAATATTTTGAATGGGTTAGCTGACAATGAAATCATTTCAGGTACAGAAGATTTGCAAGGACGTATTTGGTTTCATACGATTAATGGGCGTTTATCTTATTTCGATACAGAGACTGAAAAAATTACTAGCTACCGAGAATGGGGCAATTGGCAAGAGACAAATGGCAGTGCTTATCTCACTTCGATTAAGCAAGCGACCGATAGTAGTGTTTGGATTTTGGTTGAACGATACATTATGAAGCGTATTTTACCCAATGGGCAAGTTAGAAATTATAACCTCATGGACCAAAGTAAGCAAGTGATGGGCATTTTTCGAGACAAAAACCATGGAATTTATTTAGCGGGTGATACTTTTCGACGTTATGATGCACAACGTGATTCATTTGTAGATTGGGTCGTCTTTTCTAACAAATCAACCAAGTTAGGTCGTTTTTTTGAGAGCAATGATAGACTTATTATAGAATCGGATGATGGTATTTTTGAATTTAAAAATGGTGTTTTTACTAAGATTATTGATAAAAGGATTTTCAAAAAACAATATATCCGTAGTATCACGGCTGACGCTCAAGGTAATCTCTGGATTGGTGTGACCAATGGTTTTTATACAATTGACCTCAATGGTAAGAAAAAAATGACTTTTCAGCCAGCAGAAGCCCATGTCTCTCACGTGTTTAGAGACAATGAAGGCAATGTTTGGGTGTGTACTTTAGGCAAAGGTGTGCTTTTCTTTCCAGTAGGTTATGACAATATTACAGTCATTAGTAAACTTCAAGGTCTTGAAAGTCAAGAAGTTAATGCGTTGGCAATAAACCCTAGAGGTCATATCGTGATGGGGACTTATCCAAATACGCTTAATTTTTGGGATAAAGATAAACAGGAAATATATCGAAGGATTAGAGTCAAGGGCTTGTGGGATGTACGAATCCAACGTATTATTTTTCCAAATGCGACTGATCTTTGGCTGCAAACAGACAATTATAGGCTCGATTATTTTCCAGATTTTTCAAAAAAACCTCCCCCTCAGTATTTTCAAAAAAACTCGCCTATTTTAGAATCATTAGAACTGGATGTGAAGCTACCTGAAAAGTGGGAGACTTACTCGTCTGAAAATAAAAATAAAGTGTACAATATTTCGGAGTTACTCAATACGATGACTGCTTTTAAAAATGTACATTTTGCAAAAAATAGACGTGTATATACTGTTTCGAGTCGAATTAATGAGTTAACTTTAGTATCAAAAAATCGAGCAAAATTTAAAACTTATTGGGGGAGCAATCGTACTCGTTATTATTGCATAGCAGAAGGTGAGGACAGTACTATGTGGTTTGGCGGTACTGAGGGGGTCTGCTTTTTGAAAAAAGGTAGCCAAAATTTAACGTTTTTGAAAGAAAATTTTGAAACAACGGTCAATAATATTATTATTCTACGAGATGATTACTTGCTTTGTACAACAACAGGTAATGGTGTATTTTTGGTAAAAGATGGAAAAATTATTAAAAATTGGACAGAAGAGCATGGATTGAGCAATAATAGTTGTAATCGCGCTATCAAATTCGACGAACAAACGATTTTTATAGGAACAGCTAAAGGTGTTACCCGATTGAAGTTCGATCCTAATGACCCAACTCTGATGTATCCACTTATATTTGGTGGTAAGGACTTGCAGTCTTCATTGTTTGTAAATGATTTATTATTAGATGGTGATAAGTTATACATCGCTTCAAACGATGGTGTTTATTCGTTCAAAATCAATGATTTAAAAATTCAACGGAGCGTTCCACTCATCAGGCTTGTAAAACCAATGCCTTATTTGATTCAACCTGATACATTTTTACGATTGCGCTATGGTTGGTTTGACCAAGAGAGTGAAATAAAATTTAATTTCCGTGCCATTGCCTATTGCAATGGTGAGGTCATGACTTATCGCTATAAATTATGGCGTGATGGTATTATCGAGAAACAGGACTCTATGACTACCCGCGAGGAATTTACACTTCCACTGGCTGCATTGAATAGCGGTCAATACCTCTTGGAAGTAGAAACGAGTCGTGGAGACCATATTTGGAGTAAACCCATCCGAGCAAGGTTCGAGGTTCCACGTGCTATTTATCGAACAACAGTGGCTATATTTATTTATTGGCTCATTTTTGCTGCTTTAACTTTTGAGTTTTTTCGATGGCTTAACCGTAGAAAATCTCTAAAACAGCAGCGCGTATTGCAGCGTGCGGAGGAGCGATTAGCATTGGAACGCAAGCAGTTAGAATGGGAACAAGAAGCAATACGAGCGCGGATTGACCCTCATTTTGTGTTCAACGCTTTGAATGGTATCTTGACTTTTGTTTATAAAAAAGATATTGAAAGCGTTAAGATTCAACTGCCTCGTTTGGCACGTTTTATTCGTTCATCTTTAAATTTGGGTAAAGAGGAGTTTATTAGTATAGAAAAAGAAGCACATTATCTGAATGACTATTTGCTTTTAGAACAAAAACGATTTGAAGGACAATTTGAATACAATATTAAAATTGATGAGACCATAGATGTACAACAAAAGTTATTACCGCCTCTTTTGTTGCAAATTTTTGTTGAAAATGCAGTTAGACATGGCATTTCATCGCTCCCAGATGATAGAATAGGTGATATTGTTATTGTTTTTGATAAGAAAGCCAGTGAAATCTATTGTCGCGTCAAAGACAATGGGATGGGATTTAGAAAATTAGAACAACATACAGAATATAATGAGTATCAATCTATGGGTATTAACCTTGCCAAGCGGCGTATTCATATTCTAAATCAAATTTATGGAGAAAAATACAGGCTCAATATTTATGATACGAGTGATGGGGTAGAGGTCGTATTGGTTATTAAAATGGTATAATATTGGCGAGATTTCTACTCTCGCCAATATTATTTAGATCGAAATCATTGCACTTTGAAAGAAACACTCAGTTTTTCCCAAGTTAAAATAACTGAATCGCTGGCTACATTGAATGTCAAACGCTCTACCAAATTCTCAGATTTGGCAGATTTGACTTTTACGCGGAGCACATCTTTGCTGGCATCGTAGCTGTATGCTCCCCATTGTTTGATAACCGAGTTGAAAATAATTGTCCATTCGCCCCCCTCAGTAGGAATTGTGAAAAGGCTATATTTTCCTGCTTTGAGGTCTTGACCTTCTATTTTTACATCTTTATCTACTTCAAAAGTCGTTGCTTCATTAGCACCAGTGCGCCAAACTTGGTTGTAAGGGACGAGTTTGCCCCAGATTTCCCTACCCTTAACGGCAGGCTGAGCATAAGTGATTGTGATGGTTTTGTCACCTATTTTGCCTGTTGCTATTGCTGCGGGGCTGGGTTTACTTTTGCCATCTTGCGCCATTGCCAAAGATGTAACAAGGATACTTGCAATTAGGATAAATAGTTTTTTCATTTTGATAAATAGTTTTTTTATTTCGTTCTGTGACAATTTTTGTGGTATCTTAGTGAATGGATACTACAGTATATGAATTACTCTTGAACCTACCTGAATTAAAAGTAGAAAGAGTAGAGTTAGAAAACAAAACAATACGTATTTATTGCCATCATTTGAAT